>NZ_JBIBKC010000003.1:0-633122 GCF_042958985.1 Pseudomonas sp. NPDC007930
GTTTAACTTCAAACACTTGACTCGCCTCAGAACCTCTTGAAGCGGGAGGCGAATTCTACAGCGTTACAACCTGCTGTCAACCACCTTTTTCACCGCGCTCAATCCGGAGACCGAAGCGACTTCCTGCCACCCAGTTTCGCTAACTCCTTGTTTACCAAGGCTTTTCGCGTTCCGTTGTCGCTGGAAGTGGTGCGCATTATAGGGGGATAAAACGGGGCGTCAACCGTTAATTTCAAAAATGTGTCAAATAACCCCCGCCCCCCGCAGCGCGGCTTGCTCTACCGCCGTCAGCCCCAGTACCTGCCCCAGTACCTCGGCCGTGTGCTCGCCTAATAGAGGCGGCGCGTGCCGGTACTGCACGGGCGTATCCGCCAGCCGCAGCGGGCTGGCAACCTGGCTCAGTTGGCCGGCCAGCGGGTGCTCCAGCACTACCTTCAAGCCACGGGCGATAACCTGCGGGTCAGCGAACACCTGTTCCAGGTCATTGATGGGCCCACAGGGCACCCCGGCCTGCTCCAGTGCCACCACCCACTCGGCGGTGGTACGGAACACCGTGGCCTGGCGAATCATTGGCACCAACACCTGGCGGTGGGCTACCCGCGCGGCATTGGTGATGAAGCGCGCGTCCTGCGCCCACCCCGGCTGCCCGGCCACTTCGCAGAACTTGCGGAATTGGCTGTCGTTGCCCACGGTAAGGATGATGTCGCCATCGGCTGTAGGAAAATCCTGATAAGGCACGATGTTGGGGTGGGCATTACCCAGCCGCCGCGGCGCGACGCCGGTGGTGAGGTAATTCATGGCCTGGTTGGCCAGGCAAGCCACCTGCACGTCTAGCAGCGCCATGTCTATATGCTGCCCAACGTTGCTGTGCTGGCGGCTGTGCAATGCCGCCTGGATCGCCACGCTGGCATACAAGCCGGTGAGGATGTCGGTCAGCGCCACGCCGACCTTCACCGGCCCAGCGCCGTGCTCGTCGTCGGCGCGCCCGGTGAGGCTCATCAGCCCGCCCAAGCCCTGGACCATGAAGTCATAGCCGGCGCGCTTGGCATAGGGCCCGGTCTGGCCAAAGCCGGTGATCGAGCAGTACACCAGTCGCGGGTTCAGCTCACGCAGCGAAGCGTAGTCCAGCCCATAAGCGGCCAACCCGCCCACCTTGAAATTCTCGATCAGCACATCGGACTTCGCCGCCAACTGCCGCACCAGCGCCTGCCCCTCCGGGCGAGTGAAGTCGATGGTCACCGAGTGCTTGTTACGGTTGGCCGCCAGGTAGTAGGCGGCCTCGCCGGTACTGTTGCCGTGTGCGTCTTTCAGATACGGCGGCCCCCAGGCGCGGGTATCGTCGCCGCTGCCGGGGCGCTCCACTTTGATCACTTCGGCGCCCAGGTCCCCGAGGATCTGCCCGGCCCATGGCCCGGCGAGTACACGCGAGAGATCCAGCACGCGCAGGTCTGACAACGCCCCCATCGCAATGCCCTCTTCTTATATAGGTAACTTCAGTAAAACGCCTGGATGCCGGTTTGCGCGCGGCCAAGGATCAGCGCATGCACATCGTGGGTCCCCTCATAGGTGTTCACCACCTCCAGGTTGACCAAGTGCCGGGCCACGCCGAACTCATCACTGATGCCGTTACCGCCGAGCATGTCGCGGGCCAGGCGGGCAACGTCCAGTGCCTTGCCGCAGGAGTTGCGCTTCATTAGCGAGGTGATCTCCACCGCCGCGGTGCCCTCGTCTTTCATCCGCCCCAGGCGCAGGCACCCCTGCAGCGCGAGGGTGATCTCGGTCTGCATGTCGGCGAGCTTCTTCTGCACCAATTGGTTGGCCGCCAGCGGCCGATTGAACTGGTGGCGGTCGAGGGTGTACTGGCGCGCGGTGTGCCAGCAGAACTCCGCCGCGCCCAGCGCCCCCCAGGAAATCCCATACCGCGCGGAGTTCAGGCAGGTGAACGGGCCCTTGAGGCCGCGCACGTCCGGGAAGGCGTTTTCCTCCGGGACGAACACGTTGTCCATCACCACCTCACCGGTGATCGACGCGCGCAGGCCGACCTTGCCATGGATAGCCGGCGCGCTCAGCCCTTGCCAGCCCTTTTCCAGGATGAACCCGCGAATGTCGCCGGCTTCATCCTTGGCCCAGACCACGAACACATCGGCAATCGGGCTGTTGGTGATCCACATCTTGCTGCCATTGAGGCGATAACCGCCCTCGACCTTTTTCGCCCGGCTGGCCATTGCCCCTGGGTCGGAGCCATGGTTCGGTTCGGTCAGGCCAAAGCAACCAATCCACTCACCGCTGGCGAGCTTGGGCAGGTATTTCTGCTTTTGCGCTTCGGTGCCGAACTCGTTGATGGGCACCATCACCAGGGAAGACTGCACGCTCATCATCGAGCGGTAGCCTGAGTCGACCCGCTCCACTTCGCGGGCGATCAACCCGTAGCACACGTAATTCAGGCCACTGCCGCCGTACTGTTCAGGGATGGTCGCGCCGAGCAAGCCCACTTCGCCCATTTCACGGAAGATCGCCGGGTCGGTCTTCTCATGGCGGAACGCCTCGAGCACCCGCGGCGCCAGGCTTGCCTGGGCAAACTGGGCGGCGCTGTCGCGCACCATGCGTTCTTCTTCGCTGAGTTGCTGGTCGACCAGCAGAGGGTCGATCCAGTTGAAGCTGGCTTTGGCGGCCATGGGCAGGTTCCTCTTGAAGTTGTTTTGGTTTAAGCCTAGTGAAGCCTCGGCCAACGCACAAACGAGGAAAACGCACGCACCTGTGTTGATTTCTCACTCCGAAAAGCGCAAAACGGGGGCTTGATGCGTTTCGGATAATAACAATGCGCAGGAAGATCCCCAGCACCACGGCGTTGGTGTGTTTCGAAGCCTCCGCCCGCCATGAAAGCTTTACCAAGGCCGCCCAGGAGTTGGCCCTCACCCAAGGGGCGGTGTGCCGGCAAATCGCCTCGCTGGAAAGCTTCCTTAATGTTGAGTTGTTTCGCCGCTCGCGGCGTGGCGTACGCCTCACCGATGCAGGCCTGGCCTATAGCCGCCAGGTGAGCGCACAGCTGGATGCGGTGGAGCGCGATACGTTGTCGATCATGGGGCAGAGCGGCGCCGATGTGATCGAGCTGGCGGTGGTGCCGACCTTTGGCACCCAATGGTTGCTGCCACGCTTGAAACACTTTGCCCAGCGCGCGCCCCAGGTCCGGGTCAACCTGACCAACCGCACCCGGCCGTTCCTCTTTGCCGATACCGCGTTCGATGCCGCCATCTATTTTGGCGACGGCGACTGGCCCGGCACCCAGGCCCACCGCTTGATGGGCGAAAGCCCCGCGCCGGTGTGCAGCCCGGCCCTGCTGGCCGGCCGAACCGCCTTGAGCGCCGAACAGATTGCGCGGCTGCCGCTGCTGCAGCAAACCACCCGCCCCCATGTGTGGCGGCAATGGTTCAACGCCCAAGGGCTGCAGGTGCCCCATGACATGACCGGCCCCCGCTATGAGCTGTTCTCGATGCTGGCCAAAGCCGCCAGCCACGACATGGGCATTGCGTTGATCCCGCCGTTCTTGATTGCCCAGGAACTGGCCCGCGGCGAGTTGGTGATCGCCCACCCGCAAGCACTGCACAGTGACAAAGCCTATTACTTGATGATCCCTCAACGGAAAGTTGAATCTGAAGCACTGAAAGGCTTCAGCCAATGGCTGGTCGAGTGTGCCAACGCCTATTCCTCGACCGCATGGCAGATATAACTTTCAGCGCACAATAACCGGCTAGAATGGCTGCTATAACCACGCTAATTACCCGCAAGAATGGCAGCCATAACTTTCAACCGCAACAGCCCGCCAGCCGGGCCTTTCAGGCATTTAAATCGCCTACCGATACAAAATAATTTATTCAACAATATCAGGCATATAGGCCTATCCAGCGACAACTTGCCGCACCACTTGGCGTAGTTACCACCAATAACAAGTTGCCCTCTCAAACCTTAATTAGCACAATGAATCACCCCGCTTCGCTTTACGGGCAAAACCGATCAAAACATTGGGCAACCCAGTTGCGCCATTGCCGTGTGCTGGCCAATCGGAAAAGAGCTCAGGAGAAAAAACGTGCACATAGGTGTTCCTCTCGAAACACGCCTTGGTGAGACAAGGGTTGCCGCCACCCCCGAAACCCTCAAGAAGCTGATTGGCCAAGGCCATCGGATTACCGTTGAACGCGGTGCCGGTGTGGCCGCCAGCATCCCGGACGCAGCCTTCGAGCACGCTGGCGCGACCCTGGGCAGCAGCGCCGAGGCGCTGGGCGCGGAGTTGGTGCTGAAGGTGGCCGCGCCCTCCGAGGCCGAGCTGGCGCAAATGGCCAGTGGCGCGCTGCTGCTGGGTATGCTCAACCCGTTCGACAACGACAACATCGCCCGCATGGCTGCGCGCGGCATCACCGCCTTCGCCTTGGAGGCGGCCCCGCGCACCTCACGCGCGCAAAGCCTCGACGTGTTGTCGTCCCAGGCCAACATCGCTGGTTACAAAGCGGTGCTGCTCGCCGCCCACCACTACCCGCGCTTCATGCCCATGCTGATGACCGCCGCCGGCACCGTGAAGGCTGCCCGCGTGCTGGTACTGGGCGCTGGCGTGGCCGGCCTGCAGGCCATCGCCACGGCCAAGCGCCTGGGCGCGGTGATCGAGGCCTCTGACGTTCGCCCCGCGGTGAAAGAGCAGATCGAGTCGCTGGGCGCCAAGTTCATCGACGTGCCCTTCGAAACCGACGAAGAACGGGAGTGCGCCGTGGGCGTGGGCGGTTACGCGCGGCCGATGCCTGCCAGCTGGATGCAGCGCCAGGCCCAGGCCGTGCACGAGCGCGCCAAGCAGGCCGACATCGTCATCACCACGGCGTTGATCCCCGGCCGCAAGGCGCCGACGCTGCTGAGCGCCGAAACCGTAGCGCAAATGAAACCCGGCGCGGTGGTGATCGACCTGGCCGCTGCCCAGGGCGGCAATTGCCCGCTGACCGTGGCCGACCAGGCCGTGGTGCAACATGGCGTTACCCTGGTTGGCCCGACCAACCTGCCCGCTCAGGTCCCGGCCGACGCGTCGGCGCTGTACGCGCGCAACCTGCTCGACTTCACCAAGCTGCTGTTCGACAAAGACGGCAACCTGGCCCTCAACCTCGAAGACGACATCGTCGCCGCGTGCCTGATGTGCCGCGGTGGTGAAGTCGTGCGCAAGAACGGATAAGGAGCCCGCCATGGAAGACATGCTGATTTCCCACGGCATCTACAACCTGATCATCTTCGTGCTGGCCATCTATGTGGGCTACCACGTGGTGTGGAACGTCACCCCGGCCCTGCACACCCCGCTGATGGCCGTGACCAACGCCATTTCGGCGATCGTGATCGTCGGCGCCATGCTCGCCGCGGCCCTGACCGTTACCCCACTGGGCAAGATCATGGGCGTACTGGCCGTGGCGCTGGCCTCGGTGAATGTGTTCGGGGGCTTTCTGGTGACCCGCCGCATGCTGGAAATGTTCAAGAAGAAAGACAAGAAAGCCGAGGGCAACAAGCCATGAGCATGAACCTGGTTACCCTGTTTTACCTCGTGGCCTCGGTCTGCTTCATCCAGGCTCTCAAAGGCCTATCGCACCCCACCACCTCGCGCCGCGGCAACTTCTTCGGCATGCTCGGCATGGGGATCGCCGTGCTGACCACCGTCGCCCTGGTGTACAAGCTAGGCAGCGAACTGGCCACCACCGGCCTGGTGTACGTGATCATCGGCCTGCTGGTCGGCGGTACCGCCGGTTCGATCATGGCCAAGCGCGTTGAAATGACCAAGATGCCCGAGCTGGTGGCGTTCATGCACAGCATGATTGGCCTGGCCGCGGTGTTCATCGCCGTGGCCGCGGTGGTCGAGCCGCAATCGCTGGGCATCGTCGCGCAACTGGGCGACGCCATCCCCACGGGCAACCGCCTGGAGCTGTTCCTCGGCGCGGCGATCGGCGCGATTACCTTCTCCGGTTCGGTGATCGCCTTCGGCAAGCTGTCGGGCAAATACAAGTTCCGCCTGTTCCAGGGCGCCCCGGTGCAGTTCGCCGGCCAGCACCTGATCAACCTGGTGCTGGGCCTGGTGATGCTGGGCATGGGCCTGCTGTTCATGTTCACTGGCAACTACCACGCCTTCGCCGTGATGCTGGCGCTGGCCTTCGTGCTGGGCGTGCTGATCATCATCCCGATCGGCGGCGCCGACATGCCGGTGGTGGTGTCGATGCTCAACAGCTATTCGGGCTGGGCCGCCGCCGGTATCGGCTTCTCGCTGAACAACTCGATGCTGATCGTGGCCGGTTCACTGGTGGGTTCGTCGGGTGCGATCCTTTCGTACATCATGTGCAAGGCGATGAACCGCTCGTTCTTCAACGTGATCCTCGGCGGCTTCGGCGGCGCCACGGAAGTGGCCAGCAGCGGCGGCGCCAAAGAGCAGCGCCCGGTGAAGTCCGGCTCGCCGGATGACGCCTCGTTCCTGCTCAGCAACGCCGACAGCGTGATCATCGTGCCCGGTTACGGCCTGGCCGTGGCCCGTGCCCAGCACGCGCTGAAGGAGCTGACCGAGAAGCTCACCCACAATGGCGTGACCGTGAAGTACGCGATCCACCCGGTGGCCGGGCGCATGCCAGGGCACATGAACGTGCTGCTGGCCGAGGCCGAAGTGCCGTACGACCAGGTGTTCGAGATGGAAGACATCAACGCCGAGTTCGGCCAGGCCGACGTGGTGCTGGTGCTGGGCGCCAACGACGTGGTCAACCCGGCGGCCAAGAACGACCCGAAATCGCCCATCGCTGGCATGCCGATCCTCGAAGCGTTCAAGGCCAAGACGATCATCGTCAACAAACGCTCGATGGCCAGCGGTTACGCCGGGCTGGACAACGAACTGTTCTACCTCGACAAAACCATGATGGTGTTCGGCGACGCCAAGAAAGTCATCGAAGACATGGTCAAAGCGGTCGAGTAACCCCGCCCCTCTATAAAAGAGCCCTGCGCCTTGCCCTAGGTCAGGGCTCTTTTTTTCATTTTCGGTAACAGTGTTTTACCGGAAAACCCCTGCGCCAGAGCCGTTGCTACGACCTTGGTCGCGCGGCGCCCCGCCCTTCGGCGCAATAGACTTCGCTTCTTGCTTAGCCTGTATCGAGATAATAATCATGTACCGTGATCGCATTCGCATGGCCGCTTTGCACAGCAAGGTGATGAGCGCGGCTGACGCCGCCGCGTTGATTCAGAACGGCATGACCGTTGGCATGAGTGGCTTCACCCGCGCCGGTGAAGCCAAGGCCGTGCCGCAAGCGCTGGCCGCACGGGCCAAGGCCCACCCGCTGAAGATCAGCCTGATGACCGGCGCCAGCCTGGGCAACGACCTCGACAAACAACTGACCGAAGCCGGGGTATTGGCGCGGCGCATGCCGTTTCAGGTCGACAGCACCCTGCGCAAGGCGATCAACGACGGCTCGGTGATGTTCATCGACCAGCATTTGTCCGAAACCGTCGAGCAACTGCGCAACCAGCAAATCAAGCCGGTCGACCTGGCGGTGATCGAGGCGGTGGCGATCACCGAGCAGGGGCACATCGTGCCGACCACCTCGGTGGGCAACTCGGCCAGCTTCGCCATCCTCGCCAAGCAGGTGATCATCGAGATCAACCTGTCGCAGCCGTTGGCGCTCGAAGGCCTGCACGACATCTATATACCCACCTACCGCCCAACCCGGCAGCCGATCCCGGTGCTGCGGGCCGACAGCCGCATCGGCGCCACGGCGATCCCGATCGACCCGGCGAAGATCGCCGGCATCGTCATCACCGAGCAGCCGGACTCCCCCTCCACCGTGCTGCCCCCTGACACCGACACCCAGGCAATCGCCAACCACCTGGTGGCGTTCTTCCAGCAGGAAGTGGCCCAGGGCCGCTTGACCAACCAGTTGATGCCGCTGCAGGCCGGCATCGGCACCATCGCCAACGCGGTGATGCACGGCCTGCTTGGCTCACCGTTCGAAAACCTGACGATGTATTCGGAGGTGCTGCAGGATTCCACCTTCGACCTGTTCGATGCCGGCAAGCTGGCGTTCGCCTCGGGCAGCTCGATGACCCTCTCGGCGCAAAAGCACGCCGAGGTGTTCGCCGACTTCGAGCGGTACAAATCGCGGCTGGTACTGCGCCCGCAGGAAATCTCCAACCACCCCGAGGTGATCCGCCGGCTGGGGATCATCGGCATCAACACGGCGCTGGAGTTCGACATCTACGGCAACGTGAACTCCACCCACGTGGGTGGCACGCGGATGATGAACGGTATCGGCGGCTCGGGTGACTTCGCCCGCAACGCCCACCTGGCGATTTTCGTCACCAAGTCGATCGCCAAAGGCGGCGCGCTGTCCAGCGTGGTGCCGATGGTCAGCCACGTGGACCACACCGAACACGATGTCGACATCCTGGTGACCGAACAGGGCCTGGCCGACCTGCGTGGCCTGGCGCCCCGCGAACGCGCGTTGCAAGTGATCGAACACTGCGTGCACCCCAGCTATCGCCCCGCCCTGGCCGACTACTTCGCCCGGGCCTGCGCCCGCGGTGGCCACACCCCGCACATTCTGCGCGATGCACTGGCCTGGCACATCAACGCCGAAGAAACCGGCTGCATGGTTGCCCTCTGAGAGTGCCCCGGCGCGACTGTTCCTGAGCAACTCAGGAACAGTTTGCCATCACGGGCCGCCATATCGATATAACTGTACTGCTGTACCGCTAAAAACTCTGCCTTTTGCCGATATCACATAGCCTGCTTTCGGCAAAATGCACTATTTTGGATCGGACCAGTACAGTTTGCCCCAAATCGACCACAACAGGGCCCCATAACAGCTGACTGATTGCCCACAATAATGTGGAACTGTGCCTTTAGAAGGTGGCCGGCGAAGCGCATCATTTGCTTCAAGTTCAAACCACTTCTCTAGTCCCGCCAAAAGCGGAAGGATGCTCACCATGGAACGTACCCTCAGTTCCGACCTGCAATTCAAGAACACTACCGCCCAGCCTTCGTCGTTCGTGCTGCGCGTACTCGCTAACGTCAGCCTGTGGCAGCGCCGCATCGCCAGCCGCCACCAACTGGCCCGCCTGGATTCGCGCCTGCTGTCTGACGCCGGCATCAGCGAAGCCCAGCGTTTCGAAGAGCTGAGCAAGCCGTTCTGGCGCTAAGCCAAGCCGCCAGGGCCTAGCCCTTCGCGCAAAACCCGCCCGGGAAGCCTGGCGGTTTTTTTTATTTTCAAAAATCAGGCAGTTAGCAAAGATAAAACAGTTTCTATGGCCGCCATTTATACCGGTACAGTTACTGGATAGCTGGCCAACCTCCTCGGGAACCGCTCTAATACGGCTTTGTGCCTAACTCGAGGACACCCCATGAAAGCTGTTCGCCTGGCCGCCGGTGCACTGGCCCTTACCCTGAGCTGTGGCACCTTCGCTTCCAGCTTCGTCGTAACCACCGACGCGCTGGTACGCGGTGTCAACGCCAGCACCAACGCCACCTCCGACGCGACCTCGTCGCTGCGCGATAACAAGATCGTGCAACAAGCCCGTGAAGACGCCGCCAGCTTCGTCGCCACCGACGGCGCCGTGCGCGGTGCCCGCCTCGAAAGCGCCCTGGCCTTCGTGCGTGAGCAGCAGCCACAGCTGCAGGCCACCGACGCGCAACTGGCCCAGGCCATCCTCGCCACGAACTGAAACCCAGCGCCCTTCTGCCATTAAAGTTGGTACATATTGTTTCCAGGCAGCGGGGGCGGTCTGGCTCTAGCACGGCCGCTGCGCTAACCTCGGGGCCGTTTCCACTGTGATTGACGGCCCCATGCGAAAAACACTTTCCTGGCTAACGCTCATGGCTTGCGCCAGCAGCGCCCACGCCTTCGACACCACCACCCAAGGCACGGTGATGGCGGGCTACGTGACCAGCAAGCTCACCTCCACCCCGTTCGAACGCAAGCTGGTGCTCAGCGCCCAGGATGACGCCGCGGCCTTCGTCGCCAGTGGCGGGCAGCTGCGCGGGGCGCAACTCGAAGCCGCGCTCAGCTACCTGCGGCAAACCCGCCCGAAACTTCATGCAGCCGACCTTGAACTGGCCGAGGCAATTCTCGTCCAATAGGCACTTTTGCATTAGCCGAACCCGGAGATACCCGTCGATGCGTAAACCGCTCATCGTTGCTGCACTGGCCCTGCTGGCCGCCACCGAAGTTGCCCAGGCACACACCCTGGTCGCCACCAGTAACATCATCGTTCGCGCCTTCGGCCGCTCGATCGACTTCACCTCCGACACCACCACCTCGGTGCGCGACTCCAAAGTGGTCATGGCCGCCAAGGAAGACGCCGCCAGCTACGTGGCCAGCGCCGGTGACTACCGCGGCGTGCAACTCGAAGCCGCCTTCCACACCCTGCGCGCGCACCTGCCCGAGGCCCGTAGCGCCAGCGACCAGCAGCTGGCCGAAGCCATTCTCTCTCTGTGAGGCGCCTGCTCGGCTGGCTGCTGGCCGGCACCCTGGCCCTGGTGGCCCAGGCCGCCCAGGCTGAATTGACACTGGCCCTGCAAAGCGCCGAGCTGTCCGCCCCACAAACCCAGGCCAGCCAGGCACTGCTCAGCGACGCCCTGGCGCACCTGCCGCCGAGCTTCAAACAGCGCCTGGACCGTACCGTTCAGGTGCGCTGGAGCAGCGCCATGCCCGCCGATGCCTATGGCCAGGCCGGCATGGTCGCCGAGCTGGAACTCAATAGCCGCCTGCTGCCGGGCCTCACCGACGGCAGCGCCGCCAAGCAGCAAACCGGCCGGCCCCATGGCACCGTGCGCGAAGAGCTACTGGCCACCGTGCTGCACGAACTCACCCACCTGTACGACCGGGCCCGGCTGTGGCCGGCGGCCGAGCGTACGCAGATACTGCGCTGCGGCCAGCAGGCCGAGACCTCAGGCGAGGTGGGCCTGCCCGAAGGCTGCCGTGGCCAGGTCGCCCGGCGTTTTACCCTGAGCGACGACCCACGCCTGCTTGACCTCGGCGGCTGGCCGCAATCGGTTGGCCAGCGCGGCGAGCGCGACACCCGCAACCGCCAGGTGGTACGCAGCCCAGACCTCTACGAGTTGACCAACCCCAAGGAATTCATCGCGGTCAACATGGAGTATTTCCTGCTTGACCCCAGCTACCCCTGCCGCCGGCCGGAGCTGTACGCCTACCTCAAGCAGCACTTCGATTGGGCCCCGGCCAATGCCGAGCAGTGCCCACGGGAACTGCCCTACCTCAATGCCGGCAGCGACTTTGGCCGCGAGCCGCTGGGCAAGATCGACCCGGAACGGGTGTACGAAGTGGACTACCTGCTCGCCGAGGCCAACCAGAACTGGGTCAGCCGCTGGGGCCACAGCATGTTGCGCCTGGTGATCTGCGCCCCGGGCCGCCCGCGCGGGCCGGATTGCCGGCTCGACCTGGACCAGAGCCTGGTGTTGTCGTACCGGGCGTTCGTCAACGATGTGCAGTTGTCGACCTGGGGCGGCCTGAATGGGCAGTACCCGTCGCGGCTGTTCGTGCTGCCGTTGAACCAGGTCATCGACGAGTACACCAAGGTCGAGATGCGCAGCCTGGCCTCGGTGCCGCTCAAGCTCAGCCGCGAGGAAATCAACGCGCTGGTGCGCCACGCCGCCGAGATGCACTGGGGCTACGACGGCGACTATTACTTCCTCTCCAACAACTGCGCGGTCGAAACCCTCAAGCTGCTGCGGGCCGGTACCGGCGCCCAGCGCCTCGGCGACCTCGACAGCATCGTGCCCAACGGCCTGCTGCGGGTGCTCGAAGCCCGCGGCCTGGCCGACGGCAGCGTGCTCGACAACCCGAAAGAGGCCCTGCGCCGGGGCTACCTGTTCGACTCCTACCGCGACCGCTACCAGGCGATGTTCGCGGTCTTGCGCCAGCACTTGCCCATCCCGCAAACCAGCGTCGAAAGCTGGCTGGAGCAACCCGCCGAAGCCCGCCGCCAATGGTTTGCCCAGGCTGACCTGCGCACCAGCGCCGCCTTGCTGCTGCTCGAGCAGGCGGGCTTTCGCCGGCAACTGCTGCTGGCCCAGGACGAGGTGAAGCAACGTTACCTGAGCGACCGCGACGCCCACGCCCCCGGAGTGGCCAACGCCAACCAGACGCTAGAAGCGATCCTCGCCGGCAGCGGCTTCCTCAGCCGCCCCGCCGAGCTGTTGGGCAGCGACGGCTACGGCCTGCCGCAGCAAGGCGAGTGGCAGCGCCTGCAGGCCGAGAGCAGCGAGCGGCAAAAGAAGCTGCAGCAACTGAACAACAGCCTCGACAAGGAAATCCGTGCCCTGCTCACCCCCGAACGCGCCCAAGGCATCGACGCCAGCGAGGCCAACCTCAAGCAAATTGGCCAGCACCTGCGCGACCTGCACAAGGCCAGCGGCGGTTTGAACCTGTAAATACGGCACAAACCCCGCGAAAGGCTGCTGAAAGGTTACCCCCCTACCATCGGCACCACGCACCGGCCCGCCCGGTGCCCCGATAAAAACGCCTATAAAAACAATGGTGCCCTGATGCTCACATTCCTTGGCTTCGCCATGGTCATGACCTTTATGGTGCTGATCATGACCAAGCGCCTCTCCGCGCTGATCGCCCTGATCATCATCCCTATCCTCTTCGCCCTGTTCGGTGGTTTTGCCAGCAAGATCGGCCCGATGATGCTCGAAGGCATCAGCAAGCTCGCCCCCACCGGGGTGATGCTGATGTTCGCCATCCTCTATTTTGCCCTGATGATCGACTCCGGCCTGTTCGACCCGGCCGTGCGCAAGATCCTCAAGCTGGTCAAGGGTGACCCGCTGAAGGTGTCGGTCGGCACCGCCGTGCTGGCCCTGGTGGTCTCGCTCGACGGCGACGGCGCCACCACCTACATGATCTGCTGCGCGGCGCTGCTGCCGCTGTACCAGCGCCTGGGCATGAACGCCCGGCTGATGGCCGGGTTGATCATCCTCGCCGGCGGCGTGATGAACATGACCCCTTGGGGCGGCCCCACCGCCCGTGCCGCCAGCGCCCTGCATGTAGACCCGTCGGCGATCTTCGTGCCGATGATCCCGGCGATGTTCGCCGGCGTGCTGGCGATCCTGATGATCGCCTGGTGCTACGGCAAGCGCGAGCGCGCCCGCCTGGGTGAGCTGAAGCTGCCCGATGACGCCGTGGACCACAGCGACATCAGCGTGTCGCAGTTCCCCGAAGCGCGCCGGCCGAAGCTGTTGTGGTTCAACGCCGGTTTGACCCTGCTGCTGATGGTGGCGCTGATCAAGGGCCTGCTGCCGTTGCCGGTGCTGTTCATGGTGGCGTTCAGCATCGCGATGATCGTCAACTACCCGTGCCTGCAGGCGCAAAAAGACCGCATCGCCGCCCATGCCGGCAGCGTGCTGGCGGTGGTCGGGTTGATCTTCGCGGCGGGGATTTTCACCGGCATCCTGTCAGGCACCGGCATGGTCGATGCCATGTCGAAAAGCCTGCTGGCGGTGATTCCGGACTCCATGGGGCCGTACCTGGCGACCATTACCGCGCTGGTCAGCATGCCGTTCACGTTTTTCATGTCCAATGACGCCTTCTACTACGGCGTATTGCCAGTGCTGGCCGAAGCCGCCGCGCACTATGGCATTACCCCGGTGGAAATGGCCCGGGCGTCGATTGTGGGCCAGCCGGTGCATTTGCTCAGCCCGCTGGTACCTTCCACGTACCTGTTGGTCGCATTGGCCGGTATAGAATTCGGCGACCACCAGCGTTTTACCCTTAAATGGGCGGTACTGGTGTGCCTGTGCATCCTGGTCGCGGCGCTGCTGATGGGGATCTTCCCGTTGATCGGCAGCCACTGAGCTACCCTCGCCGCACCCCACTCCAGCCGGCACCCTGTGCCGGCTTTCATCGTTTGATAAGGACTACATATGGAATGGCTGACGAGCCCGGAACTCTGGGTTGCCTTCTTCACCCTGACCGCATTGGAAATCGTGCTGGGCATCGACAACATCATCATGATCTCGATCCTGGTCAGCCGCATGCCCAAGCACATGCAGGCGCGCACCCGGCTGTTCGGCCTGGCGCTGGCGATGATCACGCGCATTCTGCTGTTGCTCTCGATCACCTGGGTGATGCGCCTCACCGCAGACCTCTTCAGCGTCTTCGGCCAGGGGATTTCCGGGCGTGACCTGATCCTCTTCCTCGGCGGGCTGTTCCTGCTCTGGAAAAGCGCGCAAGAGATCTACCACGGCATGGAAGGCGAAGAGGAAGCCGGCGACGAGCCCAAGGGCAAGGGCGGCAACTTCCTGTTCACCATTGTGCAGATCGCCATCATCGACATCGTTTTTTCGCTGGACTCGGTGATCACCGCGGTCGGCATGGTGTCCAACGTTCCGGTAATGGTCGCGGCGATCATCGTCGCGGTGCTGGTGATGATGCTGGCCTCGGGCGCGATCAGCCACTTCATCGACCAGCACCCGTCGCTGAAGATGCTGGCGCTGTCGTTCCTGCTGGTGGTGGGCACCGTGCTGATCGCCGAAGCCTTCGACGTGCATGTGCCCAAGGGCTACGTGTATTTCGCCATGGCGTTTTCGCTGGCGGTCGAGGCGATCAACATCCGCATGCGCACCAGCATGGGCAAGCGTAAGCAGGGCGAGTGATCGATTAGGGGCGTTTTGCCGTGCACTCACATTTGTGACAGTTTTATTTCAAAGGATGTAAAGCTGTGCCATGCTGGGTTTAACCATAAACCCAGCTGATTCAGCCACTTGCCATCCGGGCAAGCGCAACAGGGAGGCGGCCTTTCATGCTGACCCTGCTCAACCTGCTCTCCGCGGTCGCCCTGCTGATCTGGGGCACGCACATCGTCCGTACCGGCATCCTGCGGGTGTACGGCACCGCCCTGCGCCGCCTGCTGGGGCAAAACATCAGCAAGCGGCCGCTGGCGTTCATCGCCGGCATCCTGGTGACCGCGGTGGTGCAAAGCAGCAACGCCACCGCCATGCTCACCACCTCGTTCGTGGGCCAGGGCCTGATGACCCTGGTGCCGGCGCTGACCATCATGCTCGGCGCGGACGTGGGCACCGCGTTGATGTCGCGGGTGCTGACCCTCGACCTGTCGTGGCTGTCTCCGCTGCTGATTTTCCTCGGGGTGATCTTCTTCCTGTCGCGCAAGCAAACCCGCCTGGGCCAACTGGGCCGGGTGAGCATCGGCCTGGGGCTGATCATCCTGGCGCTGCAGTTGATCGTCGAAGCTTCCGCACCCATTACCCATGCCCAAGGCATGAAGGTGCTGTTCGGCTCCCTAACCGGGGATATTCTGCTGGACGCCTTGGTCGGCGCGCTGTTCGCCATGGTGTCTTACTCAAGCCTGGCGGCCGTGCTGCTGACCGCCACCCTGGCCGAAGCCGGGGTGATCAGCTTGCCCGTGGCCATTGGCCTGGTGATCGGCGCGAACATCGGCAGCGGCCTGCTGGCGTTCATGTCGACCAGCATGCAGAACACCCCGGGGCGGCAAGTGGCGCTGGGCAGCCTGCTATACAAGCTGATCGGCCTGCTGCTGGTGATCCCGGTGCTGCACCCGCTGGTGAACTGGATGGACAGCCTGCACTTCGATGCGCAAACCATGGTGATCGGCTTCCATGTGCTCTACAACACCCTGCGCTGCCTGCTGCTGCTGCCCACTACCGGGCACATGGCGCGGCTGTGCGAACGGGTGCTGCAAGCGCCGGCCGAAACCCACAGCCAGGCCGGCCCGCGCCACCTGGACCCGACCGCCCTGAGCACGCCGGGGCTGGCGCTGGCCAACGCCACCCGGGAAACCCTGCGCATCGGTGACATCGTCGAGCTGATGCTTGGCAAAACCCTCAATGTGCTGCGCGGTGAGCAAACCGCCCTGACCCAGGAAATGCGCAGCCTCGGTGATGAAGCCGAAGCCCTCTACAGCGCGGTCAAGCTGTACCTGGCGCAAATGCCGCGGGAAGACCTCAGCGAGCGCGACAGCCACCGCTGGGCCGAAACCCTGGAGCTGGCGGTCAACCTGAACCTGGCCTGCGACCTGATCGAGCGCATGCTGCGCAAGGTGCAGCAACAGAAAACCTCCCAGCGCCGGTCGTTTTCCGCCACCGGCTTGGAAGAACTGACCGTGCTGCACACGCAATTGATGGCCAACCTGCGCCTGGGCCTGAACGTGTACTTGAACGCCGACCCAGACAGCGCCCAGCAGTTGCTCAAGGAAAAGCGCCGCTTCCGCGCCCAGGAGCGGCGGCTGAACCACGCCCACGTCAGCCGCCTGCAGCGCCAGGTGGTGCAAAGCCTTGAAACCAGTTCGCTGCACCTGGAGCTGATCGCCGACATGAAACGCCTCAACTCGTTGTTCTGCGCCAGCGCCTATGCGGTGCTGGGCGCCTCCGACACCGGCGCGTTGATGCCCGAGGCGTACCCCGACACGCCCTGAACGACCACGGCGGGCCGTAGTCTGTTGACTGGGCCCGCCTATGGCGTAGGCTTTAGGAGTCTTCGCAAGGACGCACGTATGCGCTGCTGTTTGCTGTTGGTTCTGCTGTTGGGCTTGCCACTTCCGCTGTTCGCCGCCGACCGCCTGCAGGTGGAGGGCTACCTGCTCCCCAATGGCTTGCAGGTGTTGCTCAAGCCGGGCAGCGAAAAAGGTCACGTGGCCATCCGCCTGGTGGTGGGCGTGGGTTTCGATGACTTCCCCTGCGCCACCCAAGAGCTGCCGCACCTGCTCGAGCACTTGCTGTTCACCGGCATCGATGACCAGGGCGAGGCCGGCCTGGAGCAGCGCATGCAAGCCCTGGGCGGCGAATGGAATGCCTTCACCAGCGACACCGACACCACCTTCGTGATCGAGGCCCCGGCGCAGAACCAGCGCAAGGTGCTCGACCTGCTGCTGGCCATCGTTACCCGCACCCAACTCAACGAAACCAACCTGGAAACCGCGCGCAAAATCGTTGCGCGCGAAGACGGCGGGCAGTACTCACACCTGCAGCGCTGGCTCGACCACCAGGGCCTGGGCCGCTCGGCCAGTGACCAACTGGCGGTGGAGATGGGCCTGCGCTGCGCCGACCGCGCCTCACCGGCGGGCCTGACCCTCGCCCAGGTGAACAACGTTCGCCAGCAGTGGTACGCGCCGAACAACATGACCCTGATCGTGGTCGGCGAGCTGGACAAACTGCTACCGGCCTACCTGGAACGCACCTTTGGCGACCTCGAGCCGAGCGAGCCCAGCGACCACGAGCCGATCCCGGCCAAGCAAACCCCGGCCCAGCGCGACCGCACGCTGTACGACGGCTGGCTGGGCGACGGCGCCACCCTGCACTGGTACTTCCCCGAACCCGACCTGCCCGACAACGTGCCGCCGCCCACGTGGGACGTGCTGCAAAGCTACTTCGACTGGCTGCTGTACGACGAACTGCGGCTCAAGCGCGGGCTGAGCTACGGCCCCTGGAGCAGCAACGAAGGCTTTGGCGACAGCAACCTGATGAGCCTGAACGCCGACCTCGGCCGTGACGACGTGGCCGCCGCGCGCCAAGCCATGGCCGAAGTACTCGGGCAACTGCGCGCCAACGGCCTCGACCGCGCCACTTTCGAGCGCCTCAAGCAAGCCACCATCGCCCGCCAGGCCTGGGCGGTGCAGGGCAACAGCGCGCTGGCCGACTATTACTGGCAGTCGCTGGCCGACTACGACGGCGGCCGCTTCGCCGACCCCGCCCGGGCCTTGCGCGCGGTCACCTTCGAACACGCCAACGAAGCCCTGCGGCAAATGCTGGCTGACCCCGGCTACGTGCGCGTAGAGCAACGCCTGCTGGGCTACAGCCAACTGCAAAACCTGCTCGAGGCGGCGCCTTGGGTAGGCCTGGCCCTGCTGTTGCTGCTGGCCGGCGCCTGGTATCGCCGGCGCCATTGACGGGCGGGCGAGCAGGGCGGCGGCCAAGGGGTTATCCTGTGCGCTTTTGTTGCCTGCCCGAGCCCCATGAAGTCCAAGCCGTTGCCCACTGTTGTTATCCGTGTTCTGGAATTGATCAAACGCTACCCCGGCGTGATCGCCCTGTTCGGCTTCTGCTCCGGGTTGGGCAGTTTCATCCTGGTCGACCGCCAGGCCCGGCTGGCCACGCCGATTGCCGTGCTGCTGCTGGTGAGCTGGCTGTGGCTGATGGTCGAGAACGCGGTCACCCAACTGTTCAGCCGGCGCTTCAAGCGCGAAATCCCCCCGGGGCTGCTGCGCTACCTGACGCAGATGATCCACCAGGAAAGCCTGTTCTTCGTGCTGCCGTTCTTTTTCATCACCACCAGTTGGAACAGCGGCCAATTGGTTTTCACCGGCCTGCTCGGGCTGGCCGGGCTGGTGTCGATCATCGACCCGCTGTACTACCACTGGCTGGCGCCGCGGCGTTGGCTGTTCCTCGCGCTGCACACCCTCACGCTGTTCGCCGCGTTGCTGACTTCGCTGCCGATCATCCTGCACCTGACCACCTCGCAGAGCTTCCAACTGGCGCTGGGCACCGCCATGCTGCTGTCGTTCCCGAGCCTGGCCAGCAGCTTCCCGATCCGTACCTGGCGCCGCGGGCTGCTGCTGGTGGTGGTCACCCTGGGCGTGGGCGCGGCCGGCTGGCTGCTGCGCACCTGGGTGCCGCCGGCCACCTTGTGGATGACCGAAGACGCCATCACCCAGGACCTCGACAACCAGACCCGCACCCACGGCGACGGCATCGACACCCTGAGCGTGACCCAGGCGCGCAACGGCGTGTACGCCTACACCGCGATCAACGCCCCACGCGGGCTGGATGAGCGCATCTACCATGTGTGGGAGATGAACGGCCAAGACATGGACCGCATCCCGCTGGACATCCACGGCGGGCGCAAAGAAGGCTACCGCGCCTGGACCCGCAAGCAGAACTTCCCGGCGGACCCAAGCGGCAAGTGGCGGGTGCGGGTAGAAACCGAAGACGGCCAGTTGATCGGGATCCTGAAGTTCAGCATTACCGCGGACGCGCCCTCAAACCCGGGCGCCGATCAACCGGGCACCGAGCCAAAGAACCAGTAGCACACGGCAATCGCCGCCACCACGCCGGCCAGCTCCGCCAACAAGGCGCAGCCTACCGCATGGCGCGCGCGCTGGATGCCGACCGCGCCGAAGTACACCGCCAGCACGTAGAAGGTGGTCTCGGTGCTGCCCTGGATGGTCGCCGCCACCAGCGCCGGGAAGCTGTCCACCCCGTGGCTCTGCATGGTTTCGATCAGCATCGCCCGCGCCGCGCTGCCAGAGAACGGCTTGACCAGCGCGGTGGGCAAGGCATCGACGAAGCGCGCATCCAGCCCCAGCCACTGCACGCCGTGGCGAATGCCCTCGAGCAGCAACTCCAGCGCCCCCGAGGCACGCAGCACGCCGATCGCGCAGAGCATCGCGACCAGATACGGCAGTAGGCTCTTGGCCACGTCGAAGCCTTCCTTGGCGCCTTCGATGAAGTGCTCGTACACCGGCTGGCGCTTCAGCGCGCCGGTTACCAGGAACAGCACGATCAAGCCGAACAGCGTGACATTACCCAGCACCGACGACAGGCCCGCCAGCGCAGTGGCCGACAACGTACCGAGAAACGCCATGAACGCCCCCAGCAGCAATGCCCCCGGCACCAGGTAGGCGAGCACCACGGGGTCCCACAGGCGCAGGCGCTGCATCACCGCCACGCTGAGCAAACCCACCAGGGTGGAGCAACTGGTGGCCAGCAGGATCGGCAGGAAAATCAGCGTAGGGTCTGGCGCGCCCTGCTGGGCGCGGTACATGAAGATGGTCACCGGCAGCAGCGTCAGCGACGAGGCGTTGAGCACCAGAAAGAGGATTTGCGCGTTGCTCGCCGCGGTCGTGCTGGGGTTAAGCGCCTGCAGCGCGCGCATGGCCTTCAGGCCGATCGGCGTGGCGGCGTTGTCCAGGCCCAGGGCGTTGGCGGCGAAGTTCAGGGTGATCAGGCCCAGGGCAGGGTGGCCGGGCGGCACTTCGGGCATCAGGCGCTTGAACAATGGGCCGAGCACCTTGGCCAGCCAGTCGACGATGCCGGCTTTTTCAGCGATCTTGAGAAAGCCCAGCCACAGCGTGAGGGTGCCGAACAACAGCACCATCACCTCGACCGACAGCTTGGCCATGGCAAAGATACTCTCGACCATGGCGGCGAAGATGCCGCTGTTACCGGCCAGCAGCCACTGCCCCAGGGCAGACACCGCCGCCACCAGGAAGAACCCGAGCCATAGGCCGTTGAGCATCGATCACCCCCGCTGTTTATCGTGGCGGGGATGATACCCCGCGGCTCAGGAGCGCTCCACCTGCGCGGCCGGTTCGGCTTCGCGGCGGCGCCAGTGCGGCAGCGAATTGAAGTAGCGCTGGCCCTTGGCGTCGTCGTACAGGCCTTCCCAGCGCGCCACCACCAATACCGCCAGGGCGTTGCCGATCACGTTCAGCGCGGTGCGGGCCATGTCCATGATGCGGTCGACACCGGCGATGAACGCCAGGCCTTCCAGCGGGATGCCCACGCTGCCCAGGGTGGCCAGCAGCACCACGAACGACACCCCCGGCACCCCGGCGATGCCCTTGGAAGTGACCATCAGGGTCAGCACCAGCAACAGCTGTTGGCCGATCGGCAGGTCGATGCCGTACATCTGCGCAATGAACAGCGCCGCGATGCTCTGGTACAGGGTCGAGCCGTCGAGGTTGAACGAGTAGCCGGTGGGCACCACGAAGCTGCAGATCGCCTTCGGCGCGCCATAGGCTTCCATCTTCTCGATCACCCGCGGCAGCACGGTTTCGGAGCTCGACGTGGAGTAGGCGAGCACCAGTTCATCCTTGAAGATGCGCATCAGCTTGAGGATCGAGAAGCCGAACACCCGCGCCACCAGCCCGAGCACCGCCAGGGCGAAGAAGGCAATGGCGAAATACACCAGGATCACCAGCTTGGCCAGCGGCAGCAGCGAGGCGAAACCGAAGTTGGCGACGGTCACCGCGATCAGCGCGAACACGCCGATCGGGGCGTAGTTCATGATCATGTGGGTGACCTTGAACATGGTCTCCGACACACCCTGAAAGGTGCGCACCAGCGGCTCGCGGGTGGCGTCGGGCAAGCTTGCCAGGCCCAGGCCGAACATCACCGAAAAGAAGATGATCGGCAGCATTTCACCCCGGGCCACCGCGGCGAAGATGTTGCTCGGGATCAAGTTGAGCAGGGTGGCAACCAAGGCGTGGTCGTGCTGCACTTCGGCGGTGGTCTTGGTGTACTGGGAAATATCCACGGTACCCAGGGTGCTCATGTCGATGCCGGCACCCGGCTGGAAGAAGTTCGCCAGCGCCAGGCCAACCACGATGGCGATAGTGGTAACCACCTCGAAGTACAGGATGGTCTTCACGCCGATGCGCCCGAGCTTCTTGGCATCACCCACCCCGGCAATGCCGACGATCAACGAAGACACCACGATCGGCACCACGATCATCTTGATCAGGCGAATGAAGATGTCGCCGGCCGGCTGCAGCACGTTGGTGATCCACCAGGCTTTTTCCGCGCTGAAGTGGTTGAGCAGGGCGCCCAGGGCCACGCCCAGCACCAAACCGATGAGGATTTGCCAGGCCAGGCTTAGCTTTGCCTTTTTCATTGTGTTTACCCTCTGCGTGATCGTTCGTCGGGCCCCGGGGCCGAGGGAGGCCATGGGGAAGGCTGGCGTGCAACGCCGTGTTATCTGAAAAAAGGCGCAACTATTCCGAGGGGGGCCGAGCACGTCTAATGCCGGAAACGGCTACCCCATGCACAATCGGCATAATACAAATCCATTTAATTCAATGAGTTACGCAATAAAGGCAAGCGTTCGCCCAGCCGAACGGCCATGCCACTGGCCTGCGGGGGTTATCGCCCGGGGAGGGGTAAAAAGGCTGTCAAGCGTTCGGAAAACCGAATTGGCGCGAGGAGGGCGGTGAAAACTTGTGAAAGCGGATTGGCGGTGCCTTGGCCTAGGCCCGCCCGCCATAAAAAAACCGCACCGAACCCGCACGTTGACGGTGCGGTTTCGGTACGGTTTTTACCTGACCCGGCCCTTTCGAAGGCACTCCCTGTACCCTTAGGTCGCTCCGGCCCTACCACAGCCAAAGCATCCCGGCCCCCTGGTCACACCCCTGTGGGGGTGAGTGAAACTGAGCGGCACAACAGAGTGCGCCACGGGAATTCGGTTCAATACCAGTTCGGGTCTTTCTTCAGTTGTTCCATCAGCAACGTTTGCATGCCTGGGTCAGGGTCACCCAGCCAGCGATAGTCCGCATGCTGGGTAGGCGATTTATCCGCCGGCAACCCGGCCGGCACCTGCACCCACAACGCGTAGGCATGGGCCTTGTTCCAACTGAAGGCCACGATCACGCGGTTGTTGCGGCATTGCTGCTCTTGCTCGCACACCTCACCCACCAGGTACTTGTCGCCATCTTCGGTGGTCGCCGCCAGCGGCGGAGAATACCCGGAGAGGTTGATGATCCAGTCCGGCAGGCGTTCCTGCTGCTGCACCAGGTGTTGCCAGGCGCTGCGGTAGTCTTTATCGGTCGACACCAGCTCGCTGGCGCGGTCTTGCCCGTCATTGCCCGCCAGGGCAACGGCACTGCTGGCGAGCATCAGCCCGGCCAGCAGCGGCTTGAAGGCCTTGCCGATCACGGTTACAACCTGCCTTTACGCCCGAAGAAGAACGACGCGACGAACAGCACCAGGAAGATCACGAAGAGGATCTTGGCGATGCCGGCGGCGGCGCCAGCGATACCACCGAAGCCCAGTACGGCGGCGATGATGGCAATGATCAAAAATGTTACGGCCCAACTCAGCATGGCTTCACTCCTTCAGCGCGTGGTTACCGATCAGAACACCCAACGTGGCTCGCTGGGCGCACGGTCGATACTGTCCACCACCTCGGCCGCTTGCAGGCGGCCTTGTGCTACACCGGCCTGGGCGCTGGCAGCGCTCAAACGGGGCAGGGCGGTGGTGTGATGCGTGTGAATCAGCGGCTCGGGGGCGGCGGTCCAGTGCTGCCACTGCTGGCACAGCACCAAGGTGACCAACACCGCCAGCAAGATGGACAACCCCTTGCGCAACGCCAGGTTGAAGTCGACAACATCAGCAGTAGCGAACGGTTGACGGCTCATCCTGTGTTCCTCCCTTGCGGCGCCTGATTCACGGTTCGCTAGAAGTATTGCAGCGTGCATGCCAATCTTTATCGTTTATTTTTATCCTTAAAAATCAATAATTTAAAGAACGTAATTCGCCGATTGCAGCGAGCAAACTGCCCGATGGCGCGGTTGGCGTCGGGCAGTTTGCACGACTGCCTAGCCGGCGCTGGCCAGCGCCACCTTGAGCAGGTCCGCGTCTACCCCACGCACCCCGCGCAGCGTGCGCACCACCTGCACGGCCTGGGTTTTCTGCTCGCTGCTGGCCACCTCGCCGCCCAGGCTGACCACCCCTTCGCGGGTTTGCACGTCGATGGTCAGGGCATCGAGGTTACGGTCGTAGAGAAAGCTCGCCTTCACCTTGCTGGTGATCCACGCATCGCTCACGCTTTCGTCAGTGGTTTTCGCCGCGACCTCGGCCTGGGTAGTCCGGGTGTCGGCCGCGCTCAGGCTGATCAGGTTGTTCACCACGGTCACGCCATCGGTATTGCTCGCCAGGGTACCGGCCAGCAACTTGGCGTCGGCGGTTTTCGCCCGGCCGGTGAGGGTGACCACACCGGCGTCGGTGCTCACCTTGATCGCCGAGCCATGGGTCGAGGTGTTCCAACTGAGCTTGGCGCGCACAGTGGCGGTCAGGGTGGCGTCGTCTACCTGCTGCGCCAGCGCCTGGCGGCTGGGCGGCTGGTCGCCCAGGGCGGGGTCGATCTGCAATTGGTTGCTCACCTGCGGCTGGTGCCCCACGGCTTCGGCAATCTGCTGGGCGAGGTCTTTGTCTTGCTGGTTTTCGACCTTGCCGGTGAGTACCACCTGTTCACCCTGTACCTCTACCCCCAGGGCGTAGGGGCTAAGCCGTTTGTTCAGCGCCATGGCCATCCAGATGGCACCTTCGTCGCGCGCGGCCTGTTGCGGCGCGGGCGCCGCGTAGGCTGTGGCGTGCAGCAGGGCGGTGGTGGCCAGGGCCAGGCCAAAGGGTTTGAACGTGAGCATTGCGGGCCTCCTTGTAGTAGGCGGAACGTTATCCATGGGACAACCTTAATTTCACCGAATTTCAGCCCCTTAGCGTTGTCAGTTGTGCGTGGCTACCACGCAGCCCGCCGAATCGTTCACAATGAGCATTGCAACTTGCCCGATCCACGGGCCTGACCGTCATTTCTGTAGGGGAGCGCAGCAAGATGGAAACCGATACGGGCACTCAGGGCCGTATTCTGTTGGTGGACGACGAAGCCGCCATCCTGCGCACCTTCCGCTACTGCCTGGAAGACGAAGGCTATAACGTGGCCACCGCCAGCAGCGCCGCGCAAGCCGAGGCGCTGCTGCAGCGGCAGGTGTTCGACCTGTGCTTTCTCGACCTGCGCCTGGGCGAAGACAGCGGCCTCGACGTGCTCGCGCAAATGCGCGTGCAAGCGCCCTGGATGCGCGTGGTGATCGTGACCGCGCACTCGGCGGTGGATACCGCGGTCGACGCCATCCAGGCCGGCGCCGCCGACTACCTGGTCAAGCCGTGCAGCCCCGACCAACTGCGCCTGGCCACCGCCAAGCAGTTGGAGGTGCGCCAGTTGTCGGCCCGCCTCGAAGCGCTCGAGGGGGAAATCCGCAAGCCCAAAGACGGCCTCGATTCCCACAGCCCGGCGATGATGGTGGTACTGGAAACCGCCCGCCAAGTGGCGGTCACCGACGCCAACATCCTCATCCTGGGCGAGTCCGGTACCGGCAAGGGCGAGCTGGCGCGGGCCATTCACGGCTGGAGCAAGCGCGCCAAGAAGTCTTGCGTGACCATCAACTGCCCGTCGCTGTCGGCTGAGCTGATGGAAAGCGAGCTGTTCGGCCATAGCCGCGGCGCCTTCACCGGCGCCAGCGAGAGCACCCTGGGCCGGGTCAACCAGGCCGACGGCGGCACGCTGTTCCTCGATGAAATCGGCGACTTCCCGCTGACCCTACAGCCCAAGTTACTGCGCTTTATTCAGGATAAGGAATACGAGCGCGTGGGCGACCCGGTCACCCGCCGCGCCGATGTGCGCATTCTCGCCGCGACCAACTTGAACCTCGAAGACATGGTGCGCGAAGGGCGGTTTCGTGAAGACCTGCTCTACCGCCTGAACGTAATCACCCTGCACCTGCCGCCACTGCGCGAGCGCAGCGAAGACATCCTCACCCTGGCCGAGCGTTTTCTCGCTCGCTTCGTCAAGGAATACGCCCGCCCGGCGCGCAGCTTCAGCGAAGAAGCCAAGGCCGCGCTGCTCAACTACCGCTGGCCGGGCAACATCCGCGAGCTGCGCAACGTGATCGAGCGCGCCAGCATCATCTGCTCGCAAGAAAAGGTTGAGGTCAGCCACCTGGGCATGGGCGAACAGCCCACCACCAATGCCCCGCGCATCGGCGCGGCGATGAGCCTCGACGAGCTGGAAAAAGCCCACATCGGCGCGGTATTGGCCACCAGCGACACCCTTGACCAAGCCGCCCGTACCCTGGGCATCGATGCCTCGACGCTGTACCGCAAGCGCAAGCAATACAACCTATGAAACTGCCGATGAAATTGCGCACCCGGCTGTTTCTGAGCATCTCGGCGCTGATTGCCGTGGCCCTGCTCGGACTGCTGCTGGGGCTGGTCAGCGTGATGCAGATCGCCGACCGCCAGGAAGACCTGGTGCAGCGCAATATCAACGCCCTCGACCTCAGCCTGAAGTTGCGGCAAAACCTCGGCGAACAACTGGCGATGATCCAGGCCGACGTGCCAGACAAAGGCGCCCTGGCCAGGGCCCAGGGCGAATTCGGCCAACTGCTCGGCCAAGCCCTGGCGGCCGCCAGCAGTGGCGCGGAGCTGGCCGCCTACAGCCAGGCCAGCACCGACAACCAGCGTTTTCTCGACATCTACCAGCAAGCCCTCGCGCGGGACCCAACCCCGAGCAACGACACCGACCTGAGCAATGCCTTCAACACGCTGCGGCGCGACCTGATCGACGCCTACAAGGGCAACCTCGAGCACTTCGCCAGCACCCAGCGCACCTCGCACCAACACGCGGTGATGGTCTCCGCCCTGCTCGGGCTGCTGGGCCTGGCGGTGTTGTTCATCGGCTTTGTGACCGCGCACCGCATCGCCCGGCGCTTTGGCCAGCCGATCGAGGGCTTGGTCAAGGCCGCCGACGCCATTGGCAAGGGCAACTACGACGTGGAGCTGCCCGAACCCCACGCCGCGGAAATGAAACTCCTCACCCGCCGCTTCGGCAGCATGGCCAGGGCCCTGCGCGAGCACCAGGCCACTAACGTCGAGGAACTGCTCGCCGGCCAACAACGGTTGCAGGCGGTGCTCGACAGCATCGACGACGGCCTGTTGATGATCGACCACCAGGGCCTGCTCGAGCACCTCAACCCGGTGGCCCAGCGCCAACTCGGCTGGGAAGACGACCGCACCGGCATGAGCCTGGGCGCGGCCCTCGGCCGCCCGGAGCTGAACGAGCAACTGCAACTGGTGCTGCGCGGCGGCAGCCTGGACCGGGTACTCGACGACCTCAGCCTGGAGGTCGATGGCGAAGCCCGACTGCTGGCCTGGAGCCTGACCCCAGTGACCCACCTCGAAGGGCAGATCGCCGGCGCGGTGATGGTGCTGCACGACGTCACCGAGCAGCGTGCCTTCGAGCGGGTGCGTAGCGAATTCGTGCTGCGCGCCTCCCATGAACTGCGCACGCCGGTCACCGGCATGCACATGGCGTTCGGCCTGCTGCAGGAGCGCGTGCACTTTGCCCCGCAATCGCGCGAGGCCGACCTGTTCATGGTGGTCAAGGACGAGATGCAGCGGTTGATGCAACTGATCAACGACCTGCTCAACTTCTCCCGCTACCAAAGCGGGCAACAAAAGCTCACCTTGGCGCCTTGCGAAGTCGAGGGCCTGCTTGAGCGCGCCCAAGGCCGGCATGCCGCCGCCGCCGGCGAACAGGGCGTCGAGCTGCTGGTCGACCCGGCCGACGCGCTGCCGCGCATCCATGCCGACCAGGGCCAACTCGAGCGAGTGCTCGACAACCTCATCGACAACGCCATCCGCCACACCCCATCGGGCGGCGAGATCCGCCTGCAAGCCCGGCGCCACGCCGAGCGCATCATCATCAGCGTGGAAGACACCGGCGAAGGCATCGCCTATGGCCAGCAAGGGCGGATTTTCGAGCCCTTCGTGCAGGTCGGCCGGAAAAAAGGCGGGGCCGGGCTGGGCCTGGCGCTGTGCAAGGAAATCGTGCAGCTGCACGGCGGGCGCATGGGCGTGTACTCGCGGCCAGGGCAGGGCACCCAGTTCTACTTTGCCCTGCCTATCTGAAGCCGGTTAGCCCCGGCGCAACAACCCCGGCAGGGCTTCCTGCAACTTGGCGCTGTCGAACGGCGCGCGGATGAACCCGCGCAAGGTGCCGTCAGGTGCGACCACCGCCAGGTTGCCGCTGTGCTGCACCGTGTAGTTGGGCTTGCGAGTGTCGGCCGGCACGTAGGGGATGCTCACCGCGGTGGAAAACTGCTCCAACACCGCTTGCGGCCCCGTTAGGCCTTTGAAGGTTTTGTCGAAAAAGCCCAGGTACTCCTTCAACCGCGCCGGGGAATCACGGGCCGGGTCAACGCTGACCAGGTATACCCGCAAACGCTGGGCGGCCTCGGCGGGCAGCTTCGCGCGGATATTGCGCAGCTGCGCCAGGGTGGTGGGGCAGATGTCTGGGCAAAAGGTGTAGCCGAAGAACAGCAAGCTCCACTGGTTCTTCAACTGGTCGAGCTGCACCGGCTGGCCTTGTTCGTCGGTCATGCTCAGGGCCGGCATGGGCCGGCCCTGTTGCAGCAGGATGATGCCGGCGCCGAGCAGCGCCGGGTCGTTCTCCAGGCTGCGTTGCTCGAACACGCGCTCAAGCACGAAGCCGGCGATGATCGCGATCACGGCGAAGGCGCCGAAGAGGGTTTTGTGCAGGCGGGTCATGGGTCAACTCGGTACTGGAGATTGGGCAGGCCTTGTGGGCGGCCGGCTACGCCGGGCCAAGGGCCCTGAGGCCGGTTCGACTCTAGCCCAGATCACCACCCAGCACATAATGGCAATTCGATATAACTTCAGGTGAAAATCTGTGACGGCTTTATGAAAAATGCGTCTTACCCGCTCTAGGAAGGCAGCTATTGTATCGACCTTCACGTTAGTAACCGATTATGTCCGTGGAGAATCCATGAAGACCGCCGCACTTCGCGAGCAGATCCAGCGTGCCCATCAGCACGAGCAGGCCACCGGCCAACTCCTGACCCACCTCGAAGGCCAACTGGCCGGTTTGCACCCGTCGATACGGTTTTCCGAGAACGACCCGAAGGCCGCACTGGCGCGTTTTGTCAGTGCCTACATCGAGCAGGTGCCTGATTTGCTCGACGCCGCCGCGCAGGTCGCCGCCGAAGCGGGCATCGAGGGGCAGGTCAAGCCGGTGCTGAAAATCGCCGAAGAATACTTCTTCACCCCCCCGCGGATCATGGACGGCCACCAAGGCCTGGACTGCCTGCTCGACGAGGCCTACCTGGCGCACCGGCTGGTAGAAGAGGTGAACGACCTGTACATCCGCCACTTCAGCCAGCCGCTGATCCCGCTCGACACCACCGTGGCCAACCTGATTGCCCACCAGTTGATCGGCGAAAGCTTCGCCAACCAGCTGGATGAGGTGGTACACCATTCGGTCGACAGCCTGCTGGACGAAGACAGCTTCCAGCTGGAGTCAGTGCAAGCCTACAAGGACAAGCTGACCGCCCCGGAAACCGGCGCGGCCTGGAAACGCTGGCCATGCCTGTCGCGGCAACTGGGGATCGGCCTGGGCGTGGCCTGATCAGGCCACCCCGGCGCTGGTGCGCAACTGCCCCTCGATACGCCGCTTCAAGCCACGGCTCTCGATGACCATCCGCGCGCCGCTGGCCTGGTTGGCCCGGCCCCAGTCCTCGAGCAACTCCAGGCAGGAGTGGTCGATGTAGTTCAGGTTGCCCAGCGGCACGTACACCCGGGTGCCCGGGGGGATGGTGCCGAGCACCTTGGTCAGCGCCGGCACCTTGAGGAAGGTCGCCGACCCGCTCATGCGCAGTTCCATTTCGCCCGGGCCGGTTTCGGCCAGGTTGATCTTCAACCGCGCGGCCTTCAGCGCCAGCTTCAGCAGGGTCAGGGCAAAGCCCACCAGCACCCCGGTAAGCAGGTCGGTGCACACGATCGCCAGCGCCGTGGCGGCGTAGGTGAACACCGGCATGCGGCCATAGCGGCCCAGGCTGCGCAGCGCCTTGAAGTCGACCAGCTTGATGCCGGTGAACACCAGCACACCGGCCAGGCTGGCCACCGGGATGCTCTGCAGCAAGCTCGACAGCAGCACCACGAAGCCCAGCAGCCACACCCCGTGCAACACCGCGGAATAACGGGTTTGCGCCCCGGCCTGCACGTTCGCCGAGCTGCGCACGATCACCCCGGTCATCGGCAATGCGCCCACCAGGCCGCAGAGCATGTTGCCCACGCCTTGGGCCGACAGCTCACGGTCGAAGTCTGAGCGCACGCCATTGTGCATGCGGTCTACCGCGGCGGCGGAGAGCAAGGTTTCGGCGCTGGCGATAAAGGCCACGGCCACCGCGGCGATGAGCACGGCCGGGTTGGCCAGGTCCATCAGCCGGGCAGGGGTGATCCAGTCGATGGCGTCGGCCAGGTTGGCCGGCACCTGCACGCGGTTCACCTCCATGGGCAGCAACAGGCTCAGCACCGTGGCCAGGGTGACCCCCAGCAAGGCACCGGGCACAAAGCGCAAACGTTGGGGCTTGAGTTTTTCCCAGGCGTACATCACGGCAATCGTGAGCAGCCCGATCAACCCTGCCTGCCAGCCAGCGGCGCCGGTTTCCAGTGGCAGGGACTCGGCCACGGTGCCGGGGAACTCCAGCAGGTTCTGCAGGCCCGAAGGCTGCGGCGCCTGGTCGAACATCACGTGCACCTGCGACAGCACGATCAGCACACCGATACCGGCGAGCATGCCGTACACCACCGCCGGCGCGGTCACCCGGAACCAGCAGCCGAGGCGAAAGCGCCCGGCGGCCAACTGCAACAGCCCCGCCAATAACAGGATCGGCCCGAGGGTCGCCAAACCGTGCTGGCGCACCAGCTCGAACACCAGCACCGCCAGGCCCGCTGCCGGGCCGCTGACCTGCAACGGCGAACCGGCCAACAGGCCGACCACGATGCCGCCGATGATGCCCGTGACCAGGCCTTTGGCCGGCGGCACACCGGAGGCGATCGCAATGCCCATGCACAAGGGCAAAGCAACCAGGAATACAACGACCGAAGCCAATAACTCGCGCGGTATGGCCGCTTGGGCACGTGCGATATTCATGTTCGTTCTCCTGAATGAACATCCGGCCGGGCCACGCCACCCAACTGACGGCCACACGCTCCCAATACCCAGGCAGCCGGGTTCGGCTGCCGGGGGCCGGCAGAGCGAGCGAAACCGTTATTGTTGTTATTGGAATTCGGCGCTGGCCCTGGCTGCACGCAAGTAAAGTGCAGCCTTCATTGGCCTGGGAGTTGAAAAGCCTGGTTTAAAACCGGCCTTTGGGGGTAGCGCTCGGCACCTGCGCGCCGTCCAGCGGCAGGAAGCGATCTTCGCTGGCATCGTAGGCTTTGATTTCGCTGGTTTCGATGTTGTACACCCAGCCATGGATGAACAACTGCCCGCTGGCCAGGCGCGAAGCCACCGACGGGTGCGTACGCAAATGCTGCAACTGAGCGATCACGTTCTCTTCGGTGAGCACGCCCATGGTTTCGACCTCGGTGCCGCAGCTGCAGTTGTCGTGCACCACGGTCTTGGCCACCTCGGCATGGCGCAGCCAGGCTTTGACTGTCGGCATTTTTTCGAGGCTGTCGGGGTTGAGCACCGCGCGCATGGCGCCGCAGTCGGAGTGCCCGCACACGATGATGTGCTTGATGCCCAGGGCGGTCACGGCGTACTCGATGGCGGTAGACACGCCGCCGTTCATTTGCCCGTAAGGCGGCACCACGTTACCGACGTTACGCGTGACGAACAGGTCGCCAGGCGAACTGTTGGTGATCAGCTCGGGAGAAATGCGCGAGTCGGCACAGGTAATGAACATCGCCCGTGGGGTTTGCGCGGTGGCGAGCTTCTTGAACAGCGCTTGCTGCTCAGGGAACACCTCTTGGTGGAAATGCCGAAAGCCGTCGACGATATGCTTGAGGGCCTCTTCCGCGCTTTCGGTGTGGGTCTGGTCCTTGAAAGGCATGCTCTATCCTCTTTAACGGGTTAACTTTCCCACGCAAATGGGTAATAAATCCTACACCGCCAATCGCCGCTGTCGACTTGTGGAAGTGTGACTGAATAAGACAATTCTTAAAGTACGGCACACAGCTTAAGGAAAACTTAAAACTGGCACGCTAACCTTTAAGAGAAGGCCATCAGACACTATTTTAACATCAATATGCCATGTTCCGTTATATATAAGCCGTATCGTACCATCACCATAAGTTCATCTGCCGGCCCGGTGGGCAGAACTGGCTGGTATCCAGAGCATAGCCCTCGCGCCGCGCCAGGCCATGGCGTTTGATCGCCTTGGCGAAGCGCTGGGCGAGCAGGTCGGCGAACAGCCCCTCGGCGCGCATGCGGCTGCCGAAGCGTGAGTCGTACAACTCGCCGTTACGGCTTTGCCGCACCAGGCTGAGCACGTGCGCGGCGCGCTGCGGGTAGTGGTCCTGCAGCCACTGCTCGAACAACGGCGCCACCTCCAGCGGCAGGCGCAGGAACATATAGTTGGCGCTTTGCGCACCCGCCTCGGCCGCCGCCGCGACCAGCGCTTCGAGCTCGCAATCGTTGACCATGGGGATCATCGGCGAACACAGCACGCCCACCGGCACGCCGTGCTCGCGAAGCTGGCGAATGGCCCGCAGGCGTGCCCCCGGTGAGGCCGCGCGGGGCTCGAGGGTTCGCTTGAGCTCGTCATCCAGGGTGGTCAGGCTGATCATCACCTTCACCAGCCGCTGGCTGGCCAACGCTTCGAGCAGGTCGAGGTCACGCAACACCATCGCGCCCTTGGTCACGATCGTGACCGGGTGGCGGTAGCGCAACAGGGTTTCTAGCAGTTCGCGGGTCAGCCGGTACTGGCGCTCGATCGGCTGGTAAGGGTCCGTGTTGGAGCCCAGGTTGACCGGCGCGCATACATAGCCTGGCTTGCTCAGTTGTTCTTCGAGGCGCTGTACGGCGTTGGTCTTGGCGATCAGCCGGGTTTCGAAGTCGATGCCGGGCGAAAGGTCCCAATAGGCATGGCTGGGCCGCGCATAGCAATAGATGCAGCCGTGCTCGCAACCGCGGTAGGGGTTGATCGAACGGTCGAAGGGGATGTCTGGCGAGCTGTTGCGGGTGATGATGGTTTTGGCCAGCTCAATGCGCACTTCGGTGTTGCGGGTGGGCGGTACGTCTTGCCACCAGCCGTCGTCTTCGGCCACCGAGGTGCGTGGCGCGAAGCGGTTATCGGGGTTGGTCGCGGTGCCGCGCCCGCGAATGGGCTCAAGGGCCATGCCGGCTTCTCCGTAGCTGTATATAAATACAGTATCAGAGTTGGCCGATGCGATTAAGCCCCTCCCGCTCAACGGGCACGTAGGCCTCCAGCACCTGCACCAGGCGCCGCGCCGCCGGCGACAGGTAGCTGCCGCGGCGCCAGGCCACGCCCACCTTGCGGGTGAAGCGGGTTTGCTCCAGCGGCACCTCGCGCAGGCGCGCCACGCTGCGCGAATTCGCCAGCGATTGGCGGGTCATGAAGCTCAGCAGGCCGGTGCTGGCGATCATCTTCGGGGTCAGGGTGATCAGGTTGGTTTCGATCTGCACGAACGGCGGCGGCAGCGAATGGCGATGGAACAGGTGGTCGATCCAGCGCCGCCCGAGGGTGGTGCTGGGCGGCAGGATCCAGCGGTATTTGCACAGCTCGCCGAGGGTGATCGGCCCCTCGAACAACGGGTGGCTGGCGCTGGCGACCACCAGCGCTTCGTCTTCGAGCAGCAGGTGGGTGGTCAGGTCGGGGTCGTCTTCGCTCATCGGCCCGATGATCACGTCGAGCTCGCCGGAGCGCAGGCCTTCACGCAGCACGTCGTCCTGGCCGACCACCACGGCGAGGGTCACCTCAGGCGCCTCGGCGATCAGCGTGGCGACCAGCTCCGGCAACAGGTATTCGATCATGGTGGCGGCGCAGCCAAGGCGAATGTTGCCCAGCGCGCCCTCGGCGAAGTCGCGGATTTCCCGGCGGGTGTCGTCGACCCCTTGCAACAGCGCCTTGCCGCGCGCCAGCAGCAACTCACCCACCGGGGTGAGCACAATGCGCCGGCCCTGGCGCTGGAACAATCGCGCGCCGAGGCTTTCTTCAAGGCGTTGGATGCTTTTGGTCAGCGCCGGCTGGCTGCGGTTGAGTTTTTCCGCCGCCTGCCCCAGGTGGCCAAGCTCGGCGATGGTTTCGAAGTAGGCGAGGTCACGCAGGTCCATGGGCGGCCTTAAGGGGGGCTTGTTACATCATGGTAACCCAGCGGCATCGAAGGGGAAGGCCGTGTGCGTTACAATGTTGCATTTTCTGCCACCTGTGATGTCCGAGCCTTCATGAAGCCCTTACTCGTCGCCTTGGCCCTGGCGTTGCTTGCCGGCTGCAGCCAGGCCCCCCGCATCGACACCAGCCACCCTTCGGCCAACTACGACAGCCGCGTGCAGTTCGTGGTGATGCACTACACCTCCGCCTCGCTGGAGCGCTCATTGCAGTTGCTCACCCAAGGCGAGGTGAGCGCCCACTACCTGATCGGCGATGACGCCAACGCCACCGTGTACAAATTGGTCGACGAGCAATACCGCGCCTGGCACGCCGGTGAAAGCGAGTGGGCCGGCCGTACCTGGCTCAACTCAAGCTCCATCGGCATCGAAATCGTCAACCCCGGCTTCCAGAACACCGCCAACGGCCGCGTGTGGTACCCCTACAGCGAAGCCCAGGTGCAGGCCCTGCTGGCATTGTTGAAAGACATTTCCAGCCGCTACTCGATTGACGCGCGAAATTTCATCGGCCACAGCGACATCGCCCCCCTGCGCAAGCAGGATCCCGGCCCGCTGTTCCCCTGGAAGCGCCTGGCCCAGGCCGGCTTCGGGGTATGGCCGGATGAGGCGGCAGTGGCGCAACAGAAGGCCCGCTTCGACATCAACCCACCGAGCGTTACCTGGTACCAGGAGCAACTCGCCCGCCTGGGTTACGCCATCCCGCAAAGCGGCACGCTCGACGTGCAAACCCAGCGGGTGATCGGCGCCTTCCAGATGCATTACCGGCCACAACGCTTCGACGGCGTGCCCGACGCGCAAACCGCCGCGCTGGTCCAGGTGCTGTTGAACATGCGTTGAGCTTGCGCGCCGCTTCGCTTGGGGTTAAATAGTCAGGCCGATGGGTCGTCAGGCTTGTGTCGTCGGTTACTCTAGCCTTCGCCATCGGGACCCTTCTATGGAGCACCTGCGCACGCGGTTGTACCAACGCCTGGGCCGGCCCGGCCTCAGCGCCATGGTCGCGGCCCTGGCCTGCGCAGCCTTGTTGTTCCTGTTCAGCCACTGGCTGATCCGCCACCAGCAGCTGGAAAACGAACGCGCCCAGATGAACGCCCGCGGCGAACGCTTCGTGCAGCGCCTGGAACAGATTTTCAGCCAACTGCGCGAGGCGGTAGACACCCTCCAGGCCCAAGGCCTGCGTGACTGCGGCCCGGCCATGCTGTCGCTGTTGCGCCAGGTGGGGTATGAACACCGCTTCGTTTACGAAGCCGCCTACGTCGGCGGGCCGCAAGCCTGCTCGAACCGCGAGAGCAGCGCGGTGTGGAACCGCTCACCCGACCTGCGTGGCCCGGTGTACAGCTACTGGCTGAATTCCACCCTGGAGCCCAACGACAACATCGCCTCGCTGGTGGTGGGCCGTGGGGACTTCCGCGTCTCGACCTCCCGCGGGCACCTGGTCGACATGGTCGAACTGCCCCCCGGCGGCAGCCTGTTGATGGTGCTCGACCAAGGCCGCCGCGCGGTACCCGTGCTGGGCCCAGCGCAAGCCTGGCCGCCACCGCGGGTGGGCACGCAGAACATCCTGCAGGTCACCCCGGACCAGCTCATCTACTGGATGAACACCCGCTCGCCGGATTACCAACTGGTCATGATCACCCCCCGCGCCGACCTGCCAGCGGTGATGGTGGGCACGCTGTGGCTGTTCTACCCGTTCAGCGCGCTGCTCAGCCTGTGCATCGGCTGGCTGGTGTACCAGGCCGCCATGTACCGCGGCTCATTGAGCACGGCGCTGCAAGGGGCGTTGCGCCGGGGCGAACTGCGCGTGCTGTACCAGCCGATCTTCGACCTTGGCAGCCGCCGCTGCATCGGCGCCGAGGCGCTGGTGCGCTGGCGCCGCACCGACGGTTCGCTGACCAGCCCAGAGCTGTTCATCCCCATGGCCGAAGACAACGGGCAGATCCGCCAGATCACCGATTTCGTGCTGCACAGCGTGCTCGACCAACTCGGCAGCCTGCTGCGCTCACAGCCAGAGCTGTACATCTCGGTTAACCTGGCGGCGTGCGATGTCGAAGAGCCGCGCATCGCCAGCGTGGCGGCGCGGCTGCTCAGAAGCTACCGGGTGGCGCCGCAGCAGATCACCTTCGAGGTGACCGAGCGCGGGCTGATTGACGTAGAAGCGGCGCGCAGCACCCTGCAAAGCCTGCGCGAACACGGCCACCGGATTCTCATCGACGACTTCGGCACCGGCTACAGCAGCCTGGCTTACCTGCAAAGCCTGCCGGTGGATGCGCTGAAAATCGACAAGGCATTCGTCGGCGCCATGGGCGAAGACGTCGCCAGCAGCGGCCTGGCGCCGCACATCATCCGCATGGCCCACGCCTTGGGCATGGGGGTGATCGCCGAGGGGATCGAGTCCGAAGCCCAGGCGGTACTGCTGCACGCCGAAGGGGTGGACTACGGCCAGGGCTGGCTGTTCGCCGAGCCGCTGGATGCGCGCCGGTTCCGCAAGCTGGTGTTGCAGCCGGCGGCGCACCTGGCCTGAATCAGAACGCCGGCACCACCGCGCCTTTGTACTTGTCGAGAATGAACTGCTTCAGCTCAGGGCTGTGCAGGGCCTCGGCGAGCTTCTGCATGGCCGGGGCGTCTTTGTTGTCGGGGCGCGCCACGAGGATGTTCACGTAAGGCGAGTTCTTGCCTTCGATCACCAGCGCATCCTTGGAAGGGTCGAGCTTGGCCTGCAGCGCATAGTTGGTGTTGATCAGCGCCAGGTCGACCTGGGTCAGCACCCGCGGCAGGGTGGCGGCTTCGAGCTCGCGGATTTTCAGGTCTTTGGGGTTTTCCGCGATGTCCTTGGTGGTGGCCAGGATGTCCGTCGGGTTTTTCAGCTTGATCAGGCCCGCGGCCTGCAGCAGCAACAGCGCGCGGCCGCCGTTGGTGGCGTCGTTGGGGATCACCACGGTGGCGCCACCGGGCAGTTCGCTGAGGCTTTTGTACTTGGTGGAGTAAGCGCCCAGCGGCTCGAGGTGCACGCCGGTCACCGCGACCAGGTCGGTGCCCTTGCCGGCGTTGAACTCGCTCAAGTACGGCTGGTGCTGGAAGAAGTTCGCGTCGAGGCGTTTTTCCGCCACCTGCACGTTGGGCTGCACGTAGTCGGTGAATACCTTCACCTGAAGGTCAACGCCTTGCTGGGCCAGTTGCGGCTTCACGAATTCGAGGATTTCCGCGTGCGGCACGGCGGTGGCCGCCACGGTCAGGGTGTCGGCGGCATGGGCACTGAGGCTGAAAACGGCGGCCAGGGCCACCAGCAGGTTTTTCATGGTGTTGCTCCTTGAAGCCGCGCCCGCGGGGGCGCGGTTGTTGTCATTCTTTATTTGCGCGAAAAATGCACGACCAAGCGGTCGCCCACGCTTTGCAGCACTTGCACGAGTACCAGCAGCAGCACCACGGTGACGATCATCACGTCGGTCTGGAAGCGCTGGTAGCCGAAGCGGATGGCCAGGTCACCCAGGCCACCGGCACCGACAACGCCGGCCATCGCGGTATATGACACCAAAGTGATCGCCGTGACGGTCACCGCTGCAATTATTCCTGGGCGTGCCTCGGGCAACAGCGCGCGAGTGATGATCTGCCCAGTGGTGGCGCCCATTGCCTGGGTCGCCTCGATGATGCCGCGGTCCACTTCCCGCAGCGCGGTTTCGACCAGGCGGCCGAAGAACGGCGTGGCCCCCACCACCAACGGCGGAATCGCCCCGGCCACGCCCAGCGAGGTACCGGTGAGCAGCACGGTGAAGGGGATCATCACGATCAGCAGGATGATGAACGGCAGCGAACGCAGCACGTTGACCACGAACGACAACGCCATGTACGCCGCGCGGTTCTCCAGCAACTGCCGTGGGCTGCAGAGGAACAGCAACACCCCCAGCGGCAGGCCCAGCAGCACGGTGAACAGCAGCGAGCCGCCCATCATCAGCAGGGTGTCCTGGGTGGCCTCCCAGATGTCGGCCCAGTCGACATTGGCAAAGTAAGACAGCATGTCCATCAGCGCAGCACCTCCAGATGCACGTCGGCCGCGGCGAAGCGGGCAAAGGCGGCGTCGAGGTCCCCGCCGGTGATGGCCAGGGTCAACTGGCCGTAGGGGCTGTCTTTGATGCGGTCGATTCGCCCGGCGAGGATGCTGTAGTCCACGCCGGTTTCCCGCGCCACGGTGCCCAGCAGTGGGGCGTAGGTGGCCTCGCCGCGGAAGGTCAGGCGCACGATGCGCCCAGGCACGTGAGCGAAGTCATCGTGCTGCTCGTCGCCGTCGGTGTGCTCGCTTTCCTGCACGAAACGCTTGGTGGTGATGTGCTGCGGGTGCAGGAACACATCGGCCACCGGACCTTGCTCGACGATGCGCCCGGCGTCCATCACTGCGACCTGGTCGCACACACGGCGGATCACGTCCATTTCGTGGGTGATCAACACGATGGTCAGGCCCAGCTCGCGGTTGATCTGCGCCAGCAGCTGCAGCACCGAGGCGGTGGTTTGCGGGTCCAGCGCGCTGGTGGCTTCGTCGCACAGCAGGATTTTCGGCTGGGTGGCCAACGCGCGGGCGATGCCGACCCGCTGCTTTTGCCCACCAGACAACTGCGCCGGGTACTTGCGCGCGTGGTCGGCCAAGCCTACCCGGGCCAGCAGTTCGGCAACCCGGGCGTCGATCTCGCGGGCCTGCAACTCACCGGCCAGGCGCAGCGGCAGGGCGACGTTGTCGGCCACGGTGCGCGAGCTGAGCAGGTTGAAGTGCTGGAAGATCATGCCGATCTGTTGGCGCAGGCGGCGCAATTGGCCGGCATTGAAGGCGGTGACGTCTTCACCGTCGATGATCAGCTTGCCGCCACTGGGTTGCTCCAGGCGGTTGATCAGGCGCAGCAGGGTGCTTTTGCCGGCGCCGGAGTGGCCGATAATGCCAAACACCTGGCCGCGCGGGACTTCCAGGCGGGTCGGGTGCAGGGCGGGAATGTCCCGCCCGGCCACACGGTAGGTCTTGTGGACGTCGTGAAATTCAATCAATGGGCAAACCTTTTGGGCGCTGGAATTGATTGGCGGATAGCCAAAAAGCCGAGCATTTTACCTGAGCCCGGCACACCGATTTAGCATTTATTTTTAGCGCATGCTTCGCCCTGGTCATAAGCCGACCGATGGCGACCCCATATAAATGGAACGGGTATTTCACCGCGCCAGTCAGTTACCTCAGTGACCGTGATCAGCCCTCCGCCGAGAGGGCCATAGCCAATTGAGGAGATGGGCCCGATGAAACCAGTCAAGAGCCAGATGGCCGGTACCGACACCCCGGACCGCGCCAACCACAACGCCAAACTCGACGCGCTGGAGCCGTTCCGCTCCGATGCCACCGGCCAGGCGCTGCGTACCAACCACGGGGTGAAGATCAGCGACAACCAGAACACCCTCAAGGCCGGCGCCCGTGGGCCCTCGCTGCTCGAAGACTTCATCATGCGCGAGAAGATCACCCACTTCGACCATGAGCGCATTCCCGAGCGCATCGTGCATGCCCGCGGCTGCGCGGCCCACGGCTATTTCGAGTCCTACGCGGACCACTCCCCGCTGACCAAGGCCGGTTTTTTGCGCGAGAAGGGCAAGCAAACCCCGGTGTTCGTGCGCTTTTCCACCGTGCAGGGCCCGCGCGGCTCGGGCGATACCGTGCGCGACGTGCGCGGCTTCGCCACCAAGTTCTACACCGACGAAGGCAACTTCGACCTGGTCGGCAACAACATGCCGGTGTTTTTCATCCAGGACGCGATCAAGTTCCCGGACTTCGTACACGCGGTCAAACCCGAGCCGCACAATGAAATCCCCACTGGCGGCTCGGCCCACGACACCTTCTGGGACTTTGTCTCGCTGGTGCCGGAGTCGGCGCACATGGTGATCTGGGCGATGTCTGACCGGGCCATCCCGAAAAGCCTGCGGACCATGGAAGGCTTTGGCATCCACACCTTCCGCTTCATCAACGGCAAGGGCGAGGCGGTGTTCATCAAGTTCCACTGGAAGCCCAAGCAGGGCGTGTGCTCGCTGGTCTGGGACGAAGCGCAGAAGCTCGCCGGCAAAGACACCGACTACCACCGCCGCGACCTCTGGGAAGCCATCGAAATGGGCGACTACCCCGAATGGGAGCTGGGCGTGCAGATCGTGCCCGAGGCCGACGAGCACAAGTTCGAGTTCGACCTGCTCGACCCGACCAAAATCATCCCCGAAGAGCTGGTACCGGTGACGCCGCTGGGCAAGATGGTGCTCAACCGCAACCCAGACAACTTCTTCGCCGAAACCGAGCAGGTCGCGTTCTGCCCCGGGCATATCGTGCCGGGCATCGACTTCAGCAACGACCCGCTGCTGCAAGGCCGGTTGTTTTCCTACACCGACACGCAAATCAGCCGCCTCGGCGGGCCGAACTTCCATGAAATCCCGATCAACCGGCCCATCGCGCCGAACAACAACGGCCAGCGCGACGCCATGCACCGGATGACCGTCGACAAGGGCCGCGCCGCCTACGAGCCAAACTCGATCGACGGCGGCTGGCCGAAGGAAACCCCGGCCGGGCCGGTAGACGGCGGCTTCGAGACGTATCAGGAGCGCGTGGAAGCGCACAAGGTGCGCGAGCGCAGTGATTCGTTCGCCGATCACTTCTCCCAGGCGCGGCTGTTCTTCCAGAGCATGAGCACGCCTGAGCAAGAGCACATCATCGCGGCGTACAGCTTCGAGCTGGGCAAGGTGGAGCGGGTGTTCATCCGCGAGCGGGTGGTCAACGAAATCCTTGCCAACATCGACGCGGAGCTGGCCGGCCGCGTGGCGGCCAACCTGGGCCTGCCCAAGCCGGCCGCGGGCAGCAAGGGCAAGCAGGCGTCGCTCAAGGCCTCGCCGGCGCTGAGCCAGCTCAACCTGCTACCGGCCGACATCAAGGGCCGCAAGGTGGCGCTGCTGGTGGCCAACGGCACCGACGCCAGCGCCGTGGACACGGTGAAAAAAGCCGTGGCCGCCGCCGGTGCCCACGCCAAGGTGCTGGGCCCCACCTCGGCGCCGGTGACCAGCAGTGACGGCAAAACCCTGGCCGTCGACGCCTCGATGGAAGGCCTGCCGTCGATCGCCTTCGACGCGATCTGGGTGATCGGCGGCGACGCCGCGGTACAGGCGCTGGGCGAGGATGGGGTGGCCAAGCACTTCGTGCTCGAAGCCTACAAGCACCTGAAGGCCATCGGCGTTTGCCCGGGGGCCAAGCCACTGGTCGATGCGCTGGGGCTGGAAGAAGACGCCGGGCTGGTGATTGGCGACCCGAAAGCCTGGATCAAGGCCATCGGCGAGCACCGCGTCTGGGCGCGTGAGCCGAAGGCGAAGGCGATTCCGGCGTAGCGGGTTGAGGCCTATCGCCCGGCGCAGCCGGGCGAGGGGCCCTCAAGGCTTAGCCGGGCTCAAGATGATGATCGCCGGCTGGTTGCGCACTACCCGGTGCCCAACGGTGTAGTCCAGCCCCGAACTGAGCTTACCCACACGTTTGCGCAACAAGGTTTCGAGCCATGGGCCGTCGGCCTTGCGCGGCGCCTGAATGACCACGTCACAGTTGTAATTGACCACATCGGTGGCGATGTCGTCGAGCTGCGCCTGCATCTTGTGGATATGGGCGGTATCGAGGGCCACTGGGGTGCTGTTGGCGGACGGGTCGATCACTTTCGCCGCCGGCTTGGCCTCGGCGGCCTTCAGCGCCGCTTCGGCCTGTTCCAGCTCAGCCTTGCGCGCTTGGGCGATGGCGCCGTTCACTCCACCGATCAGCGCCGGTGCTTGCGGCATCAGCGAGCGCGCCCGCGCCAGCGCGGTGGCGGCGGCGTTCACATCACCCTTTTGCAGAGACACCTGGCTGCGTTGCAGGTAGGCCTCGGCCAACTGCCGCTGGTAGCCCTCCAGGGCCGGGTCTGCCGGGTTCTGCGCCTGCAGGGTACCGAGTTGGTCTTCAGCGGTGGCCAGCTCGCCACTGGCGATGTTCTGCTGCAAGGCCTCCGCGGCCGTTGGAGGCGCGGGCGGCGCAGGCTCGGGCGGCTTGCTCTGGCAAGCGGCCAAGCCCAAGCCCAGCGAAACGACCGCGACCAGCAAACAACGGGAGGCGAAAAGCGTCATTGCTGCCATTCTCTAAGTTGCGCAAATCGCGCAAGCATACACGCTAAGGGGGCTGGCGAAAAAGCCATCGGCATTCGAGGGCCCGCCGCCTGCGATCAAACCTTGCGTGGCCAGGCAAAACTCAACAGAAACAGCGCCGCCGCGCTGACCACGATCGACGGCCCGGCCGGGGTGTCCTTGAACCACGACAATGCCAGCCCGCCGCACACCGCCAACACCCCCAGCACGCTCGCGCCAAGGGCCATCTGCTCCGGCGAACGGGCATGGCGCTGGGTGGCCGCGGCCGGGATGATCAGCAGCGAGGTGATCAACAGCACGCCGACGATCTTCATCGCCACCGCGATCACGATGGCGATCAGCAGCATCAAGCCCAAGCGCAGGCTGGCCACCGGCAACCCTTCGACCCGCGCCAGCTCCTCGTGCACGGTGATCGCCAGCAATGGCTGCCACAGCCAGGCCAGCAGGCCCAGCACCAGCACGCTGCCGCCGAGAATCCAGTACAGGTCGGTAGGGCTGATCGCCAACAGGTCGCCGAACAGGTAGGCCATCAGGTCGATGCGCACGTCGTGCATGAAGCTCAGCACCACCAGCCCTAAAGACAGCGTGCTGGGCGCCAGGATGCCCAGCAGGGTGTCCGAGGCCAGCGGCTGGCGTTGCTGCAAGGTGACCAGCAGCACCGCCAGCAGCAGGCAGCCGACGGTCACCGCCAGGGTGGGGCTGACGTCGAGCACAAAGCCCAGGGCCACGCCCAACAGCGCGGCGTGGGAGAGGGTGTCGCCAAAATAGGCCATGCGCCGCCAGACCACGAACGAGCCCAGCGGGCCGGCGACGATCGCCAGGGCAAGCCCGGCAATGAGGGCATAAAGAAGAAAATCAGCCATGGTTGCAGTGGGGGCCGTGTACGTGGGGCGCTTGCCGGAGCACATCGCCATGCAAGCCATGGCGGTGGTCGTGATGGTGGTGGTAGATGGCGAGGTTCTTCGCGCTGTCGCCGAACAGCTCGACGAAGGCTGGGTCCCCGCTCACCTGTTCAGGGTGGCCGGAGCAGCACACGTGGCGGTTCAGGCACACCACGTGGTCGGTGGTGCTCATCACCACGTGCAGGTCGTGCGAGACCATCAGCACGCCGCACTGGTGGCGGTCGCGCAGGCGGGTGATCAGGCTGTACAGCTCGGCCTGGCCGGCGACGTCCACACCCTGCACGGGCTCATCGAGCACCAGCAGGTGCGGCTCGCGCAACAGGGCCCGGGCCAGCAGCACGCGTTGCATTTCGCCGCCGGAGATCGACTGGATCGGGTGGTCGATCACATGCCCGGCGCCCACTTCAGCCAGCGCCGCGGCGGCGGTGTCGCGGCTCACGCCCGGCACCAAACGCAAAAACCGCAGCACCGACAGCGGCAGGGTGGCGTCTACCTGGAGCTTTTGCGGCATGTAGCCGATACGCAGCTTCGGCTTGCGCCACACCGTGCCACTGCCCGGCGCCAGCAGGCCGAGTACGGCCCGCACCAGGGTGGTTTTACCGGCGCCGTTGGGGCCGATCAGGGTGACGATTTCGCCCGGGCGCACCACCAGGTCGATGCCATCGAGGGTTTTCTGCCCGGCGAACGTCACGCTCACCTGCTCCAGGCGGATCAACGCGTCGCTCATCAGGCGGCCTTGCAGTTGGTGCACAGGCCGACGATTTCGACCGTTTGCGCCTCGACGGTGAAGCCAATGCCGGCGGCGCCGTTGACGATCGCTTCGCTGATGCTTTGCTGTTCCAGCTCCACCGCCACATGGCAGCTGCGGCAGATCAGGAACTGGCCCTGGTGCGAGTGCTCGGGGTGTACGCAGCCAATGAAGGCGTTGAGCGAGGCGATACGGTGCACCAGGCCGTTTTCGAGGAGGAAGTCCAGCGCGCGGTACACCGTCGGCGGCGCGGCGCGGCGGCCGTCTTGCTCGCTGAGCACGCCGAGGATGTCGTACGCACCCAGCGGCTTGTGGCTTTGCCATACCAGTTCGAGCACCCGCCGGCGCAGGGCGGTCAGGCGCAGGCCTTTTTGCCCGCACAGGGTGTCGGCTTCGGCGAGCGCGCTGTGCACGCAGCGGGAATGGTCATGGGGCTGGTTGGCCAGAGGCGTTTTGAGCATGGGCGAGGACGTTCCAGGCTAGAGACGTTATTATGTTACCCCTTTCAGGGCCCAGAGGTGTTCTTCGTGCCGCGTATTCTTAGGCTGTTTGTCGTTTTTACCCTCGCCGCCGCGCTATTGCCCAGCGCCCAGGCCGAGGTGAAGGTGCTGGCCAGCATCAAGCCGCTGCAACTGATCGCCGCCGCCGTGCAAAACGGCGTGGGCCAGCCAGACGTCCTGCTGCCGCCGGGCGCCTCGCCGCACCATTACGCACTGCGCCCGTCTGACGTGCGCAAGGTGGCCGAGGCCGACCTGCTGTACTGGATCGGCCCAGACATGGAAGCCTTCATGGCCAAGCCGCTGCAAGCCCGCGGCAAGCCCACCGTGGCCGTGCAGAATTTGCCAGGGCTGGCCCTGCGCCGCTTCGCCGAAGACGCCCACTCCCATGAAGAAGACAGCGACGACCACGACCATGACCACCGCCCAGGCTCGCTGGACGCCCACCTGTGGCTGGCGAGCGTGAATGCGCGGGTGATCGCCCAGCGCATGGCCACCGACCTGGCCAACGCCGACCCGGCCAACGCCGCGCGCTACCAGGCCAACGCCGCCGCCTTCAGCCAGCGCCTCGACGCCCTGGACGCGCGCATCAAGGCTCGCGTGGCGGGGGTGCAAGGCAAGCCGTACTTTGTGTTCCACGAAGCCTTCGACTACTTCGAAGCGGCCTACGGCCTGCATCACGCCGGGGTGTTCGCCGTGGCCGCCGAAGTGCAGCCCGGTGCCCAGCACGTGGCGGCGATGCGCGCGCGCTTGCAGGAGGCGGGCAAAACCTGCGTGTTCAGCGAACCGCCGGTGCGCCCGCGGCTGGCCGAGACCCTCACCGCCGGGCTGCCGGTCAAGCTGGCTGAGCTAGACGCCCTGGGCAGCTTCAAGAACGCCCCGGCCGATGGCTACGAAACCCTGCTGAACAACCTGGCCGATAACCTGGCCGGGTGCCTCGAAGCGCTGTAAGCCTTACAGCGCGAACGGCAGCGCCAGCGCCACCTGTTGGCGTTGCGCCAGGCGCCGCTGCAGTTCGGCCGGGTCGTGCACCAGCACGTCGCGGCCTTCGAACGACTGCGCGGCAATCAGCCGCGACAGCCAGAAGCGCACGCAGGCCACCCGCAGCATCGCCGGCCACAGTTGCACCTCCGCCGGGGTGAACGGCCGCAGCGCCGCGTAGGCGCCCAGCCAGGCCTGGGCCAAGGGCAGGTTGATGCTGCCGTCGGCCTCCGAGCACCAGTCGTTGAGGCTGATGGCCACGTCGTAGAGCATCGGCCCGGAGCAGGCGTTGTAGAAGTCGATCACCCCGGTCAGGTGGGTGCCTTCGAACATCACGTTGTCACGGAACAGGTCAGCATGCAGGTTGGCCCGTGGCAACGCCATGATCGCCGCCTGGTGCTGGTTGATTTCATCCAGCGCGGCGCGCAGCAGGGCGGCATCGGTGCTGTTCATCCGGCCGATCAAGCGCTCGCCTTCCTGTTGCATCCAGGCCAGGCCCCGGTCGGTGCGGCGCTCGAGCAAGCACTCGCCACGGGTGGCCAGGTGCACGTGCGCCAGCAGCCCACCCACCTGGGCGCAATGCTGGGCATTGGGCTGCTGGATATGCTTGCCGCTCAGCCGCGGCTGCAGCAACGCCGGCTTGCCGGCCAGCTCGCGCAGTGCTTCGCCGCCGGTGGTGCGCACGGCGAACGGCACCGGCAGGTCGGCCTCATGGAGCACGTCGAGCAATTCGATGAAAAACGGCATTTCATCGACCGGGCCGCGCTCGACCAGGGTCAGCACGAACTCGCCCTGTTCCAGGCTGATGAAGAAGTTGGTGTTCTCGCTGCCGGCGGCAATCCCTTGAAAGTCGAGCAAGCGGCCCAGGCCATAGGGGGCAAGGAAGGTTTCCAGCTCAGGCCGGGTCAGGGGAGTAAAAACAGACATATGCTCGCGCGCCGGTTCGGGCACCTGGGGTGCCGGTTAGTGAGAAAGCGGCGATTCTACCACTGCAACAGCGTCCATTGAGGAATCTGCAAGCCAGGCTGGTCGGCGCGAATGAAATTCTCGCCGGTGCCGTCGGCGCGCACCAGGTCATAGGGCTTGCCGTGCTTGGGGATGACCTTGACCCGGTACAGTTGGCCGCGCACGCGGTATTCCTGCACGGTCACGTTGCCCTGGTCGTAGGTGGTCACCTGGGTGCCGGCCGGGGGCGGCTCGGCGGCCAGCGCAGGGGCGGCCAGGGCCGCAATGATCAGGCAGATAAGCACTCGCATGGTAACCTTGTCTCCTTTGTGTTCTTCATATTCTAGCGTCGGCCCTGCCGCCAAAGGTTGATTTTGCCCATGAGCCAAGCGCCTCTCGTCCTGGTGGACGGTTCCTCGTACCTCTACCGTGCCTTTCACGCCCTGCCGCCGCTGGCCACCTCCAAGGGCATGCCCACCGGGGCGGTGAAGGGCGTGTTGAACATGCTCAAGAGCCTGCGCAAGCAGTACCCCAACAGCCTGTTCGCGGTGGTGTTCGACGCCAAGGGCGGGACCTTCCGCGACGAGTTGTTCGCCGAGTACAAGGCCAACCGCCCGAGCATGCCCGACGACCTGCGCGTGCAGGTCGAGCCGCTGCACCAGAGCGTGCGCGCGCTGGGCTACCCGCTGCTGTGCGTGGAGGGGGTCGAGGCTGACGACGTGATCGGCACCCTGGCGCGGCAAAGCGCCGCCGCCGGCCGCGAGGTGGTGATCTCCACCGGCGACAAAGACATGGCCCAACTGGTGACCGAACACATCACCCTGGTCAACACCATGACCGGCAGCTCGCTCGACATACCCGGCGTGCGCGAGAAGTTCGGCGTGGGCCCAGAGCACATCATCGATTACCTGGCGCTGATGGGCGACAAGGTCGACAACATTCCGGGCGTGCCGGGCGTGGGCGAAAAAACCGCCCAAGGCCTGCTGGTAGGCATCGGCGGCGGCCTGGCCGAGCTGTACGCCAACCTCGACAAGGTCCCGACGCTGCCGATCCGCGGCGCCAAGGGCCTGCCGGCCAAGCTCGAAGAGCACCGCGCCATGGCGTTCCTCAGCTACGAGCTGGCGACCATCAAAACCGACGTGGCGCTCGATATCCAGGTCGACCAACTGGTGTGCGGCGAGCCAGACCGCGAAATGCTGCTGGCGCTGTATTCCGAGCTGGAGTTCAAGGGCCCGCTCGAAGAGCTCAAGCGCGACGTGGCCGCCAACCCGGTAGCCAGCGCCGACGGCGAGCCGGTAGCGGCCGCGCCGGCGGCCGAGGTGAACTACGAAACCGTGCTCACCCCGGAGCGGTTCAGCGCCTGGCTGGCCAAGCTGGAGGCCGCCGAGCTGTTCGCCTTCGACACCGAGACCACCGGCCTGGATGCCCAGCGCGCGGAGTTGGTGGGGCTGTCGTTCGCGGTGGCGCCCCATGAGGCGGCGTACATCCCGCTGACCCACGCCTACATGGGCGTACCCGAGCAGCTCGACCGCGACATCGTGCTCACGGCATTGAAGCCCGTGCTGGAAAACCCGGCCAAGGCCAAGGTGGCGCAGCATGCCAAGTACGACATCAACATCCTCGCCAACTGCGCCATTGGCGGTGACCGCAGCGCCGGCATCCAGGTGCGCGGCGTGGCCTTCGACACCATGCTCGAATCCTACGTGCTCGATGCCACCGCCACCCGCCATGACATGGACAGCCTGGCCTCGCGTTACCTCGATCACACCACCATTGCCTTCACCGACATCGCCGGCAAGGGCGCCAAGCAGCTCACCTTCGACCAGATCGCCCTGGAACAGGCCGGCCCCTACGCCGCCGAAGACGCCGACATCACCCTGCGCCTGCACCAGGTGCTGAGCCAGAAGCTGGCGGCAATCCCCAGCCTGGAACCGGTGCTGCGCGACATCGAAATGCCGCTGGTGCCGGTGCTGGCACGCATCGAGCGCACCGGCGCGTTGGTAGACGGCAAGTTGCTGGGCGCGCAAAGCCTGGAGCTGGGCGAAAAAATGGTTGCCCTCGAACGCGAAGCCTTCGCCATCGCCGGCGAGGAGTTCAACCTGGGCTCGCCCAAACAATTGGGCACCATCTTGTACGAAAAACTCGGCCTGCCGGTGATCAGCAAAACCGCCACCGGCCAGCCTTCTACCGCTGAAGCCGTATTGGCGGAGCTGGCCGAGCAGGAATACCCGCTGCCCAAGGTGCTGATGCAGTACCGCTCGATGAGCAAGCTCAAAAGCACCTACACCGACCGCCTGCCCGAGCAGATCAACCCGCGCACCGGGCGCATCCACACCTCCTACGGCCAGGCGGTGGCGGCCACCGGGCGGTTGTCGTCGAGCGAGCCGAACCTGCAGAACATCCCGATCCGCACCGCCGAAGGCCGGCGCATCCGCCAGGCTTTCGTCGCCGCCCCAGGCTACAAATTGCTGGCCGCGGACTACTCGCAAATCGAACTGCGGATCATGGCCCACTTGGCCAAGGACGAAGGCTTGCTGCACGCCTTCCGCAACAACCTCGACGTGCACCGCGCCACCGCCGCCGAAGTGTTCGGCGTCGAGCTCGAAGGCGTGACCCAAGACATGCGCCGCAGCGCCAAGGCGATCAACTTCGGCCTGATCTACGGCATGAGCGCCTTCGGCCTGGCCCGGCAGATCGGCGTAGACCGCAAGCAGTCGCAGGATTACATCGACCGCTACTTCGCCCGCTACCCCGGCGTGCTGGCCTACATGGAGCGCACCCGCACCCAGGCCAACGAGCAGGGCTTTGTCGAAACCCTGTTTGGCCGGCGCCTGTACCTGCCCGACCTCAAGGCCAAGAACCCGGCCCTGCGCCGCGGCGCCGAGCGCACCGCGATCAACGCGCCGATGCAGGGCACCGCGGCAGACATCGTCAAGAAGGCGATGATCCGCGTGGACCAATGGCTGCAGCACAGCCAGGTCGACGCCCGGATGATCCTCCAGGTGCACGACGAACTGGTGCTGGAAGTGCGCGAGGACTTGGTCAGCGAAGTGAGCGAGCAACTGCGCTTGCACATGAGCAGCGCCGCCACCCTTGACGTGCCACTGCTGGTGGAAGTCGGCGTGGGCGATAACTGGGACCAGGCCCACTAGGCGCGGATGAACCGAACCCGGGCGAACGTGAAAGCTGCTTCACATTCGCGTTTCGCCCACCCGCGCCGGGAACTAAACCCGCCGCCAGGCACTCAGAGGTTGCGAATGGCTAGTGAAGCCCTTCGATGCTCCTATGTTGTGTTAAGTGTTGGCAGATATCTGGACTTCGCCCTAGCGGTCCGGACTTAAGCCCCGGAACTTCTCCCTCCCCATACGAAGTCCGGGGCTTTTTTTCGCCTGGAGAAAAGCAGGGTGAGTGAGTTGACTGGCGCTTCGCCCGGCAACCTTGCATACACACTAAAACCCACCCCGGCTGTTAGGCCGAGGCGGGTTCCCTGGGGCTTACGGCTTCCAGTGGTCCCTGAAGAACTCATACGCGCGGTATGTGCTCGCCAGGGTGCTCAGTACAGGCAACGCGATCCGAAGAAAACGCTTCATGTGCCAGTCTCCTTGTCAGGAGGCCTGCCTTCAAGCGAGCCATCTCGGAGCGAGCTCGCCATGAGCCCGGTAGGTCAGGATTCAAAGGTAGGCCGGTTAAAGGGCCTTCCGCGAGTCCGAGCCAGGTTCGTACGCCTGGGCCGGAAGGGCCAAAACCGCGCGCGCTTCCGGACTGCCCTCTGATTCACTGCCCAACCGCTGAGCAAAGGAACGATAGCGCTTCCAACTCAGCGCCCTCAAGCCAAAATATGCGTCTAGATATATGTTTTAATTACACTTTTTTATCAAACAGAACGCTAGCCTAGTGAGCTTGCAAGCCAATGCGGGCAGCAGTAGCATGCTACCCGTAGGTCATGATTCAAAGGGTACCCTCGGCAGCTTCGTACACTGTTGGGGCATAAAAAACCGCCGTGATTGGCGGTTTTTTTGTTCCCACAGGATACCGACACACACTAAAACCCGCCCCGGCTGTTAGGCCGAGGCGGGTTCCCTGGGGCTTACGGCTTCCAGTGGTCCCTGAAGAACTCATACGCGCGGTATGTGCTCGCCAGGGTGCTCAGTACAGGCAACGCGATCCGAAGAAAACGCTTCATGCTTGCAGGCTCCTTTGACAGAGGCCTGCCCTCCGGCGAGTTGATCGGAGCTGGCTCACCGTGGGTCCGGTTGAGAGGATGTTGAGAGAAGGCCGGTTGAAAGGCCTTCCGCGAGTCCGATCAGGGTTCGTGGGCCCAGGCCGGAAGGGCCAAAACTGCGCGCGCTCCCCGGCCATCCCGCATCACCCTCTCAACTGGCTGAGCGATATGGACCATACCGCTGTGGGCACAGTTAGGCAAACCGAAAAATCATTCTAAATGTTTGATTTTAATACATAATTCTACAAAAAACGGTATTCCCTTCAGCGTTTCCAGTTGCAATTGCAATGGCTGATTGACGACGGTAGGATGGCCAGGTTGAGAGGGTGTTGAGACGCTCGCTCCCCAGCTTCGTAACCTGAGGAGCATAAAAAACCGTCGTGATGGGCGGTTTTTTTATGTCCACCCAGCATCGGTGAGGGCCGTGGCCGGCTGTGCCCGGCGAAGCGCACCTGCAACCGTGCACACACTAAGGTAGGATGCACAGAGTTTGTCAGTGGTAGAGCCCCCGCCTCGGCAACTTCGTACACTGCCAAGGCCCATAAAAAAACCGCCATCATCGGCGGTTTTTTTATGTCCACGCAGCATCGGTGAGTGCCGGGCGAAGCGCCCCGGCAACCGTGTACACACACTAAAACCCACCCCGGCTGTTAGGCCGAGGCGGGTTCCCTGGGGCTTACGGCTTCCAGTGGTCCCTGAAGAACTCATACGCGCGGTATGTGCTCGCCAGGGTGCTCAGTACACGCAACGCGATCCGAAGAAAACGCTTCATGCTTGCAGGCTCCTTTGACAGAGGCCTGCCCTCCGGCGAGTTGATCGGAGCTGGCTCGCCGTGGGTCCGGTGGGTGGGACTTCAAGGGAGGCCGGTTAGAAGGCCTTCCGCGAGCCCGATCCAGGTTCGTACGCCTGGGCCGGAAGGGCCAAAACTGCGCGCGCGTCCCCATCCAGCCCTTCGCCCACCACCTACCGGCTGAGCGAGGCTGATAGTAGGCGTGAAACGGCGCTCAGGCAAAACGAAAAATGTTTATAACTAATTGATTAAAAAGGGTTTAATAACAAAAAAATACGTTTTGTCTTGCCGTTCACTGGCTTGCACAACCCCCGGGCAAACCGTAGGATAGCGCCGTGGGTGGGACTTCAAGGCCCCCGCCTCGGCAGCTTCGTACACTGCCAAGGCCCATAAAAAAACCGCCATCATCGGCGGTTTTTTTATGCTCGCGTATCCGCGCTCATTCCTCGGCGGTCGCCTCTGGCGCCTCGAGCCCGACCCAGCCGGCCAGCACCTGATAGGCCTCATCCAGCCCTTGGCGCTTGGGCGCGGAAAACAACTGGATGCTGATGCCATTGCCCCAGCCCTTGCGGATCTCGCTCTGCACCTTGAGCAGGGTGTTCTTGGCGGCGCCGAAGGTGAGTTTGTCGGCCTTGGTCAGCAGGATGTGCATGGGCATGCCGCTGGCCACGGCCCAGTCGAGCATCATCTGGTCGAAGTCGGTCATCGGGTGGCGTACGTCCATCATCAGGATCACCCCCTTCAAGCTCTCGCGGCTGCCCAGGTAGGCCTCGAGGTGGCGCTGCCAGTGTTGTTTGAGCGGGATCGGCACCTTGGCGTAGCCGTAACCGGGCAGGTCGACCAGGCGGCGCGCGTCGTCGAGGCGGAAGAAGTTCAGCAACTGCGTGCGGCCCGGGGTTTTCGAGGTGCGCGCCAGGCTGGCGTGGGTCAGCGTGTTGAGGGCGCTGGACTTGCCCGCGTTGGAGCGCCCGGCAAAGGCGACTTCGAAGCCTTCGTCGGGGGGGCACTGATCGACTTTGGCCGCGCTCACGGCGTAGGTCGCCTGTTGGCAAAGGCCGATGAGGGGGTTCTTGTACACCATGAGCAGTCCGCGAATTCGTTCGATGGGCGCCAGTATACCGCCTTTGTGCCCCTCCCTGCCGGCCGCCGCTTAACCTTGGCTTCATCGTTGCAACATAAATTGTGGCTCAGGCACGTGCCCCAACGGCCTTTTTGCCTACATCACCCGTTACACTGTCGAACTCATTCTTGTTTACGCGGGTCTAGCAACCGGTGTATTCAAACGAACCCCCAATGCTCAGGAGTCAAGCATGCGTAACCTGATTATCAGCGCCGCCCTCGCGCTGGTCAGCGTGTTCGGTTTGGTCGGTGCCGCCCAGGCCGCCGATATCGAAGCCGGCAAGCAGTACACCGTTCTCGACAGCCCGGTACCGGTGTCCGAGCCCGGCAAAATCGAAGTGGTCGAGCTGTTCTGGTACGGCTGCCCGCACTGCTACGCGTTCGAGCCCACCATCAACCCGTGGATCGAAAAACTCCCGGCAGACGTCAACTTCCACCGCATCCCGGCCATGTTCGGCGGTATCTGGGACGTGCACGGCCAGATGTTCGTGACCCTCGACACCATGGGCGTGGAGCACAAGGTGCACACTGCGGTGTTCGACGCCATCCACAAAGAACACAAGATGTTCAAAACCCCTGAAGAAATGGCCGACTTCGTCGCCACCCAGGGCGTGGATAAAACCAAGTTCCTCGAAACCTACAACTCGTTCGCCGTCAAAGGCAAAGTCGCCCAGTACAAGGCCCTGGCCCAACAGTACGGCGTGACCGGCGTACCGACCATGATCGTGAACGGCAAATACCGTTTTGACCTCGGTTCGGCAGGCGGCCCTGAAGAAACCCTGAAGGTGGCCGATACCCTGATCGAGAAAGAGCGGCAAGCGAGCAAGTAACCCCTCGTAGCAGCCCTGAGAAGGCGCTCTTTGCCCCGCGCAAGCGGTGGTGAAGGGCGCTTTTTTGCGTTTAAGCGTGTTTGTACCGGCCCCCTTTGCCATGACCGATGAAGCCCAGCGCTGGAAAGAAAAATACCTCAAAAGCGTAGAAGAGCAGGAAAAGCTCGAACGCCGCTGGAATGCCCGGCTCGATTTGCTGCGCCGTGGCCTTGTGCGCAGCACCTTGGCGGCGGAAGGCTCGGATAAGGCGGTAGACGCCTGCATGAAGGAAATGCGCGAAGTGGTGCGCACCGACAACATGGACGCCGCGCTGTCGGGGCTGATCCCGCGCCTGGAAAAAGCCGTGCTTGACTCCGAGCAGCGCCGCGAGGCCAGGGTGACGCAGATCGCCACCGCCCTGGGCGCGCTGGTGACCCAGTTGCAGGCCCTGCCGTTGCCGCGCGAAGCCAGCCGGCCGCTGAAGAAGTTCGCCGGCAGCCTCGACAAGCGCGCCACCCAGGCCCGCGAGTTGCCGATGTTACTGACCGAACTCAGCGGCTTGCAAGGCCAGGCCCTGGCGGCGTTCGACCCGGCTGAGGCACAGGGCCCCGCCCAAGCCAAGCCGGGCCTGCTCGAGCGGCTGTTTGGCACGCGCCCGGATGAGCCAGAGGGTGCCGCCGCTGAAGCGCTCGCCGTCGCGGCGCCAGCCAGCGCAGCGCCGCCACCACCCGCGCCGGCGCAGGCAACAAGCGCTCAAGCGCCAGAGGGCGAAGCCCCCGTGCTGGCTGCCGCGGTAGCCCCCAGCCCACAGCAAGCCGCCGCACTGGAACTGGCGATCACCGGCACCGCGGTATTGGAAGCCCCAGTACTCGCGCCGGCGCCCATCGGCAACGCCGAACTGGCCGCCGTGCCCACGCCAGAACCCGCGGCCGCGGCGCAGCCAGAAGCTGCCCCTGAAGCAGCCGCCGCCCCGGCACACACTCCACCGGCCAGCGCCGAACAAACCCCGCCGCACCCCGCGCCAGCGCCGGCCGCAAAGCCCCTGCCGCTGTTGCTCGACAGCCTGCCGCTGCCCGACCTGATGGCCCAGGCCCTGGCCGCGGTCGACCCGCAAGCCGAGGAAGAGGGCATTCTCTATGTGCTGCCGGAAACCCCCGAGCCGTCGTACAGCAGCGTGGCCTCGCACATCGAGAGCACCCTGCTGGGCATGCTCGACGACCTGAGCCTGCCCGACAAACTGCTGCCGCTGGCCGAATCGATGCGCCGGCGCCTGAGCAGCGGGCTGAACTGGTACGAACTGCTGCCCCTGCTCGACGACGTGGCCGTGCTGATGCTCGGCATCAGCGACCACGGCCAGCTCGAACTGCAGCACTACCTGGCGGAACTGAACGAGCGCTTCGACCACTTCATCGACCAGCTACAGGCCGCCAGCGAAGGCCACAGCCAAAGCCAAGGCGCCGCCGAGCAACTGGACGACAGCCTGCGCGAGCAAGTCGGCGACCTGCGCGAGTCGGTCAGCCAGGCCAGCGACCCGGGCGAGCTCAAGCGCACCCTGGAAACACGCTTCGACGGCCTGATCGGCACCCTCGACCAGCACCGCAAACAGCGCGAGCAACGCGACCAAGAGGTTGCCGAACGCCTGCAGGGCCTGGCCCAACGGGTGGCGAGCATGGAGCAGGAAGCCCAGGAGTACCGCGAAAGCCTTGAGGTGCAGCGGCAAAAGGCATTGATAGACCCCCTCACCGGGCTGCCCAACCGCGCCGCCTGGGGCGAGCGCTTGGCGCTGGCGATCGAACACCGCGAGCACAACGACGCGCCATTGCAGGTGGCGATCTTCGACCTCGACCACTTCAAGGCGATCAACGACACCTACGGCCACCTGGCCGGCGACAAAGTGTTGAAGATCGTCGCCACGGTGCTGAGCCGCAATTTGCGCGCCGGGGATTTCCTCGCCCGCTTCGGCGGTGAAGAGTTCGTGGCGCTGATGCCCGCCAGCACCTCCGGCGATGCCGCGGCGCTGCTCGAAACCCTGCGCCAGGCCATCGAGGCGTGCCCGTTTCACTTCAAGGGGGTGCGGGTGACCATCACCGTGTCGATCGGGACCACGGCGTTCAGGCCCAAGGAGGCGGGGGAGCCGGCCCTGAAGCGGGCCGACCAGGCGCTGTATCGCGCCAAGGGGGATGGGCGTAACCGTATCGCCCTGGGGTGACCGGCTTTAGGCGCTGTCGCCCGGCACCGCCGGGCGACGGGCGCTAACACCTTAACGCACCAAGCAAGGCTTCTTGTTATCGAACGTCCAGTTCGGCACCAGGAACTGCATGGCGGCCGCATCGTCACGGGCGCCCAGGCCCATGCCCTTGTACAGCTCATGGGCCTTGGCCAGTTGGTCCATGTCCAGCTCCACACCCAGCCCCGGCTTGGCCGGCACCTTCACCTCACCGCCAACGATCTGCAGCGGCTCCTTGGTCAGGCGCTGGCCGTCCTGCCAGATCCAGTGGGTGTCGATCGCCGTGATATTGCCCGGCGCGGCCGCGGCCACCTGGGTGAACATCGCCAGCGAAATATCGAAGTGGTTGTTGGAGTGCGAGCCCCAGGTCAGGCCCCAGTCGTTGCACATCTGCGCCACGCGCACCGAGCCGGCCATGGTCCAGAAGTGCGGGTCGGCCAGCGGGATGTCGACCGATTGCAACTGGATCGCATGGCCCATCTGCCGCCAGTCGGTGGCGATCATGTTGGTGGCGGTCGGCAAGCCGGTGGCGCGGCGGAACTCGGCCATCACCTCGCGGCCGGAGTAGCCGTTTTCCGCGCCGCACGGGTCTTCGGCGTAGGCCAGCACGTGGTGTTGGTCACGGCACAGGCGGATCGCTTCTTTCAGCGACCAGGCGCCGTTGGGGTCGAGGGTGACCCGGGCATCCGGGAAGCGCTCGGCGAGGGCGGTCACCGCTTCGATTTCTTCATCGCCGCGCAGCACGCCGCCCTTGAGCTTGAAGTCTTCAAAGCCGTACTTGGCCTGGGCGGCCTCGGCCAGGCGCACCACGCGCTCAGGGGTCAGAGCCTCTTCATGGCGCACGCGGAACCACTCGTTGTCGGCATCGGCCTCGCTGCGATAAGCCAGGTCGGTTTTGTTGCGGTCGCCCACATAGAACAGGTAGCCGAGCATTTTCACCGAATCACGCTGCTGGCCTTCACCGAGCAGGGCGGCCACCGGCACCTCGAGGAACTGCCCGAGCAGGTCGAGCAGCGCGGCTTCAATGGCGGTCACCGCATGAATGGTGATGCGCAGGTCGAAGGTTTGCAGGCCACGGCCGCCGACGTCACGGTTGGCGAAGGCGCTGCGCATCTCGTTGAGGATGCGCTGGTACTGGCCAATCGGCTTGCCGACCACCAGCGCGCGGGCGTCTTCGAGGGTTTGGCGGATTTTTTCCCCGCCTGGGACTTCACCCACGCCCACATGCCCGGCGTTGTCCTTGAGGATGACGATGTTGCGGGTGAAGAACGGCCCGTGGGCGCCAGACAGGTTCAGCAGCATGCTGTCGTGGCCGGCGACCGGCACCACCTGCAGGTCGGTGACGATAGGGGCGTTGCCCACGGAATTGGCATTGTTCATGGGTGCATCCTCGGGGTCAGTGGCTGGGAGCGCCGCGTGCGGCTGAAGGCTCCCACTGATTGTTTTTGTGCGGGTACGTGCTGAGGCAGGCTCAGTCGATAGACATCATACAACTACATTCCAGGCTTCAACAACCACCCTTTTGGGGCTTTATCTTTGCCGTATTTTAGGTTGTCATACATCAACACGCCCCTGAACCCGCTGGAATGCCCATGCCCGCCGTCCCGCTCGCCCCACCCCGCAAACGCGGCCAAAGCCTGGCCCATGATCTGGTCGAAGCACTGACCCGGCGCATTCGTTTGGGCACGCTGGCGCCCGGGGCCAAGTTGCCACCGGAGAATTCGATCGTGTTGGAGTTTGGCGTCAGCCGCACGGTGGTGCGCGAGGCGCTGTCGCGGCTGCAGGCCGCCGGGCTGGTCGAAACCCGCCACGGCATCGGCACCTTCGTGCTGGAGCAGGGCGAGGGCGGCATGCGGCTGAATGCCGACACCGCGCGCTCAGTGGGGCGAATTCTCGATGTGCGGCTGGGCCTGGAGCCACAGGCGGCGGCGCTGGCGGCGCGTAACCGTAGCGAACAGCACCTGCAGGAGATGCACCTGGCGCTGGAGCAGTACCACGCGCTGGCCGCCAACCACGACAGCTGCGCGGCCGCCGATTGGCGCTTTCACCTGCTGATTGCCGAAGCCACCGGCAACGGCTACTTCACCGAGCTGATGCTGCACCTGGGCCAGGGGATGATCCCGCGCACCCAGGTGAACGCCAGCGAGCGCGGCAACGCCGACCTCAGCCACCTGGCGCAGATGGCCGGCCAGGAGCATGAGGCGATCTTCAGCGCCATCCGCCGGCAAGACCCAGACGCCGCGCGGGCGGCAATGTGGCTGCACCTGAGCAACAGCCGCGAGCGGTTTCAAGCGCGCTGAGCCGTGGCGGCTACTTCTTCAGCTTCGGGTTGGGGAAAAACTGCACCGTTTGCACCTTCGGCTTGGGCTTGGCCGCCACCAGGTTGACCCGCGTGCTCAACTCCCGTGGCACGGACTGCCCCTGGGCATTGAGGGTGTCGGCATAGCCGCAGGCCACGCACTCACGGTGTGGCACGTCGTCTTCGCTCCACATCATGAGTTTGTCCTGCTCGCTGCACGCGGGGCACACGGCCCCGGCGATGAAGCGCTTCTTGGTCTTGGTCACGGTTTCCTCCGTCACGCCGCGGCCTCCTCGGTGAGGCCGCTGTGGCGCAGCAAGGCGTCGATCGACGGCTCACGGCCGCGGAAGTCAACGAACAGCACCATGGGCGCCTGCGAACCGCCGCGGGCAAGGATCGCTTCACGGAAGGCGCGGCCCGTGCTTTCGTTGAGCACGCCTTCTTCCTCGAAGCGCGAGAAGGCATCGGCAGACAACACCTCAGCCCACTTGTAGCTGTAGTAACCCGCGGCGTAACCCCCGGCGAAAATGTGCGCGAAGCTGTTGGGGAAGCGGTTGTAGGCGGGCGGGCGCATGACCGACACTTCGTCGCGGATGCCATCGAGCACCTGCGCCACGCTGCGGCCGTCGCCATGGCTGGCGTGCAGCTCGAAGTCGAACAACGAGAACTCCAACTGGCGCACCATCATCAGGCCAGACTGGAAATTGCGCGCGGCGAGCATTTTTTCCAGCAGGTCTTGCGGCAGCGCTTCGCCGGTCTCGTAGTGGCCGGAAATCAACGCCAGGCCTTCAGGCTCCCAGCACCAGTTTTCCATGAACTGGCTCGGCAGCTCGACCGCGTCCCAGGCCACCCCGTTGATGCCCGACACACCGGCATGCTCGATGCGGGTCAACAGGTGGTGCAGGCCGTGGCCGAACTCGTGGAACAGCGTGGTCACTTCGTCGTGGGTGAGCAAGGCAGGCTTGCCGGCCACCGCCGGGGTGAAGTTGCACACCAGGTTGGCCACCGGGCTTTGCAGGGTGCCCCCCACGGTGCGGCGGCGGTCGCGGGCGCCGTCCATCCAGGCGCCACCGCGCTTGTTGGCGCGGGCGTACAGGTCGAAGAAAAAGCGCCCAACGTGCTGGCCGTTTTCCTTGATTTCGAACAGGCGTACATCCGGGTGCCAAGTGTCGAAGCCCTTGAGCTCGGCGATTTCGATGCCGTACAGGCGCTGCACGATGCTGAACAGCCCGCCCAGCACCTTGTCGATCGGGAAGTACGCGCGCAGCGCTTCCTGCGACACGCTGTAGCGCTGCTCACGGAGTTTTTCCCCGTAGTAGCCGCTGTCCCAGCTTTGCAGCTCGGCGCAGCCCTGCTCGGCGGCATAAGCCTTGAGCTGTTCCAGGTCCTGGGCAGCGAACGGCTTGCTGCGCACGGCCAGGTCACGCAGGAAGCTCAGCACCTGGTCGCTGTTCTCGGCCATCTTGGTGGCCAGGCTCAGCTCGGCGAAGTTGGCAAAGCCCAACAGCCGCGCCAGCTCCTGGCGCAGGTCGAGGATTTGCTGCATCACCGGGCCGTTGTCGTTCTGCCCGGCGTTCGGGCCTTGGTCCGAGGCGCGGGTGCAGTAGGCGCGGTACACCTCTTCGCGCAGGGCACGGTCGTGGGCGTAGGTCATCACCGCGTAGTAGCTGGGGAATTCCAGCGTGATCAACCAACCATCGAGGCCCTTGGCCTGGGCGGCGGCGGCCATTTGCGCCTTGGCCGAATCGGTGAGGCCGGCCAATTGGGCCTCATCGCTGACGTGCTTGGTCCAGGCCTGGGTGGCGTCGAGCAGTTGGTTGGAGAACTGGCTGCCCAGCTCGGACAACTTGCTTTGCACCTCGGCGTAACGCTTTTGCTGCTCGGGCGGCAAGTCGATACCCGACAGGCGGAAGTCCCGCAGGGAGTGTTCGAGGATGGTCCGCTGGCCGGCGTCATACTGCGCGGCCTCGGGGCTGGCGGCCAGGGCTTCGAAAGCCTTGAACAGCTCGCGGTTCTGCCCCAGCTCGGTGGAGTAGGCCGACAGCGCCGGCAGGCAGGCCTCGTAGGCCTGGCGCAGCTCGGGGCTGTTGCACACGGCGTTGAGGTGGCTCACCGGGCTCCAGGCCGCGCCGAGGCGGTCGTTGAGTTCGTCCATCGCCAGCACCAGGCCGGCCCAGGTGGGCTGGGTGCCTTGGGCGGCCAGCAGGTTGGCGAGGCCAGCGCGGTTGTCGGCAAGGATCTGTTCGATGGCCGGCTGCACGTGCTCGGGGCGGATGGCAGAGAAGGGGGGCAGGTCGTAGGGCTGAAGCAGCGGGTTGTTCTCACTCACGGTTTCGCACCTTGGTATTGAAGAATCATGCGACCATCTTAATTACAATCGGTGCCGGCCGCAGCTATGAACCGAATCAAAGGAGGCTATCGTGACCATCCGCCGTTTCGAACAACACACCCCCGTCCTCGGGGCCCGGGCTTTCGTCGACCACAGCGCGGTGGTGCTGGGCGATGTGGAACTGGGCGCCGACAGCTCGGTTTGGCCGCTGACGGTGATCCGCGGTGACATGCACCGCATCCGTATCGGCCAGCGCACCAGCGTGCAGGATGGCAGCGTGTTGCACATCACCCACGCCGGGCCTTTCAACCCCGAGGGCTTCCCGCTGATCATCGGCGACGACGTGACCATCGGCCACAAGGTGATGCTGCACGGCTGCACCCTGGGCAACCGCATTCTGGTGGGCATGGGCAGCACGGTGATGGACGGCGCGGTGATCGAAGACGAGGTGATTCTCGGCGCCGGCAGCCTGGTGCCGCCGGGCAAGGTCCTCGCCAGCGGCTACCTCTACGTGGGCAGCCCGGCCAAGCAGGCGCGGCCATTGACCGACAAAGAGCGGGCGTTCTTCAGCTACAGCGCCGCCAACTACGTAAAACTCAAAGACCGCCACCTGGCCGAAGGCTACAGCGCCCCATGAACCTGCACCACCGCAACATCCTGTTCGACCTCGACGGCACCCTGACCGACCCACGCGAGGGCATCACCCGCTCCATCCAGTACGCGCTGGCCAAGCTCGGCATCGACGAGCCCGACCTGCGCGCCCTGGAGCACTTTATCGGGCCGCCGCTGTTGCAGGCCTTTATGCAGTTCTACCAGATGGACGAAGCCACTGCCTGGCAAGCGGTGAATTTCTATCGCGAGCGTTTCAGCGTGACCGGGCTGTACGAGAACGAAGTGTTCGAAGGGGTGATCGAGCTGCTCGACCTGCTGGTGGCGCAGCAGCGGCACCTGTACATCGCCACCTCCAAGCCGTGGACGTTCGCCCGGGAAATTGCCCGGCACTTCGATTTTGCCCGGCACTTCAAGGTGATCTACGGCAGCGAGCTGGACGGCACCCGCACCGACAAGCGCGAGCTGATCGCCCACCTGCTGCACAGCGAGGGCCTGGCCCCGGCGCACACCCTGATGATCGGCGACCGCAAGCACGACCTGCTCGGCGCCCGGGCCAATGGCTTGGACTGCGTGGCGGTGGGGTATGGTTTTGGCAGCGCCGAGGAGTTGCGCGAGCAGGCGCCCACCTGGCACTGCGCAACCGTGGCGGAGCTGCACCAGGCGTTAGCGGGCTCGCCGCCGCGCTAGGCCTCGGGGCCCATCGCCGGGCGAAGGGCCATCAGCTGCTGTAAGCGCGCTTTGCGCGCCGGCGCCGGCAGCGCCCCCAACTGCTCCACCGCGCTGAAAAACCGCTGCCAATCGCGCCCCTGCGCCTCGAACAACTGGGCGAACGCCGGTACCCATTGGTCATACAGGCCAAACGGCAGCAACTTGGCGTTGCTCATCGGCCCGTTGATCCAGCCGTCGAACCCGGTCTGGCCACCCCACTGGCTCGCCTTGAGCTGCCGGTAGTCCCGGCGCAGGCGTTCGAACTCGGCCTGTTTGGCAGCCCGCATGGCCGCCGGCGCCAGCGGCTGTTGGTACAGCGCCGCCAGGCGCTCACGGGTGGCCAGCACCAGCCGCACGAACTGCTCGCGCTGGCGCGCCGGGCCGGCGTCTTCAGCCGGCAGGCCATGGGCAGCGCGCCACTGGCGAGTACCTTGCTGCTCGACGAAGGTGGCGTACGACTCATTGAACTCGGTGTCGTTCTTCACATAAAAGCGCTGGTGCGCCAGCTCATGGAATATCAGCGTGGCCAGGCGCTCATCGCCCCAGCGGGCCATGGTGCTGATGATCGGGTCATCGAACCAGCCCAGGGTGGAATAGGTTTCCACCCCGCCCACGTACACATCCTGGCCCTCGGCGCGCAGCAGGGCGGCGGCGCCGCGGGCAGCGTTCTGGTCGTAGTAGCCGCGGTAGGCCACGCACCCGGCGATCGGGAAGCAATGGGTGAGCGGCTGCAGCGAAAACTCACCGGTGGCGAACACGTTCCACACCACGAATGGCCGCTGGATGTCGGCGTACAACCGGTAGCTGCGGTTATCCGGCAGGTGCAGTTGCTCGCTGGCAAAGCGCCGCGCCTCCAGGGCGGTGGCCAGGCGCTGGCGCAGGGCCGCTGATGTACCCGGCGCGGCGATCACCTGCTCAACCGGTTCACGCGCCCGCAACAGGGCCACCTGGCCCTCGGCGAGCTGCCCGTAGTAGCGCAGGCTGTCACAACCGCTCAGCGCCAAAAGCAGCGCCAGGGGAACCCAGCGGGCAAAAACGTTGTCTCGACAGCCGGGACCGAAGCGCTGCAAAAGAACCTCAAAGACCATCGGTGGGGCCCCGCTTCGCCAGCTTCAATGATTGCCTTCATTCTGCCTTTTTCGGGGTACGCCATGCGTAAAACATTTTTACTTCTCGGCCTGTCGATGCTCACGGGTTGCTCGCTGATCGGCCTGCCGCGGCCCGACCCGAAACAAGCTTGGGTAGACCTCGACGTACCCCAGAACAACTCGCTGCACGCCCAGGAAGTCGACGCCCAGGCCTGGGCCGACAAGCGCTACTTCGAAGTGCAGCCCGGCAGCCACGAGCTGACCGTGCGCTACCAGTTCGCGGTGGCGCCCACCAACATTGGCCCGGGCGCCGAGCCGCTGTGGCGCGATTGCCAACTGAACCTGAAATTCACCCACTTCAACGCCGGCGAGCGCTACCGGATCCAGGCCGGCACCTTCGGTTTCACCCCTTGGGCCAAGCTGTACGACCAACAAAGCAAGGTGGTCGGCACGGCGCAACCGGCAGGCTGCCAGCGCGTTTGAACACGCGGTATGCTGGGGCACACCCTGAAGGAGCCACCCCATGCGCCGCGCGTTGACCTCACTGCCTGCCCTGGCCTTGCTCGCCGGCTGCAACACCACCCCAGTGCCGCCCCATGACCCGCAACAGGCCTGGGTCGACCTCACCACCCTCGGCGGCAAGGCCATCCTCGCGGAAAAACTCGACGGCCAGCGCCTGGATGACGGCCGTTATTTTCAGGTCACCCCGGGCGCCCACGAGTTGGTGTTTCGCTACGACTACGAAGTGAACATCCCACTGACCATCATGAGCCAGCCGAGCGAGCGCATGTGCTACATCACCGTGCGTTACGCCGAGTTCAAGGCTGGCCAGCGTTATCGTATCCAGGCACGCAGCCTGGGCATTGAGCCCAGCGCGCTGCTGTATGACCAGAACAATCAGGTGGTGGCCGAAGACAAGAGCAATTACTGCCTGTGGTAGGGGCTAGTTATTGTTCTTCTGGTAGAGGATTTTACGCGTGCCATTGGCGCAACTGCCCACCACCATGGCAGGGTCGCGCACCTCGGCATTGGCGACGATCTCGAGGGTGTAGTTGGCCACCCCCTGGGACTGGATCTTCGCTTCGATCTCGGCCTTGAGCGCCTCGCAATCGACCGGCGCGGCCTGGGCGGCGGCAGCCCACAGGGCCCCCGCCGCCACACCTGAATACCAGGCCTTGTGCATCGTCAGCTCACCAATGCCGCGTCCAGGGTAATGGTGGCGTTGAGCACTTTCGACACCGGGCAACCGACCTTGGCCTTGTCGGCCAACGCCTTGAACTGCGCCTCATCGGTACCCGGAACCTTGGCGCGCAGCACCAAGTGAATCGCGGTAATGGCAAAGCCATCGTCCTGCTGGTCGAGGGTCACTTCCGCGTCGGTCTTGATTTCCGTGGCGGTCAGCCCGGCATCGCCGAGGATCATCGACAGCGCCATGGAGAAGCACCCGGCGTGGGCCGCGCCGATCAGCTCTTCAGGGTTGGAGCCCTGCACGCCCTCGAAACGCTGTTTGAAGCCATAGGGCAGGTCTTTGAAGGCGCCGCTGCCGACGGAAATCGCACCGGTGCCTTCTTTCAGGCTGCCATTCCATACCGCGGATGCCTTCTTCTTGATAGCCATGTTGCCTCCTGGTTTATTCGGGGGTGGTGTGCTGTATGAGGTTGGGCACTGGAGCAAGTTCAGCAAATTTGCGCCCGGGGTGGAAAGCGTTCACTGTAGCCCCAACATCTACACATTAACGGCGCGGGGGTGTCATTTTTAGTGGAGTGCGTATGAAAGCCTTGAACAACGTGAAGTATTCGGCACTGGACCTGGTGCCGGTGCGCCAGGACAAGGGCCCGGCCCAATCGCTGCACAACTCGCTGGACCTCGCCCAGCACGCCGAGCGGTTTGGCTACACGCGGTTCTGGGTGGCCGAACACCACAACATGGATGGCATCGCCAGCTCCGCCACCGCCGTGCTGCTGGGCTACCTGGCCGGTGGCACCTCGACCATCCGTGTCGGCTCTGGAGGGGTGATGCTGCCCAACCATGCGCCCCTGGTAATCGCCGAACAGTTCGGCACCCTGGCCAGCCTCTACCCGGGGCGGATTGACCTAGGCCTGGGCCGCGCCCCCGGCTCTGACCAGATGACCGCCCGCGCGCTGCGCCGCGAACGCTCAGGCTCGGCCGATGACTTCCCCGATGACGTCGAAGAGCTCACCGCCTACCTGGGCCCGCGCACGCCGGAACAACGGGTGATCGCCGTACCGGGCAGCGGCACCGAAGTGCCGATCTGGCTGCTCGGCTCCAGCCTGTTCAGCGCGCAACTGGCCGGCATGCGCGGCCTGCCGTATGCCTTCGCCTCGCACTTCGCGCCGCGAATGATGCACGAGGCCATCCGCATCTACCGCGACCACTTCACCCCGTCGGCCACCCTGGCCAAGCCCTACGTGATGCTCGGCATCCCGCTGGTGGCGGCAGACACTGACGAACACGCCGACTACCTGGCCACCTCGGTGTACCAGCGCATCCTCAACCTGATTCGCGGCCAGAGCCTGGTGCAGCAACCGCCGGTCGAGAGCATGGCCGGGCGCTGGCTGCCCCACGAGAAAGACGCCGTGGCAAGCTTCCTGGGCATGGCGATGGTGGGCAGCCCGGCGAAGATTCGCGCCAAGCTCGAGGTGCTGCTGGAGCAAACTGGAGTGGACGAGCTGATCTTCACCTGCGACCTGTACGAGCATGCTGACCGCATTCATTCGTACGAACTGCTGGCGGAAGTGATGAGGGCTTCCTGAGGAAGGAGCGGCAAGTGGCAAGCGGCAAGTGGATGGCGCCCCCTTGCCACTTGCCGCTTAAAATTTCGCCCTAGCGCTTATAGACGATTTCCTTGCTGCCCGCCTCGCACGTGCCGACCACCTTGCCGCCGGCCGATGCGCCCTTGTCGACCACATCCAGGCTATAGCCCGAGGCCCCCTTGGCCTTGATCTTGGCGTCGATCTCACCTTTGAGTTGATCACACGGCTTGCCCGCGGCGAACGCGCCGCTGGCCATGCTCAACATACCTACAGCCAACAAAAACTTTTTCATCGGTCATATTCCCTGGTCAATAAAACGGCCTAACGTCCTGGCCCTGCGAACAGGGCCTTTCTCTAATAGCGCAAAAACGAGGGGGCAGCCAGTTCAACTGTTGGCAATGCGAAAGCCGACCTTCAGCGTGACCTGAAAGTGCGCGGCGCGGCCGTCTTTCACATGGCCCCGGGTTTCGGTCACCTCGAACCACTCCAAGTGGTCGACGGTCTTGGCCGCCTCGGCCAAGGCGTTGTTGATGGCGTCTTCGATGCTGGTGGCGGACGAGCCTACCAGCTCGATCTTCTTGTAGGTGTGATGGTCAGACATGGTCTTGCCTCCTCTGGCGAGCAAATGGCCATTTACGCAGCGGCCGGTTACTGCATCAGTGCCCTGTGCCACGCTAAAAGTTCAGGTGCACCGCACTTTCCGCAGGCGCCGTAGTCGGACCTTTACACTGGCAACTCAACCTTCACAGGAGTAAAAACATGGCCAATTCGTTGCGTAAAGCGTCGCTGCAAAGCATGGAAGCCGAGATCGAAAGCCTGCTTCGCTCGCTTGAAAGCCTCAAGGACGACGCCTCCGATGAATCGAAAAAAACCCTGAAAAACCTCAAGGCCAGCGCCGAGACGGCCCTGAAGCATTCGCGCAGCCTGCTGGCCGATGCCTACGAAGAGGTGAAGGTCAAAACCCGCGAAACCAGCGCCGCCACCCGTGACTACGCGCAAGAGCACCCTTGGACCACCGCGGGCATCGCCGTCGGCGCGCTGGGCCTGCTGGCTGCCTACCTGATGTGCAAGCGCTCGGACTGATCAGCGCCCGGTCGCGCGCAGCGCTTCGTGCAGCCAGGCGGCCAGCCGCCGGGCACGTTCATCTTGCTGCCGCTGCGCCACCCACAACGCCAGCCGCGCCGGGGTTTGCCTGAAGCCCCAGGGCGCGGCCAGGCGGCCGGCCTGGATGTCTTCGGCCACCAGCATCTGCGGGGCGATCGCCACTCCCAGCCCGGCCACGGCGGCTTCCAACAAGTAATACAGGTGCTCGAAGCCCTGGCCCAACACCAACTTATCGGCCGCCAGGCCTTCACCCTCTGCCCATTGTGGCCAGGCCTGCGGCCGCGACAGCGTATGCAGCAGCGGTTCGCCGAGCAGGGCGCTGGCCGGGGCAGCCGCCAGCCGCGCGTAATGCCGGTGGTGCGGGCTGATCACCGGGCCAATGCACTCGGCGCCCAGGTCATACACCTGCACGTCCGCCGGCCAGGGCGGCTCGGCGAACACCAGCAGCGCATCCCAGCCGGCCCGGCGCGGGTCGATATCGCCCTCACCGGCCGACAGGTGCAGGCGCAGGTCGGGCAGGTCGGCATTGAGCTTGCCCAACCGCGGGATAAACCACCGCGCCAACAGGCTGCCTGAACAGCCCAGCAGGAACGGCGCCTGCTGTTGGGTGTGCTGCAACTGCCGGCACACGCCACGCAGGCGGTCGAAGGCTTCGGTGCAGCCGTCGCGCAGCAGGGCGCCGGCTTCTGTGACTTTAAGGCCGCGCCCGTCTTTGCTGAACAGGCTGACGCCAAGCTCTTCTTCAAGGGCTTTGAGCTGGCGGCTGACCGCCCCGTGGGTGACGTTCAGCTGCTCGGCGGCCTTGCTCACGCTGTTGAGCCGGGCAACGGCTTCAAACGCGCGCAGGGCATTGAGGGAGGGCAGGTCACGGGCCATGACGTGTGAGTTTTCCTGACATATTGCGCCGATCTTATCGGTTTTCACCCGGGGCTGTCGTGGGTAAAGTGACGCCATTGCCAGCCACTCCGAATGGAGCGCCCCATGACCCAAGCCCAATACCGCAACGGCCCAGACACCAACGGCCTGTTCGGCCAGTTCGGCGGCCGCTACGTGGCCGAAACCCTGATGCCGTTGATCCTCGACCTGAACCGCGAATACGAAGCGGCGAAGAACGACCCAGCCTTCATCAAAGAGCTGGCGTACTTCCAGCGCGACTACGTGGGCCGCCCCAGCCCGCTGTACTTCGCCGAGCGCCTGACCGAGCACTGCGGCGGCGCCAAGATCTACCTCAAGCGCGAAGAGCTGAACCACACCGGCGCGCACAAGATCAACAACTGCATCGGCCAGATCCTGCTGGCGCGGCGCATGGGCAAGCAGCGCATCATCGCCGAAACCGGCGCCGGCATGCACGGCGTGGCCACCGCCACCGTGGCCGCCCGCTTTGGCCTCAAATGCGTGATCTACATGGGCACCACCGACATCGATCGGCAGCAGGCCAACGTGTTCCGCATGAAGCTGCTCGGCGCGGAAGTGGTGCCGGTCACCGCGGGCACCGGTACCCTCAAGGACGCCATGAACGAAGCGCTGCGCGACTGGGTCACCAACGTCGACAGCACCTTCTACCTGATCGGCACCGTGGCCGGCCCGCACCCGTACCCGGCAATGGTCCGCGACTTCCAGGCAGTGATCGGCAAGGAAACCCGCGAGCAACTGCAGGCCGCTGAAGGCCGCCTGCCCGACAGCCTGGTGGCCTGCATCGGCGGTGGCTCCAACGCCATGGGCCTGTTCCACCCGTTCCTCGATGACCAAAGCGTGCAGATCATCGGCGTTGAAGCCGCCGGCCACGGCATCGAAACCGGCAAGCACGCCGCCAGCCTGAACGGCGGCCAACCGGGCGTGCTGCACGGCAACCGTACCTTCCTGCTGCAAGACGAAGACGGCCAGATCATCGACGCCCACTCGATCTCCGCCGGCCTCGACTACCCCGGCATCGGCCCCGAGCATGCCTGGCTGCACGACATCGGCCGCGCCGAGTACACCTCGGTCACCGACGACGAAGCCCTGGCCGCGTTCCACCAGTGCTGCCGCCTCGAGGGCATCATCCCGGCGCTGGAAAGCGCCCACGCCCTGGCCGAAGTGTTCAAGCGCGCGCCCACCTTGCCGAAGGACCACCTAATGGTGGTGAACCTCTCCGGCCGTGGCGACAAAGACATGCAAACCGTGATGCACCACCTCGACCTGTCGACGCAGGAGAAACACTGACCATGAGCCGCCTGCAAACACGCTTCACCGAGCTGAAGGAACAGAACCGCGCCGCCCTGGTGACCTTCGTCACCTCCGGTGACCCGGACTACGACACCTCGCTGGCCATCCTCAAGGGCCTGCCAGACGCCGGCGCCGACGTGATCGAGCTGGGCATGCCATTCACCGACCCGATGGCAGACGGCCCGGCCATCCAACTGGCGAACATCCGCGCCCTGGCCGCCAAGCAAACCCTGGCGAAAACCCTGCAGATGGTGCGGGACTTCCGCGCCGGCAACGACACCACCCCGCTGGTGCTGATGGGTTACTTCAACCCCATCCACTACTACGGCGTGAGCCGCTTCATCGCCGACGCCCACGCCGCCGGCGTGGACGGGCTGATCGTGGTCGACCTGCCACCGGAGCACAACGGCGAGCTGTGCGACCCGGCCCAGGCCGCGGGCATCGACTTTATCCGCCTGACCACCCCAACCACCGACGATAAGCGCCTGCCGACCGTGCTCAACGGTAGCTCCGGCTTTGTTTACTACGTGTCGGTGGCCGGCGTGACCGGTGCTGGCTCGGCCACCACCGAGCACGTCAGCGAGGCGGTCGAGCGCCTGCGCCGGCATACGCCGTTGCCGGTGTGCGTGGGCTTCGGCATCCGCACCGCCGAGCAGGCCGCGGCAATCGCACGCCTGGCCGACGGCGTGGTGGTGGGCTCGGCGCTGGTCGACAAGATCGCCAAGGCCAGCCACCCGGGCGAGGCCGTGGAAGGCGTACTGGGCCTGTGCCGCGAGCTGGCCGAAGGCATTCGCAAGGCCCGTGTGTAAAGGCCACGCGAGCTAAGCGTAAAGTTCCTGATACAGAGGAATTTGCCTGGTTTTTCAGTGACTAAACCGCAAGAACGAAGGGGGAGGGAACACACGTTCTCTCCCCCTTTTCGCTGTCAGTACCCTAAGGAAACACACTATGAAATCGGTTCGCTCCGTGATCGCCGGCTTGAGCATCCTGATGGTCGCCGCCTCCCCGCTGGTGCACGCCGCACCCGGGCCAGACGACCATGGCCAGGGCCCGCAACACGCGCAAGGGCAGGGCGGCCACGGCCCAGGCAACAACAACCACGGCCCGAGCAACGGCGGAGGCCATGGCCAGCGCCCGCCGCAAGACTTCGGCCCGGTGCGCAACACCATCAGCGAACACCGCGCCGACTTCGGCCGCGGCAACCCGCTGCCGCCGAACATCCACGTGGCCAAGGGCCAACCGCTGCCCCACGGCTACGGCCGCCCGCTCGACGCCCGCGCCCGTGGCCACCTGCCGCATTACGACGGCTACGAATGGCGCCGCCTGGGCACCGACGTGGTGCTGGTCGCGGTGGGCACCGGGATCGTTTATGAGATTCTCAACGGTGTGCTGAACTAAGCCCGGCTCGAGGGCCCTTCGCCCGGCGCCGCCGGGAGCACGAAGGGCCCTCACCCCCTACTCGAACATCTCCAACTTCAACGGCCGCACCGCGCCCATCCAGATGGCATGGTCACGGTGGTCGGCCAGTTCATCGCCGGTCAACGGGTGCAGGAACACCACCAGCCCGTTGCGGTTCATCGCCAGCCACGGCAAAACCTCGCCAATCAACCCCGCGCCGAACGCCAACTGGCAGCTCCAGTCGGGGTGCGGGCCTACGGGTTTTTCGTGCACCCGGCCCATCTGCAGCGGGAAGCGACGCGCGGCGTCTTCGCAGAGGGCGCGGGCCTGGGGCAGGGTGGTGGCGTCGAAATAGATATGGGCGTGGTAGCCCTGCACGGGTGTGTTCACGTTCAGTCCTGCCTGGCGGTAGTGGCGTGCATCATCACACAGTTGCCCAAGCCGGGCTGTAACAAACCCGAGAACTTCGGCGGCGCCAGGCCCAGGGCGGCGGCGAAGGTGGTGAACATCGAATTGCTGTTGACCGTTGCGCCCCACCATTTGATGCCGCCGCGCGGGTAGGGGAGGTCTAGCGCGTTCACCCGCTCGATCAGCGCCAGGGCGCGGGCCCAGCGGGCCTGGGCGTCGGCGCCGCGGTAGACCACCTCCACCGGCTGGCCGGGCTTGCACAGGGTCAGGCGCTGCCCGGCATCGAAATGCCAGGCCCGCAGCGAGTGCCAGCGGCGGTAGCCCACCGGCACCGGGTGGCCGTTGCGGCGGTCGGTGGCCAAGCCGTGCAGCTCGCCCAGCCATTGCCCCTGGGCGCCACGCAATACCCAGAAGGCATGGGCCCAGTAGCGGGCGATGATGAACGCCCGGGCTTCGATGCTGGAGGTGTGGGTCATAGGGCGATGTGCTCGGGTTTCAAAGGGCCACGGCTTTCGTCGACTAGCCAGTCGACAAAGCGCTGGATCATCCGGCTGCGCCGTTTGCGCGGCGGCAATACCACATGGTAGCCCATGCTAGAGCGCGCGCTGGCCTCGATCGGGCGGCACAGCAGGCCTTGTTCGAGCAGCGCATCGACCAGGTGGCGCCAGCCGATGGCCACGCCTTCGCCGGCAATCGCCGCCTGCACCACCAGGGTGTAGTTGTCGAAGCGCAACTGCCCCGGCGCCGGCATCGCCGGGATCTGCCAGTAACGGAACAGCTTGGCCCAGTCGAACCACTGGCTGCTGTTTTCACCGCGCAGGTGCAACAGCGGCAGCTCGCGCAGGCTGCGCATCGGCAGCGGCGTGGCGCGCCCGCCGAGCAGGCGCGGGCTGCACACCGGGAACACTTCTTCATCGAACAACCAATGGCTTTCGCCCTGGCGAAAGCGCCCATCGCCAAACAGCATGGCGATGTCGATGTCACTGCGCAGCATCGCGTGGCTGCGCTCGGAGGTCACCAGGCTCACGTCTACCTGCGGGTTGGCCTGGTGGAAGCGGTGCAGGCGCGGCATCAGCCAGTACGAGGCAAAAGCGAAGTCCGTGGCCACTTGCAGCACTTCACGCTGGCTTTGTTCGGTCACCGCGTTCAGGCCGCTGTCGATGCTCTGCAGGCCGACCAACACGTACTCGAACAGCGTCGCCCCGGCCTCGGTCAGGTCGATGCCGCGGTACACCCGGTCGAACAGGCGCAGCGCCAGTTGTTCTTCGAGGCGTTTGATCTGCTGGCTGATGGCCGGCTGGGTGGTGCCCAGCTCTACCGCCGCCGCGGTAAAGCTGCGGTGGCGGGCCGCGGCTTCAAACGCGCGCAGGGTATCCAGCGAGACTGCCCCCAAACTGTCAAACATAAGCTGTACTTATCCTAGCCATTGCCCCACGTGGGATTTACCGCTTGCCGGTATGGGCTTCATTCTGGATAAAAGCAATACCGCATAACCCTCAACAATGGAACGCCGCGATCCCATGAAGCGCAAGAACATTCTTTTCATCATGGCCGATCAAATGGCTGCGCCCTTGCTGCCGTTTTACGCCCCATCGCCGATCAAACTGCCGAACCTGCAACGCCTGGCCGATGCCGGCGTGGTATTCGAGTCTGCTTATTGCAACAGCCCGCTGTGCGCGCCATCGCGCTTCACCCTGGTCAGCGGCCAGTTGCCCAGCCAGATCGGCGCCTACGACAACGCCGCGGACTTCCCCGCCGATGTGCCCACCTACGCCCACTACCTGCGCAAGCTGGGCTACCACACGGCACTGGCGGGCAAGATGCACTTTTGCGGCCCGGACCAACTGCACGGCTACGAAGAGCGCCTGACCAGCGACATCTACCCCGCCGACTACGGCTGGGCGGTGAACTGGGACGAGCCCGACGTGCGCCCCAGTTGGTACCACAATATGTCTTCGGTGCTGCAGGCAGGCCCGTGCGTGCGCACCAACCAGCTCGACTTCGACGAAGAAGTGGTGTTCAAGGCCCAGCAGTACCTCTACGACCATGTGCGCGAAGGCGCCGGCCGGCCGTTCTGCCTGACCGTGTCGATGACCCACCCCCACGACCCCTACACCATCCCCAAGCCGTTCTGGGAGCTGTACAACGACGAAGACATCCCGATGCCGGCCAACGTACCCGGCCAGGATGAGCTCGACCCGCATTCCCAGCGCCTGCTGAAAGTCTACGACCTCTGGGGCAAACCGCTCCCCGAGCAGAAAATCCGCGACGCCCGCCGCGCCTACTTCGGCGCCTGCAGCTACATCGACCACAACGTTGGCCGGCTGATGCAAACCCTCGAGGAATGCGGCCTGGCCGATAGCACCATCGTGGTGTTCTCCGGCGACCACGGCGACATGCTTGGCGAGCGTGGCCTCTGGTACAAGATGCATTGGTTCGAAATGGCTGCCCGGGTGCCGCTGTTGATCTGCGCGCCAGGGCAGTTCGCCGCGGGCCGGGTGGCCGCGTCGGTGTCTACCGCCGACCTGCTGCCGACCCTGGTCGAATTGGCCGGCGGCACGCTGGCCGCGGAACTGCCGCTCGATGGCCGCTCGTTGCTGGGCCACCTCGACGGCAGCGGTGCCCACGACGAAGTGTTTGGTGAGTACATGGCCGAAGGCACCAACAGCCCGCTGATGATGATCCGCCGCGGCGACTACAAGTTCATCTACAGCGAAACCGACCCTTGCCTGCTGTACAACGTACGGCAAGACCCGCACGAGCGCGAAGACCTCAGCCACACCGCGGAGCACCAGGCACTTTTCGACAATTTCATGGCCGAAGCACGGGCCAAGTGGAACATCCCGGCGATTCACCTGCAGGTGCTCGCCAGCCAGCGCCGCCGCCGCTTCGTGGCCGAGGCGCTGACCCAGGGCAAGCTGAAGAGCTGGGACCACCAGCCACTGGTCGATGCCAGCCAGCAATACATGCGCAACCATATCGATCTGGACGATCTGGAGCGCAGGGCACGTTATCCACAACCCTGCCAATCCGAATAGAACTAGGGGAAGCCATGAAGAAGATAACCACCGTGATCGCTGCGGGCGCGCTGAGCCTGGGGGCCAGCTTTACCTGGGCAGACACCAGCTGCAGCCCAGTCAAGATGGCCGACCCGGGCTGGAGCGACATCGCCGCCACCAACGCCATCTCGACCTTCTTGCTGGAGGCCATGGGCTACCAGACGAAGATCGATGCGCTGGCGGTGCCGATCACCTACGGCGGCCTGCGTGACAACCAGGTGGATGTCTTCCTCGGCAACTGGATGCCGGCCCAGCAGGGCTTCTACGACCAGTTCATCGCCAACGGCAAGGTTACCCAACTGGCCAAGAACCTCGACGGCACCGAGTTCACCCTCGCCGTGCCGGACTACGTGTACAACGCCGGCGTGCATGATTTCGCCGACCTGAACAAATTCGCCGACAAGTTCGACCACAAGCTGTACGGCATCGGCTCGGGCGCGCCGGCCAACCAGAGCCTGCAGGAGATCATCAAGAAGAACGACTTCGACCTGGGCAAGTGGAAGCTGGTCGAGTCGAGCGAGCAGGCCATGCTCGCCGAGGTGGACCGCGCGGTGAAGCGCGAGCGCTTCGTGGTGTTCCTTGGCTGGCAGCCGCACCCGATGAACGTGAAGCTGAAGATGCACTACCTCACCGGCGGTGAGAAATACTTCGGCGCCACCGGCAGCGTGTACACCGTGACCCGCAACGGTTACGCCGACGCCTGCCCGCAAGTGGCCAAGCTGTTCAGCCAGTTGATGTTCACCCCAGAGATGGAAAACACCATCATGGCTGACGTAGTCGACACCAAGAAGAGCAACGCCGACGCCGCCAAGGCCTACCTGAAGGCCCACCCGGAGGTGCTCGAGAAATGGCTGGCCGGCGTGCAGACCGCCGAAGGCAAGGATGCGCTGGCAGCGGTCAAGGCCAAGCTGTAAGGCCTAGCCTTCGCGCAGTTGCGCACGCAGCAGCGCCAGCACCGGCGCGGTGTTCACCGCCACCCCGCGCCAGTACTGGAACGCCACCGCGGCCTGTTCAACCAGCATGCCCAGGCCATCGAGCGCCTGGGCTGCGCCGTGTTCGCTGGCCCAGCGCAGGAACGGCGTCGGCGCCTTGCCGTACATCATGTCGTAGCAGGTGGTGCGCCCCGGCGCGATCACGCTGGCGGCCAACGGCGGCAGGTCGCCGGCCAGGCTGGCGGCGGTGGCGTTGATGATCACGTCGAAGGGCTCGGCCAGCACGCCAAAGGCCGACGCGCTGACTGGGCCCAGTTCGGCGAACACCTCAGCCAGCAGCTCGGCCTTCTCAACCGTGCGGTTGGCGATCACCAGCGCCGCCGGTTCCTGCTCCAGCAGCGGCTCGAGCACACCGCGCACCGCGCCACCGGCGCCGAGCAACAGCACCCGCTTGCCCGCCAGCTCGACCCCGGCGTTGGCCATCAGGTCACGCACCAGGCCCTCGCCATCGGTGTTGTCACCGCGCACGCTGCCATCGGCCAGGCGGCTGAGCATGTTCACTGCACCAGCGCGCTCAGCGCGGGGCGTGAGCTCGTCGCACAGGCGGTAGGCTTCTTCCTTGAACGGCACGGTCACGTTGCCGCCCAAGCCACCCTGGTGGAAAAACTCACGGGCGCAGCCGCTGAAGCCATCGAGTGGCGCCAACTGGGTGCTGTACTCCAACTGCTGGGCCGCCTGCTCGGCGAACAGCCGATGGATGGCCGGCGACTTGCTGTGGCCAATGGGGTTTCCAAAAACGACGTAGCGGTCCATTCGGGCAGTCCTGGGTCAGGGCGTATTGTTGTCAGGGGCCAGGCCGAGCCAGTCGCGGTCCTGGAGGAAGTAATCGGTCAACCGCGCTTCCTCGCTGCCAGGCGTGGGTTGCCAATCGTAGCCCCAGCGCACTTCGGGTGGCAGCGACATCAGGATCGATTCCGTGCGCCCGCCCGACTGCAAGCCAAACAGCGTGCCGCGGTCGTAGACCAGGTTGAATTCCACATAGCGGCCGCGGCGGAACGCCTGGAACTCGCGCTGCGCAGGGGTATAGGCCAGCTGGCGGCGGCGCTGCACGATCGGCAGGTAGGCGTCGAGGTAGGCATCGCCGATGGCGCGCTGGAAGGCAAAGCAGGTGTCGAAGTCCCACTGGTTCAGGTCATCGAAGAACAGCCCACCCACCCCACGTGGCTCGTGGCGGTGCTTGATCTGAAAGTAGCGGTCGCACCAGGCCTTGTAGCGCGGGTATACGTCGGCGCCGAACGGCCGGCAGGCCTGCTCGGCCACCCGGTGCCAGTGCACGCAGTCTTCTTCGTGGGCGTAGTAGGGGGTGAGGTCGAAGCCGCCGCCAAACCACCACACCGGCGCTTCGCCGTCTTTTTCAGCGATGAAGAACCGCACGTTGGCGTGGGAGGTGGGCACGTGGGGGTTGTGCGGGTGGATCACCAGCGACACCCCCAGCGCCTCGAAGCCGCGCCCGGCCAGCTCGGGCCGGTGCGCGCTGGCAGAGGGCGGCAGGCCGGCGCCGAACACATGGGAGAAGTTCACCCCGCCTTTTTCGATCAGCGCGCCGCCCCCGATCACCCGGGTGCGGCCACCGCCGCCGCCGTCGCGCACCCAGGCGTCTTCGGCGAAGCGGGCGCTGCCGTCTTCGGCTTCGAGGGCCTGGCAGATGCGCGCCTGCAGGTCGAGCAGGTACGCCTTCACGGCTTCGGTGCGGGGGTTGCTCATGGCGGGCCTCGATCAACAAAACGGCGCGTAGCATACCATCGCGGCCGCACCCTGGCAGTTGACGCCAGTCGAACAAAGGCGTCCGATAACGGTTTTGCACCCACACTCAGGAGAACAAGATGGCCAAGCGTATCCAGTTCAATGCCACCGGCGGCCCGGAGGTTCTAGAGTACGTTGACTACACACCGGCCGAACCCGGCCCCCAGGAAGTGCGGGTACGCAACAAGGCCATTGGCCTGAACTACATCGACACCTACTTCCGCGGCGGCCTCTACCCTCTGGCGGCCTTCCCGTCGGGGCTCGGCACCGAGGCGGCCGGGGTGGTCGACGCGGTGGGCAGCGAGGTCACCCACTTCAAGGTCGGCGACCGCGTTGCCCACGCCGGTGGCCCACTGGGTGCCTACAGTGAACTGCACGTGCTGCCGGCCAACCTGCTGGTCAAGCTGCCTGAGGCGATCAGCTTCGAACAGGCCGCCGGGATGATGCTCAAGGGCCTGACCGTGCAGTACCTGCTGCGCCAGACCTACCGCCTGGAAGCCGGCGAAACCGTGCTGTTCCATGCCGCCGCCGGCGGCGTCGGGCTGATTGCCTGCCAGTGGGCCAAGGCCCTCGGTGCCAAGGTGATCGGCACTGTCAGTTCCGCGGAAAAAGCCGCCGCGGCCAAGGCTGCCGGCGCGTGGGAAGTGATCGACTACAGCCATGAAGACGTGGCCAAGCGCGTGCTCGAATTGACCGGCGGCAAGAAGTGCCCGGTGGTCTACGACGGCGTGGGCAAGGACACCTGGGAAACCTCGCTCGACTGCGTCGCCCCGCGCGGCCTGCTGGTGAGCTTCGGCAACGCCTCCGGGGCGGTAAGCGGGGTCAACCTGGGCATTCTCGCCAGCAAGGGCTCGCTGTACGTCACCCGCCCGACCCTGGCCACCTACGCGGTGCCAGGCGCGCTGCAGGGCATGGCCAACGAGCTGTTCGAGATGGTCAGCAGCGGCAAGGTGAAGATCGAGGTCAACCATCAGTACCCGCTGGCCGAGGCGGCCCAGGCGCACATTGAGCTGGCTGGGCGGCGCACGACCGGGTCGACCATTCTGTTGCCTTGAGGGAGTGGCTGGCCTTCCTCACCCTGGGAGGCCGGCTGTGCCGTAATGCTGTTCACTTAAGCAATTTCATGGCTTTAAGGAAGGGGGGAATCTGTAAGCTCTGCTGATTTTGTGCATGAGCTTCAGGGTCTATCGCCCGGCACAGCCGGAGTGCCGGACCACGGCCTCCCACGGGTTCTGTGCTACCCGATAAATCAAGTACTTACACAAATCTGGTGGGAGGCCGTGGTCCGGCACCCCGGCTGTGCCGGGCGATGGGCCCTGAAACTAAGGCCTGATCACCTCTCCCGTGCGCAAGTCGCGAATCACGCTGGGGCTACGGCGCCCGCCTAGGGCGCCGCCCAGCACGTGGTCCACCTCCCCCCGGAAGTACTGCTCCACCCGCAAGCGGGTGCGGGCCGGCGGCTTGCCTTGTGGGTTGGCCGAGGTGGAAATGATCGGGCCCACCAGCGCGCACAGTTCGCGCACCAGCGGGTGGTCGCTGACTCGCACCGCCACGCTGTCGTGCTGGCCGGTGATCCACTCCGGCAGCAGGTCGCGGTGCGGCACCAGCCAGGTGTTGGGCCCTGGCCAGGTGGCGCTCATCTTGTCGAGCCAGTCTTGCGGGAAGTCTTCGAAGAGGAAGTCGAACTGGCGGATGTTGTCGGCGATCAGGATCAGCCCCTTGCTCACCGCGCGGGACTTGATCGCCAGCAAGCGGTACACCGCGGCTTCATCCCAGGGGTCGCAACCCAGCCCCCAAACGGCCTCGGTGGGGTAGGCAATCACTGCGCCTGCGCGAATCTCCCGCGCGGCCTGTTGCGCGCGCCAACTGCTTACCATCTGTGCCACTCCGCGGTTCAAGGTCAGCGCAGTGTATCTGGCATGGGCCTGGCGAACCATCGCCCGGCTTGAGAAACCGCTTCGCCGTTGAGTTCCAGCTCGGTCAGCGCCGCCAGGGTGGCCGGCAGCGGCCGCCCCAACGCCAACGCCAGGCCCTCGGCGGTACGCGGCGCGGCGAGCAACTCCCGCAGCAGAGGGTCCTTGGGCCGCACCGGGGCCGCCGCGGCGGCGGGCAGGCCCTGCCAACAGTGCAGGCTCTCAAGCACATGCTCCGGGCACTCCACCAACTGCGCGCCGTCGCGGATCAACTGGTGGCAACCCTTGGCCCCAGGGTAATGGATCGACCCCGGCAGCGCGTACACCTCACGCCCTTGCTCGGCGGCCAGGCGGGCGGTGATCAGCGAACCACTGGCCAGGTTCGCCTCCACCACCAGCACGCCCAAGGCCAGGCCACTGATCAACCGGTTGCGCCGCGGAAAGTTGTCCCGCGCCGGCGCGGTGCCCAGCGGGTACTCCGACACCACCGCGCCGCCCTGCTCGGCAATGCTCTGCGCCAAGCCACGGTGGCGCTGTGGATAAATATTTTCCAGGCCCGTGCCGAGCACCGCGATGGTCACCCCTTGGGCCTGCAACGCGCCCTTGTGGGCGGCGCCATCGATACCCAGCGCCAGGCCGCTGGTGACGGCAAAACCGGCTTGGGCGAAGGCCTGGGCAAAGGCCTTGGCGTTGTCCAGGCCGGCGGCGCTGGCGCGGCGGCTGCCAACGATGGCCAGTTGCGGATGCTGCAACACCTCGGGGTTACCCTGCACGAACAGCAGCGGCGCCGGGTCCGGAATGTGCGCCAGCGGGGCCGGGTAGTGGGCGCTGTCCCACATCAATAAATGCTGCCCGGGCCGCTCTAGCCAGCGCATTGCGGCGCTGGCGCCATCGCGAATGGCGGGCTCGCGGCGGGCCGCGGCGCTGGCGCCATCAAGGCCCAGCGCCGCCCATGCGCTGGCCGGCGCCGCCAAGGCGGCACTGGCGCTGGCGAACGCGGCGATCAGTTTATGGAAGTGCATGGGCCCGACCTTGGGCAGCAGATGCAGGCGCAGGCGCGCCTCCAGTTCGGCGGGCGGGCCCGCCAGGGCATCGAGAAGGGGCATGTGATCGTCCTTGATCTCATGGCCACAGGCGTGCCAGCACAACCTGTGGATAACTCTGTTGATGATTGTTAGACAAATGCCACTATGGGTTGGTGACCTTGTCTTGCACCGCCAGCGAACGGCTGGCGTTGAGCACCAAACCATAGCTGAGTTTTTCGTAGGTGCGGAAAATCATCAGCAGCCCGGCGCGCTCGTCGGGGATCTTCACCTGCTCGCCGGTGATGCGGTCACGCACCGTCTCGCCGGTCTTGAAAATCGCCAGTACGTTGCCTTCCTGCAGGCCGTCGCGGCTGCCGCGGTCGAGGGTGACCACATCGTATTTGCCGATCTGGGTGACCCCACGCGGTACGTCGATGATGTTGCCGTGCACTTCGCGGGTGGGCGGGCTGGGGTAGAAGAACGAGTTGACCGGGCGCTCTTCGGTGCTGAACAGGCGGTCGCCCAGGCGCACTTCAACATTAGAGCTTTGCAATTCCAGCGTGGCGATGTCGCCCTCGGTGGCCACTACCTGGGCGCTGCCGATGTTGTCGGCGTTGATGCCCAGCACTTCCTTGGTGTCGGGGTCGGTGTAGGTTTTGCCCTGGCGGAAGATGCCGTACACGCTGTGCTCGGGGTCGAAGGCGCCGCGCGCGTAGATGCGGTCACCCTGGCCACTGAGCACCCGCTCCTGGTTGCCGGCGACGATGTACGGCGCGCCCTGGAACGAGTCGGTGCCTTCTACCACCCGGTTGGAGATCAGAAAGGCGTTGATCGCCCCCAGCGGAATGGTCGGGATCGCCTCGGCCACCGGGGTGGAGCGCGCATGCGGTGACAATTTGATCGTGCCGCGGCTCTGCCCGCGCTGCAGCGACAGCCGCGGCTCGCCGTTCTCGAAGCTCAGGTACAGGGTGTCGCCCGGGTAGATCAGGTCGGGGTTGGCGATCTGCGGGTTGGCGTGCCAGATGTGCGGCCACTCCCACGGCTTGCTGAGGAATTTGCCGGAAATGTCCCAGAGGGTGTCGCCCTGTACCACCGTATACCGCTGTGGATAACCGTCCCTGAGTTGTACCTGCGCCTGCGCCAGGCCGGCGCACGCCAGCAGCAACAGGGCGAGTAAAGATTTCCTCATGCCGTGAATCCCTTTATCATGTACGCATTCGTCAAACCCGCAGGCAGCGGGTTTTCCCTGAGCATAAATCGCTCAACAAGCGCCAGGCGATGCCGCTTGGGCCTGACATTACCCTAAAGTGCAGCACTTGAGCATATGGCTATTTTAAACATTCTCGAATTTCCGGATCCGCGTCTTCGCACCATCGCCAAGCCTGTGGCCGTGGTCGACGACGAAGTGCGCCAGCTGATCGACGACATGTTTGAAACCATGTACGAGGCGCCAGGCATCGGCCTGGCCGCTACCCAGGTCAATGTGCACAAGCGCATCGTGGTGATGGACCTCTCCGAAGATCGCAGCGAGCCGCTGGTGTTCATCAACCCGGAGTTCGAATCGCTGACCGACGCGCTCGACAAATACCAGGAAGGCTGCCTGTCGGTGCCTGGCTTCTACGAGAACGTCGAGCGCCCGCAAAAGGTCAAGGTCAAGGCGCTGGACCGCGACGGCGAGCCGTTCGAACTGATCGCCGAGGGCCTGCTGGCGGTGTGCGTGCAGCATGAGTGCGACCACCTCAACGGCAAGCTGTTCGTAGACTATCTGTCGATGCTCAAGCGCGACCGGATCAAGAAAAAGCTCGAAAAACAGCACCGCCAGCAAGCTTGACTGGCCGAAACACAAAGGCTTGCCGCGGCAAGCCTTTTTTATTTCAAGACTGATGGCCTGAACCCAATGCGCATCGTTTTTGCCGGTACCCCCGAATTCGCCGCCGAACACCTCAAGGCCCTGCTCGCCAGCGAGCATGAGGTGGTCGCCGTGTACACCCAGCCAGACCGCCCCGCCGGCCGTGGGCAAAAGCTCGCGCCAAGCCCGGTCAAGCAACTGGCGGCCGAGCACGGCATCGCGGTGTACCAGCCGGCCAGCCTGAAGCCGGCCGAGGCCCAAGAAGCCCTCGCCGCGCTGGCGCCCGACCTGATGGTGGTGGTCGCCTACGGGCTGATCCTGCCCCAGGCGGTGCTCGACATCCCGCGCCTGGGCTGCATCAACAGCCACGCCTCGCTGCTGCCGCGTTGGCGCGGCGCCGCGCCGATCCAGCGCGCGGTGGAAGCCGGCGATGCCGAAAGCGGTGTGACGGTGATGCGCATGGAGGCGGGCCTGGACACCGGGCCGATGCTGCTGAAGGTGACCACCGCCATCGAAGCCGGCGACACCGGCGGCAGCCTGCACGACCGCCTGGCGCAGATGGGCCCGCCGGCGGTGGTCGAGGCCATCGCCGGCCTGGCCGCCGGGACCCTGGCCGGGGACGTGCAAAACGATGCCCTGGCCACCTACGCGCACAAGCTCAACAAAGATGAAGCCCGCCTCGACTGGGCGCGCCCGGCCCATGAACTGGAGCGCCAGGTGCGCGCGTTGTTCCCTTGGCCGGTGTGCCACAGCACGCTCAATGGCGAGCCGCTGAAGGTGCTGGCCGCCACCCTGGGCGAAGGCAGCGGTACGCCGGGGCAGGTCCTCGCCGCCAGCAAGCAGGGCCTGACGGTCGCCTGCGGCGAAGGCGCGCTGAGCCTCACCCGCCTGCAACTGCCCGGGGGCAAGCCGCTGGCCTTCAGCGACCTGTTCAACAGCCGCCGCGAGCAGTTCGCGGTGGGCACGGTACTCGGCCAATGAACCCGCGCCTGGCTGCCGCAAAAGCCCTGGCCGCGGTGATCGCCGGCAAGGCCTCGCTGGGCGGCTCGCTGCCGGCCCAACTCGACAAGGTCGACCCGCGCGACCGCGGCCTGGCCCAGGACCTGGCCTTCGGCGCCGCGCGCTGGGAGCCAAGGCTTACCCTGCTGGCCGCCGCCTTGATGGAAAAACCCTTCAAGGCCCAGGACGCCGACCTGCAAGCGCTGCTGCTGGTAGGCCTGTACCAACTGCTGTACAGCCGGGTGCCGGCCCACGCCGCGATCGCCGAGACCGTCGGCTGCGCCGACAAACTGAAAAAACCCTGGGCCAAAGGGTTGCTCAACGCCGTGCTGCGCCGCGCCCAGCGCGAGGGCGGCGAGCTGCTGATCGGCATGGAGCGCGACCCGGTGGTCACCACCGCACACCCGCGCTGGCTGCAGAAGGCCCTGAAGGCCGCCTGGCCGGAGCATTGGCAGGCACTCTGCGAGGCCAACAACGGCCACGGCCCGATGACCCTGCGGGTGAACCGCCGCCATCAACGCCGCGACGCCTACCTGCGCGCGCTCAGCCAGGCAGGCATCGATGCCCGCCCGTGCGCCTTCAGTGAAGACGGCGTGACCCTCAGCGAGGCCTGCGACGTAGGCCAACTGCCAGGCTTCAGCGAAGGCTGGGCCAGCGTGCAGGACGAAGCCGCGCAGCTCGCGGCCGGGCTGCTTGAGCTCGCCCCCGGCCAACGGGTGCTCGACGCCTGCTGCGCCCCCGGCGGCAAAACCTGCCACCTGCTCGAGCGCGAGCCGGGTTTGGCCGAAGTGGTCGCGGTAGACCTCGAGCCGAAACGCCTGGAGCGGGTACAAAGCAACCTTGACCGGCTTGGCCTGAGCGCCCGCCTGCTGGCCGCCGACGCCCGTGACACCGCCGCCTGGTGGGACGGCACGCCGTTCCAGCGCATCCTGCTCGACGCGCCCTGCTCGGCCACCGGGGTGATCCGCCGCCACCCGGACATCAAGCTCACCCGCCAGCCCGATGACATCCCCGCGCTGGCCACGCTGCAGGGCGAAATGCTCGACGCCCTGTGGAAAACCCTCGAAGTGGGCGGCGTGCTGGTGTACGCCACCTGCTCGCTGATGCCGGCGGAAAACGCCGACACCGTCGCCGCCTTCCTGGCCCGCACCCCCGGCGCCCGCGAACTCGACCTGCCGATCGCCGCCGGCGAGCCCCAGGCCCACGGCCGCCAGCTGTTCCCCCAGGCCGGCGGGCATGACGGCTTCTACTACGCCAAACTGATCAAGATCGCCGCAGGCCGCCCATGAAGATCATCATCCTCGGTGCCGGCCAGGTGGGCGGCACGCTGGCCGAATACCTGGCCAGCGAAGCCAACGACATCACCGTGGTCGACACCGACGGCGACCGCCTGCGCAGCCTGGGTGACCGCCTCGACATCCGCACGGTGTGTGGCCGTGGCTCGTTCCCGACGATCCTGCGCCAGGCCGGCGCCGAGGATGCCGACATGCTGGTGGCGGTGACCAGCAGCGACGAAACCAACATGGTCGCCTGCCAGGTGGCCTACACGCTGTTCCACACCCCGACCAAGATCGCCCGGGTGCGCGAGGCGGCCTACCTGACCCGCGCCGGGCTGTTCGACAACGACGCGATCCCGGTCGACGTGCTGATCAGCCCCGAACAGGTGGTGACCAACTACATCAAGCGGCTGATCGAGCAACCTGGCGCCCTGCAGGTGATCGACTTCGCCGGCGGCAAGGCCCAACTGGTGGCGGTCAAGGCCTACTACGGCGGCCCACTGGTGGGCCAGCAACTGCGGCAGATCCGCGAGCACATGCCCAACGTCGACACCCGCGTGGCGGCGATCTTCCGCCGCGACCGGCCGATCATGCCGCGCGGCGACACGGTGATCGAGGCCGACGACGAGGTGTTCTTCATTGCCGCGAAAAACGACATTCGCGCGGTGATGGCTGAGCTGCGTGGGGTAGACGAGCGCAACAAGCGGGTGGTGATCGCCGGCGGCGGCCATATCGGCGAACGCCTGGCCGAGGCCATCGAAAGCCGCTACCAGGTGAAGATCATCGAGATGAACCCGGCGCGTTGCCGGCAGTTGTCCGAAACCCTCGACAGCACCGTGGTACTGCAAGGCAGCGCCTCGGACCGCGACCTGCTGCTAGAGGAAAACATCGCCCAGGCGGATATTTTCCTGGCACTGACCAACGATGACGAAGCCAACATCATGTCGTCGCTGCTGGCCAAGCGCCTGGGCGCGCGCAAGGTGATGACCATCATCAACAACCCGGCGTACGTCGACCTGATCCAAGGCGGCGAAATCGACATCGCCATCAGCCCGCAGCTGGCCACCATTGGTACCTTGCTGGCCCACGTGCGCCGTGGCGACATCGTCAGTGTGCACTCGCTGCGCCGCGGCGCCGCCGAGGCCATCGAGGCGATCGCCCATGGCGACACCCATTCGAGCAAGGTGGTCGGCCGCGCCATTGGCCAGATCAACCTGCCGTCGGGCACCACCATCGGCGCGATCATCCGCGAAGATGAAGTGATGATCGCCCACGACAACACGGTGATCGCCAGTGGCGACCATGTGATCCTGTTCGTTGTGGATAAAAAGTACATTCGCGATGTGGAAAAACTCTTCCACGTGGGGCTGTCGTTTTTTTAATCCACCCGGCTGGCCCTTCGCCCGGCGAAGCCGGCCTCCCACCAGATGTGTAGTGTCCCGGAAATCAAGGACCACACCAATCTGGTGGGAGGCCGGCTGTGCCGGGCGATGGGCCTTACACAAGAGAGGCACGGATGATCGAGTCACTGGAAAAAATGCTCGCCAAGGGTGTGGATAACTCGCTGCTGCGCTTTGGCCTGGGCAAGGCTTACCTGGACGAGAAGCAGAACGCCATTGCCGCTACTCACTTGGCCCGTTGCGTCGAGTTTGACCCAAAGTACTCCGCGGCCTGGAAGCTACTGGGCAAGGCGCTCAAGGCCGAGGGCGACACCGCGGGCGCGCGGGCTGCATGGGAGCAGGGCATCGCCGCGGCGCAGGCCCATGGGGATAAACAGGCCGAGAAAGAGATGGCTGTTTTTGTGAAGAAGTTGAACGTTTGAAGCGGCAAGCGGCAAGCACGCTTGTAGCTGGCCGCTTGCGCCCTGGCGCTGGCCTCAATACCAGCGCGCTTCACCCTCGGGGCGCTTCTTGAAGCGCTTCATGCTCCACATGTACTGGTCTGGGTAGGCGCGCACGTAGCGTTCCACCACTTGGCTCATCGCCGCCACGGCGGTTTCGGTGTCGGTGCTGTACATCGCTTCCGGCGCGGCCTCGATGATCACCTTGAACCCCGAGCCGTCCGGCAGGCGCAAGGCATGCAGGAACACGCCCATGGCCTTGCCGCCGGCGAGCATGTTCGGCACGAACTTGCTGGTCAACGCGCGGGTACCGAGGAACGGCACGAACAGGCCCGCGGATTCCGCGGGTTCAGGGTCTGCCGGGATGCCCACCTGGCCGCCCTTGCGCACTTCCTTGATCACGCTGAGGATGCCTTCCTTGGTGCTCGGCGCCACCCGGTTGCCCAGTTGCACACGCTGCTTGCGCAGTAGTTCGTCTACCGCCTTCTGCTTGGGCGGGCGGTAGAAGATGATCGGGTTGCACTGGTGGCAATAGAAGTGGTTCAGCACTTCCCAATTGCCCAGGTGGCTGGTGATACCCACCACGCCCTTGCCGGTGGCCAGGGCCTGCTGCAGCACCTCGAGGCCTTCGACCTCCTTGACCAGCGCCAGCGAGCGCTCGGCCGGCCAGATCCACGCGCAGGCGCTTTCGGTGAACGAGCGGCCGATGCCTTGCAGGCTTTTACCGACCAAACGTTCGCGGGCGGCGGGGGCCAGCTCCGGGAAGCACTTGGCCAGGTTGATCCGCACCACCTCGCGCGAACGGTTGGGCAGCTTCCACATCAACCAGCCGATGCCGGCGCCTACCGCCTGCACGGCGCTCCAGGGCAGCAATGCGAAGGTTTTCAACGCCCCGACCAGCAAGGCGCCTTTGAAGTTTTCCACAGGGTGATCCTTAGGCGTTGTCTCAGCCGGTCATTCTACCCCAGCGAGCGCTGGGTACCGGTCGCAATCGGTGGTGTGGTCCATCACCATGCCACTGGCCTGCATGAAGGCATAGCAAATGGTGGGCCCTACAAACGTGAAGCCGGCCTTTTTCAGCGCCTTGCTCATGGCCTTGGCTTCGGTGGTTTCCGCCGGCACGCTGGCGCGATCAGGGTGGTGGTTGACGATCGGCTGGCCGCCGGTAAACGACCATAAAAACCCGGCTGGGTCCTCGAGGCGCAGCCAGGCCTGGGCGTTCTGCCGCGCGCCCTTGAGCTTGAGCAGGTTGCGGATGATGCCTGGGTCTTGCATGCGCGCTTCGATGTCTTCGTCGCTCATGCGCGCCAGCCGCGCCGGGTCGAAGCCGAACATCACCTGGCGGTAACGCTCGCGTTTGCGCAGTACGGTGATCCACGACAGCCCCGCCTGGAACCCTTCGAGCAAAAGCAACTCGAACAGCGCGCCCGGGTCCCGCAGCGGCACGCCCCACTCTTGATCATGGTAAGCCTGGTAAAGAGGGTCGTCTGAACACCAAAAGCAGCGCGGCATAGGATTCCGGGGGTGGTGGGGGGCGGCCCGATTCGCGGTATACTCCCGCTCTTTACATGTGCAGCCCAAGATACAGGTGAATTCGTGACCCAGCCTACGCCAGCCGTGCGTACCTTCCAAGACTTGATTCTGGCCCTGCAGCAGTACTGGGCCGAGCAAGGTTGTGTGGTGCTTCAGCCCTACGATATGGAAGTAGGCGCGGGTACCTTTCACACCGCGACCTTCCTGCGGGCCGTGGGCCCGGAAACCTGGAACGCCGCCTACGTGCAGCCCAGCCGCCGCCCCGGCGACGGCCGCTATGGCGAAAACCCCAACCGCCTGCAGCACTACTACCAGTTCCAGGTGGTCCTCAAGCCGAACCCGGAGAACTTCCAGGAGCTCTACCTCGGCTCGCTCAAGCGCATCGGCCTCGACCCCGAAGTGCATGACATCCGTTTCGTCGAAGACAACTGGGAGTCGCCAACCCTCGGCGCCTGGGGCCTGGGCTGGGAAATCTGGCTCAACGGCATGGAGGTGACCCAGTTCACCTACTTCCAGCAAGTCGGCGGCATCGAGTGCTACCCGGTCACCGGTGAAATCACCTACGGCCTGGAGCGCCTGGCCATGTACCTGCAGGGCGTCGACTCGGTCTACGACCTGATCTGGACCGACGGCCCGTTCGGCACCGTGACCTACGGCGACGTGTTCCACCAGAACGAGGTGGAGCAGTCCACCTACAACTTCGAACACGCCAACGTCGACAAACTGTTCGAGCTGTTCGATTTCTACGAGAGCGAAGCCAACCGGCTGATCGAGCTGCAACTGCCGCTGCCCACCTACGAGATGGTGCTCAAGGCGTCGCACACCTTCAACCTGCTCGATGCCCGCCGGGCGATCTCCGTCACCGAGCGCCAGCGTTACATCCTGCGCGTGCGCACGCTGGCCCGCGCCGTGGCGCAAAGCTACCTGCAGGCCCGGGCACGCCTGGGCTTCCCGATGGCAACCCCTGAACTACGCGATGAAGTGTTGGCTAAGCTGGAGGCGGCGCAATGAGTGCTCAAGATTTCCTGGTTGAACTGGGCACCGAAGAACTGCCACCGAAGGCGCTGCTGGCGCTGGGCGAAGCGTTCCTGGCCGGTATCGAAAAGGGCCTGAACGCCGCCGGCCTGAACTACACCGGCAAGCACTTCTACGCCGCCCCGCGGCGCCTGGCGGTGCTGATCCAGGGCCTCGACACCCAACAGGCCGACCGCTCGATCAACCTCGACGGGCCGCCGATCCAGGCCGCCTTCGACGCCGACGGCAACCCGACCCAGGCCGCGCTGGGCTTCGCCCGCAAATGCGGTGTAGAGCTGGCCGAGATCGACCGCAGTGGCGCCAAGCTGCGCTACAGCCAGAGCATCGCCGGCAAGCCGACCACCAGCCTGCTGCCGACCATCGTCGAAGATTCGCTCAACGACCTGCCGATCCCCAAGCGCATGCGCTGGGGCGCGCGCAAGGAAGAATTCGTTCGCCCCACCCAGTGGCTGGTGATGCTGTTCGGCGACGACGTGGTCGACTGCACCCTGCTGGCCCAGCGCGCCGGCCGCGAATCCCGCGGCCACCGCTTCCACCACCCGGAAGCGGTACGCATCCAGTCGCCGGCCAGCTACCGCGAAGACCTGCGCCTGGCCTACGTGCTGGCCGACTTCGACGAGCGCCGCGCGCTGATCGCCAAGCGCGTCGATGAGCTCGCGCTGCAGCAGGAAGGCACCGCCATCGTGCCGCCGAGCCTGCTCGATGAAGTCTCCGCGCTGGTCGAGTGGCCGGTGCCGCTGGTGTGCTCGTTCGAGGAACGCTTCCTCGAAGTGCCGCAAGAAGCGCTGATCACCACCATGCAAGACAACCAGAAGTACTTCTGCCTGCTCGACGCCGAAGGCAAGCTGCTGCCGCGCTTCATCACCGTGGCCAACGTGCAGAGCAAAGACCCGAAGCAGATCGTGCAGGGCAACGAGAAGGTGGTGCGCCCACGCCTGACCGACGCCGAATTCTTCTTCAACCAGGATAAGAAGCAGCCACTGGAAACCTTCAACGAGCGCCTGCGCAACGTGGTATTCCAGGCCCAACTGGGCACGGTGTACGACAAAGCCGTGCGCGTGTCGCAACTGGCCGCCTTCATCGCCCCGCGCATCCAGGGCGACGCCGCCCGCGCGGCGCGCGCCGGGCTGTTGTCCAAATGCGACCTGGCCACCGAGATGGTCGGCGAGTTCCCGGAGATGCAAGGCATCGCCGGCTACTACTACGCCCAGCACGACGGTGAGCCCGAAGACGTCGCCAAGGCGCTGAACGAGCAGTACATGCCCCGTGGTGCCGGCGCCGAGCTGCCCGAAACCCTGACCGGCGCGGCGGTGGCCATCGCCGACAAGCTCGACACCCTGGTCGGCATTTTCGGCATCGGCATGCTGCCCACCGGCAGCAAAGACCCATACGCCTTGCGCCGCGCGGCACTAGGCGTGCTGCGCATCCTGATCGAGAAACAGCTCGACCTGAACCTCAACGAGGCGGTGGAACAGGCCATCGCGCTGTACGCCGAGCGCGTGCAAAAGGCCGCCCTGGCCGACCAGGTGCTGGAGTTCATCTTCGACCGCCTGCGCGCGCGCTACGAAGACGAAGGCGTCGACGTAGCCTGCTACCTGGCGGTGCGCGCGCTCAAGCCGGGCTCGGCGCTGGACTTCGACCAACGCGTGCAGGCCGTGCAGGCCTTCCGCAAGCTGCCCGAGGCCGAAGCACTGGCCGCGGTGAACAAGCGGGTGTCGAACCTGCTGAGCAAGGCCGACGGTGGCGTGGCCGCCAGCGTCGAGCCGAAGTACTTCGACAACGCCAACGAGTTCTCGCTGTACTCGGCGATCCAGCAGGCCGACCAGGCCGTGCAGCCGATGTTCAAGGCGCGCCAGTACAACGACGCGCTGGCCCGCCTGGCGGCGCTGCGCGAGCCGGTGGATGCGTTCTTCGAGGCGGTGATGGTGAACGCCGACGACGCCAACGTGCGCGCCAACCGCTACGCGCTGCTGGCGCGCCTGCGGGGGCTGTTCCTCGGCGTGGCCGACATCTCGGTGTTGGGCTAAGCCGTGAAGCTGCTGATCCTCGACCGCGATGGGGTGATCAACCACGACTCCGACGCCTACATTAAGGCGCTGGAGGAGTGGCTGCCGATCGAGGGTTCGGTCCGCGCCATCGCCGACTTGAGCAAGGCCGGCTGGGTGGTGGCGGTGGCCACCAACCAGTCGGGCATCGCCAGGGGCTATTATTCCCTGGGCACCCTCGAGGCCATGCACCGCCGCCTGCGCGAGCTGGTGGCGGCCGAAGGCGGCGAAGTGGGCATGATCACCTACTGCCCGCACGGCCCGGATGCTGGCTGCGAATGCCGCAAACCCCTCCCGGGGATGCTGCGGGCCATCGCAGAGCACTACGGCGTAGGGCTCGAAGGCGTGTGGTTCGTGGGCGACAGCGCCAGCGACCTGCAGGCCGCGCGCGCCTGTGGCGCCCAGCCTGTGCTGGTGAAAACCGGCAAGGGCGAAAAAACGGCAAGCCAGGGCATCGGCAGCGATACTCTGGTTTTTGATGACCTGGCAGCTGTGGCCAGGGCGTTGGTTAACACGTAACAAGGCGGGAAGCCCGCCGTGGACCCTACAACCATGTCGAAACTGTCGGCCGTTCGTGTCGCCTTGTTCTATTTCCTGCTCGCCACCAGCGCGTTCCTCTGGTGCTCGCTGAGCTTTCTGGTCGCGCCGTTCATGAAGTTCCCGCAGCGCTACCGGTTCATCAATGGCCACTGGTGCCGCTTCGCCCTGTGGCTGGCCAAGGCCGTGCTCGGGCTGAAGGTCCGGGTGACCGGCGAGCACAACGTGCCGGCGCAGCCGTGCGTGATCGTCTCGAACCACCAGAGCACCTGGGAAACCTTCTTCCTCTCGGCGTACTTCCAGCCGATGAGCCAGGTACTGAAAAAAGAGCTGCTGTACGTGCCGTTCTTTGGTTGGGCCATGGCCATGCTGCGGCCGATCGCGATTGACCGCAGCAACCCGAAAGACGCCCTCAAGCGGGTGGCCAGCGAAGGCGACCTGCTGCTCAAGGATGGCGTGTGGGTGCTGATTTTCCCGGAGGGCACCCGGGTGCCGGTTGGGCAGATCGGCAAATTCACCCGCAGCGGCGCGGCGCTGGCCGCCAACGCCGGGCTGCCGGTGCTGCCGATCGCGCACAACGCCGGCAAGTTCTGGCCACGGGAAGGCTGGGGCAAGTATTCGGGCACCATCGAAGTGGTCATCGGTGAACCGATGTACGCCGCGGGCACCGGCCCGCGGGATGTGGCCAACCTCAATGATCAGGTATTCGCCTGGAACGAAGCCGCGCAACGCGGCTTGGGTTCACTGCCCGAGGTCCCTGCCGCGCATCCGGCGTGATTGTGGATAACTTGTGGGCAACAGCTCGAATAACTTTTTTGATAAGCAGCTAACTCTCTGAATTAGCTGCTTATTTTTTTAACGCATAACTGTGGGTTGTATTTGCAGGTTAGGTCTTGGTGATGTCTACGTGCCGGGTTTCCTTGAGGCACGTCAGGCTCATCACCACGCTCACCGCCGTCACGATGATCGGGTACCACAGCCCGTAGAAAATATCCCCGGTGTACACCACCAGCGCGAACGAGATGGTCGGCAGCAGGCCACCGAACCAGCCGTTACCGATGTGGTACGGCAGCGACATCGAGGTGTAGCGGATGCGCGTGGGGAACAGCTCGACCATCACCGCCGCCAACGGGCCGTAGCACATGGTGGCGATCAAGATCAGCGCGAACACCACCGCCACCACCATCGGCTGGTTCACCAGCGCTGGGTCCGCCTTGGCCGGGTAGCCGGCGGCGTTGATGGCCGTGGTCATGGCGGCGGGGTCTACGCCTTCGATGCGGGTATCACCGATGGTCACCACCACGTTGCTGCCGGCTTCGGCCTTCTGGCTCTCGTAGGGCAGGCCGGCCTTCACCAGGAAGGTCTTGACCTTATCGCAGGGGCTGTCAAAGCGCGCCTTGCCCACCGGGTCGAACTGGAAGGTGCAGGTGGCAGGGTCGGCGATCACGGTGATCGGCGCGCGGCTGCTGGCCTGGTCGATGGCCGGGTTGGCGTAATGGCTCAGCGCCTTGAACAGCGGGAAGTAGAACACCGTGGCCAGCACCAACCCGGCCACCAGGATCGGCTTGCGGCCGATGCGGTCAGACAACCAACCCATGATCACGAAGAACGGCGCGCCGAGGATCACCGCCACGATCAACAAGCTGTTGGCTTGGGCTGGGTCCATTTTCAGGATTTGCGTGAGGAAGAACAGCACGTAGAACTGCGCGGTGTAAAAGGTCACCGCCTGGCCGGCGTTGATGCTGAACAGCGCGATCAGCACGATCTTCAGGTTTTGCCAGTTGCCGAACGACTCGCGGATCGGCGCCTTGCTGGCCTTGCCCTCAGACTTCATTTTCAGGAACGCCGGGGATTCATGCAGGCTCATGCGAATCCAGGTCGAGATGCCCAGCAGCAGGATCGACAGCAGGAACGGCAGGCGCCAGCCCCACACCTCGAACTGGTCCCCGGTGAAGTACCGGCAGGCCAGCACCACGATCAGCGACAGCAGCAGGCCGAGGGTAGCGGTGGACTGAATCCAGCCGGTGTAGTGGCCGCGCTTGTTGGCCGGCGCGTGCTCGGCCACGTAGGTGGCGGCGCCGCCGTATTCACCGCCCAGGGCCAGGCCCTGGAGCATCCGCAGGCAGATGAGGATCACCGGTGCGGCAATGCCAATGCTGGCGTAGGTGGGCAGCAGCCCCACGGCGAAGGTGGAAATACCCATCAGCACGATGGTCACCAGGAAGGTGTACTTGCGCCCGATCATGTCGCCCAGCCGGCCGAACACCAGCGCGCCGAACGGCCGCACCAGAAAGCCCGCGGCAAAGGCCATCAGCGCAAAGATGAACGCCGTGGTGTCGTTCACCCCGGCGAAGAACTGCTTGCTGATCACCGCGGCCAGCGCACCGTAGAGAAAAAAGTCGTACCACTCGAAAACGGTACCCAGGGATGAGGCGAAGATGATCTTGCGTTCTTCCCGGCGGGCATCGCCCAGGGAAGCATGGGGGTGGTGCTGGATGTAGTCCGACATGGGTGAAATCCTCGGCCCGGTGGGCACAGTGATTATTCTTGTTGTCCACTGTCAGCCCCGCGCTACCGCACCCTGCGGGGCCCTGTTGATGGCGTCAGGTCGCTGTGGCGGCCACCTCCCGCGGTTGCTCGGTGCTGCGTTCGATAGGTGCCTGGCGGGCCTGCAGGATCATCTGCGCGGCTTTCTCGCCAATCATCAGCGTAGGCGAACAGGTATTGCCCGAGGTGATCTGCGGCATGATCGACGCATCCGCCACGCGCAAGCCCTCTACACCGTGCACGCGCAGTTGGGCGTCGACCACCGCGCTGGCGTCGCTGCCCATGCGGCAGGTGCCGACCGGGTGGAAAATCGTCGTGCCGATGGCGCCGGCGGCTTCCTTGAGTTGTTCGTCGGTTTCAAGCTGCGGCCCGGGCAGGTATTCCACCGGCGCGTAGCGGGCCAGGGCCGGGGCCTGGACGATGCGGCGGGTCATGCGGATGGCCTGGGCGGCAACGGTGAGGTCTTCGGGGTGGCTCAGGTAGTTGGGGTCGATACGCGGCGCGTCGGCCGCCGAGGCGGATTGAATCTGCACACTGCCGCGGCTCATTGGCCGCAGGTTGCACACCGAGGCGGTAAAGGCCGGGAAGCGGTGCAGTGGCTCGCCAAAGCGCTCCAGCGACAACGGCTGCACGTGGTACTGCAGGTTGGCGCTGGGCTGCTCCGGGCTGGACTTCACAAACGCGCCCAGTTGGCTGGGGGCCATCGCCAGCGGGCCGCTGCGGTCGTACAGATAGCGCAGGCCCATGCCCACCTTGCCCAACAGGCTGTTGGCCACCTGGTTGAGGGTCTTGGCCTTGGTGACCTGGTAGATCAACCGCAACTGCAGGTGGTCCTGCAGGTTGCCGCCCACCTCGGGCATGTCGCGGCGCACCGGGATGCCAAGGCGCTCGAGCAACGCCCTGGGGCCCAGCCCGGAGCGCTGCAGGATGCTCGGCGAGCCCACCGCGCCGGCGCACAGCACCACCTCGTGGCGCGCATGGAAGGTACGCCGCGCGCCCAGCCAGTCGGCTTCCAGGCCAACCACGCGGTTCTGCTCGAAGCACAGGCGGTCGACCGCGACCTTGGTCAGCACGGTGAGGTTGGGGCGTTTGAGGATCGGCCGCAAGAAGGCTTTGGAAGCGTTCCAGCGCACACCGCTGCGCTGGTTCACCTGAAAGTATCCACAGCCTTGGTTGTCGCCGGTGTTGAAGTCATCGACCGTGGCAATCCCGCTTTGCTCGGCGGCGTCACGGAAGGCATCGAGGATCGGCCAGTGATAGCGCTGTTGCTCGACCCGCCATTCGCCTTGGGCGCCGTGCACGGCGCTGTCGCCACCGAAGTGGTGTTCGCTCTGGCGGAACAGCGGCAGCACATCGTTCCATGCCCAACCCGGGTTGCCCTGGGCGGCCCAGCCATCGTAGTCGCGGGCCTGGCCACGCATGTAGATCATGCCGTTGATCGACGAGCAGCCACCGAGCACCTTGCCGCGCGGGTAGTTGAGCTGGCGGCCGTTCAGGCCTGGCTGTTGTTCGGTTTTGAAGCACCAGTCGGTGCGCGGGTTACCGATGCAGTACAGGTAGCCCACGGGGATGTGAATCCAGGCGTAGTTGTCTTCGCCGCCGGCTTCGAGCAGCAGTACGCGGGTGGCAGGGTCGGCCGATAACCGGTTGGCAAGCAGCGAGCCCGCGGGCCCGGCGCCGACGATGATGTAGTCATAGGTGTCGCTGGCAGGTGGCATGAACGTCCCTCGCCGCATTTATTGTTGTTGTTCGCCATTCATGTTCATTGATAGAAACCGATTTGCCTACGATAGTTTTTGCCCACTACGTGTGCGATTTTGCACACCCCTGTACGGCTGCCATGGAGAGCTGGGCGATGTTCGACTGGAACGACCTGCGTTTTTTTCTCGAGCTGCAACGCAGCGGCCGGCTGCTCACCGCTGCACAGCGCCTGGGCACCACCCACACCACGGTGGCGCGGCATATCGAAAGCATCGAGCGTGAACTCGGCACCACCTTGTTCGTGCAGCATGCCCAGGGTTACGAACTCACCCCGGCTGGGCATGCGCTGGTCAAGCACGCCGAGGCCATGGAAAACGCCGCCCTGCTGGCCCAGGAGGCGGTGACGCAGAACATCACCCCGCTGGGCAAGGTACGCCTGGGCGTGACCGAGGGCCTCGGCGTGGCGTTCTTGACCCAACGCATGGGGCTGCTGCTGGCGCGCTGCCCGGGGCTGGAGATCGAGCTGGTGGCGGTGCCGCGGTTCGTCAGCATCCTCAACCGTGAGGTAGAGATCAGCATCCAGCTGGAGCGCCCCCAGGCAGACCTGCTGATCAGCCGCAAACTCACCGACTACCGCCTGGCGCTGTACGCCAGCCCGGCCTACCTGGAACAGGCGGCGCCGCTGAACAGCCGTGAAGACCTCAACCAGCATGCCTGGATCGGCTACGTGGATGACCTGCTGTTCAGCCAGGAGCTGCTGTTTCTCGACGGTTTTTGCCGCTCGCCCAACGTGGTGTACCGCAGCACCAGCGTGATGGCCCAACAAATTGCCGCCCGCGCCGGGCTGGGCATCGCCGTGCTGCCCATCTACATGGCCCGCCACGATCCCGCCCTGCGCCGCCTGCTGCCGTCGGAAACCATCCAGCGCAGCTACTGGATCAGCTGCCGCCGGGAGCTGCAGCGCTCGGTGCGGCTGCGGGTGGTGTGGGACTTCCTGCTAGAGCTGTGCAACGAAGGGCAGGGCGAGCTGATGGCGCCCTGACGGCCCTTACAGCGGCAGCAGGGTGCTCGACAACACCTGGCGCAGGCCGATGAATGAACGGATCTGCCGCACCCCCGGCAGGTACAGCAGCTGTTCGGCGTGCAGGCGGTTGAAGCTTTGGTTGTCGCGCGTGCGCACCAGCATGAAGTAGTCGAACTCGCCGGTGATCACATGCAGCTCCATACACCCGGACACCCGCCGCGCAGCGGCCTCGAAGGCCGAGAAGGAATCCGGCGTGGAGCGGTCGAGCACCACGCCGATCAGCACCACCATACCCACGTCGAGCAATTCGGGGTCGAGCAACGCCACGGTGCCACGGATGTACCCCGCCTGGCGCAGCCGCTCGACCCGCCGCAGGCAGGCCGGCGGGCTGAGGTTCACGTGCTCGGCCAAGGCCACGTTGGCCAGCGACGCATCGTGTTGAAGCCGCTTGAGAATGGCCCGATCGGTGCGGTCCAGGGTGAGCTTACTGGTCGCCGTAGCGCTTTCTTTTATTTCGTTCATGGCGCCTTTTACCTAATAAACCGCCGATTGTTCGGTTCTGTTCGGCTTATGGTTTCTTCAAATGCCTTAAGTTTGCAACCACAAAAAACTGCCGAATTCATAAGCTATCCACAGGCCAATTCACCTGTGGAGCGTAACGATGAACCTCAAAAAGTACCCCCGCTACCCCCTGACGTTCGGGCCGAGCCCCATTACCCCGCTCAAGCGCCTGAGCGAAGCCCTTGGCGGCGAGGTGGAGCTGTACGCCAAGCGTGAGGACTGCAACAGCGGCCTGGCCTTCGGCGGCAATAAAACCCGCAAGCTGGAATACCTGATCCCCGAGGCACTGGCGCAGGGCGCCGATACGCTCGTGTCGATCGGCGGCGTGCAGTCGAACCAGACCCGCCAGGTGGCCGCAGTGGCCGCGCACCTGGGGATGAAATGCGTGCTGGTGCAGGAACACTGGGTGAACTATGCCGACGCGGTGTACGACCGGGTCGGCAACATCGAGCTGTCGCGGATCATGGGCGCTGACGTGCGGCTGGACGCTGCCGGCTTCGACATTGGCATCCGGCCTAGCTGGGAGCAGGCCATGGCCGACGTAAAAGCTGCCGGCGGCAAGCCCTTCCCGATCCCCGCGGGGTGCTCCGAGCACCCCTACGGCGGCCTGGGCTTCGTCGGCTTTGCCGAGGAAGTGCGGGCGCAGGAGGCCGAACTGGGCTTCACCTTCGATTACATCGTGGTGTGCTCGGTCACTGGCAGTACCCAAGCGGGCATGGTGGTGGGCTTTGCGGCAGACGGCCGGCAGCGCCGGGTGATCGGTATCGACGCCTCGGCCAAACCGGAAAAAACCCACGCGCAGATTTTGCGTATCGCCCGCCACACCGCTGAGCTGGTAGACCTGGGTACAACGATTGAAGCCGGAGACGTCGTGCTCGACACCCGCTATGCCGCCCCGGAGTACGGGTTGCCCAACGAAGGCACCTTGGAGGCCATACGCCTGTGCGCGCGTACTGAAGGTGTACTGACTGACCCGGTTTATGAAGGTAAGTCGATGCACGGGATGATCGACATGGTGCGCCGTGGAGAATTCCCCAAAGGCTCTCGTGTGCTCTATGCACATTTGGGCGGGGCCCCAGCACTCAGCGCTTATAGCTATATTTTCCGCAATGGCTGAGGGCGCCTGAGCGCTGTTTTTCGCAGGTTTTGGCAATCTGTTCCAGAGCCTGACCCTAAAATGGGACGTGGTACGTACCACGTCCTATTTTTATTGCCAAACAGTAGCTGGCTGCTGGTCAAAATATCGCCAGAATGCACTGTTCTGGTGTGACGCCGCGGGTGCGACGCCCAGCGCCAACGCTCTGCAAGGGTTGTGGATTACCAATCGCACGCGGGCGCCGGTGCGCTGTAACGCCCTGTAAGCCTCTACACGGCATTTCAAGGGCGCGGGGGCGCCCTGGTACTGGAAAACAGCGTAGAATCGCTCTTAAACAACTATAGGCCACTCTGGCGGCAGTACCATGACTACACAAAGCCAAAGGCGTGCCAGTTCACGGAGCACCTATGCGAAAACTGGACCGCACTGACATCGGCATTCTCAACGCCCTGCAGGACAACGCGCGGATCACCAACGCCGAGCTGGCGCGGTCGGTCAACCTGTCGCCCACCCCCTGCTTCAACCGGGTCAAAGCGATGGAAGAGCTCGGCCTGATCCGCCAACAGGTCACGCTGCTCGCACCAGAAATGCTCGGGTTGCACGTGAACGTATTCATTCACGTCAGCCTGGAAAAACAGGTAGAAGACGCCATCGCACGCTTCGAACAAGCGATCGCCCAGCGTGACGAGGTCATGGAGTGCTACTTGATGAGCGGCGACGCGGATTTTCTCATTCGCGTACTGGTGCCAGACATCCAGGCCCTGGAGCGCTTCATCATGGACCACCTGACGCGCTTCCCAGGCGTGGCCAACATTCGCTCGAGCTTTGCGCTCAAGCAGGTGCGCTATAAAACCGCGTTGCCGTTGCCGGCCAACGGCCTCAATGTGCCGGGCTAGGGGCTGCAGCCGCCCCTAGGGTTTGCGGTGTGGCCTAGAGGAAGACTTTAGCGCTCAAATACATCCCCAGCGCAAACACCACATGCCCCGCCACATTCAGCCAACGCGCCTGTGCCGGGTTAGCCGCCCGCGAGCAGGCGATACCTACACCCATCCCCGGCTGCAGAATGAACCAGCCAGCGCCCACCGTGACCAAACCCACCACCAAGGCCGGGAAGAAACGCGGCGCGTGGGCCCAATGGGTGCCCCACAGCAGCAACAGGGCCATGGCGAACACAATGCCGACCACGTAATGCATCACCCAACCGATCCTGAGTTCGTTATCCACAGGTGGAGACTGGCTAATCCCGCGGGTGTGCACGAACACGCCCCGGCGCATGCCAGCGAACCAGCGGCCCACCAAGTGCCACGGCGGCAGCGGCAAGCCCCGGGTGCGGTGCAGCACCAGGTTCCACACATCGAGCAGGGCGGTGCCACCGGCACCGATCACAATTGCGCTGAACAGGAAGTCGAACACGTGTTGCCCTCATGGCGTTTGTTGTAGGGCTACCAGCCCTGTGGGAGGCCTCGGTGCCGGGCGAAGGGCCAGTAGCCCCTCCATCATTGCCAAACCCAGCAGGGCAGGGCAACGCTTTTTATGCACAGCCTAAAAATGAAAAACCCCGGCGGATAAGGCCGGGGTTTTGGTTGCAGCGTGCCTGAATCAGAAGTCCAGGTTAGACACCGCCAAGGCGTTGCTTTCGATGAAGTCACGGCGCGGTTCGACCGCGTCGCCCATCAGCGTGTTGAAGATTTGATCCGCGGCGATCGCGTCTTCGATGGTGACCTTCAGCATGCGGCGGGTGTTCGGGTCCATGGTGGTTTCCCACAGTTGGTCCGGGTTCATCTCGCCCAGCCCTTTGTAGCGCTGGATGCTGTGGCGTTTGGTGCTCTCGGTCATCAGCCAGTCTAGGGCTTCCTTGAACTCTGTCACCGGCTTTTTACGCTCGCCACGTTGTACGTAGGCACCTTCGTCCAGCAGGCTCGCCAACTGCGCGCCCAGCGCAGTAACGGTTTTGTAGTCGTTGCTGGAGAAGAAATCGCGGTTGAAGGTGACGTAGCTCGACAGCCCGTGAGAGGTGGTTTCCACCTCAGGCAGCCAGATGTTGCGCTCGCGGTCTTCACGCAGGGTGGCCTTGTACACCAGGCCGGATTTCTCCGCGCGCGCCAGGCGGGCGGTGAATTTTTCCAGCCACTGGTTCATGTAGGCCTGGTCGCCCAACTGCTCGACGGCAACCGCCGGCAGGTACACGAAGTGCTCGGTGATTTCCTGTGGGTACAGGCGGGACACACGCTTGAGGGTCTTCATCACCGTGCGGAAGTCATTCACCAACCGCTCCAACTGCTCGCCACCGATGCCGGGTGCGGACTCGTTCAGGTGCAGGCTGGCGTCTTCCAGGGCCGACTGCGTCATGTAGTCTTCCATGGCGTCGTCGTCTTTGATGTACTGCTCTTGCTTACCCTTTTTCACCTTGTACAGCGGTGGCTGGGCGATATACACATAGCCACGCTCGACCAGCTCTGGCAACTGGCGGAAGAAGAACGTCAGCAGCAGGGTACGGATGTGCGAGCCGTCAACGTCAGCATCGGTCATGATGATGATGTTGTGATAACGCAGCTTGTCGATGTTGTACTCTTCGCGGCCAATACCGCAGCCCAGGGCGGTAATCAACGTGCCCACTTCCTGGGACGAGATCATCTTGTCGAAGCGTGCTTTCTCGACGTTGAGGATCTTGCCCTTCAGCGGCAGGATCGCCTGGGTTTTACGGTTACGGCCTTGCTTGGCCGAACCACCGGCGGAGTCACCCTCCACCAGGTACAGTTCGGAGAGGGCAGGGTCCTTCTCTTGGCAGTCCGCCAGTTTGCCCGGCAGGCCGGCGATGTCCAGCGCGCCTTTGCGGCGGGTCATCTCACGGGCTTTACGGGCGGCTTCACGGGCACGGGCGGCGTCGATCATCTTGCCGACCACGGCCTTGGCTTCGTTCGGGTTTTCCAGCAAGAAGTCCGAGAAGTACTTGCCCATCTCTTGCTCGACCGCGGTTTTCACCTCAGACGACACCAGCTTGTCTTTGGTCTGCGAGCTGAATTTAGGGTCTGGCACCTTCACCGAAATGATCGCGGTCAGGCCTTCCCGGGCGTCGTCACCGGTGGTCGCGACCTTGTTCTTCTTGGCCAGGCCTTCCTGCTCGATGTAGTTGTTCAAGTTGCGGGTCAGTGCCGAGCGGAAGCCCACCAGGTGAGTACCGCCATCGCGCTGAGGGATGTTGTTGGTGAAGCACAGCAGGTTCTCGTTGAAGCCGTCGTTCCACTGCAGTGCAATCTCGACACCCACGCCATCGTCACGTTGAACGTTGAAGTGGAAAACCTGCTGGTTCACTGAGGTCTTGTTGGTGTTGAGGTATTCCACGAACGCACGCAGGCCACCCTCGTAGCGGAATTCTTCTTCCTTACCCGAGCGCTCGTCTTTCAGCACGATGCCCACACCGGAGTTCAGGAACGACAGTTCGCGAATACGCTTGGCGAGGATGTCCCAGCTGAAGTGGATGTTCTTGAAGGTCTCGGCAGACGGCTTGAAGTGGATCTCGGTACCCGTGGTTTCGCTTTCCCCCACGGCCTGGATCGGCGTTTGCGGCACGCCGTGCACGTAGTGCTGTTCCCAGATCTTTCCGGCGCGGCGAACGGTCAGCCGCAGCGATTCCGACAAGGCGTTAACCACGGATACGCCCACACCGTGCAAGCCACCCGAAACCTTGTAGGAGTTGTCGTCGAACTTACCGCCGGCGTGCAGCACGGTCATGATGACCTCCGCCGCCGAAACGCCTTCTTCTTTATGGATGTCGACAGGGATGCCGCGGCCGTTGTCGCGGACCGAGATCGATTCGTCGGTGTGGATGATTACCGTGATCTCGTCGCAGTGCCCTGCCAACGCTTCGTCAATGGAGTTATCCACCACTTCGAACACCATGTGGTGCAACCCGGTGCCGTCATCGGTATCGCCGATGTACATGCCCGGGCGTTTACGCACGGCATCAAGGCCCTTGAGTACTTTAATACTCGAGGAATCGTACGTTTGGTTTTCGCTCATGCCTTACTCCCGACGGTCGAGCGCTTGGTTGATGTGGCCATGTTCCACGTGGAACATCGCCACCGGCGTATCCGCCTGCCAATCGCTGCTCAACAATTCATGATGTACGCAGGTGATAAACACCTGACACTTCAAATCTTCCAACAAACGGCAAAGCCCCTTCCGATGGCGCTCGTCCAGTTCGGAAGGCAGGTCGTCGACCAGGTACACACACTGGCCACGCCTCACTTGGCTAACCAAATGGCCTTGCGCAATCCGCAACGCACATACCACCAGTTTCTGCTGGCCGCGGGACAAAATATCCGCCGCGTTGTGGGTGCCGATCTTCAAACGTAAATCCGCGCGCTGGGGCCCAGCATGCGTATGCCCAACTTGCTGGTCCCGGGCGAGAGAGGAGGCGAGTACTTCGGCGAGGGGGCGATCTTTATCCCAACCTCGGTAGTAGCTCAGCGCCAACCCATCGAGTTGCACCAACTCTTGCAGCACCTGCTCGAACACCGGCTTCAGCGCTTTGATGTATTGGCGCCGAAATTCGTCGATCTGATCGCTGGCAAGACACAACTCGCGGTCCCAGGCCGCTTGGGAAATGGGGTCCAGTGTACCATGGCGCAGCCACGAGTTTCGCTGCTTCAGCGCTTTCTGCAGGCGCTGCCAAGTGGGGAGAAAACGAGGTTCCACGTGGAACACTCCCCAATCGAGAAACTGCCGGCGAACCTTCGGTGCGCCTTCGAGCAACCTGAAGCTGTCTGGGTTGATCAGCTGAAGGGGCAGGATCTCGGCAAGCTGGGCAGTGCTTTTCGCATTCTGCCCGTCGATGCGAATGGTGAAGTCCCCTTGCCGCTCGCGTGAAACACCCAGGTTGCAGAGGCGCCCTTCGCCCAAGTCGACTTGGCCGAATACGGTGCAGGTGGGCTGCTCATGCTGGATCACCGGCTGCAGGCGGGCGCTGCGGAACGAGCGGGCCAGGCCGAGGATGTGCAGGGCCTCGAGCACGCTGGTTTTGCCGCTACCGTTTTCGCCGTAAAGGATGTTGATACGAGGGGAGGGGTGAAGCGTCACCGGGTGCAGATTGCGCACCGCGGTGACGGTGATGCGACCAAGGGCCATTAGGGGGCTAGATCACAGGCGCATTGGCATAACGACGTAAGCAGAGTCGTCGTTGCCAGCTTCTTGCAACAGCGCACTGCTGTTGGAATCCGAGAGCACCAGGCGAACCTGCTCGGTGCCCATTACGCCCAGCACGTCGAGCAGGTAGCTGACGTTGAAGCCAATCTCCAGGCCAGCACCGTTGTAGTCGACGCTGATTTCTTCTTCGGCTTCTTCCTGTTCCGGGTTGTTGGCCTGGATCTTCAGTTGCCCCGCGGCCAGCAGCAGGCGGATGCCACGGTACTTTTCATTGGAGAGGATCGCGGTACGGCTGAACGCTTCGCGCAGCGCCTGGCGGTCGCCTACTACCAACTTGTCCCCGCCCTTGGGCAGTACGCGTTGGTAGTCCGGGAACTTACCGTCGACCAGCTTGGAGGTGAAGGTGAATTCACCGGTGGTGGCGCGGATGTGATGTTGCCCCAGCACGATGCTGACCTGGCCGTCTGGCTCGGTGAGCAGGCGCGCCAGTTCAAGGATGCCCTTGCGCGGCACGATCACCTGATGGCGATCGGCCTGGCCGATCTGCGCGTCCATCGAACACATCGCCAGGCGGTGGCCATCGGTGGCTACCGCGCGGATCACGTTGGCGTCGACTTCCAGCAGCATGCCATTAAGGTAGTAACGCACATCCTGCTGGGCCATGGCGAAACCGGTACGGTCGATCAAGCGGCGCAGCCGGCTTTGTTCGAGGGTGCAGGTCAGCGACCCCGGGCCTTGCTCGACAGCGGGGAAGTCGTTGGCGGGCAGGGTGGACAAGGTGAAGCGGCTGCGGCCAGCCTTGACCACCAGCTTCTGCTCGTCGAGCTTCACGTCGATCAATGCATCGGCCGGCAGGCTTTTGCAGATGTCCATCAGCTTGCGCGCCGGCACGGTGATCTCACCGGGTTCGGCGGCGTCTTCGAGCTGCACACGCCCCACCAGTTCGACCTCAAGGTCGGTACCGGTCAAGGACAGTTGCTGGCCCTCGACAATCAACAGAACGTTTGAAAGCACCGGCAAAGTCTGGCGGCGCTCAACAACGCCCGCGACCAGTTGCAGCGGTTTCAACAGGGCTTCGCGTTGAATGGTGAAATGCATGGTCTAGTCCTTTGCCTTAGATAGCTGCCTGAACGGACATCATGTGGTGAGGGTCCTGAGCAAATTTTTGTAGTCTTCGCGGATGTCCGCGTCCGACTCTTTCAATTCGTTGATCTTGCGGCAGGCGTGCAACACGGTGGTGTGATCGCGGCCGCCAAACACGTCGCCGATTTCCGGCAGGCTGTGGTTGGTCAGCTCTTTGGACAACGCCATCGCCACCTGCCGAGGCCTGGCCACCGAACGCGAACGGCGTTTGGACAACAGGTCGGAGATCTTGATTTTGTAATACTCAGCGACAGTACGCTGAATATTGTCGACGCTGACGAGTTTATCCTGCAGCGCGAGCAAATCTTTGAGCGATTCGCGGATCAGCTCGATGGTGATGTCACGGCCCATGAAGTGCGAGTGAGCGATCACGCGTTTCAGCGCGCCCTCGAGCTCACGCACGTTGGAGCGGATCCGCTGGGCAATGAAGAACGCGGCATCGTGGGGCAACTCGACCTTCGCCTGGTCGGCCTTTTTCATCAGGATCGCCACCCGGGTTTCCAGCTCAGGCGGCTCCACGGCCACCGTCAGCCCCCAGCCGAAGCGCGATTTGAGGCGTTCTTCCAGGCCTTCGATTTCCTTGGGGTAACGGTCGCTGGTGAGGATCACCTGCTGGCCGCCCTCGAGCAAGGCGTTGAAGGTGTGGAAAAACTCTTCTTGCGAGCGCTCCTTGCGCGCGAAGAATTGAATGTCGTCGATCAGCAGCGCGTCGACCGAGCGGTAGAAGCGCTTGAATTCGTTGATGGCGTTGAGTTGCAGGGCCTTGACCATGTCTGCGACGAAACGCTCGGAATGCAGGTACACCACCTTGGCATTCGGGTTTTTCTTCAACAGGTGGTTACCCACAGCATGCATCAAGTGGGTTTTACCCAAGCCGACGCCGCCATAAAGGAACAACGGGTTGTAGCCGTGCTTGGGGTTGTCTGCCACCTGCCAGGCCGCGGCGCGGGCCAACTGGTTCGACTTACCCTCAACGAAGTTCTCGAAGGTAAAGGTACGGTTCAGGTAGCTGGTGTGCTTGAGCGCGCCTTCGACCTGCACATTGCGCTGCTCGGTGCGGCCTTTGCCGGCCGGGGCGCTGTCATAGCCATCAGTGTCGGCGGGCGCGGTGTCTTCAGCGGCGACTTCCGCCAGGATCGAGGCAGGGGGCACCGGAGCGGCACTGGCGGCCGGTGCCACCGCCGGCGCCGCGGCCTGCACAGGCTCGGCCTGCGCGGGCGCGGTGGCCGCGGGTGCATTAATGGCCGCGCGCGGCGCGGCACTGCGGCGGCTGCCGATCAGCAGCGACAACGCCGGCGCTACGCCATCACCGTGCTCGGCCATCAGCTCGAGCAAACGGCCCAGATACTTTTCGTTGACCCAGTCGAGCACGAAGCGATTCGGCGCGTAGATACGCAACTCCTCGCCTTCGGCTTCCGCCTGAAGAGGGCGTATCCAGGTATTGAACAATTGGGCAGGCAGTTCTTCGCGAAGCAATTCAACGCACTGCTGCCAGATTTGCACTGACACGGATATCCCCTGAAATGAAAGCGCATGGCCGGCCAAAACGACCGCCATTGTACCGGGCATTGGCTTACTTATCCACAAAATGCCGGCCCCTGGCGCCGGCCTGCGGGATTTTTTTCAACAAAATCAGGTGGGTGACGCTGAGCATAAGCTCTGTGCATAACCCCGCCTAAGCCTTATGGACAACCCACACCTGAACTCTGTGGATAAACCAGCTGTGGATAAACACCGCTTTCATCAACAGGTTTCTGCCAGCCGCCGCACACCCCATACAGCGCTTGTGGACAACCTTTTGGCAGCGCTCAAAACCAAACTCTACGCAGCCTGCAGCGTTTTATCCACAGAAAATGGCCTGTATATACGTATTAAAAGAAACCAAAGAGCTTTTTATCTGCCCTTCTCTTGTCTATGAATGCCCGTGCAGCCTCCCGACCACCGGTCATACAGGGTTGAAGGAAACACTGGTCGGAAATTGACCTACGGGCAGGGTTTCTCTAGAATCGCCGGTCTCTTAAAAACAGGGGCCATCCCGGCCCTGGTTGACGAACCAGGTAACTTCCAATGAAACGCACTTTCCAACCCAGCACCATCAAGCGCGCCCGCACCCACGGTTTCCGTGCACGCATGGCTACCAAGAACGGCCGCACCGTTCTGTCGCGCCGCCGCGCCAAAGGCCGCAAGCGTCTGGCCGTCTGATCCGGCATAGGTAGGTGAGTCAGGACTTCAGCCGGGAAAAGCGCTTACTGCTACCCCGTCAGTTCAAGGCAGTCTTTGACTCCCCGACCGGCAAGGTTCCAGGGAAAAACCTGCTGATCCTTGCTCGAGACAACCAGCTCGAACATCCGCGCCTGGGCTTCGTGATCGGGAAGAAAAGCGTCAAGCTTTCCGTTGAGCGCAACCGCCTCAAGCGTGTGATTCGCGAGTCGTTCCGCCATCACCAACAGCAGTTGGCTGGCTGGGACATTGTCATCGTGGCTCGCAAAGGCCTTGGCGATACAGACAACCCTGAGCTGCAACAGCACTTCAGCAAACTCTGGAAACGCTTATCCAGATTGCGACCCACCGTAGCGGTCGATACCGAACCCAAGGGGCTGCAGAGTCAAGATGCGTAAACTGGTCCTGCTTCCGATCCAGTTTTACCGTTATGCCATTAGCCCCCTGATGGCTAGCCACTGTCGTTTCTACCCCAGTTGTTCCAGTTACGCGCTCGAGGCCATCGAACGGCATGGCGTGTTGCGTGGCGGCTGGCTGACAACCCGGCGCCTGTGCCGCTGCCACCCCTGGCATCCAGGCGGTGTCGATCTCGTCCCCCCGCTTTCTTCATCTCGTACTTCTTCGATAGCCGAGTAATCATGGATATTAAACGCACGATCCTGATGGTCGCCCTGGCAGTCGTGGCCTATACCATGGTCCTGAAGTGGAACCAGGACTACGGCCAGGCCCCCATGCCGAACAACCCGACGGCTAACCAGGCACCCGTGCCCTCCGATGTGCCGCAGGCACCGACGGACAACGCCACGGTTTCAGACCTGCCGAGCGGCGCACAACCCGCGCAAACCACCGCGCCGGTCGCTGCCAGCAGTGAACTTATCCACATCCGCACCGACGTTCTGGACCTGGCGATCGACCCGAAGGGTGGTGACATCGTTCAACTGACCCTGCCGGAATACCCACGCCAGCAAGGCCGCCCGGATGTGCCGTTCCAGCTGTTCGACAACGGTGGCGAGCGCCTGTACGTAGGCCAGAGCGGCCTGGTCGGCGCCAACGGCCCGGATGGCCAGGCCAGCCGCCCGCTGTACAGCACCGACAGCAAAAGCTACAAACTGGCTGACGGCCAGGACAAGCTCGTCGTCGACATGAAGTACAGCGCCGCCGGCGTGAACTACATCAAGCGCTTCACCCTGGCCCGTGGTGAATACGACTTGGTCGTGTCCTACCTTGTGGATAACCAGAGCGCGCAGCCGTGGACCGGCAACCTGTTCGCCCAGCTCAAGCGCGATGCCAGCTCGGACCCGTCCGCCAGCACCGCGACCAGCACTGCCACCTACCTGGGCGCCGCCCTGTGGACACCTTCAGAGCCCTACAAGAAAGTGGCGATGAAGGACATCGACAAAGGCAGCTTCAAGGAAACCGTGCAAGGTGGCTGGGTCGCCTGGCTGCAGCACTACTTCGTGACCGCCTGGATCCCGAGCGCGCAAGACAGCAACAACGTCAGCACCCGCAAAGACAGCCAGGGTAACTACATCGTCGGTTTCACCGGCTCTACCCTGACCGCCGCTCCGGGCGCCAAGGTCGAAACCCAGGTCACCCTGTACGCCGGCCCGAAAATCCAGGACAAGCTCAAGGCGCTGTCGCCAGGCCTGGAACTGACCGTCGACTACGGCTTCCTGTGGTTCATTGCCCAACCGATCTTCTGGCTGCTCAAGCACATCCACGCGCTGCTGGGTAACTGGGGCTGGTCGATCATCTGCCTGACCATCCTGATCAAGCTGCTGTTCTTCCCGCTGTCGGCCGCCAGCTACCGCTCGATGGCCCGCATGCGCGCCGTGGCACCACGCCTGGCCGCGCTGAAAGAGCAATTCGGCGACGACCGCCAGAAGATGTCTCAAGCGATGATGGAGCTGTACAAGAAGGAACGCATCAACCCGCTCGGTGGCTGCCTGCCGATCGTGGTGCAGATGCCGGTGTTCCTGGCCTTGTACTGGGTGCTGCTCGAAAGCGTCGAAATGCGCCAGACGCCGTGGATGTTCTGGATCACCGACCTGTCGATCAAAGACCCATTCTTCATCCTGCCGATCATCATGGGCGCCACCATGTTCATCCAGCAGCGCCTGAACCCGGCGCCGCCGGATCCGATGCAGGCCAAAGTGATGAAGCTGATGCCGATCATCTTCACCGTGTTCTTCCTGATGTTCCCGGCCGGCCTTGTGCTTTACTGGATCACCAACAACACGCTGTCGATCCTTCAGCAGTGGGTCATTACCCGCAACATCGAAGCCGCGAGCAAGAAGAAGGCCGAAGCCTGATTCGCGCCGCAGCCTGATGCGCACCGCATGAACGCCCCTCTGGGGCGTTTTTGCTATCTGTACCTCGAACGGGTTTTTTCCATGAACAAGGACACCATCGTCGCCATCGCCACCGCCCAGGGCCGGGCCGGCGTGGGTATCGTGCGGGTTTCCGGGCCGTTGGCCGCGGCGCTGGGCCAGGCCCTGACCGGCAAGGCGCTGAAGCCACGCCACGCGCACTATGGCCCGCTGCGCGATGCCAACGGCCGCGAGATCGACCAAGGGCTGGCGCTGTTTTTCCCCAACCCGCATTCGTTCACCGGCGAAGACGTGCTCGAGCTGCAGGGCCATGGTGGCCCGGTGGTGCTCGACATGCTGCTGGCGGCCTGTGTGGCGGGCGGCTGCCGGTTGGCCAACCCAGGGGAATTCAGCGAGCGCGCGTTTCTCAACGACAAGCTCGACCTGGCCCAGGCCGAGGCCATTGCCGACCTGATCGAAGCCAGCTCCGAACAGGCCGCGCGTAACGCCCTGCGCTCCCTCCAGGGGGAGTTTTCCAAGCGCGTGCATGCGCTGGTCGAGCAACTGATCAGCCTGCGCATTTACGTTGAAGCCGCGATCGACTTCCCGGAGGAAGAGATCGACTTCCTCGCCGATGGCCACGTGTTGCGCCAGCTCGAAGCAGTGCAGGTGCAACTGGCCGCGGTGCTCGCCGAGGCCAACCAGGGCGCGTTGCTGCGCGAGGGCATGACCGTGGTCATCGCTGGCCGCCCCAACGCGGGGAAATCCAGCCTGCTCAACCTGCTCGCCGGCAAGGAAGCTGCGATCGTGACCGACATCGCCGGCACCACCCGGGACATCCTCCGCGAACATATCCACATCGACGGCATGCCGCTGCACGTGATCGACACCGCGGGCCTACGCGCCACCCAGGACCAGGTTGAGCAGATCGGCGTACAACGCGCGCTCAAGGCCATCAACGAGGCAGACCGCTTGCTGTTGGTGGTCGACGCCACGGCGCCGGAAGCCAGCGACCCCTTCGCGCTGTGGCCGGAATTCCTCGAACAGGCACCAGACATCGCCAAGGTGACGCTGATCAGGAACAAAGCAGACTTGTCTGGCGAGGCGGTGGCGCTGGTTGAAAGCGCTGATGGCCATGCCTCCCTGGCCCTGAGCGCGACACAGGGCGCGGAAGGCCTCGAGCTGCTGCGTGGGCACTTGAAGAAGGCCATGGGCTACCAGCAGACGGCCGAGGGCGGCTTCAGTGCCCGCCGGCGCCACCTCGACGCCCTCAGGCGGGCCCAGGGCAGCCTTGACCACGGCCACCGCCAGTTGACCCTGGCCGGCGCCGGCGAGCTGTTGGCCGAAGATTTGCGCCTGGCCCAGCAAGCGCTGGGTGAAATTACCGGGGCATTCACCCCGGACGACCTGCTTGGGCGCATCTTCACCAGCTTCTGCATCGGCAAATAAACCCAGCGCACGGTATTGAAACCGGCCCATAGGCCGGTTTTTTTTCGCCCGCAGCTTGGCCCTGGTGATCGAAATGGCCCCGCCAGCACGAAATAAGCTATGTGGATAACCCACGCTGAGGGCTATTGATAACCCCAGGCATAACCCTGTCGACAAACCCAGCCTTGGATAACTCTCGTTTTATGCACAGGTGATACGCGGTTATCCCTAGTGCCCAGGGCGGATGAACAACAGGGTTTAATTTCAATTAAAAGCTTTATATTCAGTAGGTTGAATGGCTTATCCACAGAAGAGGCCTTGCCTATACATAAACATAAAAATAAAGCTTTTATTCATTTTTTTCCTTTTTGTCTCTTTTGATCGGCGCTTATGCACAGCTGGCTATTTTTTGGTCAAACGCTTCAAAGCACGGCCTGCTTTCCCTATACTGCGCAGCTATCCCAATTACCCATCGATAACAGGCACGAGGTGCGTGGTGGATTTCCCTTCCCGTTTTCAGGTGATCGTCATCGGCGGCGGCCATGCCGGTACCGAGGCCGCCCTGGCGTCAGCACGCATGGGCGTGAAAACCCTGCTGCTTACCCACAACGTGGAAACGCTGGGGCAGATGAGCTGCAACCCCGCCATTGGCGGTATCGGTAAAAGCCATCTGGTCAAGGAAATCGACGCCCTCGGCGGTGCCATGGCGCTGGCCACCGACAAAGGTGGTATTCAGTTCCGCGTGTTGAACAACCGCAAAGGCCCTGCCGTGCGCGCCACCCGTGCACAGGCCGACCGCGTGCTGTACAAGGCGGCAATCCGCGAAATTCTCGAAAACCAGCCCAACCTGTGGATATTCCAGCAGGCCTGCGACGACCTGATCGTCGAACAGGGCCAAGCCAAGGGTGTGGTTACCCAGATGGGCCTGCGTTTCATGGCCGATGCCGTGGTACTGACCACCGGCACCTTCCTCGGCGGGCTTATCCACATCGGCCTGCAGAATTATTCCGGCGGCCGCGCCGGTGACCCGCCGGCAATCTCCCTGGCGCACCGGCTGCGCGAGCTGCCATTGCGGGTAGGCCGGTTGAAAACCGGTACCCCGCCGCGCATCGACGGCAAGTCTGTGGATTTCTCGGTAATGGCCGAGCAGCCAGGCGACACGCCGATCCCGGTGATGTCGTTCATGGGCAACCAGGCGATGCACCCGCGGCAGGTCAGTTGCTGGATTACCCACACCAACGCCCGCACCCATGAAATCATCGCCGCCAACCTCGACCGCTCGCCGATGTATTCGGGCGTGATCGAAGGCGTCGGCCCGCGTTATTGCCCGTCGATCGAAGACAAGATCCACCGCTTCGCCGACAAGGAAAGCCACCAGGTGTTCATCGAGCCGGAAGGCCTGACCACCCATGAGCTGTACCCCAACGGTATCTCCACCTCGCTGCCGTTCGATGTGCAGTTGCAGGTGGTGCGGTCGATCCGCGGCATGGAAAACGCCCACATCATGCGCCCCGGCTATGCCATCGAATACGACTACTTCGACCCTCGCGACCTGAAGTACAGCCTCGAAACCAAAGCGATCGACGGCTTGTACTTCGCCGGGCAGATCAACGGTACCACTGGCTACGAAGAGGCCGGCGCCCAGGGTTTGCTCGCCGGCGCCAACGCCGCGCTGCGCGCACAGGGCCGCGAGGCCTGGTGCCCACGGCGTGACGAGGCGTACATCGGGGTGATGATCGACGACCTGATTACCCTGGGTACCCAGGAGCCGTACCGCATGTTCACCTCGCGCGCCGAGTACCGGTTGATCCTGCGCGAAGACAACGCCGACCTGCGCCTGACCGAAAAAGGCCGCGAGCTGGGGTTGATCGACGACCAACGCTGGGCGGCTTTCGAAGCCAAGCGCGAAGGCATCGAACGCGAAGAACAACGCCTGCGCAGCACCTGGGTACGCCCGGGTACCGCCACCGGGGCGGCGGTCGCCGAGCAATTCGGTACCCCGCTGGCCCATGAGTACAACCTGCTCAACCTGCTCAGCCGCCCGGAAATCGACTACGCCGGGCTGATGCAGATCACCGGCGGGGTGGAGATCGACCCACAGGTTGCCGAGCAGATCGAAATCCGCACCAAATACGCCGGTTACATCGACCGCCAGCAGGATGAAATCGAGCGCCTGCGCGCCAGCGAGAACACCCGCCTGCCGGCGGACATCGACTATGTGGGTATCTCTGGGCTGTCGAAGGAAATCCAGGGCAAGCTGGCCAATGCCCGGCCGGAAACCCTCGGCCAGGCCTCGCGCATTCCTGGGGTGACCCCAGCCGCGGTCAGCCTGTTGTTGATCCACCTGAAAAAACGCAGCGCCGGCCGCGACCTGGAGCAAAGCGCTTGAATTCCGTTGTCACCCCGCAACACGCTGAAGAGTTGTCCACAGGTGCCCGCGCGTTGGGTATCGATTTGACCGAGCGCCAGGCCGAGCAACTGCTGGCCTACCTGGCCCTGTTGATAAAATGGAACAAGGCCTACAACCTCACCGCGGTGCGCAACCCCGATGAAATGGTTTCGCGGCACCTGCTCGACAGCCTCAGCGTGTTGCCGCACATCGGTGATGAACAGCGCTGGCTCGACGTCGGCAGCGGCGGCGGCATGCCGGGCATCCCGCTGGCGATCATGTTCCCGGGCAAAAGCGTGACCACCCTCGACAGCAACGGCAAGAAAACCCGCTTCCAGACCCAGGTCAAACTGGAACTCGGGCTGGCCAACCTGCAAGTTGTCCACAGCCGGGTGGAACAACACGTGCCGGCGCAGCCCTATGCCGGTATCATCTCCCGTGCCTTCAGCAGCCTCGAGGATTTCGCCAACTGGACGCGCCACCTGGGTGATGTGAATACCCGCTGGCTGGCGATGAAAGGCCTGCATCCTGCCGACGAACTGGTAGCATTACCGGCTGACTTCACTCTGCAAGAGGCGCACGCCTTGGCCGTACCCGGTTGCCAAGGCCAGCGCCATCTACTGATACTGCGCCGCACGGCGTGAAAGGGAACACAGGCAACAATGGCTAAGGTATTCGCGATCGCGAACCAGAAAGGCGGCGTGGGCAAGACGACCACCTGCATCAACCTCGCGGCTTCCCTGGTGGCCACCAAGCGGCGTGTGCTGCTGATCGACCTCGACCCCCAGGGCAACGCGACCATGGGCAGCGGGATCGACAAGCACGGGCTGGAAAACTCCGTGTACGACCTGCTCATCGGTGAGTGCGACCTGGCCCAGGCCATGCACTTTTCCGAACATGGCGGTTACCAGTTGTTGCCTGCCAACCGCGACCTCACCGCCGCCGAAGTGGTGCTGCTCGAAATGCAGATGAAAGAGAGCCGCCTGCGCACCGCCCTGGCGCCGGTGCGGGAGAACTACGACTTCATCCTGATCGACTGCCCGCCGTCGCTGTCGATGCTGACCCTCAACGCGCTGGTGGCCGCCGATGGGGTGATTATCCCCATGCAGTGCGAGTACTTCGCCCTCGAGGGGCTCAGCGACCTTGTGGATAACATCAAGCGCATCGGTACCTTGCTCAACCCTGAGCTGAAGATCGAAGGCTTGCTGCGCACCATGTACGACCCACGCCTGAGCTTGATCAACGACGTGTCCGCGCAGTTGAAGGAACACTTCGGCGACCAGCTCTACGACACGGTGATCCCGCGCAACGTGCGCCTGGCCGAGGCGCCGAGCTTCGGCATGCCGGCCCTGGCGTACGACAAGCAATCACGGGGCGCCCAGGCCTACCTGGAGCTGGCCGGTGAGCTGGTCCGCCGCCAGCGCCGCAAAACCCGCACCGCTACCGCAATCTAAGGAGCAGCAATGGCCGTCAAGAAACGAGGGCTCGGTCGCGGGCTGGATGCGCTGCTCAGTGGCCCCACCGCCAGCGTGATGGAAGAACAAGCCACCCAGGCCGACCAGCGCGAGCTGCAGCACCTGCCGCTGGACCTCATCCAGCGCGGCAAGTACCAGCCACGCCGCGACATGGACCCACAAGCGCTTGAAGAGCTCGCGCAGTCCATCAAGGGCCAGGGGGTGATGCAACCCATCGTGGTGCGCCCGATCGGCCAGGGCCGTTTCGAGATCATCGCCGGTGAACGCCGCTGGCGCGCCAGCCAGCAGGCCGGCCTCGACACGATCCCGGCGATGGTCCGCGAAGTGCCGGACGAAGCCGCGATCGCCATGGCGCTGATCGAGAACATCCAGCGCGAAGACCTCAACCCGGTGGAAGAGGCGATCGCCCTGCAGCGCCTGCAGCAGGAATTCCAGCTCACCCAGCAGCAGGTTGCCGACGCTGTGGGTAAGTCACGGGTGGCGGTGGCCAACCTGATGCGCCTGATCGCGCTGCCGGATGTGATCAAGACCATGCTCTCCCACGGCGACCTGGAAATGGGCCATGCCCGCGCCTTGTTGGGTTTGCCGGACGATCAACAGGTTGAAGGGGCGCGACACGTTGTCGCACGCGGCCTCACCGTACGCCAGACCGAGGCCTTGGTGCGCCAGTGGCTGAACGGCAAACCGGAGCCTGTCGAGCCGCCCAAGGCGGACCCGGACATCACCCGCCTCGAACAGCGCCTGGCCGAGCGGCTGGGCTCTGCGGTGCAGATCAAGCACGGCAACAAGGGTAAAGGGCAACTGGTTATCCGGTACAATTCGCTGGATGAACTTCAGGGCGTTCTCGCCCACATTCGTTGAAACAATTGAACCTGTAGCGGCCAGTCGGAAAACCCTACCTGACAGTTGAACGGGGGCTGAACCGCCCCTATACTCTGCGCGCATTTTGTCGGCACATTTTATGCCAAGTCATGGATATAAGGTGCGCCGGCCAACAGGAGTCGACTTGATGGAAACCCGCACGCCAAACCGCCTGCCTTTCCATCGTTGGCCGGTTTTTCCGGTGCTGTTGGCGCAATTGATCGTTTTACTGCTGGCGGCACTCGTGCTCTGGCAGTGGCAGGGGAAAGTCAGCGGTTATTCGGGGCTGATGGGTGGCCTGATCGTTTGGGTGCCCAATCTGTATTTTGCTTATAAGGCGTTTCGGTACACCGGCGCCAGGGCAGCGCAAGCCATCGTCCGGTCGTTCTACGCCGGCGAGGCAGGCAAGATGATTCTCACGGCAGTGCTGTTTGCACTGGCGTTCGCGGGGGTAAAGCCACTGGCGCCGTTGGCGTTGTTTGGCTGCTTTCTACTGACCCAAATGGTCAGCTGGTTCGCGCCCCTGCTCATGAAAACAAGATTTTCGAGACCTTAGGGCGTTTGAGGCAACCATGGCAGCAGAAACCGCTTCGGGCTATATACAGCACCACTTGCAGAACCTAACCTTCGGCCGCCTGGCGGATGGCACCTGGGGCTTTGCCCACGATGCCGCGCAGGCCAAGGCAATGGGCTTCTGGGCATTCCACGTAGACACCCTGGGCTGGTCGGTTGCACTGGGCCTGCTGTTTGTCTTCATCTTCCGCATGGCGGCGCGCAAGGCGACCTCCGGGCAGCCTGGCTGCCTGCAGAACTTCGTCGAAGTGCTGGTCGAGTTCGTCGACACCAGCGTGCGTGACAGCTTCCACGGCCGCAGCGCCGTCATCGCCCCGCTGGCGCTGACGATCTTCGCCTGGGTGTTCATGATGAACGCCATCGACCTGATCCCGGTCGACTGGATTCCGCAACTGGCCGCCAAAATCACCGGCGACCACGAAATCCCGTTCCGCGCGGTGTCCACCACCGACCCGAACGCCACCTTGGGCATGGCCCTGACGGTGTTCGCGCTGATCATCATCTACAGCATCAAGATCAAAGGCATCGGCGGCTTCATCGGTGAGCTGACCCTGCACCCGTTCAGCAGCAAGAACGTGGTTGTGCAGGCGATCCTGATCCCGGTCAACTTCCTGCTCGAGTTCGTCACCCTGATCGCCAAGCCGGTATCCCTGGCCCTGCGACTGTTCGGCAACATGTATGCCGGCGAGCTGGTGTTCATCCTCATCGCTGTGATGTTCGGCAGCGGCCTGCTCTGGCTCAGCGGCCTGGGCGTGGTCCTGCAGTGGGCGTGGGCTGTGTTCCACATCCTGATCATCACGCTGCAAGCGTTCATCTTCATGATGTTGACCATCGTCTACCTGTCGATGGCCCACGAAGATAACCACTAAGGCTCGTCTGGCGCGTCTTATAGGCCCCCGCTTTCGGGTGGGGGCTGGGGTGCCAGCGGCGGCTACTGCTTAGGCACGCGCTGTAACCTTTTTGCTTTACCGTTTTAAACCTAAGAAAACCTAACCAATACGACGTAAAAAGTCGGGAGGAAAGATGGAAACTGTAGTTGGTCTGACCGCTATCGCTGTTGCTCTGCTGATCGGCCTGGGCGCTCTGGGTACTGCAATCGGCTTCGGTCTGCTGGGCGGCAAATTCCTGGAAGGCGCAGCTCGCCAGCCAGAAATGGTCCCAATGCTGCAAGTCAAGATGTTCATCGTCGCCGGTCTGCTCGACGCCGTGACCATGATCGGTGTTGGTATCGCCCTGTTCTTCACCTTCGCGAACCCCTTCGTTGGTCAGATCGCTGGCTAATCACTCGCGTGGCGAGTGTGTTGGTGTGATGGACTAAGAACGAGCAGAGGTGTGGCGTGAATATTAATGCAACCCTGATAGGCCAGTCCGTTGCGTTCTTGATTTTTGTGTGGTTCTGCATGAAGTACGTATGGCCTCCGGTCATTACGGCACTGCAGGAACGCCAAAAGAAGATCGCTGACGGCCTGGACGCTGCCAGCCGTGCTGCACGCGACCTGGAGTTGGCCCAAGACAAAGTGGGTCAGCAACTGCGTGAAGCCAAGGCTCAGGCGAGCGAGATCATCGAGCAGGCCAAGAAACGTGGCAACCAGATCGTCGAGGAAGCTCGCGACCAGGCCCGCGTTGAGGCTGAGCGCCTGAAACATCAGGCAGCTGCCGAGATCGAGCAGGAAGTCAACAGCGTCAAGGACGCGCTGCGCGCCCAGGTGGGTAGCCTGGCCGTGACGGGTGCCGAGAAAATCCTGGGTGCTTCGATCGATCAAAACGCGCATGCGGATCTGGTCAATAAATTGGCCGCAGAGATCTAAGCGAGGGCGATCATGGCAGAACTGACCACGTTGGCCCGACCTTACGCTAAGGCTGCCTTCGAGCATGCCCAGGCCCATCAGCAACTGGCCAATTGGTCAGCCATGCTCGGCCTGGCCGCGGCAGTGTCGCAAGACGACACCATGCAGCGTTTGCTCAAGGCCCCGCGACTGACGAGCGCAGAAAAGGCCGCCGCTTTCATTGAAGTGTGCGGCGAACAGTTTGATGCCCAGGCACAGAATTTCATTCACGTGGCCGCGGAAAACGAACGTCTCCTGCTGTTGCCGGAGATTTCGGCCCTGTTCGACCTGTACAAGGCCGAACAGGAGAAATCCGTAGACGTGGACGTGACCAGTGCTTTTGCGTTGGACCAAGAACAGCAAGACAAACTCGCCAAGGTTCTCAGTGCACGGCTCGGCCGGGAAGTGCGACTGCACACTGCAGAAGATTCCACCCTCATTGGGGGTGTGGTCATCCGCGCAGGCGACCTGGTAATCGATGGCTCGGTGCGTGGCAAACTCGCGCAACTGGCCGAAGCATTGAAATCTTGAGTTTGAAGGGGCAGCAGAGCAATGCAGCAACTCAATCCTTCCGAAATTAGCGAAATCATCAAGGGGCGCATCGATAACCTCGATGTGGCCTCCCAGGCCCGCAACGAAGGTACCGTCGTCAGCGTGTCTGACGGTATCGTGCGGATCCACGGTCTGACCGACGTCATGTACGGCGAGATGATCGAATTCCCCGAAGGCGTCTTCGGCATGGCCCTCAACCTCGAGCAAGACTCGGTGGGTGCCGTTGTGCTGGGCGCTTACACCTCTCTGGCTGAAGGCATGAGCGCCAAGTGCACCGGCCGCATCCTGGAAGTTCCGGTTGGTAAGGAACTGCTGGGCCGCGTGGTCGATGCCCTGGGTAACCCTGTCGATGGCAAGGGCCCGCTGAACAACACCGAGACCGACGCGGTCGAGAAAGTTGCTCCGGGCGTGATCTGGCGTAAGTCGGTAGACCAGCCTGTACAGACTGGCTACAAGGCTGTAGACGCCATGATCCCGGTAGGCCGTGGCCAGCGCGAGCTGATCATCGGTGACCGCCAGATCGGCAAGACCGCCATGGCGATCGACGCGATCATCAACCAGAAAGACAGCGGCATTTTCTGCGTGTACGTGGCAGTGGGTCAGAAGCAATCGACCATCGCCAACGTGGTACGCAAGCTGGAAGAGCACGGCGCCCTGGCCAACACGATCATCGTGGCTGCCAGTGCTTCGGAATCCCCGGCGCTGCAATTCCTGGCACCGTACTCCGGTTGCACCATGGGCGAGTACTTCCGCGACCGCGGTGAAGACGCGCTGATCGTTTATGACGATCTGTCCAAGCAGGCTGTGGCTTACCGCCAGATCTCCCTGCTGCTGCGCCGTCCACCAGGCCGTGAAGCCTACCCAGGCGACGTGTTCTATCTCCACTCCCGCTTGCTGGAGCGTGCATCGCGCGTTTCCGAAGAGTACGTCGAGAAGTTCACCAACGGCGCCGTGACTGGCAAAACCGGTTCCTTGACCGCACTGCCGATCATCGAAACCCAGGCCGGTGACGTTTCCGCGTTCGTTCCGACCAACGTGATTTCCATCACCGACGGTCAGATCTTCCTGGAATCGGGCATGTTCAACTCCGGTATCCGCCCTGCGGTCAACGCCGGTGTGTCGGTATCCCGTGTAGGTGGTGCTGCCCAGACCAAGATCATCAAGAAGCTCTCCGGTGGTATCCGTACCGCCCTGGCGCAATACCGTGAACTGGCTGCTTTCGCACAGTTCGCTTCCGACCTCGACGAAGCGACCCGCAAGCAACTCGAGCACGGCCAGCGCGTTACCGAGCTGATGAAGCAGAAGCAATACCAGCCAATGTCCATTGCTGAAATGGGCCTGTCGCTGTATGCCGCCGAGCGTGGCTTCCTGACCGACGTCGCCATCGACAAGGTCGGTAGCTTCGAGCAGGCCATGATTGCCTACTTCAAGCGTGATCACGCCGCATTGCTGGCGAAGATCAACGAGAAGGGTGACTTCAACGACGAAATCGACGCAGGCATCAAAGCCGGCCTCGAGAAGTTCAAGGCCACCCAGACCTGGTAAGCCGCGGCGGGGGCATTGCCCCCGCTTGCTAACCTGATAGGTGATACATGGCAGGCGCAAAAGAGATACGCAGTAAGATTGCGAGCGTAAAAAGCACGCAAAAAATTACCAGCGCCATGGAAAAAGTGGCCGTCAGCAAAATGCGCAAAGCTCAAATGCGCATGGCTGCCAGCCGCCCGTACGCGGAACGCATCCGCCAGGTGATCGGTCATCTGGCCAACGCCAACCCCGAGTACCGCCACCCGTTCATGATCGAGCGCGCCGTCAAGCGTGCCGGCTATATCGTGGTGAGCAGTGACCGTGGCCTGTGCGGTGGCTTGAATACCAACCTGTTCAAGGCCCTGGTCAAGGACATGGCCGCCAACCGCGAAAAGGGCGTTGAAATCGACCTGTGCGTGGTGGGTAGCAAGGGTGCCGCGTTCTTCCGTAGCTTCGGTGGCAACGTGGTCGCCGCGATCAGCCACCTGGGTGAAGAGCCTTCGATCAACGACCTGATCGGTAGCGTCAAGGTCATGCTCGATGCTTACCTGGAAGGCCGTATCGACCAGTTGTCGGTGGTCTCGAACAAGTTCGTGAACACCATGGTGCAGAAGCCCACGGTCGAACAGCTCGTGCCCTTGGTCGCCACCCCGGATCAAGAACTCAAGCACCACTGGGACTACCTCTACGAACCCGACGCCAAGGAGCTGCTCGACGGCTTGATGGTGCGTTACGTGGAGTCGCAGGTGTATCAGGCGGTGGTTGAGAACAACGCAGCCGAACAAGCGGCGCGGATGATCGCTATGAAGAACGCCACGGATAACGCCGGTTCGTTGATCAAAGAATTGCAATTGATCTACAACAAGGCCCGTCAGGCTGCGATCACCCAGGAGATCTCGGAAATCGTCGGCGGCGCTGCCGCGGTTTAACGGTTCAAATATTCAGAGGATCCAGCTATGAGTAGCGGACGTATCGTTCAAATCATCGGCGCCGTTATCGACGTGGAATTCCCACGTGACAGCGTTCCGAGCATCTACAACGCCTTGAAAGTACAAGGCGCTGAAACCACCCTGGAAGTTCAGCAGCAGCTGGGCGACGGCGTGGTGCGTACCATTGCGATGGGTTCGACCGAAGGCCTGAAACGCGGCCTCGACGTTGTCGACACCAATGCGGCCATCTCGGTACCGGTCGGTAAAGCGACCCTGGGCCGTATCATGGACGTGCTGGGCAACCCGATCGACGAAGCTGGCCCGATCGACACCGAAGAGCGCTGGGGCATTCACCGCGCCGCGCCTTCCTTCGCGGACCAGGCAGGCGGCAACGACCTGCTGGAAACCGGCATCAAGGTTATCGACCTGGTTTGCCCGTTCGCCAAGGGCGGTAAAGTCGGCCTGTTCGGCGGCGCCGGCGTCGGCAAGACCGTTAACATGATGGAACTGATCCGTAACATCGCCATCGAGCACAGCGGTTATTCCGTGTTCGCCGGTGTGGGTGAGCGTACTCGTGAGGGTAACGACTTCTACCACGAGATGAAGGACTCCAACGTTCTCGACAAGGTCGCCCTTGTTTACGGCCAGATGAACGAGCCACCAGGGAACCGCCTGCGCGTTGCGCTGACCGGCCTGACCATGGCCGAGAAATTCCGTGACGAAGGTAACGACGTACTGCTGTTCGTCGACAACATCTACCGTTACACCCTGGCCGGTACCGAAGTGTCCGCACTGCTGGGCCGTATGCCATCGGCGGTGGGTTACCAGCCGACCCTGGCTGAAGAGATGGGCGTGCTGCAAGAGCGCATCACTTCGACCAAGGAAGGCTCGATCACCTCGATCCAGGCGGTCTACGTACCGGCGGACGACCTGACCGACCCGTCGCCAGCGACCACCTTCGCCCACTTGGACGCCACCGTGGTTCTGTCCCGTGACATCGCCTCGCTGGGTATCTACCCGGCGGTCGACCCACTGGACTCCACCTCGCGCCAGCTGGACCCGAACGTGATCGGCCAGGAGCACTACGAGACCGCCCGTGGCGTTCAGTACGTGCTGCAGCGCTACAAAGAGCTGAAAGACATCATCGCCATCCTGGGTATGGACGAACTGTCCGAGCAGGACAAGCAACTGGTATCTCGCGCTCGTAAGATCCAGCGTTTCCTGTCTCAGCCGTTCTTCGTGGCGGAAGTCTTCACCGGTGCACCGGGCAAATACGTTTCGCTCAAAGACACCATCGCAGGCTTCAAAGGCATCCTCAACGGTGACTTCGATCACATGCCAGAACAAGCGTTCTACATGGTCGGCAGCATCGACGAAGCGATCGAGAAGGCCAAGAAACTGTAATCCTGGCGCCCGTTCGCGGGCGCCCCTCAGGTTGAGGCAAACAGATGGCTATGACTGTCCATTGCGATATCGTCAGCGCGGAAGGGGAAATCTTCTCCGGCCTGGTCGAGATGGTGATTGCGCACGGTAACCTGGGTGACCTGGGTATTTCCCCAGGCCACGCACCGTTGCTCACCGATCTGAAGCCGGGCCCGATCCGCGTGATCAAGCAGGGTGGTGAAGCCGAGGTGTACTACATCTCCGGTGGTTTCCTCGAAGTCCAGCCGAACATGGTGAAGGTCTTGGCCGACACCGTGCAACGCGCCGCCGACCTCGATGAGGCGTCTGCTCAAGAGGCTGTGAAAGCCGCTGAGAAGGCCCTGAACGAGAAAGGCGCCGACTTCGACTACAGCGCTGCATCCGCGCGCTTGGCCGAAGCCGCTGCTCAGCTTCGCACCATTCAGCAGATCCGCAAGAAATTCGGCGGCTGATCCTCTTACGGATCTTCGTTGAGTCAAAAGGGTAGCTTCGGCTACCCTTTTTTCTTTTCCGGCGCGCGCACGCCGCGCCCCTGATCGGTACTCGATTCCATGTCTCTTGATATCGTCATTCTCGCCGCCGGCCAAGGCACCCGCATGCGTTCGGCGCTGCCCAAAGTGTTGCACCCCGTGGCTGGCCGCAGCATGCTCGGCCATGTTATCCACAGCGCCCAGCAACTCGCGCCTGTGGGTATCCATGTGGTGGTCGGCCACGGCGCTGACCAGGTTCGCCAACAGGCCGAGGGGCCGGGCATCGGCTTTGCCCTGCAGGCCCAACAACTTGGCACCGGCCACGCGGTGGCGCAGGCGCTGGCGGCACTCACCGCTGACACCGTGCTGATCCTCTACGGCGACGTGCCGCTGATTCAGGTCGGCACGCTGCAGCGCCTGCTGGCGCGGGTGGCCGCCAACCGCATCGGCTTGTTGACGGTGGAGTTGGCCAACCCCACCGGCTATGGGCGGATCATCCGCAATGCTGAAGGCGTGGTGCAGGCGATCGTCGAGCAAAAAGACGCGACGCCTGAACAGTTGGCGATTCGTGAAGGCAATACAGGCATTCTCGCCGTGCCGCGTGCGCACTTGGCCAAGTGGCTGGGGCAGTTGTCGAACCACAACGCCCAGGGCGAGTACTACCTGACTGACATCATCGCCATGGCCGTGGCCGATGGCGTTGAGGTGGCCACCGAGCAGCCCGAGGGCACCGCTGAAGTGCAGGGCGCCAACGACCGCCGGCAACTGGCGGACCTGGAGCGCGCCTACCAGCAACGGGAAGCCGAGCGCCTGATGGCCGCGGGCGTGACCCTGCGCGACCCGGCCCGGTTCGACGTGCGCGGCGAAGTCAGCGTCGGCCGCGACGTGTTGATCGACATCAACGTGATCCTCGAGGGCCAGGTGGTGATCGAGGATGACGTACAGATCGGCCCGAATTGTGTGATCAAGGACAGCACCCTGAAGCGCGGTGCGGTGATCAAAGCCAACAGCCATCTCGAGGGCGCGGTAGTGGGCGAGGGCGCTGACGCCGGCCCATTCGCGCGGCTGCGCCCCGGCAGCGAACTGGGCGCTGGCGCCCATGTGGGTAACTTCGTCGAACTGAAGAACGCGCGGCTGGGCGAAGGCGCCAAGGCCGGCCACCTCAGCTACCTGGGCGATGCCGATGTCGGCGCGCGCAGCAACATTGGCGCGGGCACCATCACCTGCAACTACGACGGCGCCAACAAGCACCGCACAGTCATGGGCGAAGACGTGTTCGTCGGTTCCAACAGCGCCCTGGTGGCGCCGGTGGTACTGGGCGCGGGTGCCACCACCGCCGCCGGCTCGACCATCACTCAGGATGTGCCCGCAGGCCAACTGGGCGTGGCGCGCGGCCGCCAGCGCAACGTCGACGGCTGGAAGCGCCCAGTGAAAGCGCCTAAGCCCTGACGCAGTGCCCCTCGCCCGGCACGGCCGGCCTGCCACGGGCCGGCTTTGTTGGGCGAATTGCCCTCCACCGCTTGACGTATCCCCGCCAATAGGTTTTGATTCGATTCATTAATTTTCGAACCGAAACTTAACGATGTCGAAACGGAATACACCACAACGTCGCCACAAGATTCTCGAACGCCTCGCCGAGGCGGGCGAGGTCAGCGTGGACGAACTGGCCCAAGCCTTTCAGACTTCCGAAGTGACCATCCGCAAGGACCTCGCCGCGCTGGAAAGCAGCGGCCTGCTGTTGCGCCGCTATGGCGGGGCGGTGCCGGTGCCACGGGAGATGATCGAAGAAGCGCCGAGTAAGATCTCGGCCTACAAGCAAGCCATCGCCCGAGCGGCGGTGGCGCGCCTGCGCGAGCACGCGCGGATCATCATTGACAGCGGTAGCACTACCGCCGCGATGATCCCCGAACTGGGCCGCCAGCCCGGCCTGGTGGTGATGACCAACTCCCTGCAGGTGGCCACCGCGCTGACCGAGTTGGAGCACGAACCCATGTTGCTGATGACCGGCGGCACCTGGGACCCACACTCTGAATCCTTCCAGGGGCAGGTGGCCGAGCAGGTGCTGCGCTCCTACGATTTCGACCAACTGTACATTGGCGCCGACGGCATCGACCTGGCCCGGGGTACCACCACTTTCAATGAATTGCTGGGCCTCTCCAGGGTGATGGCTGAGGTGGCGCGGGAAGTGATCGTGATGGTCGAAGCCGACAAGGTGGGCCGCAAAATCCCCAATCTGGAGCTGCCCTGGAGCAGCGTCCATGTACTCATTACCGATGATCGCCTGGCGCCCGAGGCCCGCGATCAGATTCGTGCGCTGGGCGTTACGCTCATTTGCGCAGCCGTGACTCAGGAGAATTGACCATGTGTGGAATCGTGGGCGCTATCGCCGAACGTAACGTCGTTGCCGTACTGATCGAAGGCCTCAAGCGCCTGGAATACCGCGGCTATGACAGCGCTGGCGTGGCGCTGCTGACCCGTGAAGGCCAGTTGGAGCGCTGCCGTAGCGTGGGCAAGGTCAGCGAGCTGGCCGCCTCCCTGGCGGCAAACCCGCTCAACGGCCAACTGGGCATCGCCCACACCCGCTGGGCCACCCATGGCGCGCCCACTGAAGGCAACGCCCACCCGCACTTTTCCGCCGGTGAAATCGCCGTGGTGCACAACGGTATCATCGAGAACCACGAACCGTTGCGCGCCGAGCTGCAGGGCCTGGGTTATGTGTTCACCTCGCAAACCGATACCGAAGTGATCGCCCACCTGCTGCACCACAAGCTGAAACAACACGCCACCCTTGCCGCCGCATTGAAAGCCACCGTGCGCCAGCTGCACGGTGCTTATGGCCTGGCCGCGATTCGCTTGAGCGAGCCCGATCGCCTGGTCGCCGCGCGCAGCGGCAGCCCACTGGTGGTCGGCCTGGGCCTGGGCGAAAACTTCCTTGCCTCTGACCAGCTGGCCCTGCGCCAGGTGACTGACCGCTTCATGTACCTGGAAGAAGGCGACATCGCCGAGATCACCCGTGACACGGTGCAGATCTGGGACCACGAAGGCCAGCCGGTGCAGCGCGAGGTAGTGCGCTATCACGAAGGCGCGGAAGCGGCGGACAAAGGCGAGTACCGCCACTTCATGCTCAAGGAAATTCACGAGCAGCCGGCGGTGGTGCAACGCACCCTCGAAGGCCGCCTGGGCCAGCAGCAGGTGTTGGTGCCTTCGTTCGGGCCCCAGGCCGCCGAGCTGTTCGCCAAGGTGCGCAATGTGCAGATCGTGGCCTGCGGCACCAGTTACCACGCCGGCATGGTTGCTCGCTACTGGCTCGAGGGCTTGGCGGGCATCCCCTGCCAGGTCGAGGTGGCCTCGGAGTTTCGCTACCGCAAGGTGGTGGTGCAGCCCGATACGCTGTTCGTGACCATCTCCCAGTCGGGGGAAACCGCCGACACCCTGGCCGCGCTGCGCAACGCCAAAAGCCTCGGCTACCTCGGTAGCCTGGCCATCTGCAACGTGGGCATCAGCTCGTTGGTGCGTGAATCCGACCTGACCCTGCTGACCCAGGCCGGCCCGGAGATTGGCGTGGCCTCCACCAAGGCCTTCACCACTCAGCTGGTGGCGCTGATGCTCCTCACCCTAGGCATCGGCCAGGTACGCGGTACCCTGGCCGATGGCCTGGAAGCGGAACTGGTGGAAGAGCTGCGGCGCCTGCCGGTACGCCTGGGCGAAGCCCTGGCGATGGACACCACCGTGGAACAAGTCGCGCAGCTGTTCGCCGAGAAGCACCACACCCTGTTCCTCGGGCGCGGCGCGCAGTTCCCGGTGGCCATGGAAGGTGCGCTCAAGCTCAAGGAAATCTCCTACATCCATGCTGAGGCCTACCCAGCGGGAGAACTGAAGCACGGCCCGCTCGCCTTGGTCGACGCCGACATGCCGGTGGTCACCGTGGCGCCCAACAACGCCCTGTTGGAAAAGCTCAAGTCGAACCTGCAGGAAGTGCGCGCCCGCGGCGGCGAACTGGTGGTGTTCGCCGACGCCGAAGCCCAGCTCAGCGACGGCGAGGGCACCACGGTGGTGGCCATGCCGCACATTCACGACGCTTTGGCGCCGGTGCTGTATACCTTGCCGCTGCAGCTGCTGAGTTACTACGTGGCGGTGCTCAAGGGCACTGACGTCGACCAGCCGCGCAACCTGGCGAAGTCGGTGACCGTGGAGTAACCCAGCGGGGGCGTGTTATGCCCCCGGTTCACCCAGCAACGTGTTGTACGGGTAGATCTCACTAGGGTGGAAGGCAATCCGCCGGCCAATCACCGTGACTACCTGGCCGTCACTGTGAATGCGCAACCGTTTGCCGCTGCGGAATACCAGCGTGTGGAGTATTTCGTCGTCCTCCTGGCAGATGCTGTGCTCGGTGATTTCCAGCAGGTTCAGCAGCCCGACCTGGGCACTGGGCGTATTGATCGACAGGCAGCTCTCGATGGCCATGTCACCATGGCCAGAGGGCGGGGCAGGAAAGAGGCTGTGTTTACGCATCGGGGGTCACCTGTGAAAGAGAAGCTGGATTAAACCCCCGTAGCCGGCCGGTGGATGCCAGACGATTCTGCATCCCTTGTAGGAAAAGCCCTCATCTTTTAAGCCCAGCCTACAGAATCGGCGAAATCAACCGCGCCACGCGCATACCCAGCCGCTGCAAGCGGTGGGTCGACTCGCTGTCTTGCGCGGTGATCTCGCGCGCCTGGGCAAAGTCCGCTTCCAGCATGGCCTCGACGTCCTGGGCAAAGGCCTCGTCGACGGTCAGCAGCATGACTTCGAAGTTGAGGCGGAACGAACGGTTGTCCATGTTGGCGCTGCCGATCGCGCTGATGGCGCTATCCACCAATACCACCTTCTGGTGGAGGAACCCTGGTGTGTAGCGGAACACCCGGACGCCCGCGCGCACGGCTTCGAAGGCGTACAGGCTGGAAGCCGCGTAGACGATCTTGTGGTCGGGCCGGGACGGCAACAGGATGCGCACCTCGACCCCGCGCAATACCGCCAGGCGCAGCGCGGCAAGCACGGCTTCATCAGGTATGAAATACGGGCTGGTGATCCACACCCGCTGCTGGGCGCTGTGGATAGCTTCGAGGAAGAACAGCGCGCAGGTTTCGTTCGGGTCCGCAGGGCCGGTGGCCAGCAATTGGCAGAGCACGCCGTCGTCTGGGTACTCTTCGGGCAGCAGCAACGGTGGCAGCTTGCGCGCGGCCCAGTACCAGTCTTCCGCGAACGATTCCTGCAGGTTGGCCACCACTGGCCCGACAATCCAGATATGCGTATCACGCCAAGGTGAAAGCCGCGGGTCGTCCCCCAGGTATTCATCGCCGACGTTGTGGCCGCCGATAAAGCCCTTTTCACCGTCGACCACCACGATCTTGCGGTGGTTACGGAAGTTGACCTGAAAGCGGTTGATCAGCCCCTTGCGTGTGGCAAACGCCTTCACGTGCACGCCGGCGCGTTCCAGGGCACCGGTGTAGCTTTGCGGCAGCGCGTGGCTGCCGACGCGGTCATACAGTACGTAGACGTCTACCCCTTCGGCGGCCTTTTCCATCAGGCAGGCCTGCAGGCGGCGGCCGATCAGGTCGTCATGGATGATGAAGAACTGCACCAGCACCACCTTGCGCGCGGCGCGGATGGCGCTGAGGATTTCGTTGAAGGTAGCCTCGCCGTTCACCAACAGCCCGACCTTGTTGTTGGCCAGGCACGGCATGCGCCCCAGCTTGCGCATCGCCCGCAGCGCACCGTAAGACGCCGAAGCCTTGGCGGCAATCGCCTCCTCGACCCAGGGGCGCCAGTTGAGGTCGGCAATCGCCGTGTGCATTTCCCGGTTCGCTTGGCGCCGGGCGCGGATGTACGCCTCGAACGAACTGCTGCCGAAAATCAGGTAAGGGATCAGCGTGAGGTAAGGCACGAACAGCAATGACATGCCCCAGGCGATCGCGCCTTGTGAGGTGCGTACATTGAACAGTGCGTGGATGGCGGCACCAAAGCCCAACAGGTGGATGAACCCGAGCACGTAGCCGAAAAACAGGGGGCTGTGATAATCCATATCTTCCTAAGCGGTCAGCAGCATTCATGTGCTTGGACCATAGCGGTGTTAAGGAGTGGCATCCAGTGCCAGGCGCAACGTATCGTAACGGATTCTGTCAAAGCGCTTGATGACCACCTGGAGGCACCTTAATGCGCTCGTCTGCCACGTTTTTATCCCTTCTATTGCTGGCGCCCATTGCCCATGGCCAGATGCTGCAACCGGGCCTGTGGGAGCTGACCACCAGCAACATGCAGGTCGAAGGCCAGCAAATGCCAGACATGCAATTCATGCTGGGGCAGTTGAAGAACCTCGCGCCGGAGCAGCGTGCGATGATGGAGCAGACCTTGGCCAACCAGGGCATCACCTTGGGCGGCAATGGCATCCGATCCTGCCTGACCCCCGAGCAGGTGAAAAGCAACGACATCCCCCTGCAAGACCCGAAATCCGGCTGTACCCAGCAGATTACCGAGCGCAACGGCAATGTATGGAAATTCCGCTTCAGCTGCCCGAAAGCGCAAGGCGCCGGTGAGGCGCGTTTCCTCAGCGACCGGGAGTTCACCACCACGGTGGCCGGGACCTTCAACGCGTCGGGCACCACCCAGCGTGGCAGCATGAACACCCGTGCCGTGTGGCTAGGGGCAAACTGCGGCACGGTGAAACCACGCAGCTGATGTTCCACGTGAAACAAACAATAGTGTTATAACATAACATTATTGCTATGATGCTCGCCCCGTGTTCCTGATTCGAGGGCTGAGCTATGTCAGACCAACGTTTGCCCGTGACTGTGTTGTCGGGCTTCCTCGGCGCCGGCAAAACGACGCTGCTTAACCACATCCTGCGTAACCGTGAAGGCCTGCGGGTCGCCCTGATCGTCAATGACATGAGCCAGATCAACATTGACGGCCAGGGCGTGCAGCAAGGGGTGACGCTGAACCGCGCCGAAGAAAAGCTCGTGGAAATGAGCAACGGCTGCATCTGCTGCACCCTGCGCGAAGACTTGCTGCTCGAAGTGGCGCGCTTGGCCGACGAAGGCCGCTTTGACTACCTGATCATCGAGTCGACCGGGATTTCCGAGCCGATGCCGGTGGCCGAAACCTTTACCTTCCGCGATGAACTGGGCCGCAGCCTGGCTGACCGCGCGCGGCTGGACACGCTGGTCACCGTGGTGGATGCGCTCAACTTCATGAAGGACTACGAAGCCGCCGAGGCGCTCAACGATGCCTCCAGCGAAAGCCTGGGCGAGGAAGACGAGCGTAGCGTCAGTGACCTGTTGATTGAACAGGTGGAGTTCGCCGATGTGATCGTGCTGAACAAGATCGACCTGGTCAGCAGCAGCGAGCGCGAGGCGTTGCTGGCGGTGCTGCGGCGCTTGAACGCCCACGCCCAGGTGGTGCCCGCGGTGATGGGCCAGGTGCCGCTCGAGCGAGTGCTGGCCACCGGCTTGTTCGATTTTGAGCGGGCCTCGCAGGCCCCGGGTTGGTTGCAGGTGATGCGCGGCGAGCACAGCAGCGAAAGCGATGAGTATGGAATTTCATCCACAACCTACCAGGCGCGGCGGCCGTTTCATCCACAGCGGTTTTTTGAGTTTCTCAACCGGCCGTGGGCCCACGGCAAACTGCTGCGTTCCAAGGGCTACTTCTGGGTGGCCAGCCGGATGAAAGAAGCCGGTAGTTGGTCCCAGGCCGGGGGCACCGGGCAGTTTGGCGGGGCGGGGCACTGGTGGCGCTATGTGCCGGCCCAGCACTGGCCTGTGGATAAAGAAGAGCGCCAAGCCATCGCGCAGAAGTGGGATGAACAGGTTGGCGATTGCCGGCAGGAACTGGTGTTCATCGGCCAGCACCTGGATGTGGATAAACTCCACAGCGCGTTGGATGAATGCCTGCTCAGCGACGAAGAATGGGCGCGCCCGGCGGCAAGCTGGCAGGCCGAGGCCGACCCGTTCGGGGCCTGGCACTGATCACGGCTGTTTTATCCACACCCCTTGGCTTTTTTGCTCGCAAAAGGGCTGCAGAAAGCGCTGGTCGCTGGCCACCCCGTAATAGTGGATGTCTTGCCGGTACGGCATGTTATCCACATGGGCGTTGCTGCACACGCCGAAAGCCCCGGTGGGGCAGTGCTCGGCGTAGGCGACAGTGACTTTCTGCCCTTTCAGGGTGGGCTGGCAGAAGCCATTGCTGAACAACTCGTTGGGGATGTTGCGGTTTTCCTGGCAGACCTTCACGTCCAGCCGGTCTGCCGTGCTGTGGACAATACAGGCCTGGGCCCAGCATGATGTGCTGAACAGCGCCAGCCAGATGATCGACAACCCCTTCATTGTTCGCGATACCTCTCTTGAACGAAAAACTGACCCACATCACCACGCACTTGATCGCCGGGCCGTTGGGTGCCGGCAAAACCAGCCTGGTGCGGCACTTGCTGGGGCAACGCCCCGCTGGCGAGCGCTGGGCGGTGCTGGTCAACGAGTTTGGCCAGGTAGGCTTGGACGCTGCCCTGATGGCCACGGCCGATGATGGTATCGCAATTGGCGAAGTGGCTGGCGGTTGCGTGTGTTGCGTCAACGGCGCGCCGTTTCAGGTAGGGCTGGCGCGCCTGCTGCGCAAGGCGCGGCCGCAGCGCTTGTTCATCGAAGCTTCGGGGCTTGGGCACCCGCTGCCACTGCTGAAGCAGCTGCGCTCGCCGCCCTGGGAAGGGGTGTTGCAGGTGCAACCGCTGCTGATGGTGGCCGAAGCCACCGCGCCGGTGGGCCTGCACCCGGCGCTGGAGGAGGCCTACGCCGCGGCTGGCTTGATAGTTATCAACAAGGCGGGCAGTGCGCACCCGGCGCAGCTGCAGGCGCTGCTCGAGCATTGGCAGGGCAGGGCGGTGCGGGCTGTGGATTTCGGCCAGTTGCCATTGGCAGCGGTACCGGTGGCAATGGCGCCGCTTGTGGATAAAACCTCTGCGCTGCCGCCAACCCTTGAGTGGCCGGCTGCCGTACCCCAGGCCGCCAGCGTGGTCGCCGGTGAGCAGGGCGAGCATTGGTCTATCGGCTGGCGCTGGCCCGCAGCCACGCGCTTTGACCTTCAAGCGCTGGCTGCTGAGCTGGCGCGCTGGCCATGGCTGCGGGCCAAAGCGGTTATCCACACCTCGGCGGGTTTTATGGCGCTGAACGCGAAGTTACCCACAGAGGTGATCTGGAACCCCTCGCAGTGGTCGCGGGATAGCCGGCTGGAGCTGATCTTCGCCACGGCGCAGCCGCGTGAGGCACTGGAGGCGGCGGTAGCGGCAGCGAGGGTGTAGGGCCCTTAGGGCTGGCGCTTTTTATGGTCCTGGCGCCACTGGCTGAGTTCGATGATCTCCGCCGTGGGTTGTTTCTTGATCTCGAACGGGTAGGGCGCGAGCTCGATCTGCGCCGAATGGGCGCCGAACTGGGTGATGGTGCCCGGGTGGCGTTGCTCGCCGGTCACGGTGAACTCGAAATTGTAGATGCGCGCCAGGCGCCGCGTGCCCTTGGCGTCGCGCACGAAGGCAAGGCGTTTGAACGCCACGGCCTCATCGAGCAGTTCCAGGTCAAGCTGCGCGCAGTGGGCCTTCACCCGCGCCAGGGCCTTTTCCCTCAAGCCATGGTTGTGCCAGAGCCAGGCGGCGCAGGTGGCGAACAGCATCAGCACCAACAGATTCTCGAGGGTCAACATCTAGGAATGCTCCAACAGGACGCGATCAGCTTACCTGTGACCCAGGCCTGTCGTACAGGTCGCTTTTGGCGCCATACTGGGCAACCTCAACGACTCTGCGCCAACCCGGATCCGCCCATGAAACGCACGCCACACCTGCTCGCCATTCAATCCCATGTCGTCTTCGGCCACGCCGGCAACAGCGCTGCGGCGTTTGCCGTGCAGCGGATGGGGGTTAACGTGTGGCCGCTCAATACCGTGCAGTTCTCCAACCACACTCAGTATGGCCATTGGACCGGGCAAGTGCTCGATTGTGAGCAAATTCCTTCGCTGGTCGCCGGGATCGCCGCGATCGGCGAGCTGGCCCAATGCGACGCGGTGCTCAGCGGCTACCTCGGCAGCGCGGCCCAGGGCGAGGCCATTCTTGAGGTGGTGCAGCGGGTCAAGGCCGCCAACCCCAAGGCGATCTACCTGTGCGACCCGGTCATGGGCCACCCGGAAAAAGGCTGCATCGTCGCCCCCGAGGTGTCGGCCTTCCTGCTCGAGGGCGCGCTGCCCAAGGCCGACGTGCTGTGCCCCAACCAGCTTGAGCTCAACACGTTTTGCGGGCGCCAGGCGCAAAGCCTGGAAGAATGCGTGAGCATGGCGCGCTCGCTGCTGGCCAAGGGCCCCTCAACCGTGCTGGTCAAGCACCTTTTCTACCCAGGCAAACGGGTAGAAGACTTCGAAATGCTGTTGGTCACGGCTGCCGGCGCCTGGTTGCTGCGCCGGCCGCTGCTGGCCTTCCCCAAGGCGCCGGTGGGCGTGGGCGACCTGACCTCAGGGTTGTTCCTGGCGCGGCTGTTGCTCGGCGATGGCCCGGTCCAGGCCATGGAGGCCGCCGGCGCGGCGGTGCACGAAGTGCTGCTGGAAACCCAGGCCTGCGCCAGCTACGAGCTGCAGCTGGTGCGGGCCCAAGACCGTATCGCGCACCCGCGCCAGCGTTTCCCGGCGCAGGCGCTTTAGGCGTTGCCGCCGGCGTCTTCGGCGCGCAGGTCCTGGTAGCGTTTTTCCAGTTCCTGGCGGATCAGCCGGCGCTGCTGGGCCTGGGCGAAGCGACGCTTGCCTTCGGCGCTGGTGGGCTGCAGGGCGGGCACGGCGGCCGGCTTGCGTTGGTCGTCGACCGCCACCATGGTGAAGAAGCAGCTGTTGGTATGGCGCACCGAGCGTTGCTGAATGTTTTCGGTCACCACCTTGATGCCGATTTCCATCGACGTGTTGCCGGTGTAGTTCACCGATGCCAGGAAGGTCACCAGTTCACCCACGTGGATCGGCTCGCGGAAGATCACCTGGTCGACCGACAGGGTGACCACATAACGCCCGGCATAGCGGCTGGCGCAGGCGTAGGCCACTTCATCGAGGTACTTCAGCAGCGTGCCGCCATGAACATTGCCAGAAAAGTTGGCCATGTCCGGGGTCATCAGCACGGTCATCGTTAACTGCGCGTTTCCAGGTTCCATAGTGTGCTCACGGTCAGTTTGATCAACGCGCTCTTGGTGGCGCTGCATAGGTTCTTCGTCCCATCCTGTTGAGCTTGACGCCGCCGGTGGGCGGGCCGTCACGGCCAGGCGTTCTGTTTCTGCATATTGCAGCGCGGCATTGTGGAAAACCGCGGTGCTATCTTGGCGTTTGTAACAGAACTTGTGGCGTAAAAGAGGAGTTTTCACCATGCATGCCATCGCATTTATCCAGGACCTGGCGGTGATCATGCTGGTGGCCGGTATCGTCACCGTGGTGTTTCACCGTTTGCGCCAGCCGGTGGTACTGGGGTACATCCTCTGCGGCTTCCTGATCGGCCCGCACACGCCGCCCTTCGGGCTGATCCACGATGAACAGACGATCAAGACCCTGGCCGAGCTGGGGGTGATCTTCCTGATGTTCTGCCTGGGGCTGGAGTTCAGCCTAGGCAAGTTGTTCAAAGTGGGTGCCACCGCCTTTATCGCGGCGTTTCTGGAAATCCTGTTGATGATCTGGCTGGGGTATGAAATCGGCCAGTGGTTTGGCTGGGGCACCATGGATTCGCTCTTCCTGGGGGCGATCCTGGCGATTTCCTCGACCACCATCATCGTCAAAGCCCTCAATGACCTGAACATGAAGCAGCAGCGCTTCGCCCAGCTGATTTTCGGCGTGCTGATCGTCGAAGACATCCTCGGCATCGGCATCATTGCGCTGCTGTCGGGGATCGCCGCCACTGGCACGGTCAGTTCGGCCGAGGTGGCGGCCACGGTCGGCAAGCTGGTGTTGTTCATGGTGGTTGCGCTGGTGATCGGCATTTTGCTGGTGCCGCGGATCCTCGCCTATGTGGCGCGCTTCGGCAGCAACGAGATGCTGCTGATCACCGTGCTGGGGCTGTGTTTCGGCTTTTGCCTGCTGGTGGCCAAGCTTGAATACAGCATGGTGCTGGGGGCCTTCCTGATTGGCGCGATCATGGCCGAATCCCGCGAGTTGGCGAAAATCGAGCGGCTGATCGAACCGATCCGCGACTTGTTCAGCGCGATTTTCTTCGTGGCGATCGGGCTGCTGATCCAGCCTGAAATCCTTGTGCAGTATGCCTGGCCGATCGCGGTGATCACCGCGGCGGTGGTGATCGGCAAGGTGGTGTCGTGCAGCCTGGGGGCGTTCGTGGCTGGCAACGACGGCCGTACCTCGTTGCGGGTGGGCATGGGGTTGTCTCAGATCGGCGAGTTTTCCTTCATCATCGCCGCGCTGGGCATCAGCCTGCAGGTGACCAGCGAGTTTCTCTACCCGGTGGCGGTGGCGGTCTCAGCGATAACCACGTTGCTGACCCCATACCTGATCCGCACCGCCGACCCACTCTCCCACGCTCTGGCGCGCTGCGTGCCGAGCCGCCTGGCGCGGGTGTTCGGGCTGTATGGCGAATGGCTGCGCAACCTGCAGCCGCAGGGCGAGAAGGCCCAATTGGCGGCCATGCTGCGCAAAATCCTTATGCAGGTGGGGGTCAACCTGGCGCTGGTGATCGCCTTGTTCCTGGCTGGCGGGTACTTCGCCCCCACCTTGGCCAGCTATACCGCAACCTGGGTGAGTGACGACACCGGCCACAAGGCGCTGATTTGCGCGGTGGCCCTGTTGCTGGCGCTGCCCTTCTTGATTGCCGCCTACCGCAAGATCAAGGCCCTGGCGATGCTGCTGGCGGAGGTGAGCGTGCGCAGCGAATTTGCCGGCCGCCACACCCAGCGCGCCCGCCGGGCGATCGCCGAGGTGATCCCGCTGATGGCGCTGGGGTTGTTGTTCGTGCTGCTGGCGGGGTTGTCGGCGAGCATCCTGCCCACCGCCGAGATGATGGCGGCGATCGCTGCCGTGGCGGTGGTGGTGGCCGCGGTGCTATGGCGCTGGATGATCCGCCTGCACACGCGGATGCAGGTTGCGCTGCTCGATACCCTCAGCAGCCGCGAACCCGAGCACCACGGCTAAGGCTCAGGACTCCAGCCACACATCGCGGGCCCAGGTCCACACGCTGTCCCAGCTCTCTTCGGTGACGATCTCGTCGTCGGCGTCCCACAGCACCACGGTGCCGTCTTCTTCCACGGCGTAGTAGTTACTGCCGTCTTGGCAGAGCGGCACCAGCTCGCGGGGCATGCCGGCGTCCCAGGCGTTGGCGGCGACTTCCGGCAGGTAGGTGTGGGAGTTGGGGTCGGTGACCGTGACCGGCTCGAGGCTCCCGTAGATTACGTCGCTGACGGTCAGCAGGAATGCCTTCATGTCATCGGGGATGTGGATCAGGATCTGCTCCTGAATCTCGACCAGCACGTCTTCGTCTGGCAGCTCCAGAGGCACCGGTACCGGTTCATTGGCTTCTCTTAGCTGTTCGATCACGTCTTCCACAGGATTTGTCCTTCATGTGTTGGCCCAGGCTACTACCAGTGCCTGGCGTAGAGCATGCCGGGCACCGATTCCTCTTGCGATAGTAGAGCAAATTCCACAAAGCAAAACCCCGGGGCAAGCCCGGGGTTCGCTTTGGTCAGCGTTTTGCGCTGAGCGGTACTGCCAGTGATCAGCCGTTCTGGCGGATACCCGCGATCAGCCAAGGCTGGTTCTCGCCTTCGGCGCGTTCCATGTTCCAGCTTTCGCTGAAGGCTTCGCCCTGGTCGAAGCGCGTGTCTTTCGACACACCGGAGAAGGTCAGGGTGGCCACGGTTTTGCCGCCATGTTCTTCAACGCCGTCGAGCTGTACCTGCAGGTTGTCGATGTAGGTCGACTGGTAGCCTTCGCCCAATGCGGCGCGCTCCTGCTTGAGGCCCTGCAGCAGGGTGGGGGTCACGAACTCGGCGATTTTGTCCATTTCGTTGGCATCCCAATGCTGTTGCAGTGCATTGAAGTGCTCGCGGGCGGCGCCGAGGAAGGATTGCTCGTTGAACCACGCCGGGGCCTTGGCCGTTGGGTTGTAGGCCGGCGCGGCCGAGCCGCCGAAGATGCTGGCCGCCGGGGCGCTGGCAGCTTCACGCTGGAACGGCACCGGGCCGGCGGAGGTGGCCATGTGCGGCGCCTGCTGCTGGCGGCGGCGAGCGGCGATGAAACGGAACACCATGAAGGCGATCAGGGCGACGATCAGGAAGTCGAAGAACTGGAAGCCCTCGAAGCCATCACCCATGAACATGGAGGCCAGCAGGCCACCCGCGGCGATACCCGCCAGTGGGCCGAGCCAACGCGAGGCACCGCTGGCCGGGCGCGCGGCGGCTGCCGCGGCAGCACCGGCGGCGGGGGCCGCGGCGGAAGCGGAAGGCGCGACGTCGCGGGTTTGGTGAGTCGGGGCGGCGCCCATGCTCTTGCCGCCGCCAAAACGTTTGGCAGCCGAGGCATCGATGCTCAGGGTGAGGCCGATGCACAGCGCCATGGCAATGCTAAGAAAACGTTTCATTGGTGTTCCCACGGTTGTACGGATAAACGCCATGTTGCACAGGGCGTAGGCTGCTGACCAGCCGTAGATTGTTTCTGACTTTTACGGAAATGTCCTACAGGGGCCCTCGGTGGCCCCCGGGTCAACCTTCCAGGGGCACCAGCTTGGCGTAACCGAGCATCAGCCACTTGCTGCCCTCTTCGAAGTTCACCTGCACCCGTGCCTGCGCGCCGGAGCCTTCGAAGTTCATGATGATGCCTTCGCCGAACACCGCATGCTGCACCCGCTGGCCGAGGTTGAACTCGGTCTGTGGAATGCTCGCATTGGCGAACAGGCTGGCCGTGTTGCCTGCACTCTGGCCATACGGCCGGCTCACGCTGTTCGACAGGCGCACTTCGCGCAGCAACTGCGCCGGCACTTCGCGCACGAAGCGCGACACCTTGTTATAGGTTTCGCTGCCGTACAGGCGCCGGGTTTCGGCGTAGGTCAGCACCAGGTGCTGCATGGCGCGGGTGATGCCCACATAGGCCAGGCGGCGTTCTTCTTCCAGGCGGCCAGGCTCTTCCATGCTCATTTTGTGGGGGAACAGCCCCTCTTCCATACCCACCAGGAATACGTAGGGGAACTCCAGGCCCTTGGCGCTGTGCAGGGTCATCAGCTGGATGCTGTCTTCGTGCTCGTCGGCCTGGGTGTCGCCGGCCTCCAGCGAAGCGTGGCCGAGGAAGGCCGCCAGCAGCGTCTGGTCGTCTTCGGGTTCTTCGTTCTCGAACGCCCGCGCGGCGCTGACCAGTTCCTCGAGGTTCTCTACCCGCGCCTGCCCCTTTTCGCCTTTTTCCGCTTCGTGGTATTCGATCAAGCCGGATTGCGCGATGGCTGCCTGGGTCATCTTGTGCAGGGGCAGGTCCTGGGTTTTGGCCGCGAGTTCTTCGATCAGGTCGATGAAGGCCCCCAGCGCGGTGGCGGCGCGGCCCTTGCCGCTGGCGGCCAGCTCGCTCATCGCCTGCCACATCGACACCCCAGCGGCGCGGGCGCGCTCGCGCAGGGTTTCGACGGTTTTCTCGCCGATGCCGCGAGGCGGCACGTTGATCACCCGCTCCAGCGCCGCGTCGTTGCCGCGGCCGTCGAGCAGGCGCAGGTAGGCCATGGCGTTCTTGATCTCGGCGCGCTCGAAGAAGCGCTGGCCACCGTAGATGCGGTACGGAATGCGCTCGCGCAGCAGGGCTTCTTCAAGCACCCGCGATTGCGCGTTGGAACGGTACAGGATGGCGATTTCCCGGCGGGCGAGGCCGGTTTTCAGCGCGCTTTCGATGGTTTCGACCACATAGCGTGCTTCGTCGTGTTCGTTGTAGGCCGCATACAGCAGCAACGGCTCGCCTTCGCCCACATCGCTCCACAACTGTTTGCCCAGGCGCCCGCTGTTGTTGGCGATCACGGCGTTGGCGGCGTTGAGGATCATCCCGGTGGAGCGGTAGTTCTGCTCCAGGCGGATCAGCTCGGCGTCGGGGAAGTCAGTGGAGTATTGCTGGATGTTCTCGATGCGCGCGCCGCGCCAGCCGTAGATGGACTGGTCGTCGTCGCCCACCACCATCAGGCTGGCGCCACCGCGCGCCAGCAGTTGCAGCCAGGCGTACTGCACGGCGTTGGTGTCCTGGAACTCGTCGACCAGAACATGCTGGAAGCGCCGCTGGTAATGCGCAAGCAGGCTCGGGTGGTCGCGCCAGAGGTCCAGCGCGCGCAGCAGCAGCTCGGAGAAGTCGATCACCCCGGCGCGCTCGCAGGCCTGTTCGTAGGCCTCGTAGATCGAGCGCATGGTGGTCAGGAACAGGTCGCCGTTGGGCTGCAGGTTCTGCGGGCGCAGGCCTTCGTCCTTCTGCCCGTTGATGAACCACTGCGCCTGGCGCGCCGGCCATTTGTTGTCGTCCAGGCCCAGTTCACGGATCACCCGCTTGACCAGCCGCTGCTGGTCGTCGCTGTCGAGGATCTGGAAGTTCTGCGCCAGCCGCGCTTCCTGCCAGTGCGCCCGCAACAGGCGGTGCGCCAGGCCGTGGAAGGTGCCTACCCACATGCCTGCCGGGCTCACGCCGATCAATTGCTCGATGCGCTGGCGCATCTCGCTGGCGGCCTTGTTGGTGAAGGTCACCGATAGGATCGAGTGCGGCGAAGCGCCTTCGACCTGCATCAGCCAGGCGATGCGGTGCACCAGCACACGGGTTTTACCGGAACCGGCGCCGGCGAGGACCAACTGGCGCCCACGCGAAGCGGCGACCGCCTGGCGTTGGGCATCGTTGAGTGAATTGAGCAGTAGGGAGACGTCATCGTGCATCGGCGCATTCTAGGGTGCGCGGGCGGCGGCGGCAAACCCGGCCTGCGCCCGGGCGCGCCAGCAGACGATCGGATCCGACCTTGGCGTTCGTCGCCGTGCAATCTTGTGTATGCTGCGTGCCTCAAGGCCAAACAACAAGAAACACGCCTATGACGAACATTTCCGCCGCGGCAACGGCGCTGGCGGGGCTGCGCGAGCACTTTGCCGCGCAGCTGGCTGCCGAACGAACACGCCTGTTGTACCAGGGCTCATTATTGCCCACCCTGCTGATGCTGCTGGTGGGCCTGTTGGTGTCCGCGGTGCTCTGGCAGCCGGGTAACCACCTGGCCATCAGCGGCTGGCTGATCTGGCTGATGCTGCTGATCGCCCTGCGGGTGATCCTCGTCGCCGCTTTCGAAGCCGCTTTACCCCTCGACCAGGCCGCCTCGCGCTGGCGCCAACGGTTTTTGCTGGGCGCCGGCGCCAGCGGCATGACCCTCGGCGCCGCGGCCATCGCCCTGGCGCCGGTGGATAACTTCATCCAGCAGGCCTGGGTATACGGCCTGCTCGGCGCCGCGGCGCTGTCGGCGAGCATCGCCTATGCGGTGAGCATCAGCGCCTTTCTCACCTTCGTCTTGCCCTGCCTGGGCCCGCCCATCCTTTATTTACTGCTGGAAGGCAACCCGCACCAGCGTGGCTGGGGCTGGCTGGGCCTGATGCTGTTCGGTTCGCTGTGCCTGGTGGCCTGGCAGGTGCACCGGTTGATCGAACGCGGGCTGTTGCGGCGCTTCCAGAACCAGGCGCTGATCGAGTCGTTGCAGCAGGAGCAGGTGGTGATTTCGCGCCTGAACCAAGAGCTTGAAGTTGAAGTGCAACGGCGCAGCGAAGCCGAAGCTGGCCTGCGCCAGGCCCATGGCACCCTCGAGCAGCGCGTGCGTGAGCGTGGGCAGGCCTTGGATGAAGCCCTGCAGGCCCTGGGTAAAAGCCAGGCGCGCCTGGAACTGGCGCTGGAGGCCAGCGAGCTGGGCCTGTGGGACTGGAACCTGCGCACCGACGAAGTTCACCACACCGGCCTTGAGCGGTTGTTCGGGCTGCCGCCTGGCGAGGCGGCACGGGTGCTCGAGCACCTGCGCCCGCGGTTGCACCCTGAAGACCTGCCCGCCCTCAAGCATGCCTTGACCGAGCACATGAAGGGCCGCAGCGAGGCGTACCGGGTGGAGTACCGCATCCGCCACGCCCTGGGCCACTGGGTGTGGGTCGAAGACCGCGGCCGAGCCGTGGAGCGAACGCCGGGCGGGCGGGTGATCCGCATGCTCGGTACCCGCCGCGACATCAGCGCGCGCAAGCGCCAGGAAGAACAACAAACCCTCGCCGCCAGCGTGTTCGGCGCGATCAGCGAAGGGATTGCCATTCTCGAGCCCGACTTCCGCGTGCTGGCAATCAACCAAGCCTTTACCCGCATTACCGGGCATGCCCAGCAGGCCTGCCAGGGCCAGTTGTTCCACGCCCTGGCCTGTTGCCGCGATGCCCAGCGCCATTGGCCGCAGATCGTCGAGGCGATCGAGCAACGCGGCAGTTGGCAGGGCGAGTTGGTCGAGGCCCGCAACGGCGCTGAGCTGTACCCGCAATGGCTGCAGCTGTCGGCGGTGCACGGCGAGCGCGGCGAGGTGCAGAAGGTGATCGCGTTCATCTCCGACCTTTCTTCCCGCCGCGCCTCCGAGCAGCGCCTGTACTACCTGACCCACCACGATGAGCTCACCGGGCTGGGCAACCGCGGGTTGTTCCGCCAACGTTTGCTCGAGGCCAGCCAAGCGCTGCGCAGTGGCAGCCAAAGCCTGGCGCTGCTGCACATCGACCTCGACCGCTTCAAGCTGCTCAACGAAAGCCTTGGCCACGACCGCGCCGACAGCGTGCTGCAGGCCATGGGCCGGCGCTTGCTGGCGGCGCTGCCGCAGGCGCACAGCATCGCCCGGCTGGGCGGCGATGAGTTCGTAGTGCTGTTCGACGCCTACAACCACCTGTCGAGCCTGATCGCCGTGACCACCCGGCTGCTCGACAAACTGCGCGCGCCGCTGGCCGTGGAGGGCCGCGAGCTGACCCTCAGCGCCTCGATCGGCATTAGCCTGTACCCGGAAAACACCCGTGACCTGGAAGAGCTGATCGTGCAGGCTGACCTCGCCAAACAGGAAGCCAAACGTTTGGGTGGCGATAACGTGCAGTTTTTCACACAAAGTTTGCAAGCCGAGCCGCACCAGCGGCTGGTGCTCGAGCAGCAACTGCGCAAGGCCATCGACAAAGGCGAGCTGGAGGTGCACTACCAGCCGCGCATCCGCCTGGCCGACGGCCAGGTGACCGGCGCCGAAGCCCTGGTACGCTGGCGCCACCCCGAGCGCGGGCTGATTCTGCCCGGGGAATTCATCGCCCTGGCCGAGGCGACCGGGTTGATCTTGCCCATTGGTGATTTCGTGCTGCGCCAAGCCTGCGCGGAGGTGGCGCGGATCCGCCGCGCAGGCCAGGGTGGCTTCCGCATGGCGGTGAACCTGTCGAGCCAGCAGTTGCGCCACGGCAAGCTCGCCAGTGGCGTGCGCCAGGCGCTGGAGGCCGCCGGCACCGTGGCCGATGCGTTGGAGCTCGAGCTTACCGAAAGCCAGTGGTTGCAGTTCACCGAGGGCACCCGGGCGACCTTCGAGCAGCTCAAGGCGATGGGCGTGCGCCTGGCCATCGATGACTTCGGCACCGGCTATTCTTCGCTCAGTTACCTGAAGCTGCTACCGGTGGATTGCGTGAAAATCGACCAGGTGTTCATCCGCGGCCTGGGCCAGGCGGGTAGCGCCGACGAGGCCATCGTGCGGGCAGTGATCGAACTGGCCCATGGGCTGGGCCTGGAGGTAGTGGCCGAAGGCGTCGAGACCCCGGCGCAGTGCGAACGCTTGCGGCAACTGCATTGCGATGAGGTGCAAGGCTACCTGTTCAGCCGGCCGGTGCCCGCGCCAGCCCTGGCTTCGCTGCTGGCCGAAGGGTGCCAGCCGGTTTAACTGGGCCTGGCAACAGGCATGTAGTATAACTACAAGAACCTGGCCCACAGGCCACGTAGCCACGAAGAAGAGCCTGCCCTTGAACCTTTTGCAGCACATCGCCCAGTCCCGCCACCTGCTTCGTAAATCCGAGCTGAAGGTGGCCGAACATGTACTGCTCGACCCGGCCGCGGTGATGCACAGCTCCATGGCGGACCTGGCGCACCACGTGGGTATCAGCGAGCCGACCATCGTGCGTTTCTGCCGCGCGATTGGCTGCACGGGCTTCCAGGACCTGAAACTGAAGCTGGCCCAGAGCCTGGCCGCCGGCGCGAGCTTCGGCCAGTTCGCGATCCATGAAGACGACTCGGTCGAAGACTTCAGCCTGAAGATTTTCGACACCACCCTGCATACCCTGATGGAAGTGCGCGAGCACCTCGACCCCCAGGCCTTGCAGCGCGCCGTGACCGCCATGGCCCAGGCCCAGCGGGTCGAGTTCTACGGCTTTGGCGCCTCCGGCGCGGTCGCCGCCGATGCCCAGCACAAGTTCTTCCGCCTGCTGCTCAGCGCGGCCGCCTACTCCGACCCGCACATGCAGGCGATGTCGGCGGTCACCCTCAAGCCTGGAGACGTTGCGGTGTGCATCTCGCAGTCCGGGCGCTCGAAAGATTTGCTGATCACCGCCAACATCGTGCGCGAAACCGGCGCGTCGTTGATCACCCTGTGCCCCAGCCAAACGCCGCTGGCCGACCTCGCCACGGTGAACCTGGCCATCGACGTGCACGAAGACACTGAAATCTATACCCCGCTGACCTCGCGCATCGCCCACCTGGTGGTGATCGACGTGCTCGCCATGGGCGTGGCCATGGCCCGCGGGCCGGCGCTGGTGAACCACCTGAAAAGCGTCAAACGTAGCCTGCGCAGCCTGCGCCTGTCGCCAAAATCGGTGAAAGCGCTAGACGACTGAGCTTCATGGCCTTGTCATCGGCCGGTTGTTAAACCGTCACCTGCCAGGTGCATCGTAGAGTTCCCCGAACTCGAACAGGATGACACCCATGGCGCGTTCCTTCGAAGGGCCAGCAACCAGCAAAACCCGCCGGCAACAGGAAGATGCCCGCCGCATGGCGTTCCGCCGTGCGATCGAATGCCGCGAAGACGAGCGGCGGCTGCTGAGCGAAATCAGTGACTATCCGGATGCTGCCTTGTGGCAGGCGCCGGCCATGCCGGGCTGGCAAAACGCTCAGCCAGGGTACTGATCTGCTGGCGCTGGGTGCGGATGAAGTCAACGAACGCCATGGCCACCGGTGATTGCCGCTTGGCCTTGGCCTTGACGATGCACCAACTGCGGTAAAGCGGCAGTTCTTCGATCGGCAACTCCACCAGCCGCCCGCTTTGCAGCTCCAGCGGCAACGCGTGGCGGGTCATCAGGGCGATGCCCAGGCCGGCGTTGACGCCTTCCTTCTGCGCCTCCGAAGACGCTACCTCCAGCGTTTGCGCGCAGTGCAGATGCTTCTCCTTGAAGAACTCCTCGCACGCCTGGCGGGTGCCCGAACCTTGCTCGCGAATCAGCAACGGGTACGGCTCCAGGTCGCGCAAACGCAGGCTGGGCTGCTGGCACAACGGGTGGTCCGGTGGCGCCACGGCCACGATCGGGTTGTTCAGGAACGGCAGAAAATCCAGGCCCATGTCTTGCGGCACCATCGACATGATGATCAGGTCATCGCGGTTGTCCGACAGGCGGCGGATCACCTGCGCACGGTTCGCCACGGTAAGGCTCAGGCTCACTTCCGGGTGCTCGCGGCGGAAGGCCGCGAACAAATGCGGGGCAAAATACTTGGCGCTGGACTCCACGGCCAGCTTCAATTGCCCTTGAAGCGAGCCCTGCATGTCAGACAGCTGCATGTCGAAGCTCTCTAGCCGGCCGAAGATGTCGCGGCTTGCCCGCTGCAGCGCCTGGGCGGCATCGGTGAGGTACAGGCGCTTGTTCACGTATTCGAACAACGGCTGGCCAATCACCTCTTCGAGCTGGCGAATCTGCAGGCTGACCGCCGGTTGCGTGAGTGACATCTCTTGCGCCGCGCGGCTGTACGAGCGCAGGTCGCACACTTCATTGAACACCTGCAATTGCCGCAACGTGATACGCATCAATGACTTACGCATTTTCAGATCGCTCCAGGCCGGTGGCTCCCCGCTAATATAAGTGATTGCTAATGTGTAACCTAACAAAGATTAATTTTTGTTAATTGCTGCCCGGCGCTAACGTAATGGGGCGACAGGTTACTGGCGTTCCGGTCGTGGGCCAGCGCTGCTGGCCCTTTTCGATTTCAGGTCGAGGGAAGCCCACGTGATAAAAAAAATACTCATCGCCAACCGTGGTGAAATTGCCGTCCGCATCGTGCGGGCCTGCGCCGAAATGGGTATTCGCTCTGTCGCGATCTACTCCGACGCAGACCGCCACGCGTTGCACGTCAAGCGCGCCGACGAGGCCCACAGCATTGGCGCGGAGCCGCTGGCCGGCTACCTCAACCCGCGCAAGCTGGTGAACCTGGCGGTGGAAACCGGTTGCGACGCCTTGCACCCCGGTTACGGGTTTCTCTCTGAAAACGCTGAGCTGGCAGAAATCTGCGCCCAGCGTGGCATCAAGTTCATCGGCCCCAGCGCCGACGTGATCCGCCGCATGGGCGACAAGACCGAAGCCCGCCGCAGCATGATCGCCGCCGGCGTGCCTTGCACCCCTGGCACCGAAGGCAACGTGGCGGACATCGCCGAAGCCTTGGCCGAAGGCGACCGCATTGGCTACCCGGTGATGCTCAAGGCCACCTCCGGCGGCGGCGGCCGTGGCATTCGCCGCTGCAACAGCCGTGAAGAGCTCGAGCACGCCTTCCCGCGGGTGATTTCCGAGGCGACCAAGGCCTTTGGCTCGGCCGAAGTGTATCTCGAAAAGTGCATCGTCAACCCCAAGCACATCGAGGCCCAGGTGCTCGGCGACAGCTTCGGCAACGTGGTGCACCTGTTCGAGCGGGATTGTTCGATCCAGCGGCGCAACCAGAAGCTCATCGAGATCGCCCCCAGCCCCCAACTGACCCCCGAACAGCGCGCCTATATCGGCGACCTGGCGGTGCGCGCGGCCAAGGCGGTGGGCTATGAGAACGCGGGTACCGTGGAGTTCCTGCTCGCCGAGGGCGAGGTGTACTTCATGGAAATGAACACCCGGGTGCAGGTGGAGCACACCATTACCGAAGAAATCACCGGCATCGACATCGTTCGCGAGCAGATCCGCATCGCCTCGGGGTTGCCGCTGTCGGTCAAGCAGGAAGACATCATTCACCGCGGTTTCGCGTTGCAGTTCCGGATCAACGCCGAAGACCCGAAAAACAACTTCCTGCCCAGCTTCGGCAAAATCACCCGCTACTACGCGCCGGGTGGGCCGGGGGTGCGCACCGACACCGCCATCTATACCGGCTACACCATCCCGCCGTATTACGACTCGATGTGCCTGAAGCTGGTGGTGTGGGCCCTGACCTGGGAAGAGGCGATGGACCGCGGCCTGCGCGCGCTCGACGACATGCGCGTGCAGGGGGTGAAGACCACCGCCGCGTATTACCAGGAAATCCTGCGCAACCCAGAGTTTCGCAGTGGGCAGTTCAACACCAGTTTCGTCGAGAGCCACCCCGAGCTGACCAACTACTCGATCAAGCGCAAACCTGAAGAACTGGCCTTGGCCATTGCCGCCGCCATTGCCGCACACGCAGGGCTGTGAAGCCGGCGAGCTACGGAGAGATCAAAAAATGACCAAGAAGATTTTCGTAACCGACACCGTTTTGCGTGATGGCCACCAATCGCTGCTGGCGACCCGCATGCGCACCGAAGACATGCTGCCGATCTGCGACAAGCTCGACAAGGTCGGCTACTGGTCGCTGGAGGCCTGGGGTGGCGCCACGTTCGACGCCTGTGTGCGCTTCCTCAAGGAAGACCCATGGGAGCGCCTGCGCCAACTGCGCGCCGCGCTGCCGAACACGCGCCTGCAAATGCTGCTGCGCGGGCAGAACCTGCTCGGTTACCGCCATTACAGCGACGACGTGGTCCGGGCGTTCGTGGCCAAGGCGGCCGACAACGGCATCGACGTATTCCGCATTTTCGACGCCATGAACGATGTGCGTAACCTGCAGGTGGCCATCGAAGCGGTGAAGGCGTCTGGCAAGCACGCCCAGGGCACCATCGCCTATACCACCAGCCCGGTGCACACCATCAAGGCCTTCGTGGCCCAGGCCAAGCAGATGCAGGCCATGGGTTGCGATTCGGTGGCCATCAAAGACATGGCCGGTTTGCTCACCCCCTACGCCACCGGCGAGTTGGTCAAGGCGCTGAAGGCCGAGCAGTCGCTGCCGGTGTTCATCCATTCCCACGACACCGCTGGCCTGGCCGCCATGTGCCAGCTCAAGGCCATTGAAAACGGCGCGGACCACATCGACACGGCGATCTCCAGCTTTGCCTGGGGCACCAGCCACCCGGGCACCGAGTCGATGGTCGCGGCGCTCAAGGGCAGCGAATTCGACACCGGCCTGGACCTCGAGCTGTTGCAGGAAATCGGCCTGTACTTCTATGCCGTGCGCAAGAAGTACCACCAGTTCGAAAGCGAGTTCACCTCGGTGGATACCCGCGTGCAAGTCAACCAGGTGCCCGGCGGGATGATCTCCAACCTCGCCAACCAGCTCAAGGAGCAGGGCGCGCTGAACCGCATGGGCGAAGTGCTGGCGGAAATCCCGCGGGTGCGTGAAGACCTCGGCTTTCCGCCCCTGGTCACCCCGACCTCGCAGATCGTCGGCACCCAGGCGTTTTTCAACGTGTTGGCCGGCGAGCGTTATAAAACCATCACCAACGAGGTGAAGCTGTACTTGCAGGGCCGTTACGGCAAGGCGCCGGGGCAGATCAACGAAAAACTGCAGCGCCAGGCCATCGGCAGCGAAGAGATCATCGACGTGCGCCCGGCTGACCTGCTCAAGCCCGAGATGGACAAGCTGCGCGCCGACATCGGCGAGCTGGCCCAAAGCGAAGAAGACGTGCTCACCTTTGCCATGTTCCCAGACATTGGCCGCAAGTTCCTCGAAGAGCGCGCCGCCGGCACGCTGGCGCCAGAGCCGCTGCTGCCGATCCCGGAAGCCGGCGCCAGCGCCACGGCCGCCAGCGCCAAGGGCGGTGTGCCGACCGAGTTCATCGTTGATGTGCACGGTGAAAGCTACCGGGTCGACATCACCGGCGTGGGCGTGAAAGCCGAAGGCAAACGCCACTTCTACCTGTCCATCGACGGCGTGCCGGAAGAGGTGGTGTTCGAACCGCTCAACGAGTTCGTCGCCAGCGGTGGCAGTGGCAAACGCCAACAGGCCAGCGCGCCAGGGGATGTGAGCACCACCATGCCAGGCAACATCGTCGATGTGTTGGTGAAGGTGGACGATCAGGTCAAGGCGGGCCAGGCGGTGCTGATCACCGAGGCCATGAAGATGGAAACCGAAGTGCAGGCGCCGATCGCCGGTAAGGTGAAGGCGATCCATATCGCCAAGGGCGACCGGGTGAACCCGGGTGAAGTGCTGATCGAAATTGAAGGCTGAGCAGGGCTTGGTCGCTGGTTAACCTCGTAGGGGAGCTTAGGCTCCCCCTTTTTTTGCCTGGGGCAAGGGGCCTCAAGCCCTGACTTTACCCAATAGCCCGCCCAAGGTTTGCTGAATATCCGCCGGCAATACCACGGTTTTCGCATTGTTGCTGGTGGCCAGCGCCTGCATCGCGGTGATGTAGCGCTCGCCGAGCAGGAACAGGGCAGGGGCGTTGTCGTTGCCCACCGCGCGGGCGACTTTTTCAATGGCCACCGCCGAGGCCTCGGCCAACTGCACGGTGGCCGCGGCGTCGCGCTCGGCCGACTCCAGGCGCGCCTGCGCCGCCAGCACCGCGGCCTGGCGCTCGCCTTCGGCGCGGGTCACCGCGGCTTTACGCTCACGTTCGGCGGCGGCCTGGCGTTCCATGGCGATCTGCATGGATTCCGACGGCTTGATGTCCTGGATTTCGACCGAACGCACGGCGATGCCCCAGTCGTCTGTTTGCACGGTCATGGCCTCGGCCAGCCGCGCCTTGATCATTTCGCGGCTCGACAGCGCTTCGTCGAGGTCCATGGTGCCGATGATCGCGCGCAGGGCGGTCATGGTCAGGCTGGCCACGGCGAATTGGTAGTTTTCCACCCCGTAGGCGGCTTTTTTCGGGTCGATCACCTTGGCGAAGCACAGGGCGTTGGCGAGGATCACCGCGTTGTCGCGGGTGATGATCTCCTGCTGCTGGATGTCAAGGATGATGTCTTTGGTGGGCAGGGTGTAGCGCACCCGGTCGACGTAGGGAATGGTGAAGTTCAGGCCAGGCTTGAGGGTGCTGTGATAACGGCCCAGGCGCTCGACGATCTTCTCTTCGCCCTGGGGCACGATGCGAATGCCCTTGGCCAGGGTGATGGCGACGAAGACCAGCAGGGCGACCATGAGGATCAGGCTAGGGGTCATGAGGGGGTTCCTTGTGGTGAAGGGGCGGTAGAGCACACGCGCATCGAGCCGCCCAGCACGGCGAGCACCCGCACCCGCTCGCCGGCGGCGATGGGCGCATCGGCGATGCAGGGCCATTCGTCCGCGCCCAGAATGGGCTTCTGGAAGCGCACGCGGCCTTTGTTGAATTCATTCACGGCCACGGTGAGCAGGCCGGTTTCGCCCAAGGCTTCGTCGGCCGTCCAGCGGGCGTCTTTGGGTTGGCGCCGGGCCCAGCGCAGGCAGGCGGCGAACAGCGGGCAGGTGAAGGCGACCCAGGCCAGCACCGCGCCCCACAACGGCAGTGAGGGGAATGCCCAGCTCAGCGCCCCGACCAGCACCGCGCCGAGGCCGAAACAAAGCAGCACGAAGGTGCCGGTGAACACCTCGAGCGCGGCCATGGCCAGGCCAAGAATGAGCCAGTAATACCAGGTAACGTCCATGGACAAGCGCCTTATCCCTGATGGCGTGAACAAGGCGCAAGTATAGCGCTGGGCGATTGGATCCCGGCAGCGCCTTGGCGTCACTAAATATGTATTACCGCTATTTTCAGAACTTCAGCTGCCACTGGCCGACCACCGCGTGGTTGCGGCTGTTGCTGCCCAGTTCGCCGCTGTAACCCACGCCCAGGGTTTGCCGGGCGCTCACGCCGAGGTCAAGGCCGGCCTCGACCACCAGGCTGTCGCGGTCCAGGGCACTGCCTTCGACGCTGAACGCGTTGCCACCGGAGAGAAACGCCTGGCGGCTGCTGGTATCGACGCTGCCGTAGGTATGGCGCCAGCCGAGGCTGCCGCGTGGGGTCAGGCTCATGCCGTTGGCCAACTGGCCCAGGTGCGCCACTCGCACACCGAAGGTGCTGGTCACGTTCTCCTGGGTATCGGCCTCTACGCGCAACGCGGCATCGCCGCCTTTTTCGCTGTAGGCGTCGCGGTGGTAGCGCTGGTAGCCGAGGTTGGCGAATGGCTCGGCGCTGAAGCGGCCGCTGCCCAGGGCATAGCCCAGCTCGGCGAAGGCCTGCTGGCTGGCGGCGTCGTAGTTGCCCTTGGGGCGCTCGTTGAAGCCGTCGAAGCTGATGCTGCGTTTGCTTTCGCCGTCATGGCTGCTGTAGGCCGCGCCCAGGCGCAGGGCCAGTGGGCCGCTCTGGCGCAGTGCATAAACGCCGGCGTGCCAGCTGCCAACGTTGCCATCCATGCCGGTGGTGTCGAGGGTGGTGCGCGAGTAACCGCCCAGCACACCCAGGCGCCACAGGTCGTTCAGGGCCCAGTCTGCGCCCAGCACCGCGCCGCGGGTGCGTTGTTCCAGGCTGCTGCCGCCATGGCTGCTGTCGAGCTTGCCGTAGCTGCCCAGCGCCTGCACCCACACCCGGCCCAAGGCGTTCGGGTTGTTCAGGTTGCGCGCGCTTTGCGGCACACCGGTGGCGGCCAGGGTGGGGGTGTCCTGGTCGTTCATGCCCACCAGCAGGCTGGCGTTGCTGCCCATCGATTGCATCGCCGAGAGCATGGTGCTGCCCACCTGGGCGCTGCCGCTCACGGTCGCGGCGGCGAGGTTGGCGGTGCTGCTGCCGGCCAATTGCTCGATGGCGCTGCTGGCCGAAGCGGTAGAGGTGTTGAGCAGGGCGTTGTACAGCTTGCTGCTGCTGCCGAGGCCGCTGAGGCTGCGGGCCGCGGCGCCGCCGTTGCCGCTGCTGGCATAGCTGGCGAAGCTGACGTCGTTGCGGGTGTAATCCAGCCCAACGCTGGTGCTGCTGTAGGTCAGCGTGGGGGTGAGGAAGGCGTAGTCACTGGTCACGCTGCCGAAGGTACCGTTCACCGCGCTGGCGGTCAGCACGGTGTAATGGCTTTGCCAGGGGTACTCGCCGGCCGAAGGTTGCACCTGCAGGCTGGCGCCGTTCAGGCTGGCGGTGCCGCTTACGCTGATTGGCGCGCTGCTGCCGTCGGCGTTCACCCCGTACACCAGGGCCCCGCCGCTGCCGAAGGTCAGGTCGCCGGCCACGTGGGCCACGCCGAGGCCGGTGTTGGTCAGCAGGGTGCCGTTGACCGTCAGCCCGCCCACCGAACCGCCACCGGCATAAACGCCACCGGCATCGACCAGCATCGTGCCGAGCACACTGCCCTGGTTGATCAGCGTGGCGCCGCTGGCCACTTCGCCGCCCTGGCTGAAGTCATCGATGCTGGTGAGGGTCCACTGGCCGCTGCTGACCAGCAGTTTTTCGAAGTTGGCGCTGTTGCCGAACGTACCGGTGCCCTGCAACTCAACGGTGTCGGTGCCGTCGCCGCCGTCTACCAGGCCGTCGAACACGCCGCCGGTTTGTACGATCAGGCTGTCGTCGCCGGCGCCCATGCTCAGGGCCAGGCCGTCACCACCACTGATGGTGCCGGCGTTGATCACGGTGTCGGCAAAGTCGCCTACCAGCTTGATACCGAACCCGTTGGTGCCTTCGATGGTGCCATAGTTGGTGATATGGGTGGTGGCCACGCCGGAGCCGTTGGAACCGTCGTCAACCAGGATGCCGTTGTCAACGCTGCGGATGATCCCGCCTGCATAGTTGATGACTTCACCGCCGCCCATGGCGATGCCTTCGCTGTTGTTCGGCTGGCCGCCGGAGTCCACGCCTTTGGCGCCCTGGCCCTGGATGATGCCGTAGTTATACACATGGCCAACAAAGTCGATGTCGACACCATCGCCGTCGCCGTTGACCTTGCTGTCGTTCTTCGCGCCGGTGATGGTGCCCCAGTTGTACACCGTGCCATAGCCATCTGAGCCGAAGCCCGAGCCGTTGCGCCCAGTGATGCTGGCGCCTTCGTAGTTGTACAGTGTGGCATCGGTTTTCAGGTCGATGCCGTGGCGGTCGGCACTGATGGTGCCGTAGTTGTACACCGTGACGTTGGTCGATTCGTCGATCTTGACGCCATCGTAATGGTCGTCGCTACCGTCACTCTTTTGCGGCGCGGTGGCTGTGGATATCTCTCCGTAGTTGTACAACACGGCATTGGAGCCGGTTTTCAAGGCGTCGTTGCCATCGCTGTGGATAACCCCGGTCGCCTGGTTGGTGATCACAGTGCCGAACAGCGGGTTGTCGATGCCCACGCTTTCGAGGTCGATGGCCTGCCCGGTCTGGGAGGTGATGGTGCCGGCGTTGTTGATCACGACGGTGCCGCCCGCCGTGGGGTTGGTGTCGATACGGATACCGTCGTCGTAGCCCTTGATCAGCGCGCCAGCCCGGTTGGTGATCACGAAATGGGTTTCGCTCACGCCGTCGGCGTCTGTGTCGATGCCGCGTTTGGCGGTCGAGGTAATTTGCCCAGCGTTATCCACAGTGATGGTCTGGCCGGCGGTGTCGGCCGCCAAGCTCACTGCTTTTTTGCCACCTGAAGGGGTGAGCTTGCCGTTACTGCCCACCGTGTAGGTATCGCCACCCACCAAGCTCACCTGGCTGCTGGAAGTCGTGTCGAGGTTGTAGCCAGTAGCGTGCGCGGCCAGAGGCGCGCCGGCACTCAGCAGGGCGACGGCGGCGGCCAAGCGGTGGGGTGTGAATAACATAGGAGGGCGACCATGAGTTTTTCTTTAGGATCGCCCTGTATAGCCAAGTGACATTACATTTTTATGGATACAGTCCGCGCAGTTTCTCCAAGGTTTGTATCTGTTCACCCTGTTTGAAGTTACTGGGGGCTAACCAGGCCTCGTAGCTTTTTTCCAGCGCGGGCCAGTCTTGGTCGCGGATCGAGAACCAGGCGGTATCGCGGTTATGCCCCTTGACCACCATGTGCTGGCGGAACACCCCCTCGGGGGTGAAGCCGAAGCGGGTGGCGGCGCGGCGTGAGCGTTCGTTGGCGTTGTCGCACTTCCATTCCACGCGCCGGTAACCCAGGCCAAAGATGTACTGCGCCAGCAGGTAGATGGCCTCGGTGCCCTTGGGCGTGCGTTGCATCGCCGAGGAAAACGCCACATGGCCGATCTCGATACGGCCGTGGGCCGGCACGATCGACATCAGGCTGAGGATGCCCTGGGCCTGCTCGGTTTTGCGGTCGACCACGCAATAGCCCAGCGGGTCTGGGCTGACCGCGTAGCCGTCTAGCCAGATGTCGAACATCTCGCGGTCGCGGAAGGGCCCGTAGGGCAGGTAGTCCCACTGCTTTTTATCCGCGGCCGGGCCGTGCAGCAGATCCCACAGGTCATCGCCGTGGCGGCCGGGGTCGAGCTTTTCAAGGCGCATGTAACGGCCTTCGATCGTCGTGGCCACAGGGGCTTTCACGGGGTTCCAGTGCAGTGCAGTGGACATTATTGGCTCCTAGATGGCCTTTCGAAACTGTATGAAGCCGGGGCGCTCGGCCACTTGCTCGTACAGGCCAATGGCGGTGCTGTTGGTTTCATGGGTCAGCCAGTGGACCTTCACGCAGCCATCGGCCTTCGCCTGCTGGTACACGTGCTCGATCAACCGCCGGCCTGTACCTTGGCCCCGTTGCCCCTCGCTGACGATTAGATCCTGCAGGTAGCAGGAGTTCTCGATGCTCCAGCACGAGCGATGATAAATGTAGTGCACCAGGCCCACCGCGGTGGCCCCCTGCCAAGCCAGCGTGGCATGGATCGGCTCGTGTTCATCGAGAATGCGCGCCCAGGTGCTGGCTGTCACGGCCTCGCTGAGGCTGACGTTGTAAAAAGCCTGGTAGGCCTGCCACAGGGGCAGCCAGGCAGCGTGGTCTTCGGCGCGGGCGGGGCGGAGGGTGAGGGGCATGGTCGGCTCCAGGGGGTGGGTTGCGTGTGCCCCATGCTAGGTGGCAAATTGGCCCTTCCCAAGATCCATTGCCGCGTATTTGCGTAGGTCCATTACCATGACCCGATTGCCTTTCGACCCCGCCGGCCTGCAACTGGACCGCGCCGGCGGCCTCAGCCGCCAGCTGTACCAGGCGCTGCGCGCGCGCATGCTCGACGGCCGCCTGGCCAGTGGCGTGCGCATGCCGGCCAGCCGCGAGTTGGCCAGCGCACTGCGGATTTCTCGCAACAGCGTGATGCGCGCCTATGACCAGCTCTACGCCGAGGGGTTTATCGAGGGTAGGGTAGGGGATGGCACATATGTTTCACCGCTGGCGCTTGACGCCGTGAAACAATCCACAAAGTCATCCACAGGTTTATCCCCAGGCTTATCAACAGGGTTGTCCACAGATTGCCCGCAAAAGGCCGACGCGGCAGGCGAGGTAACATTGCCCGCGTTGGCCTTGCCGTTGCCCTCGGCGCAGCCACCGAAGGCCTTCCGGGTGGGGGTGCCGGCGTTCGATCTGTTCCCGTTTCACACCTGGAGCAAGCTGCAAGCCGCCTATTGGCGGGCCCCGGCGCTGGCAGACCTGGGTTACCAGCACCCCGCCGGGGACCGCCAACTGCGCGAGCTGATCGCCGCCTATTTACGCAGCTCGCGCGGGTTGTACTGCGATGCTGATCAAATTGTGCTCACCTGCGGCGCACAACAGGCCGTAGCACTTTGTGCACAGATCCTGCTACAACCTGGCACCTGCGCCGCTGTGGAAAACCCCGGGTACCGTGCCGCGGGCCTTGCCCTGGCCAATGCCGGCGCTCAGGTGCAGCCGGTCGAGGTCGACGCCGAAGGGCTTTGCGTCGAGCAACTGGCGGCGCTCGCGGGGTGCCAACTGGCCTACGTCACCCCCGCGCACCAGTACCCTACCGGGGTGACCATGAGCCTGGCCCGGCGCTTGGCGCTGCTGGAGTGGGCGCAGCGGCAGAATGGCTGGATCATCGAAGACGACTACGACGGCGAGTACCGCTACAGCGGTGCGCCGCTCGCGCCCCTGGCGGCTCTCGATCGCGCCGGGCGGGTGGTTTACGTGGGCACGTTCGGCAAGGTGGCGTTCCCCGCGCTGCGCCTGGGCTACCTGGTATTGCCCCCGGCGCTGGTGCCGGCGTTCGTCAACGCCAGCGCGTTGGCCGGCCGCCACCTCGAGGTGGGCACGCAGAAGGTGATGGCGCGGTTCATCGCCGATGGGCACTTCCAGCGGCATATCCGGCGCATGCGCAAGGCCGCGCTGGCGCGGCGCAATGCGTTGATCGAGCACTGGCCGCAGGCCGTGGCCGGCTGCGCGCCGCTGCCGCGGGTGAGTGCCGGCTTGCACCTGAGCGTGGAGGTGGCCAATGCCGCGCGGGAGGCCGAGTTGGTCAGCCGGGCGGCAGCGGCGGGCGTTGAGCTGAACCGGCTCAGTGCCTACCGGCAAGGCCCTGCCGCGCCCAGCCGTACTGGCCTGGTGCTGGGCTTTGCCAGCGTCAACGAGGGGGCTATCGCCGAGGCGTGTAAAGCACTGCAGATTGCCTGGCGGCGCTGAACCCTTCCAGCCATTTGCATTCGAAGGCTCTGACGTAAAACCACAGGAGCCCGGCTTATGGCCAACCTATTGACCCGCCAGTGCCGAGTGATCCAGCAGACCGTCCGTTACGTAGGCTGGTCGTTGTTCTGGCTGCTCATCTGGGATGTGATCGTCACCGTGGATTACATGGTGTTTCTCGAACGCAAGCTGACCCTGCCCAACCTGCCGCTCACGCTGCTTGGCTCGGCGCTGGTGGTGCTCACCAGTTTTCGCAACTCCAGCGCCTATGGCCGTTGGTGGGAGGCGCGCACCCTGTGGGGCACCATGGTCAACAACTCGCGCAGCTTCGGCCGCCAGGTGCTCACGCTGATCGACGACCTCGACGAAAAAAACGAAATCAAGGGCACCCTGCTGCGCCGCCACGTGGCCTACGTGCGCTGCCTGAACGCGCACCTGCGCCACCAGCCGATGCCTGAGAGCGTTGAAAGCCTGCTCACGCCCGCCGAGTACGCCCGCCGCCAGCACACCAACAACTTCCCCAACGACATCCTCAACTATTCCGCCGGCATGATCGCCCAGGAATACAAAAGCGGCCGGCTCGACAGCATCCGCCTGGCGCGGATCGAATCCACCCTGGTCGACATCTCCAACGCCCAGGGCGGGATGGAGCGCATCGCCAACACGCCGCTGCCGTACCCCTACGTGGCGTTCCCGCGGATCTTCATCACGCTGTTCTGCATGATCGTGCCGATCGGCCTGGTCGAAACCCTCGGTTGGTTCACCCCACTGGCCTCCAGCGTGGTGGGCTTCATGCTGCTGGCCATCGAGAAGATCGGCAGCGACCTGCAAAGCCCCTTCCAGCCCAGCGAGCACCAGATCAGGATGGATTCACTGTGCGAGAACATCGAGGGCAACCTGCTGACGATGCTGCGGGATGCGCAGCGGGTGCCGGCGTGATGGCCTAGCGCCTGGAAGCTTGAGGAAACAGTTAGGCGCTTTACCTGGCTTGGGGATCTGGAGAAAGCTTGCAGCCAATTTATACGCAAATGGCGTACAATTTGATGCTGCAGATGTTTCTAGAGCTCAAGCCCTTCGAGCGCCACCGGTCAGGTCTCCTTTCCGATGAGCAGTTTCGTGGATTGCAAGAAATGCTTCTTGAGCGCCCATATTCGGGCGATGTAATTGCAGGTACCGGTGGCCTGCGAAAAGTTCGATACGCGGACCCTCACCGCGGAAAAGGAAAGCGCAGCAGGATGACCTTTGCCATGAGCAACGTACAGGGCTGAAATCTTTGCTAGAGCGCGAATTGAGCGCGAGGGCTGAGCAATGAAACAAAGGAATATTTACGCTGAGCTGCTGGAAGGCTTCGATGACCTGGCCGCGCACCGGCAGGGCAAACGAACGCTGCGGGGGCATGTGCATGATCTTGAAGCATTGGCGCCGGCCTCTGCCGAAGAAATTCAAGAAGTACGGCGTAGTTTGAATATGTCTCAGCCGGTATTTGCGCAAACCCTGCATGCCAAGCCGTCTACGTTGAAAAATTGGGAGCAAGGTCGCTCCCGGCCGAACGACCAGGCAACTATTCTGATTCGGTTGATTGCCAAACATCCTGAAACCGTCCAGTGGCTGGCGCAACTGGACGGCCCTGAGCCCTCAAGTCCCTGACTTGATCCGCGTCCACGCCCGGGTGCGCGCGCGTTCACCGTCGCGGTCCAGCGGCTTGAGCGTATACAGGTGCGCCATCGCCGCTTCGGTGGGGTAGAGGTTGGGGTTGTTGCGGATCGCCGGGTCTACCTTGTCGGTGGCGTCCTTGTTGGGGTTGGGGTAGCCCACGAAGTCGCTGATCGGCGCGATCACCTCGGGGCGCAGCAGGTAGTTGATGAATGCATGGGCGTCTTCGGGGTTGGCCGCGCCTTTGGGGATGGCCAGCATGTCGAACCAGATCGGCGCGCCTTCCTTGGGCAGGCGCATGTCGACCACCACGCCGTTCTTGGCTTCTTTGGCGCGGTTGGCGGCCTGGGAGAAGCTGCCCGAGTAGCCCACGGCCACGCAGATGTCGCCGTTGGCGATGTCGGCCATGTACTTGGAAGAGTGGAAGTAGGTGATGTCCGGGCGGATCTTCAGCATCAACTGCTCGGCCTTCTGGTAGTCGGCCGGTTTGTTGGAGTTTGGGTCCAGGCCGAGGTACTGCAGCGCCAGTGGCAGGATCTCCGACGGCGAGTCGAGCATCGCCACGCCGCAGCTTTTCAGCTTGCTGATGTTCTCAGGCTTGAACAGCAGGTCCCAACTGTCCACCGGCGCATCGTCGCCCAGCGCGGCCTTGACCTTGGCCGGGTTGAAGCCGATCAGAATCGTGCCGTACATGTATGGCACGGCAAAGCGGTTGCCGGGGTCGTTGGCTTCGAGCAGTTTCATCAGCTTCGGGTCGAGGTGCTGCCAGTTCGGCAGCTTGGCGCGGTCCAGCGGCTGGAACACCCCGGCCTCGATCTGCTTGGCCAGGAACACGTTCGAGGGCACCACCACGTCATAGCCGGAGTTGCCAGTGAGCAGCTTGGCTTCCAGCGCCTCGTTGGTGTCGAAGATGTCGTACACCAGCTTCAGGTTGGCCTCTTGCTGAAACGCCGTAAGGGTTTGCGGGGTGATGTAGTCGAACCAGTTGTACACCTTCAGCGTGCGCTGTTCGGCGCCACTCGCCATGCCAGTGGCCAGCGCGGCGCACAGCGCCGATGCCAGGGAACGTTTGAGCCAGTTCATCATGCGGCCTCCTTGCGGGCGGTTTGGTAACCTTCGAGTACGTTCACGGCGTTGATGCCGATTTCTTCCACGGCGTAGCCGCCTTCCATCACGAACAGCGTCGGCAGGCCGAGGGCGGCGATGCGCGCGCCCATGGTCAGGTAGTCGGGGCTGTCGAGCTTGAACTGCGAGATCGGGTCTTGCTTGAAGGTGTCTACCCCCAGCGATACCACCAGCACCTCGGCGCCGTACTCGGCGATGGCCTGGCAGGCATGCTCCAGGGCCTGGCTCCAACGCGCCCAGTCGCTACCGTGGGGCAGCGGCAGGTTGAGGTTGAAGCCTTCGCCCGCGCCTTCGCCGGTTTCGTCGGCATAGCCGAGGAAGAACGGAAACTCATCGGCCGGGTCGCCGTGGATCGAGGTGAACAGCACGTCGGCGCGATCGTAGAAAATCGACTGGGTGCCGTTGCCGTGGTGGTAGTCCACGTCGAGGATCGCCACCTTGGCGCGGCCCTGGTCGATGAACGCCTGGGCGGCGATGGCGGCGTTGTTCAGGTAGCAGTAGCCGCCCATCAGGTCGCTGGCGGCGTGGTGCCCCGGCGGCCGGCAGAGGGCAAAGGCGCTGTCGGCGCCGGCCTGCACCGCGGCCTGGGCGGTGAGCGCCACCTGGGCGGCGCTGTAGGCCGCCTGCCAGGTGCCGGCGGTGATCGGCGCGCCGCCGTCGAAGCTGTAGTAGCCCAGCTCGCCATGCAGGCCCCGCGGCTTGACCGCGCGCAGGGTGCGCGCCGGCCAGGTGAAGGGCAGCAGGTCACCGTCATCGCCCATGGCCTGCCAGCGCGCCCAGGCGCCTTCGAAAAACGCCAGGTAGTCATCGCTGTGCACCCGGCGCAGCGGCTCGCGGCCGTGGTCCTTGGGCGGCTCGACCGGGCCGAGGGCCTGGGCCTGTACACGTTGCAGAATGTGATCAGCCCGCGACGGCATCTCGAAGCAGGGCATCAGTTGCCCGTCGATCAGCTCGCAGCGGCCGTGGTGCAGGTGGTGGTCGTCAGAGTAGATGGTCAGCATTGTTGTTCTCCTCAGGCGGGTGGCGCCTTGCATTGTCAAAGTAGCTGGCCCCGGGGGAGAACGTTGCGAACGGCCAAAAGGGGATCGATGTGGCCAAAACCACTGACCGCATATCGCTCTTTTAGAGGGCGCCCAGCCCCGTTCAGGTGCGAAACTGGCTGGGCGCTACACCGCTCCAGCGGATGAACGCATGGCGAAAGCTGGCGGTTTCGCTGTAGCCCAAGGCATCGGCGATGTGCTGGATGGGCCACTGGCCCTCGGCAAGCAGGTGCTTGGCGCGTTCGAAGCGCAGGCCGTCGAGCAGGTCCTGGTAGCTGCTGCCCACCGCGTGCAGGTGCCGGCGCAGGCTGCGCGACGAGCACTTCATCTGCCGCGCCAGGCCTTCCAGCCCAGGCGGGCTGGCCAACTGCTCGGCCAGCAGTTGGCGGATCCGCCCCAGCCAGGCCTGGCGGCCGGTGAACTCGGCGTTCTGCTGGCGGCAGCGCTCGGCCATGGCGCGGTGGGTGACTGCGTCGGCCAGGGGCAGTGGCTGCTCCAGCCATTGGCGGGCGAAGGCAAAGCCGTGGTCGGCGGCGCCAAACTGCACCGGGCAGCCGTACCGCGCGGTGTATTGCTGATGGTAGGCGGGGGCCGGGTGGGCAAAGCGCGCGGCCAGCAACGGCAGGCGCTGGCCGAGCAGGTCGCTGCAGATCACCCGCAGCGAGCCCAGGCACAGTTCAGCGTTGAACACCGCCAGCTCCGGGCGGTGGTCGTAATCGCTGGCGCACAGCCACACGCGCTCGCCGTCTGGCACTAGGCGCAGGTGGAACAGCGTGCCGAGCAGCGCCGGGTAACGTAACGCCAGCGCCAGGGCGCTACCTAAGGTGGCACTGAGCAGCAGGGCGTAACCGAGCATGCCGTAAGACGACACATGCATCCGCTGGCCCAATTCCAGGCCAAAGGCTTCGCGCAGGGCCAGTGCGTTGGCGCACACCTGCATCTCCTGGGCGGTGGTGATCCGAGGGTCGAGTTGGGCGAGATCCGCTTCGCAGATACCGCTGCCGGCCAACAGCGTGGCGGCGCTGACGCCCTCATCGCGCAGGGTGCTGAGCACCAGCGAGACGGCGTTGAGGGTGGTGAGGTGGGAGTGGAGCATCGGCCAGGCCCTTGGGTGTGGGCCTGACCGAGCAAGTTACGTACCTAGCGCAGCTCACCGCACAGGTCGAGCTCAACCAGGCGGCGAATTTCGCTCGGCGACAAGCCAATGCCCAGCAGGCCATGCAGCTTGCCGAAAGCGGCTTCACGGGTCATCCCGCCGCCAGACAACACCCCGGCTTCACGCAAGCGGCTGCCGGCTTCGTAGATGCCCAACTCGACCCCGCCTTCATGGCACTGGGTGATGGCGACCACGATCACCCCTTTGGCCTTGGCATGCTGCAAGGCTTCCAGGAAGGCGCTGTTGTCGCTGGGGCCGGTGCCGCTGCCGTAGCACTCGAGGATCAGCCCCTGCACACCGCTGTCGACGATCGCCCGCAACACCGCGGCGTCGAAGCCTGGCACCAGCGGCAGGGCGGCCACGTTGGCCAGTTCCTTGTGCTGGGTGTAGCGCAGTTGCGCCGGCAGCGCCTCGGCCTTGGCCACGCCGCCGTTGCGTTGCAACGACGCGAACGGGCGGCGGCCGTAGCTGCGGATTTTCGCGCAGCGGCTGGGGGCGATCAGCTCGCCATGGAAGAACAACTGCACGCCGGCCGGTTGCCCGGCGCCGAGGGCGGCGAGGGCGCCGTTGACGTTTTCCCAGGCATCGCTCTGGGGCGCGCCAGCCGGCAGCATGGAGCCGGTGAACAACACCGGCGCCGGCAGGCCAAGCAGTTGGAACGCCAGGGCCGCGGCGCTGTAGGCGAGGGTGTCGGTGCCATGCAGCACCAGCACCGCGTCACAGCCGTCGGCGTCTACCGCTTGCACGATGGCCTCGCGCAGTTGCTGCCAGTAGGCTGGGGTCATGTTGGCGCTGTCGATCAGCGGCTGCATCTCACGGAACGACCACGCCGGCACGGCGACCGCCTGCTCCTTCAGCTGCGCGCGCATGCGGCCTTCGAAACCGCTGGCGGGCGCCAGGCTGCCGTTGGCGTTCTGCAGCATGCCGATGGTGCCGCCGGTGTAGAGCACGCGTACGTTGCGCGCGGGTTGCGGGGAGGTCATGGGGAGGGCTCCGTAGCGAATACGCCGCTGTGATCGAGTAATGCCTGGGCGACCAGTTGGGTCACGTCGACCAGGTTTTTTGAGGTGTTCAAACCGTTGAGCAATGGCAGTTCGGTGCAGGCCAGCAACACCGTATCGCTGCCGATGCCGGCCAGCAACACCGTATCGCTGCCGATGCCGGCCAGCAAGGTGTCGAACCGCGCCGCCAGGCCCGGGTGCTCGGCACCGTGGGTTTTGATGTCGTAAATCAGTTGGTGCAGAGCGGCGGCATCCGGCACCGGCTCGCAGCGCACCTGCCCGGCCAGCGCGCGGTAGGCCGACCAGGCGCCGAGCTCCGCGACCTGGCGGCCACCGAGCACACACAGTTGCTGAATGCCCTGCTCGGCCGCCCAGGCGTGCACCACGCCCTGGAACGAGACGAACTCGCTCTGCAGGCGCAGGCCGGCGATGCGCTCGGCGAACAGGTTGAGGGTGTTGCAGGCGATGGCGAACGCCGCCACCTGCCCGTCGAGGGCACAGATGGCATCGCGCAGCGCCAGCCACACTTGGTCTTCGGTGGTTTCCAGCTCCATCGACAGGCCCAGCTCCGGGTCACTGACCAGGCGCAGGGCGGGCGCGTCGATGTCGCCGCGAAAGCGCGGGCCCAGCCGCCGGCGGTTTTCCACCAGCAGCTTGGCCCACATGTCCATGCCGGCCTCAGGCCCGGACCCGGTGATGATGCCGAGCCGGGGGCGGGCCTGATAGCGCGCGCCGGCCAGGCCCGCCGCGCGCTCCATCAGTGTTGGGCCTGCGGCTTGGCCTGGGCCTCGGTGGCGGCGGCCGGGGTTTCACCCTTCAGCGGCCAGGCCTGAGGGTCGAGGTCGAGGTCGCTGAACTGGCTGCGGTCGAACACCGGGGTTTTGATCCCGGCCTTGCGCTGGCCGTCGTAGTCCGCCAGCAGGCGCAGGCCGATGTTGAACAGCAGGAACAGCGAGATCAGGTTGACGAACGCCAGCAGGGTCATGGTGATGTCGGCGAAGGCGAATACGGTGGAGAGGTCTTCGACCGCGCCCCAGACCACCAGCGCCAGCACCAGCGCGCGGTAGCTCCACACGGCGCCTTTGCGCTCACCGACCATGAAGCGCAGGTTGTTCTCGCCCAGGTAGTAGTTGTAGAGCATCGAGGTGAACACGAACAACGCCAGCGCCACGCTGATGAAGATCTTGCCCCACGGCCCGACCACGGCGGCGAGCGAATCCTGCGCCAGGACGATGCCGTTGCCGGCGAAGCTCACCGAGTAGATGCCCGACAGCAGGATCAGCAGCGCGGTGCAGGTGCAGATCACGAAGGTGTCGAGGAACACGCTGAACGCCTGCACCACGCCCTGTGCCACCGGGTGCTCGACCTGCGCCACCGCGGCCACGTTGGGGGCGCTGCCCAGGCCGGCTTCGTTGGCGAACACGCCACGCTTCACGCCCATCACGATGGCGCTGCCGATCAGCCCGCCGAACACCTGGTCGATACCCAGGGCGCTCTTGACGATGGTCATCAGCATTTGTGGCACCAACTCGTGCTGCAGCACGATCACGTAGAGGGTCACGGCGATGTAGGCGAGGGTTTTCACCGGTACCAGCAGGTCGGCGACCTTGGCGATACGCTTGATCCCGCCGATGAACACCAGCGCCATCAGCACCGCCAGGGCGATCCCGGCGTAGCGCACGTCAACGCCGAAGGCGTCGTTCAGCGAGGTGGTGACTGCGTGCGACTGCAGGCCGTTGAAGGCGAAGCCGAAGGTGATCAGCAGCAAGAACGCCATGACCATCCCCAGCCAGCGCTGTTTCAGGCCGTGCTGGATGTAGAACGACGGGCCGCCGACGTACTGGCCATCCGGCGAGCAGCGCTTGAACAACTGCGCCAGGGAGCATTCGAAGAAGCTGCTGGCCATGCCCACCAGGGCGGTGACCCACATCCAGAACACCGCGCCCGGGCCGCCAAGGGTCACGGCCACGCCGACACCGGCGATGTTACCGGCGCCCACGCGGCCGGCCAGGCTGAGCATCAGTGCCTGGAACGACGAAAGCTGGGAGGAGCTGTTGCGCAAGCTGTCACGAAACACAGCGAACATATGGCAGAAATGGCGCAACTGCACGAAACGCGAACGGATCGTGAAGTAACCGCCAAGGCCGACGATGAGTACGATCAGTACTTTGCCGGAAAGGAAGTCGTTGATGACTTCGAGCATTGAGTAAACCTCGCTGTTTTTTTTCTGATGGCGAACCTGGCCGGTTTTGGCTCGTGGCCGCTGCCCCGGACCAGGGGCGCAAATAGTTGGCGATTGTGCCGCCATGAACAAGTTCGCAGGTTGTTAGAATTTGTTGCGACTTGATGCTACCTTCGCATCATGCCGCGCCATTCCGACGAGCGAACCATGCGTGATCACCTTCCCTCAAATCTTCAGCTGTTGTGCCGCCATTACCGGTCAATCGCCGAAGTTTGCCGCCAACTGGGCATCAACCGTGCGCAGTTCAACAAGTACCTTAGCGGCCAAAGCCTGCCCACGCCCTTCAACCTCAAGCGCATCTGCGACTTTTTCGGGGTTGAAGAGTACGAAATCGGCCTACCGGCCGAGCAGTTCACCCGGTTGATCGGTGTGCGCCAGCCCACGGCCGGCGAAAAGGCGGACAAGAGCGCCCCACGTGGCATCCTGGACCACCTGCGGCAGTGTTCTTCCCCTGAACTGAAAGCCCTGGCTGGCTACTACCATGAGTACTACCACTCCATGTCGGTGCCCGGGCGCATCCTCTGCGCGCTGGTGCACCTGCGCGAAGAGGGCGGGCACTATACCTACGAACGAAACGAACGTCTGCAAAGCAATACCGGGCGTGGCGAGGAGTTCGAGCGCTACCGCTACCTGGGCGTGGCCTATTACCTGCAGAACCGGCTGTTCTTCGTCGATTACGAGTCGCTGACCTCCAACGAGATTTCTCAGACAGTTCTGATCCCCAGCTATAAAGCGCGGATCAGCCGGCTCAATGGCTTGAAGATCGGTGTGTCCTCCGCCGACCAACGCGCCCCGGCCTGCACGCGGGTGGTGTGGGAGTACCTGGGCAGCGAGGTCAACCGCGTCAGTGCCTACCGCAAGGTACGCCTGCACAGCCCCGATTCGCCCGACATCGACGATGACATCAAGGCGCGCCTGGCCGATACCCGCCTGCAGGATGGGTTGTTTCAGATTGGCCAGTAACCCAGGCACAAAAAAAAGGCCCCAGGGACTGCCCTGGAGCCTTGAAAGGTGAGAGGTGTCTAGTCCCTCGACCTGGTGAGACAGTGCGCGTTTAGGCCTTCAGTGGGGCCAGGCGCGGGGCGATCATGTTTTCCGGGCGCAGGATGTCGGCCAGCATGGCGTCGTCGAGCAGCCCTTCTTCGCGTACCAGCTCCAGCACGCCGCGGCCGGTTTGCAGCGCGGTGCGGGCGACGCGGGTGGCGTTTTCATAGCCGATGTAAGGGTTCAGCGCGGTGACCAGGCCGATCGAGTGCTCGACCAGTTCGCGGCAGCGTTGTTCGTTGGCGGTGATGCCCACCACGCAGTGCTCGCGCAGCATGTCCATGGCGCGCTGCAGCAGGCGGATCGAGTCGAAGATCTTGTAGGCGATCAGCGGCTCCATCACGTTCAGCTGCAGTTGCCCGCCTTCGGCGGCGATGGTCAGCGCCAGGTCGTTGCCCATGATTTCGAAGGCGACCATGTTCACCGCCTCCGGGATCACCGGGTTGACCTTGCCCGGCATGATCGAGCTGCCCGGCTGGCGCGCCGGCAGGTTGATCTCGTTGATGCCGGTGCGCGGGCCGCTGGAGAGCAGGCGCAGGTCGTTGCAGATCTTCGACAGCTTGACCGCGGTGCGCTTGAGCATGCCCGAGAACAGCACGAAGGCGCCCATGTCGGAGGTGGCTTCGATCAGGTCGGCGGCGGGTACCAGCGGTTGGCCGCTGATGGTCGCCAGGCGCTGCACCGCCAGGTGCTGGTAGCGCGGGTCGGCGTTGATGCCGGTGCCGATCGCGGTGCCGCCCAGGTTGACTTCGGTCAGCAGCTCGGGGGCCAGGGTACGCAGGCGGTTGAGGTCTTCGGTCAGGGTGGTGGCGAAGGCGTGGAATTCCTGGCCGAGGGTCATCGGCACGGCGTCTTGCAGCTGGGTGCGGCCCATCTTCAGCACGTGGGCGAATTCCTCGCCCTTGGCGGCGAAGGCCTGGATCAGGCTGTCGAGGCTGGCCAGCAGCGCATCGTGGCCCAGCAGCAGGCCCAGGCGGATGGCCGTGGGGTAGGCGTCGTTGGTCGACTGCGCCATGTTCACGTCGTTGTTCGGGTGCAGGTACTGGTATTCACCCTTCTGCTTGCCCATCGCCTCGAGGGCGATGTTGGCGATCACCTCGTTGGCGTTCATGTTGGTCGAGGTGCCGGCCCCGCCCTGGATCATGTCGACCACGAACTGGTCACGGTAGTCGCCGCGGATAAGGCGGGCACAGGCTTCGCTGATCGCCGCGTGTTTGTCTTGCGGCAAGTGGCCCAGTTCGCGGTTGGCGTCGGCGGCGGCCTGTTTGACCATCGCCAGTGCAACCACCAGCTTGGGGTAGTGCGACAACGGCACGCCGGTCAGGCGGAAGTTGTTCACTGCCCGCAGTGTCTGGATGCCGTAATAGGCATCAGCGGGGACTTCGAGAACGCCAAGCAGGTCTTTTTCGGTGCGCACTGATGCAGCGGAGGACATGATAGAGGTAGTCTCTGGGATGGCCCGGCCTGTACCGGAATGCCTATAATACTGCACTTGTAGCCGTACGGTGGCCAATGCTGTTCCTCGCTGGCCTATGCACAAACGGCATAACGATTGATGTGACCTTATGCCGCACTCGGGCGTGTGCAACCCGGTGCAACCGGAGTTCGAGATGAACCTTGAAAGCAAATGGCTCGAAGATTTCAGCGCCCTGGCCGCCACCCGGAGTTTTTCCCAGGCGGCGGAGCGGCGCTTCGTCACCCAGCCGGCCTTCAGCCGGCGCATCCGTAGCCTGGAGGCCGCGCTGGGCCTGACCCTGGTCAACCGCTCGCGCACCCCGGTGGAGTTGACCGAAGCCGGCCAGCTGTTCCTGGTCACCGCGCGCACGGTGGTCGACCAGCTCGCCGAGGTGCTGCGGCATTTGCATCACCTCGAAGGCGGCCAGGGCGAGGTGGTGCAGGTGGCCGCGGCGCACTCGCTGGCGCTGGGGTTCTTCCCGGGCTGGGTGGCGCAGTTGCGCAACGACGGCCTGCCGATGGCCACGCGCCTGGTGGCAACCAACGTCGGCGATGCGGTGCATGCCCTGCGCGAGGGGAGTTGCGACATCATGCTGGCCTTCTACGACCCGGACTCGGCCATGCAGATGGACCCGGAGATCTTTCCCTCGCTGCACCTGGGCATGACCGAAATGCTCCCGGTGTGCGCCGTGGATGGCCACGGCCGGGCGCTGTATGACCTCGACAGCGACGCCAGCGTGCCGCTGTTGGCCTACAGCGCCGGGGCGTTCCTCGGCCGTTCGGTCAGCGGCCTGCTGCGCCAGCGCAACCTGCGCTACACCACGGTGTATGAAACCGCCATGGCCGACAGCCACAAGTCGATGGCCCTCGAAGGCATGGGCGTGGCCTGGGTGCCGCGGCTGAGCGTGCGTTCCGAGCTGGCCCGGGGCGAACTGGTGGTGTGTGGCGGTGCCCATTGGCAGGTGCCGCTGGAGATCCGCCTGTACCGCTGCGCGCTGGTGCGCAAGGCCAACGTGCGGCTGCTGTGGCGCAAGCTTGAAGCCAAGGGCAACGTGGCCGGCGAGGGCGCCTGAGGCGGCCTGTTGCGATTATCGGCCGGGGCCGTTTTTTCCCGCGGGTTTGCGGTATACTGCGCGGCCTTCGGCCGGTGGCACACCCTGGCCGGCCATCACTACAAGCCACGCTGGTTAGCCGCGTGGCTTGTTGTTTTTTGACGCGCCGCGCGGCGCCACGATGAAAGAGGCTCGACGATGAGTGCACTGGTTGGCGTGATCATGGGCTCCAAGTCCGATTGGTCCACCCTTAGCCACACCGCCGATATGCTTGAAAAGCTCGGCATTCCCTTCGAAGTGAAGGTGGTATCGGCCCATCGCACCCCTGACCTGCTGTTCCAATACGCCGAACAGGCGGCCGGGCGCGGCATCGAGGTGATCATCGCCGGTGCCGGCGGCGCCGCCCACCTGCCGGGCATGTGCGCGGCGAAAACCCACCTGCCGGTGCTGGGCGTGCCGGTGCAGTCGGCGATGCTCTCCGGCGTCGACTCGCTGCTGTCGATCGTGCAAATGCCCGCGGGCGTGCCGGTCGCGACCCTGGCCATCGGCAAGGCCGGTGCCGTCAACGCGGCGCTGCTGTCGGCGAGCATCCTCGGCGGCAAGCACCCCCAGTACCATGCGGCGCTGGAGCAGTTCCGCACCGAGCAGACGCAAACCGTGCTCGACAACCCTGATCCGCGCCAGGCCTGAGGTCTCGTTCCATGAAAATCGGTGTCATCGGTGGCGGCCAGCTGGGCCGCATGCTGGCCCTGGCGGGCACTCCGCTGGGCATGAACTTCGCCTTCCTCGACCCCGCGCCAGACGCCTGTGCGGCGCCGCTGGGCGAGCACCTGCGGGCTGACTACGGCGACCAGGCGCACCTGCGCCAGTTGGCCGACGAGGTCGACCTGGTCACCTTCGAATTCGAGAGCGTGCCGGCTGAAACCGTCGCCTTCCTTTCGCAGTTCGTGCCGGTGTACCCCAGCGCCGAGGCGCTGCGCATCGCCCGCGACCGGCTGTTCGAAAAAACCCTGTTCAAGGACCTGGGCATTCCCACCCCGGCCTTCGCCGACATCCAGTCGCAAGCCGGCCTTGAGGCCGCGGTGGCCAGCATCGGCCTGCCGGCGGTGCTGAAAACCCGCACCCTGGGCTACGACGGCAAGGGCCAGAAGGTGTTGCGCAGCGCCGCCGACGTGGCCGGCACCTTCGCCGAGCTGGGCAGCGTGCCGTGCCTGCTCGAGGGCTTCGTGCCGTTCACTGGCGAGGTGTCGCTGGTGGCCGTGCGTGGCCGCGACGGCGAAACGCGCTTCTACCCGCTGGTGCACAACACCCACGACAACGGCATCCTGCGCCTGTCGGTGGCCAGCAGTGGCCACCCGCTGCAGGCGCTGGCCGAAGACTACGTGGGCCGGGTACTGCAGAAGCTCGACTACGTCGGCGTGCTGGCGTTCGAGTTCTTCGAGGTCGACGGTGGCCTGAAGGCCAACGAAATCGCCCCACGGGTGCACAACTCCGGGCACTGGACCATCGAAGGCGCCGAGTGCAGCCAGTTCGAGAACCACCTGCGCGCGGTCGCCGGGCTGCCGCTGGGCTCCACCGCCAAGGTGGGCGAGAGCGCGATGATCAACTTCATCGGCGAAGTGCCCGCGGTGGCCCAGGTCGCGGCCATTGGCGATTGCCACCTGCACCACTACGGCAAGGCGTTCAAGGTGGGCCGCAAGGTTGGCCACGCCACCCTGCGCTGCGCCGATTCGGCCACGCTGAAAAAGCGCATCGCAGAGGTGCAAGCGCTGGTTTGACGGTGGAACCAACGCAGCTCCCCGCTCTCTGATGGCTGAGGCCGCCGTGGGCGGCACAGCCATTGGAAGGGGAGACACATGGGTATCATCGGCACCATCATCATCGGTTTCATCGTCGGGCTGCTGGCCCGCTTCCTCAAGCCCGGCGACGACAGCATGGGCTTCATCATGACCGTGCTGCTGGGGATTGGCGGCTCGTTGCTGGCCACCTACGGCGGCCAGGCGCTGGGCATCTACCAGGCTGGCCAGGCCGCGGGCTTCCTGGGCGCGCTGGTCGGGGCCATCGTGTTGCTGGTCATCTACGGGTTGATCAAGAAGAAGAGCTAAGGCTCGCCGGCCCTTCGCCCGGCTGTGCCGTAATGCTGTTCACTTAAGCAATCAGAGCGCTAAATCGGGGTTAAAAAGCCCTGATTTCTTAAAATGGCTTTACTGAGCGCATGACCTGACTGGCCCTTCGCCCGGCACAGCCGGCCTCCCACCAGATTGTGTAAGCCATTGATTTTAGGCTCAACACAGACCCCGTGGGAGGCCGGCTGTGCCGGGCGATGGGCCCTACAACCCCACCTCACCTCGCGTTAGAATCGCGTTTTCACCGCCGTTGGCTGCCCACTCAATGATCTTGCGTCTACTCACCTGCCTGGTGCTTTGCCTGGGCACTGCCCACGCGGCCGAGCTGCCCGAAACCGACTGGCTGGCGCTGATGCCCAAGTCAGACCAGAAAGCCCTCGAGGCCATGCCAGAAATCGACCACAACACCCCGGAGTCGGCCGGCAGCTTCACCCACAAAGGCGGCCTGAAGAACCCCAAGGGCTTGCCGGCGGTGATGTACTCGACCAAGACCGTGGCCGCGATGGACGGCAAGGCCATCCGCATTGGCGGCTACCCGGTACCGCTGGAAACCGACGCCAAGGGCCGTAGCACGCTGTTTTTCCTGGTGCCCTACCCGGGCGCGTGCATTCACGTGCCGCCGCCGCCGCCGAACCAGCTGATTTTGATCCGCTACCCCAAGGGCCTGAAGCTGGCAGACATCTACACGCCGCTGTGGGCCAGCGGCACGTTGAAGGTGGAGAAGGTGAGCAATGACCTGGCCGACGCCGCCTATGCGATGGACGCCTCGGCGGTCCGGGTGGTCAAGGAAGAGGACCTTTAAAGCGCTTCGCTGCTCAGGCGGTAGCCCAGGGTGTGGCTGGCGCCGGGCTCCAGGTTGAGCGCGCTACCGAGCACGTTGGCGGTTTCGATGCAGAACATCCGTTGCCAGCCGTCGTCGGCCATGTCGGCAAAGGCCTGGGCGCGTTCGATCCAGGGGTTCCAGATCACCGCCGCCTCGGCGCCTTCGGTGTCGATCAGCACGCGGCGGTTCCAGCCGCTGTCGGCGATGCTCAGGCGCTGCGGGGTGCCTAGGTAGATGCGGTCGGTTTCGCCGGTCACTTCCAGGGCGCCTTGCTGGCTGCGGGTTTCCCAGTTCTCGAGGGTTTCGACGTACTCCAGGCCCGCCACCTCGGGCACGTTCACCTGGCGCACGTCGCTCACGGCGAAGTAGGTGTGCAGCGCCTGGCTGATCGCCAGTGGCGCGCTGCCGAGGTTGCGCGTGGTCAGGCGCAGGGCGAGGTCGTCGCCCACGGTGATGCTCAGGCGCAATTCGGCCTTGTGCGGCCAGCCGGGCAGGGTGCCGGCGGCGGCCTGGGGCACGCTCAGGTGCAGGGTCACGCTGGGCTCGCTGTGCTCGATGCCGTCGAGCTCCCACGGCAGCGCCCGTACCAGCCCGTGGGACGGCGCGGCCTCGCTGGCCTGGCGCATGGCCTGCACCGCCTCGGGGTTTTTCGCCAGGTTGCCGAACCACGGCCAGCACACCGGCACGCCGGCGCGCACGGGGGTGCCGGGCTCGAAGGTGGCCTGGTCGTTCAGCCAGATCAGGGGTTGCTCGCCGGTGCGTTGGTAGCTCAGCACCTGGGCCCCTTGCTGGGCCACCAGCAGTTCGGCCTCGGCGGTACGGATGCGCCAGCATGGCAGGTTGCCGATGGTGATCGACTCAACGTTGGGGTGGGCCATGCAAACTTCCTCGTTCAGGGGGCAGGGGTGCTTCGCAACCGCACGAAGTGCATGCGCATTGACCACGGCCGGCGGCGCAAGTTTAGCTGCGCCGTGGCACCGCGCGGGTGCGGCCGCTGCCGTCGATGGCAACGAACACGAAGGTGGCTTCGGTGACCTTGCGCCATTCGCTGGAGAGGGGGTCGTCGCTCCACACCTCGACCATCAGCCGGATCGAACTGCGCCCGACCTCCAGCGTTTGGGTGTAGAAGCTCAGCTGCGCGCCCACCGCCACCGGCACCAGGAACGCCATGCGGTCGATCGACACCGTGGCTACGCGCCCGCCGGCCTGCTTGCTGGCCATGGCGGTGCCGGCGAGGTCCATCTGGGCGACCAGCCAGCCGCCGAAGATGTCGCCGAAGCCGTTGGTTTCCCGGGGCAGCGCGGTGATCTGCAGGGCCAGGTCGCCCTGAGGGATCGGATCTTCTTGTTCGAGCTCAATCATGCGGGGTGCCTCTGACCCTGACTCTTGATAGGTGGCGACCCAGTATATAGAGCACAGCCGGGCCGCATAACCGTTCAAGCACATATATATGTGCTTTTTCAAGCAATTTGGTATCTTTCGCCTCCTGCCGAGACGTGTGCGCCCTCCAACGAGGCGCAACTATAAGAGATGCCAACATGAGTACCGCGCCTTCCAGCGTTGCGCAGCCCTCGCGCCCGCTGACCCGTAACGACTACAAAACTCTGTCCCTGGCCGCCCTGGGCGGTGCCCTGGAGTTCTACGACTTCATCATCTTCGTGTTTTTCGCGGCGGTGGTGGGCAACCTGTTCTTCCCGGCCGACATGCCCGACTGGCTGCGCCAGGTGCAAACCTTCGGCATCTTTGCCGCCGGTTACCTGGCCCGCCCGCTGGGCGGCATCGTCATGGCGCACTTCGGCGACCTGCTTGGGCGCAAGAAGATGTTCACCCTGAGCATCTTCATGATGGCCCTGCCCACCCTGCTGATGGGCCTGCTGCCCACCTACGAGCAGATCGGCATGGCCGCGCCGATCCTGCTGCTGGTGCTGCGGGTGATCCAGGGCGCGGCGATTGGTGGCGAGGTGCCCGGTGCCTGGGTGTTCGTGTCTGAGCACGTACCCGGGCGCAGCGTCGGTTTTGCCTGCGGCACCCTGACCTGCGGCCTGACCACCGGCATCCTGCTCGGCTCGCTGGTGGCCACGGCCATCAACAGCATTTACAACGCCGAGCAACTGGCCGCGTTCGCCTGGCGCATTCCGTTCCTGCTGGGCGGGGTGTTCGGCCTGTTCTCGGTGTACCTGCGCCGCTGGCTGCACGAAACCCCGGTGTTCGCCGAACTGCAGCAACGCAAGGCGCTGGCCGCCGAGCTGCCGTTGCGCGCGGTATTGCGTGATCACCTGCCGGCGGTGGTGGTGTCGATGCTGCTTACCTGGTTGCTGTCGGCGGCGATCGTGGTGGTCATCCTGATGACCCCAACCCTGCTGCAGAAATTGTTCGGCTTCAGCCCCAAAGAGGCGCTGCAGGCCAACAGCCTGGCCATCGTGTTCCTCAGCCTGGGCTGCATTGGCGCGGGCCGCCTGGCCGACCGCTTTGGCGCGGGCCGGGTGTTCGCCCTCGGCAGCCTGGGCCTGGGCGTGTGCACCTGGGTGCTGTACCACGGCCTGGGCGAGCACCCGCAGTGGCTGTTCCCGCTGTACTCGCTGACCGGCCTGTTCGTCGGCACCATCGGCGCGGTGCCCTACGTGATGGTCAAGGCCTTCCCGCCGGTGGTGCGCTTCAGCGGGTTGTCGTTCTCGTACAACCTGGCCTATGCAATCTTCGGCGGCCTCACGCCGATGGTGGTCAGCCTGATGATGAAGACCAACCCCATGGGCCCGGCCGTCTACGTGGCCGCGGTGTGTGCGATGGGCTTCGTGGTCGGCCTGTACCTGTTGGCGAAAAAGCGCTGATCGGCTGTAACCTGTTTGTCACGGCGGTGTCATAAATTGGCACCCGCTGTGTGCGCATGCTCCGGCAACCCCTGTAGTTCACCCTCGCCAGGAGCCCATCGATGCCGCTGAAGCCGTACCTCGCCGTTTTGCTGCTGTCGCTGGCCGGGTTGGGCGTGGCGCGCGCCGATGTCGACCCGTTGGTGCCGGCCTACCAGAAGGTCAGCGGGGTGGCCGGCAACCTCAACAGCGTGGGCTCCGACACCCTGGCCAACCTGGTCAGCCTGTGGGCCGAGGCGTTCAAGCGCGAATACCCCAGCGTGAACGTGCAGGTGCAAGCGGCGGGTTCGTCTACCGCGCCGCCGGCACTCACCGCTGGCACCGCCAACCTGGGGCCGATGAGCCGCAAGATGCGCGACTCCGAGGTGCAGGCCTTTGAAGAGCGCTTTGGCTACAAGCCCACTGCTGTGCCGGTGGCGGTCGATGCCCTGGCGCTGTTCGTGCACAAAGACAACCCCATCGAAGGCCTGAGCCTGGCCCAGGTCGATGCGATTTTCTCCTCGACCCGCCTGTGCGGCGCGCCGGCCGAGGTGCGCACCTGGGGCGACGTGGGCGTGAAGGGCGACCTGGCGGGCAAGCCGTTGCAGTTGTTCTCGCGCAACTCGGTGTCGGGCACCTATGGTTTCTTCAAGGAACAGGCGCTGTGCAAAGGGGATTTCAAAGCCAACGTCAACGAGCAGCCTGGCTCGGCCTCGGTGGTGCAGGCCATCAGCAACTCGCTCAACGGCATTGGCTATTCGGGTATTGGCTACCGCACCGCCAGCGTGCGCAGCGTGCCGTTGGCGCGCCAGCCCGGCGGGCCTTATATAGAAGACAACGAAACCAACGCGCTGAATGGCACCTACCCGCTGGCGCGCTTCATGTACGTGTACGTGAACAAGGCGCCGAACCGGCCACTGGCGCCGCTCGACGCTGAGTTCATCAGGCTGATCCTTTCGCAAACCGGCCAACAAATGGTTGCCAAGGACGGGTATATTCCGCTCCCGGCCAAGGTGATCCTGCGCTCGCTCAAAGAATTGGGCCTGGCGGCACCGGGCGCCACCGCTACCCCCTGACCGCTTCGCCGCACCGCCCCCCGGGTGGGTTTCGCTGCGCCCGTGGGGTGTAACGTTTCTGTCATATACCCCCGCTAGGGTGTGCGGATGAATGAGCTGACTAATCCTAAAATGGCCCACGGTTCGCCTGCGCCACGCATCGACTTCAATGCGCCGGCATTCCAGCGCAAACGTCGCCTGCGTGCGTGGGTCGACCGCTTGACGCACGGCTATGTGCTGGTGGGCGGGTTGGCGGTGTTGGCAGCCATTACGATGATTTTCTTCTACCTGGCCTATGTGGTGGCGCCGCTGTTCAAGGGCGCGCATTTGCAGTCACGGCCAGCGCTGGCCCCGGCCTGGCTGAAGGAGGCCGGCAAGCCATTGCTGCTCACCCTCGAAGAGCAAAACATGGTCGGCCTGCGGGTTTCCGACCAAGGGCAGGCGGTGTTTTTCGATGCCCAGAGCGGCGCGGCGTTGCAAACGATACCGCTGCCGGTGCCAGCCGGCACCCATGTGGTCTCCATCGCCAAAAGCCAGCCGGGCACGCCGTGGCTGGTGGCGGGGCTGGCCAACGGCCAAGCGCTGGTGATGCGCAGCAGTTACCAGCTCACTTATACCGGCGACACCAAGGCGGTCACGCCTACCCTGGAGTTCCCTTACGGCCAAGCCCCCTTCACCCTGGACCCCAAAGGCCGGGCGCTGGAACGGGTAAGCCTGACCGTGACCGACACCGCGCTGATGCTCGCTGGCTCCAGCGGCGCGCAGCTCAGCGTGCTGGCGGTCACCCGCGAAGACGACCTGCTCGCCGGCCAGCCGCGCCTGGAGCAGGCGCACATCGATTTACCGCAAATGGCCGAGCCGGCCAAGGCGATCTACCTCGACCCGCGCCAGCAGTGGTTGTACGTGCTCAACGGGCGTGCCCAGGCCGACGTGTACGACCTGCGCCAGCGCACCCTCAATGGCCGCTACAAACTGGTCGAAGACGCCAACGTGCAGGTGACCGCCAGCCAGCAGCTGGCCGGCGGCGTATCGTTGATGGTCGGCACCTCCAAGGGCACCATCAGCCAGTGGTTCATGGCTCGCGATGTCGACGGCGAGCCGCGGCTCAGCCACATTCGCGACTTCCAACTGGGCGACCAGCCGATCGCCTTCATCCGCCCCGAAGAACGCCGCAAGGGCTTTATCGCCCTCGACGCCAGCGGCAAGCTGGGGGTGTTCCACAGCACCGCGCACCGCACCTTGCTGATCGAGCAAGTGGCCACCCACGGCGATGCCCTGGGGATGTCACCGCGGGCCGACCGGCTGATGGTCGAGCAAGACCACCAGTGGCTGCCGTTCGCGCTGAGCAACCCGCACCCGGAGGTGTCGTGGAGCGCGCTGTGGGAGCGGGTGTGGTACGAGAACTACGACAAGCCAGAGTTCGTCTGGCAGTCCACCGCCACCAACAGCGACTTCGAGCCCAAGCTGAGCCTGGCGCCCTTGACCTACGGCACCCTCAAGGCGGCCTTCTACGCCATGCTGCTGGCCGCGCCGCTGGCGATCGCCGCGGCGATCTACACCGGGTACTTCATGGCGCCGCCGATGCGCCGCAAGGTCAAGCCGGTGATCGAACTGATGGAAGCCATGCCCACGGTGATCCTCGGGTTTTTTGCCGGGCTGTTCCTGGCGCCCTATGTGGAGGGCCACCTGCCGGGCATCATCGGCCTGTTCCTGCTGACCCCTCTAGGCATCCTGTTGGCGGCGTTCGGCTTCAGCCACCTGCCAGTGCGCTGGCGCGCGGCGTTGCCCAGCGGCTGGGAGGCGGCCTTGCTGATCCCGGTGATCCTGCTGGTGTGCGGGCTGTCGTTGTACCTCAGCCCGGCCATCGAAACCGCCTGGTTCGGCGGCGACATGCGCCAGTGGATCACCCAGCATCTTGGCCTGGGCTTCGACCAGCGCAACGCGTTGGTGGTGGGCATGGCGATGGGCTTCGCGGTGATCCCGAACATCTACTCGATCGCCGAAGACGCCATCTTCAGCGTGCCGCGCAGCCTTACCCACGGCTCGCTGGCGCTGGGCGCCACGCCGTGGCAAACCCTGACCCGGGTGGTGCTGCTGACCGCCAGCCCGGGGATTTTCTCCGCGCTGATGATCGGCCTGGGCCGCGCGGTGGGTGAAACCATGATCGTGCTGATGGCCACCGGCAACACGCCGATCATGGACATGAACCTGTTCGAAGGCATGCGCACCCTGGCCGCCAACGTGGCGGTAGAGATGCCCGAGTCGGCCGTGGGCAGTAGCCATTACCGCGTGCTGTTCCTCACCGCGCTGGTGCTGCTGCTGTTTACCTTCGTCATGAACACCGTGGCCGAAGTGATTCGCCAGCGGCTTCGCAAGCAATACTCGTCGTTGTGACGCCCGGGGCCATGGTGAAGAACGCACACATCAAAGACTGGTTCAAAAGCGGCGCCCCCGGGGTGTGGCTCAGCGCGGGCGCGGTGGCCATGGCGGTGATCATGACCGTTGGCCTGCTGCTGGTGATCGCCGTGCGCGGCCTGGGGCACTTCTGGCCGTCGGCGCTGGTGGAAGTGAGCTACCAGGTACCCGGCCTGCCCGCGCACACGCTGGTGGGCGAGGTGGTCGAGCGCGAGCAGGTGCCGCGTGAGCGCCTGCGCGCGGTGAGCAATGCGGTACCGGCCGATGGCCCGCAAACCATGACCCGCGAGCTGCTGAAGGTGGGTAACCGCGACCTGTACGGCAGTGATTTCGTTTGGGTGGTGGCCGACTGGCTGCCACGGGTCAGCCAGCCCGCCGACCTGGTCACCCTCGAGCGCCGCGAGTGGGGCAACTTCTACGGGCGCCTGATGGACGTGCGCGAGCACGGCCAGGTGGTGGCCCAGGGCGCCGACGCCTGGGCCGAGCTGAATACCCGGCTGGCGCGGGTGGCGGGCCTGCAACGGCAGCTGGAGCGGCTGCAGAGCCACGACCTGGTACAGGTGAACCGCGCCCTCGAAGCCGCGCGCCTGCAAGGGCGCAAGCTGGAGCTGAACGGCCAGCTGAATGCCGAGGCCCAGGCCGACCTCGCCAGCGAGCAGAGCGCCCTGCAGGCCCGCTACAGCGAGATCGAGGCGCGCCTCGACGCGCTGCGCGAGCAACTGCAGCGTGACAGCCTGACCGCCGTGGAAGCCGGCGGCAAGGCGGTGCAGATCGACCTGGGCCAGGTGGTGCATGCCTACCGCCCCAACGCCATGGGCACGGCGGCCAAGTTCGGCTTCTATTTCAGCAAGCTGTGGGAATTCCTCAGCACCGGCCCGCGCGAGGCCAACACCGAGGGCGGGGTGTTCCCGGCGATTTTCGGCACGGTGATGATGACCCTGATCATGGCCATTATCGTCACCCCATTCGGCGTGCTGGCCGCGGTGTACCTGCGCGAATACGCCCGCCAAGGCTGGGTCACGCGGCTGATCCGCATCGCCGTGAACAACCTTGCCGGGGTGCCGGCGATCGTCTACGGCGTGTTCGGCCTGGGCTTCTTCGTGTACTTGCTGGGCGGCTCGATCGACCGGGTGTTCTTTTCCCAGGCGCTGCCCGCGCCCACCCTCGGCACCCCGGGGTTGCTCTGGGCCTCGTTGACCCTGGCGCTGCTGGCGGTGCCGGTGGTGATCGTCGCCACCGAAGAGGGCTTGTCGCGCATCCCCCGCAGCCTGCGCGAGGGTTCGCTGGCGCTGGGCGCCACCCGCGCCGAAACCCTGTTCAAGGTGGTATTGCCGATGGCCAGCCCGGCGATGATGACCGGGATGATCCTGGCCATCGCCCGCGCCGCCGGCGAGGTGGCGCCGCTGATGCTGGTGGGCGTGGTGAAGATGGCCCCAGCCTTGCCGGTCGATGGCCAGTTCCCCTATGTGCACCTGGACCAGAAGATCATGCACCTGGGCTTTCATATCTACGATGTCGGCTTCCAGAGCCCGAACGTTGAGGCGGCGCGGCCTTTGGTCTACGCCACCGCGTTGCTGCTGGTGCTGGTCATCGCGTTGCTGAACCTGTCTGCGGTGGCCCTGCGCAACCACCTGCGGGAAAAATACAAAGCGCTCGACACCTGACCCCTGGCGAGCGAACGAGGCTGAACATGCAGCGATTCATGCACCATCAACGCGGCCGGCACGATCTGGCCCAACAGCGCAACGCGCTGGAGCCGTCGAACATCGCCCTGCAGGTGATGGGCCTGAGCCTTTATTACGGGGCGGCCCGCGCCCTGCACGAGGTCGACCTGAACATCCTGCGCCAGCGCGTCACGGCGTTCATCGGCCCGTCGGGCTGTGGCAAGTCGACCCTGCTGCGCACCTTCAACCGCATGAACGACCTGATCGACGATTGCCGGGTGGAGGGGCAGGTCAACCTCGAAGGGCAGAACATCTTCGCCAAGGGCCGCGACGTGGCCGAGCTGCGCCGGCGGGTGGGCATGGTGTTCCAGAAGCCCAACCCGTTCCCCAAGACCATCTATGAAAACGTGGTGTACGGCCTGCGCATCCAGGGCGTGAACAAAAAGCGCATGCTCGATGACGCCGTCGAGTGGGCCCTGCGCGGCGCTGCCCTGTGGGACGAGGTCAAGGACCGCCTGCATGAGTCTGCCCTGGGCCTTTCTGGCGGCCAGCAGCAGCGCCTGGTGATCGCCCGCACGATTGCGGTCGAGCCTGAAGTGCTGCTGCTCGATGAGCCGTGCTCGGCGCTCGACCCGATTTCCACCCTGAAGGTGGAAGAGCTGATCTACGAATTGAAATCGAAATACACGATTGTAATCGTCACCCATAACATGCAGCAGGCTGCGCGGGTCTCTGACTACACCGCCTTCATGCACATGGGTAAGCTGGTCGAATTCGGTGATACCGACACGTTGTTCACCAATCCGGCAAAAAAACAGACCGAAGATTACATCACTGGCCGCTATGGCTGATTGGCCTGATTGCACGTGCAACGCTGTCGTTTCCCTTCCACCGAGCGCTCCATAGGGTTTTGATCATGATTGACAAGCACAGCCTTACCCACCACATCTCCCAGCAGTACAACGCCGAGCTGGAAGAGGTTCGCAGCCACCTTCTGGCCATGGGCGGCCTGGTTGAAAAACAAGTCAACGATGCCGTCACCGCGCTGATCGACGCCGATTCGGGCCTGGCCCAGCAAGTGCGCGATATCGACGACGAAATCAACCAGATGGAGCGCACCATCGACGAGGAGTGCCTGCGCATTCTGGCCCGCCGCCAGCCTGCCGCCTCCGACCTGCGCTTGATCATCAGCATTTCCAAGTCGGTGATCGACCTGGAGCGCATCGGTGACGAGTCGACCAAGATCGCCCGCCGCGCCATCCAGCTGTGCGAAGAAGGCGAGTCGCCACGCGGCTACGTTGAAGTGCGCCACATCAGCGGCCAGGTGCGCGCGATGGTGCGTGACGCCCTCGACGCCTTCGCCCGCTTCGACGCCGACCTGGCGCTGTCGGTGGCCCAGTACGACAAGACCATCGACCGCGAGTACAAAACCGCGCTGCGCGAGCTGGTCACCTACATGATGGAAGACCCCCGGTCGATCTCCCGCGTGCTCAACGTGATCTGGGTGCTGCGTTCGCTGGAGCGCATCGGTGACCACGCGCGCAACATCGCCGAGCTGGTGATTTACCTGGTACAGGGCACCGACGTGCGCCACCTGGGGCTTGAGCGTATGCGCCTCGAGGTAGAGCGCGGCGCCGACCGGGCTAATGTTTCGCCCGCCGCAGACGATAACTAAGTTTGCCCGCATGCCCCACGCCCGGCCTTGGCCGGGCGTTTTCATTGAGGCAGCGATTAGATTGAGTGTGGGCCATCAGCGGATGGCTGCCCGTTTTCCTTGGCAATTAGCCATCATGCAGCGCTATGCTGGGCGGGTTTATTTCAGGAGTGGTCGATGGCTAAGGTCAGTGTTCTGGTGGTGGATGATGCGCCGTTCATCCGCGACCTGGTAAAAAAGTGCTTGCGCAACGCCTTCCCGGGCGTGCAGATCGAAGACGCCGTGAACGGCCGCAAGGCCCAGGCCATCCTGGCCCGCGAGCCTTACGACCTGGTGCTGTGCGACTGGGAAATGCCGGAGATGTCCGGGCTCGAGCTGCTCACCTGGTTCCGCCAGCAAGACGCCGGCAAGCACGTGCCGTTCATCATGGTGACCAGCCGTGGCGACAAGGAAAACGTGGTGCAGGCGATCCAGGCCGGGGTGTCGGACTACATCGGCAAGCCCTTCACCAACGAGCAGTTGCTCACCAAGGTGAAGAAGGCCCTGCATAAGGTGGGCAAGCTCGACGACCTGATGGCCAGCGGCCCGCGGCCAACCTCCACGGGCCTTGCCAACGACTCGCTCGCCGCGTTGACCGGTGGCCGCCCGGAAGCTGCCGCGGCCACCCGCCCGGCCGCCGCCGCGCCAGCCCCCGCCGCGCGCCCGGCGGAACCCGCCGCCGCTGCCCCGAGCGGGCCGCCCGGTGGCCGTGGCCAGGCCCAACTGCGGTTGGCCAGTGGTAGCACGCAACAGGCGGTGATCAAGGCGCTGAGCCTCAAGGAGGCGCTGCTGGTGGTCAAGCGCGGCGAGCAGTTGCCGCAGATCCTCGAGCACGCCGTGGTCGACCTGGAGCAGGGCGACAACGACGAAGTGGCGCGGCTGAACGGCTACCTGCACAGCATTACCGCGTTCGAGCCCAAGCCCGACAGCGAATGGTTGCAGTTGACCTTCCGCTTCGTCGACCAGGATGCGCAGAAGCTCGACTACCTGTCGCGGCTGATCGCCCGCGGCACCGCGCAGAAGCATTTTGTGCCGGGGGCCTGAGGCCTCGCGCTAGCGGCTGGGCTATGCTTCCCGGCTGCGGGGCCCTTCGCCTGGCGCAGCCGGCCGAAGGGCCCGTAGGCCCCACACCCTTGAACAGGCCCCTCGGCCCATGCACCACCACCTGCTCATCGCGGCCCTCGCCCTGGCCACCCCCTGCGCCCTGGCCCAGCCCACGGTGTACAAGTTCGTCGACGCCAACGGCGTGACCACCTACACCGACAAGCCCACCAAAGGCGCGCAGGTGTTCGTGTTCAACGACCGCATGGTCGAGCACCTCGAGCAGCAGGTGCACCTGGAACAAAACAAGGCCCGCGGCAAGGTCACCTTCAGCGCGCGCAACGACCTCTACGCGCCGGTGCAGGTCGAGTTGCGCTTCAGTGGCCTGCGCAACGTCGCCGGCGCGCCGAACAGCCTCAGCCGCGTGGTGCCGGCGCGCAGCACGGTCACCCTGGCGGTGCTGGCCGCCACGGACGCGGCCAAGCCGATGGGCTTCAAGCCGCGCTTCGATTACTTCCTGGGCGACCCAGCCTCGCCCACCGGCGGCTACCGTTACGCGCTGCCCTGGGTGGGCGGGCCGTTCTACATCAGCCAGGGCGCGAATGGGCAATACAGCCACACCGGGCCCAAAAGCCGCTATGCGCTGGACATCGCCATGCCCGAGGGCACGCCGATCGTCGCCGCGCGCGCCGGCGTGGTGGTCAAGGTGGAGAACAACCAGGGTGGGCGGGGCGCCGAGCCGGGCGGCAACTTCGTGCGCATTCTGCATGGCGACGGCACCATGGGGGTGTACCTGCACTTGATGCGCGGCTCGGTGGTGGTGCATGAGGGCGAACAGGTGGAACAAGGCGCGGCGCTGGCGCGCTCGGGCAATACCGGCAACAGCACCGGGCCGCACCTGCACTTCGTGGTGCAGCGCAACACCGGGCTGGCGCTGGAGTCGATCCCGTACCAGTTCGACCGGCCGGTCAGCAGCCTGCCGAACTTCGCCATGGGCGGGCGCTGATCACTCCAGCTTGAGCACCTTGGCCAGCAGGATCTTCGGCCCTTTCATCTTCTTGACGATGATCCGCAGGCCTTCGACCTCCAGCACTTCTTCTTCTTCCGGCACCCGCTTGAGGGTGTCGTACACCAGCCCGGCAAGGGTTTCCGCCTCGATGTGGTCGAGGTCTACGCCGAGCAGGCGCTCGACCTTGAACAGCGGCGTGTCGCCCCGCACCAGCAGCTTGCCGGGCTGGTACGCCAGCACCCCGCGCTCGGCCTTGCGGTGTTCGTCCTGGATGTCGCCCACCAGCACTTCGAGCACGTCTTCCATGGTCAGGTAGCCGATCACCTTGCCGTCGGCTTCCTCGACCAGCGCGAAGTGCGCCGCACCCTGGCGGAACTGCTCGAGCAGGCGCGACAGCGGCATGTGCTTGGACACCCGCTCCAGCGGGCGGATCAAGTCATCGAGGTCGAAGGCATCGGGAATGTAATGGCTGGCGGTGAGCTCCAGCAGCAGGTCCTTGATGTGCAGCAGGCCGACGAACTCGTTTTTTTCGTGGTCGTACACCGGGTAACGGCTGTATTTGTGCCGGCGCAGTTTTTCAAGAATCTGCGGCAGCGGCGCGGCGTAGTCGAGGATCACCAGGTCTTCGCGGGAGTTGGCGCAGTCCACCACTTCCAGCTCGCCCATTTCCACCGCCGAGGCCAGCACGCGCATGCCCTGGTCACTTGGGTCTTGGCCGCGGCTGGAGTGCAGGATCAGCTTGAGCTCTTCGCGGCTGTAGTGGTGCTCATGGTGCGGGCCGGGCTCGCCTTGGCCAGCGATGCGCAGAATACCGTTGGCGCTGGCGTTGAGCAGCCAGATGGCGGGGTACATCGCCCAGTAGAACAGGTACAGCGGCACGGCCGTCCACAGCGACAGCACCTCGGGCTTGCGGATCGCCCAGGACTTCGGCGCCAGCTCGCCGACCACGATGTGCAGGTAGGAAATCACGAAGAACGCGGTAAAGAACGAGGCGCCCTTGATCACTTCGGGGGTTTGCACGCCGGCGGCTTCGAGCAGTGGCTCGAGCAGGTGGGCGAAGGCCGGCTCGCCGACCCAGCCCAGGCCCAGCGAGGCCAGGGTGATACCCAACTGGCAGGCTGAGAGGTAGGCGTCGAGCTGGTTGTGCACGGTGCGCAGGATGCGCCCGCTCCAGCCGTGTTTCTCGGCGATGGATTCGACCTTGGTGGCGCGCAGCTTGACCATGGCGAACTCGGCGGCGACGAAGAAGCCGTTGAGCAGCACCAGCACGAAAGCAAAGATGATCATGCCGAAGTCGGCGAAGATCGAGGCAAGGGATAAACCGGGGGAAGGGTCCATGATGGGGCTTTGGGGAGTCCATGAAAGTGAAAAAAGGAACCACAAGCGGGAAGTTTCCCGCGTGAACTTGGCAATTTAGCGACTGGGCCGGCGCTTGCAAAGGGAAAATGCCGGGCGGTGGGTTATCGCTCCCGCACCTTGCGCGCGACCTGGGCGGGCGCGAAATGGCAGGTGAAGGTGCTGCCGTGGCCCGGAACGCTGGAAATTTCCATGCGCGCACGGTGGCGCAGCAGCACATGCTTGACGATCGCCAGGCCCAGCCCGGTACCGCCGGTGTTGGAGTTGCGGCTGGAGTCGACCCGGTAAAAACGCTCGGTCAACCGCGGAATGTGCTGGGTCTCGATGCCGATGCCGGAGTCTTTCACGCTCATGTGCGCGCCCTGGCCGTCCTGCCAGCAGCGGATCAGGATGCGGCCGTTGTCGGGCGTGTATTTAACAGCGTTGAACACCAGGTTGGAAAACGCGCTGCGCAGCTCCGGCTCGCTGCCCTTGAGGTACAGCGCCCCTTCGCTTTCGAGGGTGATGCTGTGGTTGCGCTCGCCAGACAACGCCAGGGCGTCGCTGCGGATGGTCTTGAGCAGCGGCTCGATGGCCACCGGGTGGTTGTCCGAGGGGTAGTCGGTGGCCTCGAGCTTGGCCAGCAGCAGCAGGTCGTTGAGCAGGGTTTGCATGCGGCTGCCCTGGCTTTGCATCTGCTGCAGGGCGCGCAGCCAGCGTGGGTTGATGCCCTCGCTGTTGTCGAGCAGGGTTTCGAGGTAACCGGTGATCACCGTCAGCGGCGTGCGCAGCTCGTGCGACACGTTGGCAACGAAATCCTTGCGCATCTGCTCCAGTTGGTGGATGCGGGTCACGTCGCGCACCACCAGCAGGTGTTCGTTGTTGCCGAAGCGGGTGATCATCACCTGGATGCGCACGCGGTCTTGAATGGGCGAGGGCATCTCCAGCGGGTCGGCGTAGTTCTCGGCGTGGTAGTACTCGAAGAACCGTGGGTTGCGCACCAGGTTGGTGATTGGCTGGCCGGCGTCTTGCGGGGTTTTCAGCCCGAGCATGGTTTCGGCGGCGTTGTTCCACCATTCCAGGTTGCCGTCGGTGTCGAGCATGATCACCCCGTCGCGCAGGGCGGCGGTGGACTCCTGCACCCGGTCGATCACCGCCTGCAGGCGGTCACGGGCGCGTTGGTCGCGGCGCTGGATCAGGTAAATGCTGTCGAACACATCGCCCCACAGGCCAGTGCCTTCGGGCGGCGGTTCGTCGGGCTGGTGGTGCTTGAGCCAGTGGTGCAGGCGCAGCAGCTGCTTGAGGGTCCAGGCCAGGTACAGGCCCAGGCCGATGGCCAGGCAAAAACCGGTATGGCCGGTGGCGAGCCCGACCAGCAGGCAGGCAGTGACCAGAAGCGCCAGGTGGCGTATCAGGATACCTAGCCAGTTCTGATTCAATTACCGCACATCCCTTGCAATGGTCGAGTGGCCGCGGGCTCAGCTTTTGGTGGAGAACCGGTAGCCGGTGCCGCGAACGGTCTGCACCAGGTTCTCGTAGGCATCGCCCAGGGCCTTGCGCAGGCGCCGGATGTGCACGTCGACGGTGCGCTCCTCAACATACACGTTGCCACCCCAGACCTGATCGAGCAATTGGCCACGAGTATAGGCGCGCTCCTGGTGGGTCATGAAGAACTGCAGCAGGCGGTATTCGGTGGGGCCCATCTCGGCCGGGCGGCCGTCGATGGTCACCCGGTGGCTGACCGGGTCGAGCAGCAGGCCGCCCACTTCGATCGGGGTTTCGCCATCGCTGGCACCGGCGCGGCGCAGCACGGCCTTGAGCCGGGCGACCAGCTCGCGGGGCGAGAACGGTTTGGTGATGTAGTCGTCGGCGCCGACTTCCAGGCCCTGGATCTTGTTGTCTTCCTCACCCTTGGCGGTGAGCATGATGATCGGCGTGCCGGCGGTGAGCTCGTCGCGCTTGAGGCGGCGGGCCAGTTCGATGCCGGAGGTGCCTGGCAGCATCCAGTCGAGCAGGATCAGGTCGGGTTTGCGGTCGACGATGATCGCGTGGGCGTTTTGCGCGTTCTCCGCCTCCAGGCATTCATAGCCGGCCATTTCCAACGCGACGGCGATCATTTCGCGGATGGGCGCTTCGTCGTCAACGATGAGAATACTTCTGCCAACCATGCTAGAGCCTCGAGTCAATCCTGTGTCTTGCGCAGCATTAGATAACGGAATTATTGCAGCGATGTGACACTGGCGACAGCAGGCAATGGCCGAATTCAGCGTAGCGCGTAATCCAGCACGATTCCGGCAAAAATCAGCAGCCCTGCCCAATGGTTATGCAAGAACGCCTCGAAGCACGCCAGGCGCTCGCGCCGGCGGGTTTTCCAGGCCTGCCAGGCAAAGCAACCGACCGCCCCGGCCACGCCCAGGTAGAACCACCCGCCGAGGCCGAAGCGCGCCCCGGCCAGCAGCAGGCAGGCCACCGCCAGGCCCTGCAGGATGGCGATGATCAGCCGGTCTGAGTTACCGAACAGGATGGCCGTGGACTTCACCCCGATGCGCAGGTCGTCGTCGCGGTCGGTCATGGCGTAGTAGGTGTCGTAGGCCACCGTCCACAGCAGGTTGGCGGCATACAGCAACCAGGCGGCGGCCGGTACGTGGCCGGTTTCGGCGGTGAAGGCCATCGGCATGCCCCAGGAGAACGCCGCGCCCAGCACCACTTGCGGGTAATGGGTGTAGCGCTTCATGAAGGGGTAGCAGAAGGCGATCAGCAAGCCGCCAAACGATAGCCAGATGGTGGTGGCGTTGGTGCACAGCACCAGCGCGAAGCTGGCCAGCACCAGTACCGCGAAGAACACCAGCGCCTCGCGGCTGCGGACCTTGCCGCTGACCAGCGGGCGCTGCTCGGTGCGCTTCACGTGGCCATCGACCTTGCGGTCGGCGAAGTCGTTGATCACGCAGCCGGCGGCGCGCATCAGCAGTACGCCCAGGCTGAAGATGACCACGTTGGCCAGCGTGGGCGAGCCCTCGCCGGCGACCCACAGCGCCCACAGGGTGGGCCACAGCAGCAGGTAGATGCCGATCGGTTTATCAAAGCGGGCGAGCTGGATGAAGTCCCAGCAGCGGGGGTGCAGGCGGTTGAGCGAGCGCAGCAGGTTCAGGTACATCCGGGGTTCTCTTCAGGGGCCGCCAGGGCTTGCCACAGCGCCGGCAGGAACACTTCCATCACCAGGACCGAAAATGCCCCGCGGTCGAAGCGTGACCGCCGGGCCCACAGGCCTTCGCGGGCAACCGCGCGCGGCAGCCAGGGGCGTGGATAGTGGCACACCTCGATGGGGCGGCGCACGAAGGCCGTGTCGTTGAACAGCAACTCGCCCAACGAGCGATTGCCCAGCGCCGCCAGGGCGAAGTTATCCGCCTGCAGCGCTTCGCGCCCGGCCACGCTGCGGGCGAACACCCAGGCCTCGCCGCGGCCACGCAGGAACACCTCGCGCACCCAGCCCTCGCTGCCCGTGGCCAGGCCCAGGGCCTGGCATTCGTCGTCGCGCAGGGTTTGCCAACCCTCGTGCAAGGGGGTCACGTTGAAGCGGTGCGCGGAGGCGAGCGTCAGCCGGCGGGTCAGTGAGCCGCTGTCGAACAGCCACCCTTGAATGGGTTCGGGTGCGCCGAGGGCATCGGCGGCCCAGCCGGGCCGAAAGGCCTGCAAAGGATGAGTGGGCACGATGGGCGAACATTGGCGAAATTGAGGGCTGGCAGCTTAGCATGTTTGTATCGGCGGTTAGCGTAAGCGGATCCCGAACCGCGCGCGGCGCGCCGCACTTACCCGTGCGCAATCGCTGGCGCCAGCTACGATGAAGCACAGGGCCGGCGCGGGGGGCGAAGGCTGCCATGGCGGGAATGCCGTACAGTCCGTCGGAAACACTTTGTTCTTGTGCCCCGAATGCCTGCGGCAGCACTGGCGCGGCGCCTTTGGCCATGCCATCCTCATGCCCATCAGCCGCAGAGTAGAGCCTGCCGGCCGTTACGTCGCTGTAGCTATAACAGTGCGTCATAAAAACAATAACCGACTAGAGGTTTCACCATGCGCAAACCCGAACTGGCCAGTGTCATCGCAGAAAAGGCCGACCTCACCAAAGACCAAGCCAACCAAGTCCTCAACGCCTTGCTCGATCAGATCAGCCTGAGCGTGAGCAAGGGCGAGAACGTCACCCTTGTGGGCTTTGGCACCTTCGAAAAACGCCACCGCGGCGCCCGCCAGGGCAAGAACCCGCAAACCGGGGAGCCGGTGAAAATCCGCGCCAGCAACACCGTGGCGTTCAAGCCCGGTAAGTCCTTCAAGGAAATCCTGGCCTCCTGAGCCCCCTCGAACACGGAACCTATGGCGCAACGGCCATGTCCTTCGCAGGGCATGGCCGTTGTGTTTTCACAGGGAGCGGAACGATGGGAAAGATTGTTCGATGGATCGCCGAACATGGCCGGGGCCTGGAGCATCTGAGCCTGGCGTTTCGCGAAAGCCTGGTGATGGCAAACAGCGTGGTCATCGGTGAGCGCGGTGGCACGCCCTACGGGCTGGTGTACACGGTGAGCGTCGATGCCGAATGGCGCACGCGCCTGGTCGACATCGCCAGCCCTTCCGGCAGCCCGTCGCTGCGCTTGTGGGCCGATGGCCACGGGCGCTGGCGCGATGTCGAAGCCGACCGCGATGTCCCGGCGCTCGATGGCTGCATCGACGTCGACATCGCCGCCACGCCGTTCACCAACACCCTGCCGATCCGCCGCCTGCCCTGGCAGGCCGGGCAAAGCCGCACGCTGCGCATGGCCTACATCAGCGTGCCAGACCTCACCCCCTCGGCGATGACCCAGCGCTACACCTGCCTGGAGCCGTTCAAGTGGTTCCTCTACGAGAACCTCGACGGGGTGTTCCAGGCCCAGTTGGAGCTGGACAACGACGGCCTGGTGATCGACTACCCCGGGTTGTTCACGCGGGTGCCTTGAAGCGCGCCAGGCAGTGCTCGATCGAACGCTGCTGGGTGGCTTCGTACAAGCCCATTTCATCGATGACCGGGCGCCCCAGGGCGGCCTCGAACTGCGCCTGGTTGGCGTTCTGGCCGTAGTCGCTCTGGGCGCCTTCGCCCAGGTTGGACTGGAATATCCCCGCCGCGCTGACCGGCAGGAAGTCTTCGTACACAATCGGCGCGTAACCCACCAACCCGGCGCCGATCAGCTCGTCGAGCGTGCCGGCCCGCGGGCCGGCGGCCTCGCCTTGTTCGGTGAGGAAATAACGGAACCACGCCAGGTTCTGCTGGCGCAACTGCGCCAGGTCATCGGGAAACTCACTGAAGTGCTCGCCCAGCAGGCGCATGTACTCGGCGGCGTTGCCTTCGCTGGGCACGCCGGCCAGGGCTTCACGCGAGGTGTCGAGCAGGCGGTCGTAGAGCGCGCGGCCGGCGGGGGTGAGCGCCGCGCCGCGCTGTTCGATTTCACCGAAGCGCGCGGTATGGCTGCCTTCGGCGCCCGTTTGGTCGCTGAAGGCGACCTTCTCCTGCAAGGCCTTGAAGCTGGTCTGGCGCAGCAGGATCGGCTGGCGCCGCGGTGGCGGGCCTTCGATCACCGCCTTCGGGGTGATGCCAGCGGCGGGCATGCCCTGCTGGATGCGGTCGATGTCGAGGGTGCGCGGGGTGAGGTGGTTGATGTGCGGGCCCTTGAACGCGACCACGTCGGCGATCAGCCGGTGTTGGTCGTGCAGCGCCTGGTACTGCGCCGCGCTGACCGTGGCGCGGGGGTGCCAGCGGAAGGTTTCCAGCGCCTCGCGCACGAACGCCTCGGCTTCGCTTTCGTTCAGGCCACCGGCCTGTTCGTGCTGGGCGATCAACGCCAGTGCCGGCTCGGTGAAGATCTGCCGCGCCGCCAGGATGCCCGCCGCGGTCTCGCGCAGCTCGGCATTGCCGATCAGCTCCAGGCGCAGCAGCGAGGTAAACACCCGGAACGGGCTTACCGCCAGCGAGGCCTCGTGCACCGCGCGGAAGGCGGTGGAGTGCACCGGTACGCCGGCCGGGGTGAGGTCGTAATACCCCACCGGGGCCATGCCCATCACCGCGAACAGGCGGGCGAGGGTGGCCAGTTCCTGCGCGGTGCCCACGCGGATCGCGCCATGGCGCTCGGCGCCCAGGCGCTCCAGCTCGGCGCCGCGCTCCAGGGCCTGGCGCAGTGCAGGCTGCTCGGCCAGCACCGCCTCGTTGGTGTTCGCCACCAGCGCCAGCAGGGCGCCGTAGAGGGGCACTTCCTGCTTGTACATCTCAGACATGGCGCGGGAAAACTGCGCGCGGATGGCATCAGGGCGGATAAACGCGGTGGCGGGCATGGCACGGGGCTCCAGCAAGGGGGACCACGCCATGAAAACGGTGAAGGGGGTACCGGCGCAAGCGAAAAAAAGTCCGGGGGTCATTCCGCAAAGTGCTGAACCTCAGCCCGTTGCGGCCATTTAATTAAGGCGCTGAGCATTCCGGCAGGGAATGATGTGCTGCCGATTCCTCGCTTGTCCGAAGGCCGGGGCGGGTCAATACTCGGTCCATCCTCTTCATTCGCTTGCACAGGAGCACCCCCATGATCGACAGCCTGCTTCAGAGCCTGGGCGTTGCCGCTTTGGCCTACCAGAACGGTAACCACCCGGTGTACACCCCCATCGATGGCAGCCAGATCGCCTCGGTGACCCTGCAGGGCAAGGCCGAGACCGAGCAGGCCATAGGCCGTGCCCATGCCGCCTTCGACACCTGGCGCCAGGTGCCGGCGCCGCGCCGCGGTGAGCTGGTGCGCCTGTTCGGCGAAGTGCTGCGCGAACACAAGGCCCAGCTCGGTGAGCTGGTCAGCATCGAGGCCGGGAAGATCACCCAGGAAGGCCTGGGCGAAGTGCAGGAAATGATCGACATCTGCGACTTCGCCGTGGGCCTGTCGCGCCAGCTGTACGGCCTGACCATCGCCTCCGAGCGCCCGGGCCACCACATGCGTGAAACCTGGCACCCGCTGGGTGTGGTTGGGGTGATCAGCGCGTTCAACTTCCCGGTCGCGGTCTGGTCGTGGAACACCGCGCTGGCACTGGTGTGCGGCAACGCCGTGGTGTGGAAGCCGTCGGAAAAAACCCCGCTGACCGCGCTGGCCTGCCAGGCGCTGTTCGACAAAGCCGTGGCCCGTTTCGGCAGCGCCCCTGAAGGCCTGGCGCAGTTGGTGATCGGTGCCCGCGAGGCCGGTGAAGCCCTGGTCGACGACCCGCGCGTGCCGCTGGTCAGCGCCACCGGCAGCACCCGCATGGGCCAGCAGGTTGGCCCGCGCGTGGCCGCCCGGTTTGGCCGCAGCATCCTCGAGCTGGGCGGCAACAACGCCATGATCGTCGCCCCGAGCGCCGACCTCGACCTGGCCGTGCGCGGCATTCTGTTCTCCGCCGTGGGCACTGCTGGCCAGCGCTGCACCACCCTGCGCCGGGTGATCGCCCACCACTCGATCAAAAACGAGCTGATCAACCGCGTGAAGGCTGCCTACGGCAAGGTGCGCATTGGTGACCCGCGCGAGAACAACCTGGTCGGCCCGCTGATCGACAAAGCCTCGTTCGACGCCATGCAGGGCGCCCTGAGCCAGGCCCGCGACGAAGGCGGCCAGGTGTTCGGCGGCGAGCGCCAACTGGCCAGCCAGTACCCGAACGCCTACTACGTGGCCCCGGCCATCGCCGAAATGCCCGGGCAGAGCGCGGTGGTACGCCATGAAACCTTCGCGCCGATCCTCTACGTGCTGGGCTACGACAGCTTCGAAGAAGCGCTGAAGCTGAACAACGAAGTGCCGCAGGGGTTGTCTTCGTGCATCTTCACCACCGACCTGCGTGAAGCCGAGCGCTTCCAGAGCGCGGCCGGCAGTGACTGTGGCATCGCCAACGTCAACATCGGTACCAGCGGCGCGGAAATCGGCGGCGCCTTCGGCGGCGAGAAAGAAACCGGCGGCGGCCGTGAGTCCGGCTCCGATGCCTGGAAGGGCTACATGCGCCGGCAGACCAACACCATCAACTACTCGCGCGAGCTGCCGCTGGCGCAAGGGATCGTGTTTGACTGAGGCGCCCCGGCGCTAGCCCGTGCCCGCCCTTTGGCGGGCACGTTCACATTCGGTTTTCGTGCATTCATGAGGGCGACACGCTCAATGGCCAGCCAACTGCATCAACAATGCCTGTGGGAGCATGTGCTGCCGCAACCCGCGCCGGCCACGGCGCTGGCCGGGGAAACCTCGGCCGATGTGTGTGTGATCGGCGCCGGCATCACCGGCCTGTGTGCGGCCATCCACCTGCTCGAGCAGGGCCGCAAGGTGGTGCTGCTCGATGCCAACCGGGTCGGCCATGGCGGCTCTGGGCGCAACGTGGGGCTGGTCAACGCCGGCACCTGGATCAAGCCCGACGATGTTGAAGCCACCCTGGGCAGCACCCAGGGCGCGCGCCTGAACAAGGTGCTCGGCGAAGCCCCGGCGGCGGTGTTCGCGATGATCGAACGCTACGGCATCGACTGCCAGGCGCGCCACCACGGCACCTTGCACATGGCCCACAACGCCACTGGGCTGGCCGACCTGCGCAGCCGCCATGAACAGTGGAGCCGCCGTGGCGCCGATGTCGAAATGCTCACCGGTGCCCGCTGTGAAGAATACTGCGGCACCAACAAGGTCGAGGCTGCGTTGCTCGACCGCCGCGCCGGGACGATCAACCCGATGGCCTACGCCCGTGGCCTGGCCGAAGTGGTCGAGCGCCTGGGCGGGCGGTTGTTCCAGCAGTCGGCGGTGACCGCGCTGCAGCGCGAAGGCTTCGGCTGGCGCGCCAGCACCGCCGCGGGCAGCGTGGTCGCCGACCAAGTGGTGATCTCCACTGGCGCCTACACCGAAGGCGAGTGGAACGCGGTGCGCGGCAATTACTTCCGCGGCTACTACTACCAGGTGGCTTCGCAGCCACTGGAAGGCGCCGCGGCCGAACGGGTATTGCCCCATGGCCAGGGCTCGTGGGACACCCGCACGGTGCTGAGCAGCATCCGCCGGGACGACCAGGGCCGCCTGCTGCTGGGCAGCCTGGGCCGGGTAGACAACAAGCCGGGGTGGTTCATCAAGGGCTGGGCCGACCGCATCCAGCGGCACTACTTCCCGGCGCTGGGCAAGGTCGAATGGGCCATGCACTGGACCGGCGTGATCGACTTCACTCCCGACCACCTCATGCGCCTGTACGAGCCGGCCGCCGGCCTGGTCGCGGTGACCGGCTACAACGGCCGTGGCAACACCACCGGTACCGTGCTCGGCCGCGCGCTGGCGGACTTCCTCCTGACCAACCGCGCCGAAGACCTGCCCGTGCCGTTCTCGGCGAACAAACCGGTCAGCGTGCCGGCGCTGCGTACGGCGTTCTATGAAACCGGGTTCTCGCTGTACCACGCCGGGCAGTGTTTGCGGGTGGTGTTGTAGTAGGGGGCCTCTCGCCCGGCGGTGCCGTAATGCTGTTCACTTAAGCAATCAGAGCGCCAAATCGGGGGTGAAAAGCCCTAATGACTTCAGGTGGTTTTACTGAGCGCATGACCTGAATGGCCCATCGCCCGGCACAGCCGGCCTCCCACGGGTGTGTATTGCTCCGTAAATCAATGGCTTACACAAGTCTAGTGGGAGGCCGGCTGTGCCGGGCGATGGGCCCTGAAGCTCATGCACAAAATCAGCAGAGCTCACAGATTGATCCCTTCCATAAAGCCGTGAAATGGCTTAAGTGAACAGCATTACGGCGGTGCCGGGCTAGCTGCCCGCCATCACACCGAAAAGAAATACCGGGTCACGTGGAAGAACACCGGCGCGGCAAAGCAGATCGAATCCATCCGGTCGAGCATGCCGCCATGGCCCTTGATCATCGTGCCCCAGTCCTTGGCGCTGATGCTGCGTTTCATCGCCGACATCACCAGCCCCCCAGGAACCCCATCAGCACCACGATGAAGGCCATCAGCAGGGACTGCCAGAAGCTGAACGGGGTCATCCAGAACAGGCAGCCGCCCACCAGCGTCGCCGCCAGCCCGCCACCCACCAGGCCCTCCACGGTTTTCGACGGGCTCACCGACGGCGCCACCTTGTGCTTGCCCCACAGCTTGCCGAACACGTACTGCAGCACATCGCTGATCTGCACCACGAACATCAGGTAGAACAGCAGCAGCGCGTTCTGCCCCTGGTAACCAGCGAGGTCGAGCAGCAACAGGGCCGGCGCGTGGCGACCATGCCGTCGAACAGGTTGCACAGCAAGCGGCCCTGGATGCCCAGCAGGCACAGCACCGAGCCAGTGATGCCCGGCGCCAGCACCAGCGCCCCGGCGCCCAGGGCGGCGAACAGGATGCTGATCAGCGAGATGTGATTCGGGGAAATGCCCGTGCGAATCAGCCATTGGGTGATGGCGTTCGCCCAGCGGGTAGAGCGCGCGCGGATGGGGCGGCGGTTGTCGTCCATGGGAGGTTCCTTCCTCGGTGCCGAAGCGGCGATGGGGTCGCTGGGGATAGTGGGTGTTGAGGGGGTGGGGTTACCAGGAGCCATAGGGGATTCCGTTTTTTTCGATGTAGGTTTTGGTCTGGGGGTACAACGGCAACGCGTATTGGCCGTTACTTCGCCCTTGATCTGGGCCTAGGGCAACGATTTGGGCTTGTATGCGGTTCACTTCGATGGCCTTGAGGCAGGGGCCAGAAATCCAGGCCTTGGCGATGCCTCCGGGAGCGAGGCCAATGTTCAGGCCCAAGCGATACTCCACGGCAGGCTGCTTGCTGAAGGCACAGGGGACCTTTTCGCCAGCGACCATTTGCTGGCGCGTGGCCTCGGGGATGGGGATAAGGGCCTCATAGGTTTGAGGTTCGATCAACGATTGCCAGCGTACGTAAATCACCATGGGCAGGGCGGCGCCGCGAACGTATCTGCCCTTGCCCCAGCCGGGCGATGCCGGCCAGCCACGCGGGTTACCCGTCAGGGCTTCAGGGGCATTGATGGATGGAGTGCCCCACATGGCGCTGCGAAATACCCGGCCCTGAATGTCGACCACGTCTACGGTCTCGATCCATGCCTGCATGTAGTTTGGGGCGAGAAGGCCCAGCCGCCAGGCGTCATAGGGCAAACCGCCTGGGCCTGTGGCGCAACCGCTGAGCAGCAGGCAGCCGAGCAGCCCTACGGATGCCCGTAGCGCTTTACCAAGAGCCATAAGGGATTCCGTTTTTTTCGATGTAGGCTTTGCTGTTCGGCATCAGGGGCAAGGCGTACTGCCCGCCACTGCGGCCTTGGTCTGGGCCTAGTGCCTTGATGTGGGCTTGCACGCGGGTGATTTCGATTGGCGTAACGCACACCCCGGTGACCCAGGCCTTGACGATGCCGCCCGGGGCCAAACCGATGGTGATAGCCCTGCGGTAACCATCGACCGGTTTGCCGATACCCGTAGTGGTGCAGGTATTACGTTCTCGAACCTTCATTTGCTGGCGGGTGGTTTCCGGGATGGGAATCAGCGCCTCGTAGGTTTGGGGCTCGGCCAGGGATTGCCAGCGCACGATGATCATCAGGGGCAGGGCGGCCCCGGGTATATATTTGCCCGCTCCCCAGCCTGGCCGGCCGGGCCACCCCGTGGCGTCTCCCTCGGTGCTGTCGGGGTGAATGCTTGAGGGTACGCCGCTGAGGACGTGGGGAAAGCCACGGCCTTGGATGTCTATGACGCCGACGGTCTCGACCCACGCGTCCATGTAGTCCGGAACGAACATGCCTAGCCGCCAAGCGTCATAGGGCAAGCCGCCCGGGCCTTTGGCGCAACTGCTGAGCAGCAGGCAGCCGAGCAACGCCACAAATGCCCGTAGCGCTTTACCAAGAGCCATAAGGGATTCCGTTTTTTTCGATGTAGGCTTTGCTGTTTGGCATCAATGGCAAGGCGTACTGCCCGCCGCTGCGGCCTTGGTCGGGCCCGAGCGTTACTACCTGGCCCTGTACGCGGGCGAATTCGAGGGCAGGAACGCACACCCCAACGATCCAGGCCTTGGCGATGCCGCCGGGTGCCAAACCGATGGTGATCGCTTTGCGATACCCATCGATCGGCTTACCGGTGCCGGTGCTGGTACAGGCGTTGCGCTCTCGGACCTTCATTTGCTGGCGGGCGGTTTCCGGGATGGGAATCAGCGCCTCGTAGGTTTGGGGCTCGGCCAGGGATTGCCAGCGCACGATGATGGCGGCGGGCAGGGCGGCACCGCGCACATGCTTGCCCTTGGCCCACCCCACCCGGCTGGGCCAGCCCCTCGGGTCCCCCTCGGTGCTGTCGGGGTGAATGCTCGAAGGTACGCCGCTGAGGACGTGGGGAAAGCCACGGCCTTGGATGTCTATGACGCCGACGGTCTCGACCCACACGTCCATGTAGTCCGGAACGAACATGCCTAGCCGCCAAGCGTCATAGGGCAAGCCACCCGGGCCTTTGGCGCAACTGCTGAGCAGCAGGCAGCCGAGCAACGCCACAAATGCCCGTAGCGCTTTACCAAGAGCCATACGGGATTCCGTTTTTTTCGATGTAGGCTTTGCTGTTCGGCATCAATGGCAAGGCGTACTGCCCGCCACTGCGGCCTTGGTCGGGCCCGAGCGCTACGACCTGGGCCTGTACGCGGGATATTTCGATGGCGGTAACACACGGGCCGGCAATCCATGCCTTGGCGATGCCACCCGGGGCCAACCCAACGGTGATGCCCTCGCGATAGCCGGTTAGCCACTGACTGCGGGCAGTACAGGCGTTGGTCTCACGGGCCAGCATCTGCTGGCGTGTAGCTTCGGGGATGGGGATGAGCACTTCGTAGGTTTGGGGTTCGGCCAGCGATTGCCAGCGCACATAGATGGCAATGGGCAGGGCGGCCCCCCGTACCTGCTTGCCCGCGCCCCATCCCGGTTGGGTGGGCCAGCCTCGAGGGTTTCCGTGCGTACTCTCTTCTGAAATGTTCGAGGCCACGCCACTCATCACATGGCGGAATGCTCGGCCGCGAATATCCACAACGGCGACGGTCTCGATCCAGACGTCCATATAGTCCGGGGCGGAAAATCCCAGGTACCAGGCTTCGTATGGCAAGCCGCCCGGGCCCTTGGCGCAACCGCCCAACACTGCCAAGGCCATCAGCAAAGGAACACGCCAGCGCTTAGGCATTGGGGTACTCCGCGCGCTTGCCGCCCTTGGCGGGGCGGTTGATGAAGATCACGTCCCAGTCACTGTTGTTTTTGCCTCGGGCGGCGTTCCAGTTCGCGGAGAGGTGAATGTAGTGGCGGCGCAGTAAGTCCATCTCGGCGTCACTGAGTGAAAGTGGCGCCTCTTTCAGTGCGTAGCGCAGAAGCTTGTCACTGATCTCTTGTAGCTCGTCGGGGAGTTCAAAAGCATGGGTGCGTGGGACCGGTTCGAGCGCCACCCCGGCCTTCAGCGCCAACGCATGCATCACCCGCAAATACACCAGCGACAGTTCACCCCGCACCATCCGCTCACTGGTCACGGCCGCGTAGACCCGCTTGGTGCGGCCCAGGTCATGGCGGGGGTTGTGCGGCAGCGCCATTTCCCACACGTCGATGCCCCGGTGTTGGCTGAAGGCATGCCCATAAGGTTCGATGCCCTCATACAAGTACTTCAGGGTGTGTTGCACCGCGGCGGTTTGCCGGTTGGGTTGGCTGTACGGCACTTCGCTGTGTTCCGGCCGGCTCAGCAGTACCCGTTCCCGCGCGCGGGGCAGGTAGCCGCCGCCCAGGTCGGAGTGGGCGCCGGGTACGCGGATGTCGTGTTCGCTCAGGACCACTGAAAAGTTATGGCGGAATTCATGCTCGGCCACCAGTTGGGCGATGTGCCGGGCGCAGCCGGGGCGCAAGCGCAGGTCGAGCCCGGGGTTGCGCTGGTCATGGGGGGTAAAGTCACCCCTGGCGGGGTTGGAGATACCCGGTACCGTGTCGAACAGGCCGATGAAGTTGATTTCGAAGTCCTGGCGGCGGCGCCAGGCGAACCCGGGCACGAACTCCGCGCTGCCGGCGGGCAAGGCTTTGGCCATTGGGCTGTCGGGGCCCTTCAGCCATTCATTGGCGCAATGCCGCGCGGCGGCCGCGCCGCGGCTGAAGCCGAACAGGTCGAATTCGAGTTTTTCGAGAATGAAGCCGGGGTTGTTGCCAAGCAGGGTTTTGATCTGTTGCCTGATCAGCTCTGGCGCCTGCGCTACGCGTGCGGCTGCTCCTGTGGCGCCAATCCCCAACCCCTGCCCATACAGCGAATCTTCCTCCCCGCTGCTCGTGCCAATGCCTTCCAGATAAACCTTCACGTAGGCCGCACGTGCCGTCTCTTGCAGTGGCCTGTTTGCCTGATCCGGATACAACTCAAACAACCGCCCCACATTGCTCTCGGCATTCCCATAGCTGTTATCCGGCACCCCTCCGTCAGTGGTAAACCCATGGGCCCCGCAAAACGCGAGCAGCTCCCGGCCCATCTGGTGATCGAGGCCGAACGCCATCCCATGGCAGGCGGCGGTGGCCTGGGCGTTGGCCTGGTTGTTGCCGGTGCCGTCGAAGAACAGCCCGATGCGCAGGGTGATCGCCACCGGCAGTTCTTCTTCTTCGTCTTCCTCTTCGGGCAACGCCGCGGGCCAGGGCCGCGCGCTGGCGCTGGGCTGGGCCTGGCGTGCCCAAGGGCTGGGGGCGGGCTGGGCGCGCGCGGTGGGTGCCGCGGCCGCCGTGCATTGCATCGCCTGCTGGCTGGCGATGAGGGTGGGTGGCGGGTCGCAGCGGCAGCGGCAGAGGTCGCCCTGCAGGGCCACCTCGCGGCCACCGACGAGAAACGAGCTGCGCGCTACGCTGCAGGCGATCACGCCTATGCTGTCGCAGGCGGGGCAGCGCACCGGGTCGCCTTCGCGGGCGATCGCGGCGCCGCGCACGCGGAAGTGTTCAGCGCCGCCGATGACGGTGCCCCCGGCGCTGGTGCTGGCACCGACGGTGATGTTGTAGCGGCTGGGGAACATGGCGGGGCTTCCACTGGGGCGCAGGTGCGCGAAGCGGCCATGCTGAGCAAACGTGACGGGGGTTTCTGCCAGCGGATTCTGAAAGGTGCGTGGGAAAAGTCTGTTTTTGCACCGCGCCTTGACCTGGCCCTGGCCGCGGCCCCATGAACGGCGGCTGAACCGCCCGGAAATTTCATCGAGGGCGGGACAGTATTTTGACCAATAGCGTTATATCGTAACGCCAGCTTTACAGAATGTTACGGGGTGGTGATGGCGATCGATTTACAGGCAGCGGCGGACTACGCCGGCCTGCCCAGAGTGCTGGGCGCGCCGCGCCTGGCACAGCGGTTGGGGCGCTATGGCCTGGCGCTGGCGGTGCTGGCCGGGGTGCTGCTGGTGCTGGCCACGTTTGCCTGGTTGTTCGCCGCCAATACCCTGTGGGCCGGGTTGCTGTGCAACCTGGCGGCGGCGGTGATCGTGCTCGGCGCGGCCGTGCAGGCGGCGCGGGTGCCGGCGCGCTGGCGCGCTGCTTTGTTGCAGCCGCCGGCAGCGGCGGCGCCGGCCGAAGCGCCCAGTGGCTGGTACGAGCGGCAGTTGGAGCGTGCCAGCCAGGGTTTGCTGCGCAGCGCGCAGCGCTTGGGCGTGCCGGCCTTGTGGCTGCTGGGCTGGAGCCTGCTGGCGCTGCTGTGCGTGCGCTTGCCCTGGAGCCTCGACCTGCCCGCGGGGGAGGGTGGCATGGCGGCCAATGTGGCCATCACCCTGGCGCTGCTGTTGGCCTTCGCCCTGCTGGTGATCGAGCGGCACCTGGCCCAAGCCGCCGCCGCGCAATGGCCCGAAGCGGCCACCCTGGTGCCACTGCTGCGGGTGGTGATGGCGATGCTGCTGGTGGCGGCGCTGTGCCTGCTGTTCTACCGCGCGGATAACCTCTGGCCCGTGCGCGTGGCGATCCTCAGCGGTTTGCTGCCGGCGGCGGTGGCGCTGGAGTTCGCCCTGCGCGCGGTGCTGGCCTGGTTCAGCCCACAGCGCGCCAGCCTCGAGCCGCCGATGCTGGCCGACAGCTTCGTCGCTGGCCTGCTGCGTTGGCCGCCGCGGCCGTGGCAGGCCTTGCAGCAAGAGCTGCAGGGGCGCTTCGGCATCGACCTGCGGCAAATCTGGGCCTTCAACTACATGCGCCGCGCGGCGCTGCCGGTGCTGGCGGTGGTGCTGGCGCTGGGCTGGGTGCTCACCGGCGTGCGCCAGGTGCCGCTGGAAGGGCGCGGCGTTTACGAGCGCTTTGGCAGCCCGCAACAGGTGTGGGCACCGGGCCTGCACTGGGGCCTGCCGTGGCCGTTCGGGCAAATGGTGGCGGTGGAAAACGGCACCGTGCATGAACTGGCCACCGGCCTTGACGGCGCCGCCAGTGGCGCGCCGCCCAGCGCCGACGGCCCCTCGCCGGCCAGCGCCGACCGCCTGTGGGACGCCACCCACGCCCGCGACAACACCCAGGTGATCGCCAGCGGCAGCGCCAGCCAGCAGAACTTCCAGGTGGTGAACATGGATGTGCGCTTCGTTTACCGCATCGGCCTGAGCGACGCCGACGCCCTTGCCGCCACCTACCACAGCGCCGATGTGCCGCAGTTGATTCGCGACACCGCCAGCCGCGTGCTGGTGCATGCGTTGGCCTCGCGTACCCTCGACGGCCTGCTGGGCGCCGACCGCCACGACCTCGCGCAGCAACTGGGCCAGGCGGTGCAGGCCGACCTCGCGCGGCTCGACAGCGGCGTGGAGGTGTTGGCCACCGTGGTCGAAGCGATCCACCCACCGGCGGGCGCGGCCAATGCCTACCACGCCGTGCAAGCCGCGCAGATCAGCGCCCAGGCGTTGATTGCCCAGGAGCGCGGCGCTGCCGCCGAGCGCAACAGCCAGGCGCGCCTGGATGCGTTCGACCAAACCGCCCAGGCCGACGCCTCGGCGCGGGAAACCCAAGCCGCCGCCCAGGCCGCCGCGCGCACCTTTGCCGCCGAGCGCCAGGGCTATGCCGCCGCCGGCCGGGCGTTCGTGTTCGAGCGTTACCTGGCGCAGTTGAGCCAAGGCCTGGCGCATGCCCAGTTGCTGGTGCTCGATCACCGCCTGGGCGGCGCGCCGAGCCTGGATTTGCGTACTTTTTTCGCCCCGGTGGACGCCACGCCACCGCGCGCCGTTCGTTAAGGAGTGGCTGCCTTGAGCAATACGACCCACGACCACCATCACGACCATGGCCATCACGGCCACCACCACGGCCATCACCATCATCACCATGGCGCGCCGGAAACCGCCGGGCCCGTGCCGTGGGGGCGCTTCGCCGTGGCCGCGGTGCTGGTGCTGTTCGCCGCGCTGGCGGCCAGCCTGGTGCAAGTGCGCTCGGGCGAGGCGGTGGTGATCACCCGCTTCGGCAACCCCGGCCGGGTGCTGCTCGAGCCCGGCCTGGCCTGGCGCCTGCCGGTGCCGCTGGAGGCCGCGGTGCCGGTCGACCTGCGCATCCGCAGCACCTCCAGCGGCCTGCAAGACGTCGGCACCCGCGATGGCCTGCGGATCATCGTGCAGGCCTACGTGGCCTGGCAGGTCCCGGCCGACCCGGCCGCCGTGCAGCGCTTCATGCGCGCGGTGCAGAACCAGCCCGATGAAGCCGCGCGGCAGATCCGCACCTTCGTTGGCTCGGCCCTGGAAACCACCGCCAGCGCCTTCGACCTGGCGCATTTGGTGAACACCGACGCCAGCCAGGTGCAGATCGACGCCTTCGAACTGCGCCTGCGCGAGCAGATCGAAAAAACCCTCTACGACACCTACGGCGTGAAGGTGCTGCAAGTGGGCGTAGAGCGCTTGACCCTGCCCGCCGTGACCCTCGATGCCACGGTGGAGCGCATGCGCGCCGAGCGTGAAACCATCGCCACTGAGCGCACTGCCGAAGGCAAGCGCCAGGCCGCGCAGATCCGCTCACAGGCCGAGCGTGACGCGCGGGTGCTGGTCGCCGATGCCTCGGTGAAGGCAGCGGACATCCAGGCCCAGGCCAAGGTGGAAGCCGCGCAGATCTACGGCCAGGCCTATACCAGCGCGCCGCAGTTGTACAACCTGCTGCGCTCGCTCGACACCCTCGGCACGGTGATCACCCCCGGCAGCCGGTTGATCCTGCGTACCGACGCGGCGCCGTTCCGGGCGTTGGTCGAGGGCCCGGACGCCACCCCGGGTAGCCAGCCATGACCCCGCGGGCTGACACCGGTGCCTGGCAACAGGCTACCCGGCTGGCGTTCATCGCCCTCTACGCGGTGGCGCTGCTGGCCGCGCTGGCCTGGCTGCTGGGCAACGTGCGCCAGGTGGGCCCGCAAGAGCGTGCCGTGGTGATGCGCTTTGGCGCCATTGAGCGGGTGGCGGGCGCTGGGCTGCTGCTGGCCTGGCCGCAACCGTTCGAGCAGGTGGCCGTGGTGCCGGGCCCGGAGCGGGTGCTGCAATTGCATGTGCAAGGCCTGCAACGCACCACCGAGGCTGGCGCCGCGCAGCGCCAGGCAACCTTCCTCAGCCCGGCCACCGACGCGTTGGCCGGCTCGGGGTTTTTGCTGACCGGCGACGCCGGCATCGTGCAGCTCGACCTGCAGGTGTTCTACCGGGTCACCGACGCCCGCGCCTGGCTGCTGCAGGGCGAACACGTGCTGCCGGCGCTGGACCGGTTGGTGACCCGCGGCGCCGTGGCCTTGGCGGCCGCGCGGGACCTGGACACCATCCTGGTGGCGCGCCCGGAAATGCTCGCCCAGGGCAGCGAGGCCGCCGAGCGCCGCGAACGTTTGCGTGCCGACCTGGTGCAAAGCGCCAACGGCCGCCTGCGCGCGTTGGCCAGCGCCGGCCAGGGCTTGGGCGTTGAGGTAGAACGCATCGACGTGCAGTCGAGCCTGCCCAACGATGCCGTCAGCGCCTTCAATGCCGTGCTGACCGCCACCCAGCAGGCCGACAAGGCCGTGGCCACGGCCCAGAACGATGCGCAAAAAACCCTGCAGGCCGCCACGCAAAAGGCCGACCGGCTGCTGCAGGACGCCCACGCCCAGGCCAGCGAACAGGTTGCCAAGGCCCAGGCCGACACCGCCAGCATCGCCGGCCTGGCCCACAGCAATGACCCTGGCCTGGCGCTGCGGCTGTACCGCGAGCGGCTGCCGGGCATCCTCGGCAACGCCGGCTCGGTGACCACCGTAAACCCCAAAGACGATGCCCACCTGATTGTGCCGGGAGCCGACAAATGACCGCCCATGCCCACCCCGCCCCGCTGCTCAGCGCCAGCGAGCAACGCCGCGCCGCGCGCCAGCTCACCCTGGCCATGCTGGCCTTGGGGCTGTTGCTGCTGGGCCTGGCCTGGCGCGCCTGGATGCCGGGCCAGAGCGAAGTTGGCCAATGCCTGCTGGGCGTGGCCTCGCTGCTGGTGGCGGTGCCGGTGATGCGTTCGGCCTGGTTCAGCCTGCGTTACCCCAGCCTGCACGGCATCACCGACCAGTTGATCGCCCTGGCCATGCTCGGCGCCTGGGCCAGCGGTGACCTGCTCACCGCTGCGCTGCTGCCGGTGATCATGATCTTCGGCCATGTGCTCGAAGAGCGCAGTGTGATCGGCTCGGAACAGGCCATCGAAGCCCTCGGCAAGCTGACCCGCAGCCAGGCCCGCCTGCTCGGCGCCGAGGGCCAGGTGAGCGAGGTGGACAACGCCGGCCTGCAGCCGGGCGACCGGGTGGAGATCCGCGCCGGCGACCAGGTACCCGCCGACGGCGTGGTGCGCAGCGGCCGTGCCAGCCTCGACACCGCCACCCTGACCGGTGAGTCGGTGCCACAGCGGGTCGGCGAGGGCGACCCGGTGCTCGGCGGCAGCATCAATCTCGATGGCCTGTTGGTGGTGGAGGTGACCCGCATCGGCGCGCAGTCCACCCTGGGTAAGGTGATTGCGTTGATGCAAAGTGCCGAGCGCGCCAAGCCGCCGATCACCCGCCTGCTCGAGCGCCATGCCGGTGCCTATCAGGTGCTGGTATTGCTGGTGGCGGCGCTGACCTGGTTCGTCACCCAGGATGCCCAGGCGATGCTCGCCGTGCTGGTCGCCGCCTGCCCGTGCGCGTTGGTGTTGTCGGCGCCGGCCACGGCGATTGCCGGGGTGGCGGTGGCGGCGCGCCACGGCATCCTAATTCGCGGCTCGGCGTTTCTCGAAGAATTGGCAGACCTCAGCTGCGTGGTGTTCGACAAAACCGGCACGCTGACCCACGGCGCCTTGCGCGTGCAGCAGGTGGTGGCGGTGCACGCCCCGCAGGCGCGCATCCTGCCGCTGGCGGCCAGCCTGGGCCACGCCAGCAGCCACCCGGTCAGCCGCGCGCTGGCCGGCTGCACCCCGGCGGCGCAGTACCTGGCCCTGAGCGACATCCAGGAGCGCCAAGGCTTGGGCGTGGTCGCCCGCGGGCCCCAGGGCGAGGTGGCGCTGGGCCGCCCGGAGCTGTTCACCGAGCTGGGCATCGAACTGGGCGCGGTGCCCGAGCACGACGGCCCGATCGCCGGCGTCGCCGAAGGCGGGCAACTGCTGGGCTGGCTGCTGCTCGCCGACACCCTCAAGCAGGAAGCCCCCGGGGCCCTGGCCGAACTGCGCGAACTCGGCCTGGGCCGGCAAGTGCTGCTCACCGGCGACCGCCGCAGCGTGGCCGAGCGAGTGGCCGCCGAAGTGGGCATCGACCAGGTGCAGGCCCAAGCGCTGCCCGAGGGCAAGCTCGACCGCGTGCTCAGTGAAATCGACCAGGGCTTCCGGCCGATGGTGGTGGGCGACGGCATCAACGACTCGCTTGCCCTCAAGGCCGGCGTGGTGGGTGTGGCGATGGGCAGCGGCGGCGCCGACATCGCCCTGGCCTCGGCCGACATCGTATTGATCGGCAGCGACCTGCGCCGGCTCGGCACCTGTGTGCGGCTGAGCCGGCAGTGCCGGCGCACCCTGCACGTGAACGTGATCGTCGGCATCGGCTGGACCTTGGCCATCGTAGTGTTCGCCGCCTTCGGCTGGCTGGGCGCGGCCGGGGCGATGCTGGCCGCCGTGCTGCACAACCTCAGCACGCTGCTAGTGCTGGGCAATGCCGGGCGGCTGCTGCGTTTCGAAGAGCCGTTGGATCCCCACTGAAGAAGCTTTCATGCAAGCAGGGCAGGGGTGAAAGACTGTTGAAAGGTTAGATCCGGTACCCTCGGTGGGTTTTGCAACAAATTGTTGCTGCGGTATGAATCCCAAGAATAAAGGAGTACCCACCGGTGGAGTTGTCCCACGTTGCCTGGCTGGCCCATGACAGCCGTTTGATCCTCTGTTGTGTGCTGGCCATCGCCAGCATCATCGTGCTGATCAGCCTTACGCGGCTGCCGCCGTTCCTGTCCATCCTGGTGGGTACCTTCATTGCCGGCCTGGGCGCCGGGCTGGCCCCGGAAGAAGTCGCCAAGGCGTTCAGCAAAGGCGCCGGTGGCATCCTCGGTGAAGCCGGGATCATCATCGCCCTGGGCGCCATGCTCGGCGCGCTGATGGCCGAATCCGGCGCGGCGGACCGCATCGCCAGCACCTTGCTGGGGCTGGGCAAGGGCCGCGCGCTGCCGTGGGTGATGGCGTTGGTGGCGATGATCATCGGGCTGCCGCTGTTCTTCGAAGTGGGCCTGGTGATGATGGTGCCGATCATCTTCGTGATGGCCCGGCAGTCGAACCAGCCGCTGTTGAAAATCGCCATTCCGGCGCTGGCCGGCATGACCACCCTGCACGCCCTGATGCCACCGCACCCCGGCCCGCTGATCGCGGTCAGCGCGCTGCACGCCGACCTTGGCCTGACCATGCTGCTGGGCTTTACCCTGGCAGTGCCGGCGGTGATCCTCGCCGGCCCGCTGTACGGCCTGTGGCTGTCGCGCCGGCTACACATCGAAGCCCCGGCGGAGCTGGGCGAACTGTTCAGCGCCAAGCCTGGCACGGCGCGCCAGCCGGGTTTTGGCGTTTCTCTGGGGATCATCCTGCTGCCCGTGGTGCTGATGCTCGGCAGCACCCTGGCCAAGGTCGCGTTGCCCGCTGAAAGCAGCCTGGCGCTGGGGCTGAAGTTTCTCGGCGAACCCCTGGTCGCGTTGGGCCTGGCGGTGCTGGCGGCGGTGGTGCTGCTGGGTTGGGCCAATGGCATGGCACGCGACAAGGTGGGGCAGACCCTGCGCAAAAGCCTGGCGCCGATCGCCGCGCTGCTGCTGACTATCGGCGCCGGTGGCGGCCTCAAGCAAACCCTGCTCGAGGCTGGGGTCAGCCAGACCATCAGCAAAGTGGCCGAAGGCGTGCACCTGCCGTACCTGCTGCTGGCCTGGCTGATCGCCGTGGCCCTGCGCCAGGCCACCGGCTCGGCCACCGTGGCCACCACCACCACCGCGGGCATTCTCGCGCCGATGATGGCGGGCCTTGAGCCCATGCAAGCGTCGCTGGTGGCACTGACCATCGGCGCCGGTTCGGTGTTCTTCTGCCATGTGAACGATGCCGGCTTCTGGATGGTGCGGGAGTACTTCGGGTTGGAGCTCAAGCAAACGATCTGGGTGTGGTCGGTGTTGCAGACCATCGTTTCAGTGGTGGGGCTGGTGGGGGCTTCGCTGTTGTGGGTGTGGTTGGCCTGAGCGCCCTGCGCCGCTCAGCCACTCGCCGGGCGATACTGCAACGCCTCGGCCACATGGGCCCGGCCAATCGCCGCCTGGCCCTCGAGGTCCGCCAGGGTGCGCGCCACCTTCAGCAACCGGTGCGCCGCGCGCAGGGATAGCGTCAGCCGCTCGCAGGCGGCTTCCAGCCAGTGTTCATCCGCTGGCTGCAACTGGCAGTGTTCACGCAGCCCGGGCAGGCCCAGAAAGGCGTTGGCGCAGCCTTGCCGGGCCTGCTGCAACTCGCGCGCTTGGGCGACTCGGGCGGCGGCAACGGCAGTGGTTTCACCGTCGCCCAGGCGCGGGTTGAGGCTGGTGGTTTCGCGCGCTACCGTCAGGTGCAGGTCGATGCGGTCGAGCAGGGGCCCGGAGAGCTTGTTGCGGTAGCGCTCGATCTGCTCCGGGCCACAGCGGCAGCGGCCGGTAGGGTCGCCGAGGTACCCGCAGGGGCAGGGGTTCATCGCCGCCACCAACTGGAAGCGCGCCGGGAAGCGGGTTTTGTCGCGGGCGCGGGCGATGATGATCTCGCCGCTTTCGAACGGCAGGTGGTATACTCACACAAAATTTTTAAGGGTGAGAATTGATGCCTAAAGCCTATGCTTATGTACGTTATTCATCGACCGCTCAGGGAATGGGCGATACGGTTGAACGACAAACGTCACCCTTGGAAGACTTTACTCTGCACACAGGAATTCAAATCACCAAGCTGTTTATTGATGAAGCAGTTTCATCTTTTCGGGGCGCGAACGCGCGAACTGGAAAGTTGAAGGATATTCTAGAAAGTATCAAGTCGGGTGAATTGCGCCGAGGTGATTACCTTGTTGTAGAATCAATCGACAGGATTACACGGCAACCGGTATTCAATGGCGTTTCACTATTGCAGGATATTCTAAGAACCGGTGTTAAGATTTACACCACTATCGGTAAGAAAGAGTATTCGGATGAAATAAAGAGGAACGGGTTGTCGACAATCCTTGAAATCGCCGTTATTGCCGAGCGCGCGCATGACGAATCGCAACACAAGTCTGATCGAAGAAAATACAAGTGGGACACTGCCAAAAAAGAAGCAGGGTCTGGTGGTAAGATTTTCAATAAGCGTACCCCGCCATATGGGGTAACATATAACGAGGTAACTCAGAAGTTCGAAGTTCAACATGAGCAGGCCGCAGAAGTAAGAAGAATATTCCATTTGCTGAAATATATGGGGGTGTCGGCGGTGATAACCGAGATCAACAAAAATTCTTTGCGGAAATGGACTAATAAAGCTGTCAGTCTGTTACTTCGAACTAAATCACCCCTTGGTGTTTTGATGTCGCAGCGGCGAGACGAAAACCAAAAGAAGGTGTTCGTTGAATTTGTTGAGGGGTACTATCCGGCAATCATCACGCATACGGAATATGATGAAGCGGTTGCTGCGATGCAGAAGCGGAAATCTCGAAAGAACTATGGCAACTTCACGATTGGTAATGCCAACATATTTCGACATGTTGTCAAGTGTGGGAAGTGTGGTGAAAGTTTGGTTTTCGAGAAGCAGAAGAATCCAAAAGGTGAAATGTACTATTACTTTCATTGCAAAACTAAAAAAGAATACAAAGGGGACTGTGACCAACGTTTCCGTTTCGACTTGGCCTTCGGAATGCTGGCTAGTGCAGTGGCAATGTTTAACCGAAACAGCCTGCCCATGGCTAGCGTAACAAAAGAAAGTGTTTCAGATGAAGTAATGGTTCTGATGAAGAAGAAGCATGACGCGTTATGGAAAGATAGACCGTCAGGCGGGCGTTTTGGAATCAGGAAGTTGGTTGATGGTGAAAGTCAGAAAGCGCACAAGGTCCGAAGGTTGGAATTTGGCCAAAGCTTATTTGATATGCTTGCGGCAAGGGGGGCACAGAAAGTCAGAATCAGTACAGAAATTGAGATTGAAGAGGAAAAGTTGGCGGGGATTAGGTCCATGCGTTCAAACTTGGACGAGACAATGCTGGCATCGGCAGCAGCCCATAGTGGATATGTTCCAGCGGTATTAGTGGCTAGGGCTGCTGAATTGCACTCTGAAATGGACGTGCAAGTGAAGAAGGTGGAAGGCTTGAAGTTGCAAGAGGCTGATATGCTAGTTACGATGCCCATCGTTTCCGTCAAAGATTTGATAGGCAAGTACCAGACTGAAGAAGGTCGGCTCGAATTGAACGCTTTCTTCATCAAGCAAGACTTGGAGTTTGTATTTGAGTATGATGCCAAGATTCGCGCACTCAACATGAATGTTTACAAGAGCAGCGAGGATGTATTCCAAGCAGAACGGTCCTTCACGCTTCACAAACCCTTGGCAGATTTTGGCATTGACCGTATTTCAGCTTATTGCGAATAGGTCATTCTGGGTCCCTTTGGACTTTAGCCTGAATTTAGGGGGGTCCAAGACATGCCCGCACCCCCTATAAGCTGGTAGGGGTAGCCCAATGGCGTTTCACTGTAGCTATACCGATTTCTAATTCTCCCGCAACCTGTGCTTGGCTCAACCCTTGGGCTTTCAGGGTTTGCACCTTCTTTGTAGTGTTTACCGCTGGCGGCCTGCCGAGCTTTTTACCTTCAGCTTTCGCACGCATCAAGCCTTGCTGGGTTCGTTCAATCAGCAGATCACGTTCGAATTCTGCTACGGCGTTCAGTACCTGCATTGTCATTTTGCCTGCGGGGCTTGTTAGGTCTACGCCGCCTAACGCAAGGCAGTGAACCCGTATGCAATCTTTAGCCAGATTCTCCACAGTAAATCGAACATCCATTGCGTTGCGGCCAAGGCGGTCCAGCTTGGTAACGATTAGCACATCACCCCGTTCCATACGGTCTAGTAGTTTTTGAAACCCGGGTCGTTCGGCAACTGCAACGCTACCAGAGACGATTTCTTCAACTACACGTGAAGGTTGAACGTCGAACCCGGCCGATTTCACTTCCTGCACCTGATTGGCTGTAAATTGGCTTGCGGTGGACACTCGGCAATAGAGAAATGTGCGGGACATGATGAATCTCCACGTATCGTTAAACGTGGCATCACTATAGGATGGTATCAAAAATTGCGCAAGGCTATTTTTATGGTACCGGCTTAGCTATGGAAACGCCGGTATCGAAAAACGGTCGTTTTTTGGTTGTTTGGTTGACAGTGTAGGGAGCATTTCCCTAGCGGGATTAGTAAAGATGTACTATGGACCAGTAACGGGCTTGATCGGATAGGTGCAGTTCTAGATTAGGCAAGCTTTGATCATACTGCTGAACATTGTTATGCGTTTCAGCTATATGTAAGTCATCTAATGCCGGGCGAAGGAGTCGCACCTTGGATACCCAAAACTACCACCTATTCATATTGACTGCTGTGCGCGATCAGGATTGGGCTGCGTTAAAGTCCGATGATGAGGGAATGTTGAGGGCGATGATTTACGCCAAGTTGATAGATTATTCCGGGACGGTAGGAATTTCGGGCCTTCCTAGGCTGGCAGTTACCGACACTGGCATCCGTTACATGGATTACCTATCAAAGATTAATGTTCGAGAATACCGATCTGTCAGGGGAAGTAGACGTGGTACGGATTAGGGTGCGTTAGTAGAATCGCAACGTGACTCGAACTTTTCAATCATCTCCACAAGATTCCCGCCACATGCATTCACCCAATCGCGTAGCTGTAACAAATCCAATCGACGACCTTCCACTTCGACGGCGCTAACATACGCCTGTTTCCTTCCTATCCGCATTGCTAAATCATTTTGGGTTAATCCGGCTTGTAAGCGGTAATCCCGAAGCAGGCTCACTAGGACCTGGTAATCGTCGGTGTGAATGGATTTTGACATACAATTGTGGCGCTCTGACAGATTGCCAACAAGGTATTGCCATCTAGCAAAATACTCGAAATACGAGTATTGTGTATTCTTGGGTCCCATCGCTCATGCATCAGAGTGTTTAGGTGGCCGGTTGAATAATTGCAAAGCATGGATGCCAGCCAAAACTGGTCATCGAAACCGTAACCTAGTAGGAATGATAGGATGTTTAAACGGATTTTGGGTTGTAGTGTGTTGTTGATGTCCAGTCTAGTAGACGCTCAAATAATCGATGTGTCCGGTGACATGAGAATTGGGCCGAAGGAAACGGGGATGCGCGGGTGGGCTTGTAAGAGTCCTGATGTGTTTTTCAGGATTTTTGATGCGGCTTTGAATGATAAGCTCGATGACAAAACTTCTGCGGCGTTCGATAAAGAACTGGAGGCGGAGGCGAAGCGTGGTAATTGTTTCAATATTCCACTTTCGACGGCAGTGGCAATGTATCTTCGAATGGCAAAGATTTCAGTCCCCGGTAAAGAGCCGCAGGTGGTATATACGTTTAAGGTTTCCGCAAATGGACATATTGGCTATACGCCAACATATCAATTATATGACCAAGGCAGGTCTTTGTTTCAGGATTAAAACACGAATGTTTTAGACATATTGCAATGTGCCGTTGAGACATTGCGTGAAATAGTCTAGTTGATAATGCGATTACTATGATTTAGGAAGGCCCGGATCAGCTTTGGACTCCCTAAGCTGCCGGGCCAGTTTCCAATGCCTCTGCAACCGCCTGTGCTGCGTCTTAGGCAGCGATGCAGTGTTTGGAAATGGTGTGGTTGCGGGTCTACGAAATAAACGCCCATAGAGTGTTTGAGGGCGTGACTTCGGCTGGCTTGTCTTTCGGCATGCTGAGATTTGGTTTGCCATTTGAAATCCATGAACTTGTATCGCGCTGGACTGCCTTGCATTTCGAAAAGCACTGTTTGCCTTCAGTCTTTGATATTTTCTTTGCAAGATATGAAACCCAGTCAAAGAAAATGTCTCGCGTAGCTTCCGATGAAATCACTAGTCCATACGGGTGGTCTTTATGATTTATCACCTTGTAATTGGCGAGAAATCCATTTGATTTCATTTTGGAACAGAGTTGTTGTAGGTTCAAGGGTGTGTTGTATTTTCCGTCAATGATCATTGCAATGTGGTAGTGTGTACCCTCGTCGTCGTCAATTTCCTTTACTGAAACTCTCGCTGGTGTATAGCCGTGTTTATCATATCTGCGATTGATGCAGGCCGAAAATTTGCTTAGATTCATCTTTTCGGTGAATCTCACTCTAAGATGAAGTCCAATGGGACGATTAAAGTCTTTTGATGTTGTATAGGTCATTACGTAAAGCGGTTCAAGAATTCGTTCTAGGCTTTCACGCTTATGGTTGCAGTTAATTGTCTTTTCCATGTAACGGTTTTGGTTGTATATAGTTGTCACGCAATAGTCCTGTTGTTCTAACTTAGGTTTGTTTTAGAAACTCAAAATCTCTGTTCGCCATTTCCCATATGTTAAATCATCTGCTTAGTGTCGTTTGCGTTGATGCATGCAACACTGGCGGCACTGGTAGTTACAGCACGAGGCATAACAGTCCACCATCCAGAATGCTGTGCAACCCGCAAGGATAGGGCGTTCGATAGTGTTTCGAGAGTTAGCAAGTCGTAAGGGGGAGTCGGCCGAATTTATGGATTTGCAAAGGCTTTCAATGCGCAAATGGGCCACCTGCTGAACAATTGTGCCATATTTTAGTGTGTTTCTAAACATTGAAAATACAAAGCCAAATTGGCTGCTGTAAATTTGATACAACTGCGTTATGGCTTTTGCCATAGGGTAGGATGTAGATAGTTGCTTTCTTCTTCAGTACGCGTTGTAGGCGATGTGAGTTACGGTGGGGTAAGAGGTCTGAAGGTTATGTAGTAGGCACACTTCGATCTAATGTGTGAGAATTCACCCTTCCGTACTCCAGCGGCTCGCGCAGCACCTCGAGCACCTTGCGGTCGAACTCCGGGAGCTCATCCAGAAACAGCACACCATGGTGGGCCAGGGTGATTTCCCCCGGCTGTGGCCGGCTTCCACCGCCCACCAGCGCCGCGCCCGACGCCGAATGGTGCGGGTGGCGGAACGGCCGCTGCGGCCAACTGCTCAGCGGCACATGGCTGGTGACCGACTGGATGGCCGCCACCTCCAGCGCCTCGGCCTCGGCCAGCGGCGGCAGCAGGCCGGGCAAGCGGCTGGCGAGCAAGGTTTTGCCGGTGCCGGGCGGGCCACTGAACAGCAGGTTATGCGCCCCCGCCGCGGCCACCACCAACGCCCGTTTGGCCGCCACCTGGCCTTGCACCTCAGCCAAGTCAGGGTAGGGCTTGGGCACCAGCAACAGGCCGTTGGCGCGAAACAACGGCAGCAGTGAGTGGCCATTGAAGTGCGCCACCAGCTCAACCAGGTGCTCCACCGCCAGCACCTTCAAGCCACTGGCCAGCGAGGCTTCCTCGGCATTCTCCCGCGGTACCACCAACATGCGCCCGGCATCGCGCGCCGCCAGCGCCGCCGGCAACACTCCCTGCACCGGGCGGATCGCCCCGGACAACGCCAGCTCGCCCAGGCACTCGATGCCGCTGAGCGCGGCGATCGGCACTTGCCCGCTGCTGGCGAGGATGCCCAGGGCGATCGGCAGGTCGAAGCGCCCGCCATCCTTGGGTAAGTCGGCCGGGGCCAGGTTAAGGGTGATGCGCTGCGACGGGAATGCCAGCCGGGAGTTGACGATGGCGCTGCGCACGCGGTCCTTGCTCTCTTTCACCGAGGCTTCGGGCAGGCCAACCAGGGTGAGCGACGGCAAACCGTTGGCCAGGTGCGCCTCGACGAGCACGGCGGGCGCGCCAACGCCGACTTGGGCGCGGCTGTGGGCAATGGCGAGGGGCATCCTTGCCTCCTTGTGGGGTGGGGGGGAAGAGGGGGGAAGGGTAGTTGGGCGAGCGTAGGGCCGGCACACGGACATGTAAGATTATGTGGCACCCAGTACCTCGAAATCGCTCTCAAGGCAGTGTTTACGGGGTGTTTGCGATTTCTGGGGGAACAGCGCGGTCGCGCGGCGCGGGTTGACCCAGCGAGCCTCGCGCCATAGCATTGCGGGCAAGAATAACCTCCACGCCTCGGGCGGGATTCATCCCGTACTGCGCACCAGGGGGTTAGTTTTTTCTGGCTGATCACAGGGCGCCTTGGCATGCCCCAACTCCCCACCGCCTACGTCAAACCCGCCAAAACTCCCCATGCGCTGCTGCGTCACCTGCGGGCCAAAGGCCTGGGCACCAAGGGCCAAACCGAACCCGCGTTACGCGCTCTTGAATTCGTCGGATATCACCGGTTGCTGATTTACATGCGCCCTCTGCAGGATCCGCAAAAGCGGTTCGTGCCTGCCGCGTGCTTTGACGATGTGCTCAAACTTTATGATTTTGACCGTCGTCTTCGCCTGGTTTTTCTGGATGCCATCGACAGGATCGAGGTGGGCTTCCGCGCAGCGATCATCAATACCCTTGCAGTGGACAAAGCCTGCGGGCCGCATTTTTATCTCAGCGCCATCCACTTCGAAGATTGCTCGAAGCACCGTGACCTGTTGCGCCAGGTAGTCAACCTGCGAGAAAAGGACAACGCTGCGCTCAATCATTACTATCGGCACTACAACACCCCGGCGCTGCCTCCCGTGTGGGCAGTGCTCGAAGCGATGACGATTGGCCAGATGTCGCGGTTGTTCTGCGATCTTCACCTCGACCACCGCAAAGCAGTTGCGGTGAAGTTCGCGTACGACGAGACCGTATTGGTCAGTTGGTTGAAGAGCCTCACCCTCTTGCGCAACGTGTGTGCTCATCATGGGCGGTTATGGAATGCCTCCATAACGGCCAGTGCGCCTAAATATGCCAAGGCTATTGCCGTGGAGTTCCCCTCCCACGTCGACCGGGGGCGCATGTTCGCCAGGGCGGTGGTAGTGCAGGCGTTACTCGAAAAAATAGACCCAGCATCGGATTGGAAACACCGGTTCAAATGCCTCATGGCTACAGCACCCCATGAAGCCTTGGCCAAGGCAGGCAAAACTACCGCGGAACTTGGCCTGATAGCCGATTGGGAACAGCGCCCTTTTTGGAACTGAACCCGTGCCGAGCTAAGGTCACCTGCCTGGGCCTATCGCGCCCCCTACACCTCCCACGCCGCCTTCGCCACCATCAGCCCATGCTGCCCCGCGTAGCTGGCCCGCTTCGGTTGTTCCCAGCCCTGCAGTAAGCCCTCATCCAGGCGGTATACCTCGACCCCCAGCGGCCGGCACACGGTGAGTGGGTCTTGCGCCTCGGGCCCCCACATCGGCAAGGACAAATCCCCCCCGGGGCAGGTCGACAGCGCGCAGAGCACGTCGATTTCGGCGAAGAACTCCAGGTAGTCGCCCTGCCGGGCCGGGCAGGCCTTCATGAAGTACATGTCGTCGTGGTTCAGCCCGGTGCACTGGAAGATGTTCAGCACATCGTGCACGTCGAACTCGGTCAGGCCGAACGGCAGCACCGCGCGGGTGAGGTTGGAGTGGCAGTGGTGGTGGAAGTCTTCGCCGGTGAGCATCTTGTTCACGTACGGGTCGCAGCGGGTGCCGAGCAGGTCGTGCAGGCGGCCGCCGTGTTCGTCGATGCCGTAGGCGGCGAGGCTGTCGTCGGTGATGGTCACCAAGGGGCGCAGGAACGGCAGGTTCGACCACAGGCGGTCGTGGGTCGTCACGTGGGCGCCCTGCAGTTGCCGGGTGCGCGCGGCCCACAGGCGCTCGCGCGGGTCGTTGGCGTTCCAGATGTTGAAGTCGCCTACCTGCGGGCCGACCGGGGTGGTCACGCGGAACACGTGGCCGGCGGGGACCTTCCAGGCACGGCCGGTGCGGATCGGCACCTCGAATTGCTCAACCAGCGTACGGCTGGCCTTGTTGTCGCGAATGCGGCCGTAGAAGGCCGTGTCGACCTGCAGCGCCGAGCCTTTGCTGGCCTGGTAGGCGGCGGGGTAGTCCTTGTACATGGTGTGGCTCCGGGGTCAGGGTGAGGGGCGCGTGCTGAGCAGCTCGAGCAGCAGGCGTTCGGAATCATCAAGGTAGTTGGCCATCGCGTAAGCGGCCTCATGGGGTTGCTCGGCGCCGAGCAGGGCATGCAGGTGGCGGTCACGTTGCACCCAGGGGCGCTGAAAGCGTTCTTCATCCGGCGCCATGGCAAAAGCCAGGCGCAGTTGGGCGGCGATGTTGGCGAAAAACTGGTCGAACAACGGGCTGGCCAGCAAGCTGACGATGCACTGATGAAAGCGCAGGCTGTGGGTGCCGAAGGCGCGCCAGTCTTCCCGGCCCTGGGCCAGCTCGGCGGCGTCCATGGCATCGGCCATGCGCGCGGCTTGCTCTTCGCGCAGCGGCGCACCACTGCGCAGCGCTTGCAGCTCAAGGGTGCGGCGCACCTTGAACAGGTCGCGCACCTCGGCCACCCCCAAGCGCCGAACTTCCACGCCTTTATTGCGCACATAGCTGGCCAGGCCTTCGCGGCTCAACTGGTGCAGGGCCTCGCGCAGGGTGTTGCGCGAGGTGCTGTAGGCCGCGGCGAGTTCGACTTCCGCCAGCGCGGTGCCGGGCAGCAGGCGCCCGGCGATGATCGCCTCGCGCAGTTCGTTGGCGACCTGGGCGGGCAGGCTGAGGCCGCTGTGGGGGGCGGGTGGCATGGGTGGCTCCGTGGCGTGATTGTTGAACAATCTTCTGTGGATACGGAACAAGATGCATGCCACCGGCGGCTATAGCCCTATGCCGAGATCGTATTTGCGAGGCCGCGTGGGCCGCCCTAGGGTGGCGGCTTTCTACAGCGAAGCGGGTTGAGTGCGATGAACGGCTGGCGTGGCGGGATCTGTGCAGTGCTGGTGTGCCTGGCGGGTTGGGCTGGCGCGGCGCCGCTGAAAGTAGGTGTGACCAGCGGGCCCCATGCTCAGGTGATGGAAAAGGTCGCCGAGGTGGCCAAGGCCCGTTTTGGGCTAGACGTGGAGGTGGTGGAATTCACCGATTACATCCAGCCCAACGCCGCGTTGGCCGCTGGTGACCTCGACGCCAACAGCTATCAGCACCGGCCGTTCTTCAATGCTCAGGTCAAGGCCCGCGGCTATGACCTGGTGGGCATCGGCAAAACCTTTACCGGGCCGATCGCGTTCTACTCGCAACGCTACCAGCGCTTTGACCAAGTGCCTGATGGCGCCCAGGTCGGCATCCCCAATGACCCGGCCAACGAAAGCCGGGTGTTGCTACTGCTGCAGGCCAACGGGCTGCTCACTCTGCGCCAGGGCATCGACCCGCAGGCGGGTGTGAATGCCACGCCGATCGATATCACCGCCAACCCCCATCACTTCGAATTCGTTGAGCTGGACGCCGCACAGTTGCCACGCTCGCTGCCAGACCTGGCGGTGAGCGCGGTGAATGCCGACTACGCCCTCAAGGCAGGCCTGAACCCCAGCCGGGATGCCATCCTCAGTGAAAAAGGCGATGGCCCCTACGCCTGCCTCATCGCGGTGCGCCGGGCCGACGCGGGCCAGCCTTGGGTGCAACAATTGTTGCAGGCCTATCAGAGCCCTGAGGTGAAGGCGTTCATCGAGACCACCTTCAAGGGGGCGATCTTGCCGGCTTTCTGATCCGAGGTATGCGCCAGGCTGGGGCGAACGTGCGAAAATGCGGCGTTTTTTTTGGACGCCCCCGGCATGCAACCACGCCCAACGCTGAAATCCCTGGCCGCGACCCTCGGCCTGCACGTGTCGACGGTGTCGCGCATCCTCAACGGCGCGCCCGAGGCGGCTGGCCGCGCGGCCTCGCCCGAGGTGGTCGGCAGGGTGCGGGCCTTGGCCCGCGAGCTCAACTACCGGCCCAACCCCCAGGCGCTGAGCCTGAAAACCCAGCGCAGCCGCGACGTTGGCGTGCTGCTGCCGCGCCTGGCAGACCCTTTGGCCGCGCGGCTGTTCGAGGGCATCGAGGATGCCGCCCAGGCCGCCGGCTACAGCGTGTTCGCCTGCCCGACCCAAGACGACCCGCGGCGCAGCCTCGACCGCGCCGAAAAAGCCCTGCAGCGGCAAGTGGCCGGGCTGGTGCTGGGCGATTGCCACCTCGGTGACACCCGCCTGCTCGATACGTTGGCCGCGCAGCGCGTGCCCTACGTGCTGGTGGGCCGCCAGCAGCCTGGCCAGCCTGGCATCGGCTGTGACGACGAAGCGGCCGGGCGCGCCGTGGCGGAGCATTTTTTGCGCAAGGGCCGGCGGCGGCTGGGCGTGCTGGCGGGGCCGGCGCACAGCTCGCCGGGCCAGGATGCCCTGCGCGGCTTTGCCGCCGCGTGCCAGCAGGCCGGTGTGCCCTTGGCGCCTGAGCAGGTGGTGCACGGCGCGGTCAGCGCCCAGGCCGGGCGCGAGCAGGGCGAGCGTTTGCTGGGCTTGGGCGTAGACGCGGTGTTTGCCCTGGATGACCTGCTCGCCCTCGGCGTGGCCAGCGCGGCCCAGGCCCGGGGGCAGCTGTTGGGGCGTGAGTTGGCGCTGGTGGGCTACAACGATTTGCCCTGGGCCGCCGAGCTGCCGGTGCCGCTGGCCAGCGTCAGTGTGCCAGCCGAGCGCATGGGCCGCCTGGCCCTGCAAATGTTGTTGCGCCGGGTCGACGGCAAGGCCGCCAACCCTCTGGTGTTGGCGCCAGAGGTATTGCTGCGCGCCAGCGCCGGTTGATCAGAGCGGGCTGACCGGCTGGCGGTCGCCCATGTGCTGCTCGAGCCGCGCGCGCAACCAGCGCTCGGCCGGGTCGCTGTCGGTGATGCTCAGCCAGACCATCGACAACTCCAGCGCCGGGGTGTCGAACGGCAGCGTTTCGGCATACAGGTTGCCCCAGCCGAGCATGGCCGTGGCGGCGTAGTCTGGGCAGCCGGCGAGCAGGTCGGTGCCGGCGAGAATGGCCGGCAGCGAGCTGAACTGCGGCACCGACAACACCACATGGCGCGAGCGGCCGATCTCGTCGAGCCATTCATCGGCGATGCCGCGGGTGTTGGCCGTGTGCGACACCAGCACATGGGGCCGCGCGCAGTATTCATCGAGGGTCAGCGGTGTGTCGGATTTGTCTGCCCGCAGCACCCGCGCGTGCATGCGCCGCAGCAGCTTGCGCTTGGCATTGGCCGGCAGGCCGCGGGTTTGGCTGATGCCCACGGTGATCTCGCCCGAGGCGAGCAGGTCGGGGATGCGCCAGTAATCCACGTGCTGCACCACCACCACCACGTTTGGCGCTTCGGTGCGCAGCGCGCGCAGCAGCGGTGGCAACAGGCCGGATTCGACGTCGTCCGACAAACCGATACGGAAGGTCATGCTGCTCTGCAGCGGGTCGAAATCCTGCGAGAGGCTCAGCGCCATGGACATTGCGTCGAGCGCCGGCGACAGGTGCTTGATGATCTCGCCGGCCCGCGCGGTGGGCTCCATGCGGTGGCCCACGCGCACGAACAATGGGTCGTTGAACAGCGTGCGCAGCCGGTTGAGCGCGGCGCTGACAGTGGGCTGGCCGAGAAACAGCTTCTCCGCCACGCGGGTGACGTTACGTTCCTGCATCAAGGTTTCGAACACGACCATCAGGTTGATGTCGGCCTTGCGCAATTCGTTGCGGTTCATCCATCACCCCATGATCGCTTCGCTACCGGGGGAGTGTATGAAGCCCGATACGCGCCGTCTAGCCGCGTTCGCCGTCGAGGCGTGCTTCCAGTTCGGCCAGGCGGGTTTCCAGTGCCTCGACCCGGGCGCGGGTGCGCGCCAGCACCACCATCTGGCTGTCGAATTCTTCCCGGCTGACCAACTCCAGCTTGGCGAAGGCGGCCTGCAGCACACTGCGCAGCTGGCTTTCGGCTTCGCCGCGCGGGGCGCTGGCGGCACCGTCGAGCAACCGCGCGGCCTGGCCGGCGAGGGCATCGATGAAATCTTTCGGGGCGAGCATGGCAAAGCTCCTCTGGGCAAAGCCTGCACTTTATCACGGGCGGGCTATATTCATCGGGTGACCGCCGGCGCACCGTTTTCGCGCATGGCTGTGGGGCGCCGCGCACCAGCGCTGTGCAGCGCGGCGGCGCGGCGCTCAAACGGGGGCCGAAAGGGGCCGGCAAGCGCATGTAAATCGCGGTATGTACCGATGTGGCAAGAAACCTGCTTAGTGCCAATTGACCCATGCACTGAGGCAGTCTCATGAGACGAATGCAGTGCGCAGGCGGAGCGGGGAAGTGTTTCGTCAGGAGCGGTCTCTGGTGCCGGTTTCAGGAAGAGAAACCGGCGACGCGTTACAAAGCCAGGCACTGCGCTTAGACTTGTTCTGGGTTTGTTTTCCTGGGGCAAGTCCACCAAATCGGGAGAGAGTTTCATGAAGCTAGTCACTGCCATCATCAAGCCATTCAAACTGGATGACGTTCGCGAGTCGCTGTCCGAAATCGGCGTGCAGGGCATTACCGTTACCGAGGTCAAGGGCTTCGGTCGGCAGAAGGGCCACACCGAGCTGTACCGCGGTGCTGAGTACGTCGTTGATTTCCTGCCCAAGGTCAAGATCGACGTTGCCATTGGCGACGATCAGCTCGACCGGGTGATCGAGGCCATCAGCAAGGCCGCCAACACCGGCAAGATCGGTGACGGCAAGATCTTCGTGGTGCCGCTGGAGCAGGCGATCCGTATCCGTACCGGTGAAATCGGTACCGACGCGATCTAAGCCGAACTAGCCGACACACAACTAAAAAGCCCCAGGAGTAAACAATATGACTCTGCGTCAATTCGCAGGGCTAGGAGCCCTGTTGTCCCTCGTAATGCCAGGCCTGGCCATGGCCGACGAGGCCGCGGCCCCGGTCCTCAACTCCGGCGACACCGCCTGGATGTTGACTTCCACCGCCCTCGTGCTGTTCATGACCATCCCGGGCCTCGCATTGTTTTACGGCGGTATGGTGCGCTCCAAGAACATCCTGTCGGTGATGATGCAATGCTTTGCGATCACCGGCCTGATCTCGATCCTGTGGTTCGTGTACGGCTACTCGATGGCCTTCGACACCACCGGCATGGAACAAGGGGTGATCAACTTCAACTCCTTCGTCGGTGGCATGGCCAAGGCCTTCCTGGCGGGCGTTACCCCCGCGAGCATCACCGGCCCGGCCGCGCTGTTCCCGGAAGCGGTGTTCGTCACCTTCCAGATGACCTTCGCCATCATCACCCCGGCGCTGATCGTCGGCGCTTTCGCCGAGCGCATGAAGTTCTCCGCCATGCTGGTGTTCATGGGCGTGTGGTTCACCCTGGTGTACGCACCGATCGCCCACATGGTCTGGAGCGGTAACGGCGGCCTGCTGTGGGACTGGGGCGTGCTCGACTTCGCCGGTGGCACCGTGGTGCACATCAACGCCGGTATCGCTGGCCTGATCGCCTGCCTGGTACTGGGCAAGCGCAAAGGCTACCCCACCACCCCGATGGCCCCGCACAACCTGGGTTACACCCTGGTCGGCGCCGCCATGCTGTGGGTAGGCTGGTTCGGCTTCAACGCCGGCTCCGCGGCCGCCGCCAACGGCACCGCCGGCATGGCCATGCTGGTCACCCAGATCGCCACCGCCGCCGCCGCCCTGGGCTGGATGTTCGCTGAGTGGATCACTCACGGTAAGCCAAGCGCGCTGGGCATCGCCTCGGGCGTGGTCGCTGGCCTGGTGGCCATCACCCCGGCCGCCGGTACCGTTGGCCCGATGGGCTCGCTGATCATCGGCCTCGCCGCTGGCGTGGTGTGCTTCTTCTGCGCCACCAGCCTCAAGCGCAAGCTGGGCTACGACGACTCCCTCGACGCCTTCGGCGTGCACGGCATCGGCGGCATCATCGGCGCCCTGCTGACTGGCGTGTTCGCCGCGCCTTCGCTGGGTGGCTTCGGCACCGTGACCGACATCGGCGCGCAACTGTGGGTCCAGGCCAAAGGCGTGGGCTTCACCGTGATCTACACCGCGGTCGCGACGTTCATCATCCTCAAGGTCCTCGACATGGTCATGGGCCTGCGTGTAACCGAGGAAGAAGAAGCAGTCGGCCTCGACCTGGCACAACACAACGAGCGCGGTTACAACCTGTAATCGTCCACTCGCGAAAAATGCCCGGCTTGCCGGGCATTTTTTTATCCGCGTTTTGTCAGTGCATGAAGCGGCCATGCCGCAAAGTGCCGTGCCAGCGGGGCCGGGATTATCAAACCCCTGCAAAACGTAAGATTTTTCGCCGTGAGATCAACCACTTTGCTTTTTTCTGGAGCGCGCTAGAATGCGCCCCAAGAACGGGAGAACGCCATGTGGCAGCAAACGACGATTACCTTGAAGCCCCGCCCGCGCGGGTTTCACCTGGTGACCGACGAGCTCCTGGCGGCCTTGGCGCCGTTGCGTGGCTGCCGGGTGGGCCTGTTGCACCTGTGCCTGCAACACACCTCGGCGTCGCTGTCGGTCAATGAAAACGCCGACCCGGCCGTGCGCCGTGACTTCGAGCGGTTCTTCAACCGCCTGGTGCCACAGGGGCAGGCGGGCTTCGAGCACAACGACGAAGGCGACGACGACCTCCCGGCGCACTTCAAGGCCAGCCTGCTGGGCTGTGAGCTCACCGTGCCGGTGAACGCCGGGCGGCTGGCCCTGGGCACCTGGCAGGGCATTTACCTGGGCGAGCACCGCGACCACGGCGGCGCCCGCCGGGTAGTGGCCACGCTCTGGGGCGAGGCTGGGTGACCGCTGGCATGGCGGGCGATGAATTTTTTCTGGCAGGCTTTATCTCAAGCGTGCCTGGTCTATAAATACTCTGCTTTGGCGAGTCATGAGGTAAGACAATGAGCGACGATGATCTGGAACAAGACGACCTCGAAGTAGGCGATGAAGAAGACACCGAAGAAAGCCTGGAAGCAGGCGCCGAAGACGTAGCGGCTGACGACAGCAGCGACGACGGCGATGCTCCGGCGTCCTCGGGCAAAGGCAAGAAGGCGGCGGTCACGGTCGACGAGATGCCCAGCCTGGAAGCCAAGCAGAAGGAACGCGATGCCCTGGCCCGGGCCATGGAAGAGTTCCTCTCGCGTGGCGGCAAGATCCAGGAAGTGGAGGCGAACGTGGTGGCCGACCCGCCCAAGAAGCCTGACAACAAGTACGGCAGCCGCCCTATCTGAAGGGCTGGCCGGCGCAGGAAACAGCCCGTCGTCGCTGCGGGCTTTTTCTTGTCAGGCGCCTTCCCACTGCCGCAGCAGCGCGGGCAATTGCGCCAGGCTGCTGATTTGCGCGTGGGGCGCCGCGCCGCCTTCCCAAGGGGTGTGCCGGGGGTTGTACCACACCGCGCGCAGGCCGGCCCGCAGGGCGCCGGCGATGTCGTCGTTGGGGTGGTCGCCCACGTGCACGGCCTTGGCCGCGACCGTGCCGGCCCGCCGTAGCGCCTCCTCGAAGGGGCGAGGGTCTGGCTTGCCGATACCCACGTCTTCGGCGCTCAGGGCAAAGCTGAAGTAATCCGCCACGCCCAGCCGGCGCACGTCGGCGTTGCCGTTGGTGACCGCGCCCAGCCGGTAACGCTGGGCCAGCAGCTCCAGCGTAGGGTGCACTTCCGGAAAGAAGTCCACCTGGTGCCGCGCGTGCAGGAAGACCTCAAAGCTGCGCTCGGCCAGGTCCTGGGCCTCGGCTTCGGCGTACCCCGCCTCATGCAAGCCATGGAACAGCACCCGCCGGCGCAGCTCGCTGATGCGATGCTTGAGCGCGGGCTCCGCCTCCACCAGGCGCTGGCGGATGGCGAACAGCGCCTCGGGCGGGAACGGGCCGATCTTCGGCGCATGGGCCGCCAGCCATTCGCGCAACACGATCTCGGCGTTGGCGATCACCGGGGCGGTGTCCCACAGGGTGTCGTCGAGGTCGAAGGTGACCAGCTCAATGCTCACTGTTCCGGCTCCTTGTTGCGGCGTGCGCGGGGGTGCGCCTGGTCGTACACGTTGGCCAGGTGCTGGAAATCCAGGTGGGTATAGATTTGCGTGGTGGAGATGTCGGCGTGGCCGAGCAGTTCTTGCACGGCGCGCAGGTCTTGTGACGACTCCAGCAGGTGGCTGGCGAACGAATGGCGGAGCATATGCGGGTGCAGGTGCTGGCCCAGCTCCTGGGCGCCGGCCTTGGCCATCACCACCTGCACCGCCCGCGGGCCCAGCCGCTCGCCGCGCAGGCTGATGAACAGCGCGCGGCCCTTGGGGTTGCCGGCGCCGCGCTCGCGCAGCCACTGTTGCAGGGCCTCGCGGGCCTTGCGGCCCACCGGCAGCACGCGCTGCTTGTTACCCTTGCCGGTGACCTGCACCAGCCCGGCGGGCAGGTCGAGGTGGTCCAGGTCAAGGCTGCACAGCTCGGCCAGGCGCATGCCGCAGGAGTAGAACAACTCGAGGATGGCCTGGTTGCGGCGGGCGTGGAAGCTGTTCTCCACGGCGCCGTCGAGCAGTTGCTGGGCACGGTCGGTGTCGAGCACCCGCGGCAACTTGCGCTCGCCCTTGGGCGCGCTCAGGCCCACTGCCGGGTTGTGCGTGCACAGCCCTTCACGGTGGGCCCAGCGGTACAGCCCGCGGGCAGCGGAGAGTAGCCGCGCCAGGCTGCGGGGCGCTTGCCCATGTTGGTGCAGGCGGGCAACGATGCGCCGCAGGTGGGCGGTGGTCAGCTGCTCCCATTGGCTGACCTGCACCGCGGCGCAGTGCTCGATCAGCTTGGCCAGGTCGCGGCGGTAGGCGGCTTCGGTGTGGGCCGAGGCCTGGCGCTCGCTGCGCAGGTGCGCGCAGTAGCCGTCGAGCCAGGCCTGCATGCTCAGCGAACCGAGCGCAGGCTGGGCGTGAAGCGGGGGATCACCCGGCCGAGCACTTCGCCGATGTAGCTCAGAAACAGCGTGCCGACCGCGCTTTTGTAGTGGTGTGGGTCGTGGCTGCCGATGGCCAGCACGCCGTGCAGGCCGTGGTGCATCAACGGCACCAGGGCGGTGGACGCCACCTCTTTGTGCGCGGCTTCGCCGAAGATGAATGCCAGTTCGTGATCCCGCAGGGTGCCGCTCACGGCCTTGCCTTCGCCCAGCAGGCTGCCGATCGATTGCTGCGCTTCGGCCAGCGGCATCGAGCGGCCGACCGCGGTGGGGCTGTCGCTGAACAGGATCAGGCTCACGAACGGGACTTTGAAGTCCTGGCGCAGGCTGTCGTCAACGCCGATGACCACTTCCTCGAGGCTGGTGGCGTCGAGCAGGGCGAGGATCAGCCGGCGGGTTTTGCCAAACAACCGGTCGTTGTCGCGGGCCACATCCATCAGGTGGGTGAGGCGGGTGCGCAGGTCGCCGTTGCGCTCACGCAGCAGCTTGAGCTGGTGTTCGACCAGCGAGACGGTGTCGCCACGCTGGTGCGGGATGCGCATCTGCCCCAGCAGCTCCTCGCGCCCGGCGAAGAACTCCGGGTGTTCGGCGAGGTACTGCTCGACCGCTTCGGCCCCCAGTGTCGGCGGCGGGCCATCTTCAGTGTTCTGGCGTGCGGATACTCGGGGCTTGTTGGTCATGGGGTGTTCTCGCTCACAGACGTACCTGGCCTTCGAAAACCCGCGTCGCGGGGCCTGTCATCATCACCGGCTGGTCGGGGCCGGCCCACTCCAGGGTGAGGGTGCCGCCGGGCAGCTCGAGCTCCACCGGCGAATCCATCCAGCCCTGGGCGATGGCCGCGACCGCCGCGGCGCACGCGCCGGTACCGCAGGCCTGGGTTTCGCCGGCGCCACGTTCCCACACCCGCAGCTTGCCGCGCTGGCGGTCGAGCACCTGCAGGAAGCCGGCGTTCACCCGCTGCGGGAAGCGTGGGTGGTGTTCGATGAGAGGGCCCAACTCGCGCACGGGCGCGCTGCCGACGTCATCGACCCGGGTCACGGCGTGGGGGTTGCCCATCGACAGCGCGGCGATCTCGACGGCTTGGCCGTTGACGTCCAGCGTGTACACCAGCGCCTGCTCCGGCGCCTGGAACGGGATCTGTTCCGGCACGAAGCGTGGCGGGCCCATGTTCACCCGCACCTGGCCGTCGTTGCGAATGTGCAGTTCGATGATCCCGCCTTTGGTTTCGACGCGGATCTGTTTTTTCGCGGTCAGGCGTTTGTCGAGCACGAAACGGGCGAAGCAGCGCGCGCCGTTGCCGCATTGTTCAACTTCCGAACCGTCGGAGTTGAAGATGCGGTAGCGGAAGTCGACTTCCGGGTTGGTCGGCGCCTCGACCAGCAGCAACTGGTCAAAGCCCACACCGGTGTTGCGGTCGCCCCACTGGCGTGCGTGCTTGGGCGTGACGTGGGCGTGCTGGCTGACGAGGTCCAGCACCATGAAGTCGTTGCCCAGGCCGTGCATCTTGGTAAAACGCAGCAGCATCGGTTTACTCCGGCAACAGGCTTTCGCCGGCGTACAGTTCAGCCACGGTTTCACGGCGGCGCACTTCAAAGGCTTGCTCGCCGTCGACCAGCACCTCGGCGCAGCGGCCGCGGGTGTTGTAGTTCGAGCTCATCACAAAGCCATAGGCACCGGCCGAATGCACGGCCAGCAGGTCGCCTTCTTCCAGCACCAGGGCGCGGTCCTTGGCGAGGAAATCGCCGGTTTCGCAAATCGGCCCGACGATGTCGTAGGCACTGGCCTCGCCCTGGCGCGGGGTGACCGCGCTGACGTTCATCCAGGCCTGGTACAGGGCCGGGCGGATCAGGTCGTTCATGGCGGCGTCGACGATGGCGAAGTTCTTGTGCTCGGTGTGCTTGAGGTACTCGACCTTGGTCAGCAACACGCCGGCATTGGCGACGATGTAGCGGCCCGGCTCGAACACCAGGGCCAGGTCGCGGCCTTCGAGGCGCTGGCGGATGGCCTGGATGTAATCACCGGCCAGCGGCGGCTGCTCGTCGCGATAGCGCACGCCGAGGCCACCGCCCAGGTCGAGATGCTTGAGGTGGATGCCGCAAGCGGCCAGGCGGTCGACCAGCAACAGCAGGCGGTCCAGCGCGTCGATGAATGGCGCCAGGCTGGTGAGCTGCGAGCCGATGTGGCAGTCGACCCCGATGATCTCGAGGTTGGGCAGGTGCGCGGCGCGCACGTACACGTCTTCGGCGTCGTCGATCGAGATGCCGAATTTGTTTTCTTTCAGGCCCGTGGAGATGTACGGGTGGGTGCCGGCGTCTACGTCGGGGTTCACCCGCAGCGACACCGGGGCGCGCACGCCCATTTCGGCGGCCACTTGCTGCAGGCGCTCAAGCTCGTTGGCCGATTCGACGTTGAAGCAGTGCACGCCCACTTCCAGCGCGCGGCGCATGTCTTCGCGGGTTTTGCCAACGCCGGAGAACACCACGCGGTCGGCGCGGCCGCCGGCGGCCAGTACCCGCTCCAGCTCACCGCCAGACACGATGTCGAAGCCCGCGCCCAGGCGCGCCAGCACGTTCAGCACGCCCAGGTTGGAGTTGGCCTTGACCGCGAAGCACACCAGGTGCTCCATGCCGGCCAGGGCGGCGGTGTAGCTGCGGTACTGGTGCTCGATGTGGGCGCGCGAGTACACGTAGGTGGGGGTACCGAAGCGTTCGGCAACGGCGGAAAGCGCGACGCCTTCCGCGAACAGCTGGCCGCCGCGGGGAGTGAATGCGTTCATGGCGCGCCCCTCAGGAAGACTGCTGATGCGTGTGCGAACCCGGCGCGCTGTTCGGGCCTTTGCTATCGTCGGGAAGGAACAGCGGGCCTTTTTGGCCACAGGCGGACAGCAGGCAGGCAACGGCGAGCAGGGCAGCGAATGAGGCGATCAGGCGCTTCATGTGGAATCCTTTGTATAAACCGGCAATTGCGCCCGAGTATACCGGCGCCCCGCGCCAATGCCTAATAAATGGGCGCCCGCTCAGCGGCGCCCGAACGTGAGTGTTTGCAATCGGCCAGCATGGCTCGTACATTGCCGCGCTTGCGCCAATTACCGAGGTGGACACATGAGTTTGAGCGAAGCCCGCTTCCATGACCTGGTCGATGCGACCCAACAGGGCCTGGAAGACATTTTCGACGACAGCGACCTGGACGTAGACATGGAAAACGCCGGCGGTGTGCTGACCTTGCGCTTCGAAAACGGCAGCCAACTGATCTTCAGCCGCCAGCCAGCCCTGCGCCAACTGTGGCTGGCCGCCCGTTCCGGGGGCTTCCACTTCGACTACGACGCCGACTCGGGCAAGTGGATGTGCGACTCCACCGACGAACTGCTCAATGAAATGCTGGTGCGCATCGTTGCCGAGCAGGGCGGCGCCGAGCTGGAGTTCGATGAGCTCTGATGGCCAGCCCCAAGCCGCTGTACAGTAACGTCAGCCCGGCGGTGCAGTCGCCCTGCGTGAGCCTGTGCAAGCTCGACGAAGACCGTTACTGCCTGGGCTGCCTGCGCCACGTGGAGCACATCCGCGAGTGGCGCGCCGCCAGCGACGAGCGCCGCCGCGAGATCCGCGCCCTGGCGCAGGCCCGCCGCGCGGCGATCGGCGAAGGGCCCTGAAGCCGTACCGCTTCCTCCCCCCGTGAACCCCCTCAGTGCTGCGCCAGCGCCTGGTTGATCGCCTGCTCCAGGTCTGCCTTGTAGCGCAGGTAAACGTTGCTCGACAGCGTTTGTTCATTGCCAAGGGCCGACAGGTCGAGGTCGGTGATGTAGCAGTGGTAGCGCTCGCCGCCGCTGCGCTGGCTGAGAATCTCCTCGGCGACCACTCGGTACAACGCCTCGCCGTGCTCCAGTTCGTTGAACTCGCGCTGGTTGCAATACAGCACCACGCGGGTTTGCTGCGAGGTGCTTTTGAACAGGATCGCCTGTACCTCGTAAAACCCTTCGTTCACCGCGCTGCTGGGCTCCAGGCGCTCGACCTGGCGCAGGCGTGAACCCTGTGGGGTGTTCAGCCGGTAGAAAATCGTCTCCAGTTGCTGCGGCTCGCGCAGGCTCAGCTGGGTGGCGCGGCGGTCGGCGATGCGGGTCAGAAAGCGCCGCAGCGGCGCCAGCAGGCTGGGTTCGTCGAAGAACGCCTGGCGCTGGCGCCACAGCGTATTGAACTCATCGAGCACGTAAACTTGGGCTTCGTCACCCATCACCGCATGGAACACCTGCACGCAGTTGGGGTGCGCATGCGGCAGGATCAGCGCCAGGTCGTGCTCCTGCAGGGCCTTGGGGTCCATGTGCAGCGGGCTGTAGCGCTTCAGCGGGCGTGACAGGTAATCCAGCAGCACCTGCTGGCTGGGCAGCGGGAAGTGCCGCACCTGGCCGGGGGCGAGGTCGAGCACGTGGTATTGCTCTTGTACCTGGATCAGGTAGCGGTGGCCGAGGTTGCGCGCCAGCAGGGTTTGCGCGGTTTCGAGCAGCTCCACCACCCGCGCGGCGATCGCCTGGGCACGGTTGTGGCAAAAGCAGCGCACGCTGATGCGTGGCCACGGGCGGCCTTCGGGCAGGCTGTTGAGCAGGTCGCGCAGGCAGTCGAGCAGGGCGTAGCGGCCGTCAAAGCGGTTCACGCTGACTTCGTTCCAGCTGTTCACCGTGACCTGGTCCAGGGTCAGCACCAGGTTGTCACGGGCACCGGCGTAGCTCAGCGAATCGGTACGCGAGGTGGTCATCAGGATATTCAGGTCGCGGTGGTGCTTGAGCGGGTCTACGCCCACGTTCACCAGCAGCAACACCTCGGTGGCCACCGCCGGTTGCAGCCAGCGCTCCTGGGCCACCGGCGGCATCGGCAGCGGCACCGCCTGCTGCAGGGCGCCGAGCAGGTTGAACAGCTCGAACTCGGTCACATCGCTTTGCCCCGGGTGCAGCGCCAGGCGTGTGGCGGCGTCGATCACGCCATTGCGGTGGCCCCAGGCGAGCAGGTCGATCAGCGAATGGCTGCGCTTGAACGGGGCGAAGTGCTCCCACTCCAGCACGTTGAGGTTGCCGTGGAACAGCCCCCATTGCACCTGCCCCGGCTCGCGGCGGTTGGGCGCTTGCACCAGGGTGAGGGTGTCTTCGGACAAATCCGGGGCGATGCCCGGGTTGATCAGCTCGAGCTTGCCGGCGCGGCGCTCGAAGGCGGCGTACAGGCGGCGCCCGAGGATGTTCAGGTCGGTGCGGCTGGCGGCGCTGGTCGCCGCCTGCTGGCGCGAAAAATTACCGATGAAGCGGTAGCTTTGGTTCAGCGCGCCCACCAGCGCCTGGCGCTCCAGGCTGACCTGCCGCACCTTCCAGAAGGCGCGGCTGTCGAGCACCGCCAACTGGCGCTCGTCCCAGCCCCATTCGGCCACCAGTTTTTCCATCAGCGGCCGCTGCCAGCCCTGATGGCGGCCGCGGGGCGGGCCGCTCATGCGCTTGTTGACCTTCAGGTAAAAGGCCCGGCGCACCAGCTCTAGGCGCTCGAGGTCACCAATGCCTTGCAGGTAGGCCTCGATCCGCCGGTACACCATCAGGTACGGGTCAAGATCGTCCAGGGCCAGGCGGTTGGCGTAGATCGCCTCCTTGAACTGCACGCTCAAGCATTCCACCTGGGGGTGTTGGGCGGCGTATACCTCGATCAACAGCAGCTTGATCACCGACTTGAACGGCGACTCGATGCCCTTGTACAGCTGCCACAGGCCGGCACCGATGAACTCGCCGGGCGGGATGTGCGCCAGGTGGCCGAGGTCGAGCACTTCGTCCTCGCGCACGAAGCGCTTGCCGAGTAGGGTTTGGCTGAAGTGCAGGTAGTTCTGCTCCTGCTCGGCCGGCACCATCCACCACAGCGGGATGCGCCCGGCCAGCCACAGCGCGGTGCGGTAGAACTCATCGAGCAGTAAAAAGTGCTGGGTGCTGCCGCTGTCGTCGGCGCTGAGCTGGTTTTCCCGCTCCTGGTTGACGAAGCGTTCGCAGTCGATCAGGAAAAAGTGCGCCTCGGCGCCCTGGGTTTCGGCCCAGGCTTCGAGCAGCCGGCACTTTTTTTCCAGCTCCATGCGCTGGTGGGCGTCGAGGTCGGAGCTGTGGCACACCCACATGTCCATGTCGCTGTGTTCGTCTTGCGCCAGGGTGCCAAGGCTGCCCATCAGGTACAGGCCAAGGATCGGCGTGGGTGCGTTGCGCCGGTGCTTATAGATGAACGAGCGGGTCAGCCGCTGGGCCTCGGCGAGCAGCGCCTCATCGGGCTCGTAGCCGCTGATGCCCGCGGGGGTGAAGCCCGACACGTAGCCGGGCAGCAGCGGGTGGTTCACATGAAACAGCAACGGCAGCAGCGTGAGCACCTGCCGCTGGCGGCTGGAAAACCCCTCGCAGGCGCGCTCGATGCGGGCCTGGGTGACCTTGAGAAAACGCGCGCGCAGTTGCCCCAGCACCTTGCGGTCGATGCCGTCGTCCAGGTCAGGGCGAATGTGATCAGTGCGGGTCATGGTCAACTCAGGGGCGGCCGGTGCCGAAACGGTGGCTACAGAGCGTTATCGGCAGGCTGCCCCGGAGGTTGAGGCGGGAAGGTCAGGCGGCCTGGCGCTGGCCGAGAATGGTCAGCAGGCCCTGGGCATGTTCGGCGGCTTCCAGGCCCAGGGAGGTCAGGTAACCGCCATCGGGCTGGCTGATCAGGCCCTTGGCATGCAGGCGCCGGGCGGCGGCGATGGCGTGGCTACCGGCGGCCTGGTGCACCTTCAGGCCTTCCTGGGTATTGGCCAGGTTATACAGGGAGAGGATTTCGAATTCGGCAAGCAGTTCTGGGGCAAGCGTCATGGCGGCTCCTGATATTGTTGTTGTCGCCACGACCAGTGTAGCCAAATTTTCAGCGTTCTTCGGGCAGCTCGGGCAGGGCGCGCAAGGCGGCTTCGTACCAGGCGCCGTCGAACGGGCGGTCGGCGTCGAGCATGGCGTCGATTTCCATCGCCAGCACGTGGGCCATCATGTTGATGATGTCTTCGCGCTCGTAGTTGACCAGCGTGAGCTTGTTGAACACCGCCAGCGCGGCGGCGGGCTCGCCGCTTTCGATTTGGTTCTCGATGGCCTGGGTCAGGGTCGATTCGGCGAAGGCTTCGTCGTCTTCGGGTAATTCAGTGGCCATGGCGGCTTCTCCAAAAGGGGGGCAAAAGGCCGGGGCGCGGGGCCCCGGCCAGGGCTCAGGCGTTGCGCGCCGCCAGCAAAGCCTGGCCGCGGATCACCGCTGCCTGGACCTGTGCCGGGGCCGTGCCGCCGATGTGGTCACGGGCGTTGACCGAACCTTCGAGCGTGAGCACTTGGTAGACATCGTCGCCGATCTGATCGCTGAACTGGCGCAGTTCGGCCAGGCTCATCTCGGCCAGGTCCTTGCCGCTCTTGACCCCGTAGCCGACCGCGTGGCCGACGATTTCGTGGCAATCACGGAACGGCAGGCCCTTGCGCACCAGGTAGTCGGCCAGGTCCGTGGCGGTGGAGAAGCCGCGCAGGGCGGCTTCGCGCATGCTCTCGCGGCGCGGCTGGATGGCCGGGACCATGTCGGCGAAGGCCCGCAGCGAGTCGCGCAGGGTGTCGGCGGCATCGAACAGCGGCTCTTTGTCTTCCTGGTTGTCTTTGTTGTAGGCCAGCGGCTGGCCTTTCATCAAGGTCAGCAGGCCCATCAGCGCGCCGAACACCCGGCCGCTTTTGCCGCGTACCAGCTCGGGCACGTCGGGGTTTTTCTTTTGCGGCATGATCGAGCTGCCGGTGCAGAAGCGGTCGGGCAGGTCGATGAACTGGAACTGCGCGCTGGTCCACAGCACCAGTTCTTCGGAAAAGCGCGACAGGTGCATCATCGCCAGGCTGGCGGCGGCGCAGAATTCAATGGCGAAGTCGCGGTCCGAAACGCTGTCGAGCGAGTTGCCGCCCACGGCCTCGAAGCCGAGCAGTTCGCAGGTGATTTCGCGGTCGATCGGGTAGGTGGTGCCGGCCAGCGCGGCGCTGCCCAGGGGCATGCGGTTGGTGCGCTTGCGGCAGTCGACCAGGCGCTCGTGGTCGCGGCTGAGCATTTCGAACCAGGCCAGCAAGTGGTGGCCGAAGGTCACCGGCTGGGCGGTTTGCAGGTGGGTGAAGCCCGGCATGATGGTGCCCGCTTCACGCTCGGCCAGTTCCAGCAGGCCCTTTTGCAGGCGGGTGATTTCGCCGAGGATCAGGTCGATTTCATCGCGCAGCCACAGGCGGATGTCGGTGGCGACCTGGTCGTTGCGGCTGCGCCCGGTGTGCAGTTTTTTACCGGTCACGCCGATGCGGTCGGTCAGCCGTGCCTCGATGTTCATGTGCACGTCTTCGAGGTCGACGCGCCAGTCGAACTGGCCGGCTTCGATCTCGCCCTGGATGGTCTTCAGGCCATCGATGATACTGTCGCGCTCGGCATCGCTGAGCACGCCGACCTTGGCCAGCATGGTGGCGTGGGCGATCGAGCCCATGATGTCATGGCGGTACAGGCGCTGGTCGAAGCTGACCGAGGCGGTGAAGCGGGCGACGAAGGCGTCGACGGGCTCGCTGAAGCGGCCGCCCCAGGACTGATTGGTCTTTTCAAGGCTCATGACAAGGCTCGTTGAAGGCATCGGCGGAAAATGCCGGCAATCATAGCAGGCTTGCCCTCGCCAGCGCCCCTCCGGGTTATCTATTCTGACGTTTTGCCGTAAGGGCCAAGTGCGTGATCCGACGACGTGGTGATGTAAAAGCCAGGGTGCCCCGGGAGTTCTTCCTGCCGCAGTTGTGCGAGCCGCAGGCGCTGCTGATGCTGGTGCTGCTGGCCGAACTGCTGGTGCTGGTACTGGTGTTGTCCGAGCCGATGGCGGTGGGCTTCAACTGGGTGCGGCTGGCGCTGACGTCGCTGTTCGTGCAGTGGATCGTGCTGCTCAGCGCGGCCCTGCTGTGCCAGGCCCGGCCGTGGCTGGCGCGGCTGCACCCGGGCAGCGCCGGCGCGCTGTGCTGCCTGATCGTGGTGTCGCTGGCGCTGGCGGGAACGGCCATCACCGACCATTATCACCTCAGCGGGCCGGGGGCGGTGGAGGGTGTTTATCGCTACCTGCGCCATGGCCTGATCGCGGCGATCATGTCGGCCTTGCTGCTGCGTTACTTCTACCTGCAAAGCCAGTGGCGGCGCCAGCAACGGGCCGAACTGCAAGCGCGGCTCGAGGCGCTGCAAGCCCGCATCAAACCGCACTTTCTGTTCAACAGCCTGAACAGCATCGCCAGTTTGATCGTGATGGCGCCAGATAAAGCCGAGCAGGCGGTGCTCGATCTTTCCAGCCTGTTCCGCGCCAGTTTGCGCGCGCCAGGCACGGTGGTGAGCTGGGCGGATGAAGTGGCGTTGTCGAAACGATATTTATCAATTGAGCACTATCGTCTCGGCGAGCGTCTACAGTTGCAATGGAGGATCGATGATGTGCCCGATGATGTGCCGATCCCCCAGTTGACGCTCCAGCCGTTGCTGGAAAACGCGTTGATTCATGGAATCGCCCCACGCAAAGAGGGCGGGCAGGTCAGTATCGAAGCGAAGTACGACGGGGGAGTGTTCGTCTTGAGCGTCAGTAACCCTTATGACGAAGCCGCCAGTGCCCAGGTTTCTGGTGGCACGCGGCAGGCATTGGCGAACATCGAGGCGCGCCTTGGGGCACTTTTTGGCCCAGGAGCGGGTCTCACCGTCGAACGCCGTGACGGTCGTCACTCCACTTGTCTACGCTACCCATGTGCGAGACTCACGCAGGAATCCGGCCCTTTATGAATGTCCTGATCGTTGATGACGAACCACTGGCCCGCGAGCGGCTGACCCGCATGGTCAGCAGCCTCGACGGGTATAGCGTGCTGGAGCCCAGTGCCTCGAATGGCGATGAGGCCCTCACGCTCATAGATAATCTCAAGCCCGATGTCGTACTGCTCGACATCCGCATGCCAGGCCTGGATGGCCTGCAGGTCGCCGCCAGGCTGTGCGAGCGCGAAGCGCCGCCAGCGGTGGTGTTCTGCACCGCCCACGACGAGTTCGCCGTGGACGCGTTCCAGGTCAGCGCCGTGGGCTACCTGGTCAAGCCAGTCAGCCAGCAAGACCTCTCCGATGCCCTGAAAAAAGCCGAGCGGCCGAACCGTGTGCAACTGGCCGCGCTGACCCGCCCGGCCGCCGAGCGCGGCACCGGCCCGCGTTCGCACATCAGCGCGCGGACCCGCAAGGGCATCGAGCTGATCCCGCTCGACCAGGTGATCTACTTCATCGCCGACCACAAGTACGTCACCCTGCGCCACGAGGGCGGGGAGGTGCTGCTCGATGAGCCACTGAAGGCCCTTGAGGATGAATTCGGCGACCGCTTCGTGCGTATCCACCGTAACGCGCTGGTGGCGCGTGAGCGCATCGAGCGCTTGCAGCGCACGCCGTTGGGGCACTTTCAGCTGTACCTCAAGGGCCTCGGCGGCGATGCCCTGACCGTGAGCCGCCGGCACGTGGCGGGCGTGCGCAAGATGATGGGCAACCTGTAACGGCCGCGAGGCCGCGCAGGGCGGCGTGAACTGGTATTATCGCGGGCATTTACCCGTACGGATCGATCCATGCCTTCACGCCTCATCCGCATCGCGACCCGCAAAAGCGCCCTGGCCTTGTGGCAAGCCGAATACGTCAAGGCCCGCCTGGAGCAGGCCCACCCCGGGCTGCAGGTTGAACTGGTGCCGATGGTCAGCCGTGGCGACAAGCTGCTCGACTCGCCGCTGTCGAAAATCGGCGGCAAGGGGCTGTTCGTCAAAGAGCTTGAAACCGCCTTGCTCGAAGGCACCGCCGACATCGCCGTGCACTCGATGAAAGACGTGCCCATGGACTTCCCCGAAGGCCTGGGCCTGTTTTGCATCTGCGAGCGCGAAGACCCGCGCGACGCGTTCGTTTCCAACCGCTTCGACAGCCTCGAGGCGTTGCCCGCCGGCAGCGTGGTCGGCACCTCCAGCCTGCGCCGCCAGGCCCAACTGCTGGCGCTGCGGCCTGACCTCACCGTGCACTTTCTGCGTGGCAACGTGAACACCCGCCTGGCCAAGCTCGATGCCGGCGAGTACGACGCGATCCTGCTGGCCGCGGCCGGGCTGATCCGCCTGGGCTTCGAAGCGCGCATCCGCGCCCGGCTGGCGGTGGAGCACAGCCTGCCCGCGGGCGGGCAGGGCGCGGTAGGCATCGAATGCCGTAGCGCCGACGCGCACATCCACAGCCTGCTGGCGCCGCTGAACCACGCCGACACCGCCGCGCGAGTGCAGGCTGAGCGGGCCATGAACAAACACCTCAATGGTGGCTGCCAGGTCCCCATCGCCTGTTACGCCGAGCTGGAGCAGGGCGGCCTGTGGCTGCGCGGCCTGGTCGGCGACCCGGCCGGCGGCACGCTGTTGCGCGCCGAGGCCCGTGGCCCCCGTGAACAGGCCGAGCAACTGGGCGTTGCCGTGGCCGAGGCGTTGCTGGCCCAGGGCGCGGGTCATATTCTTGCCGCCGTGTACGCGCAGGCCCCCGACGCGTGAGTGCCTGGCGGCTGCTGATCACCCGCGCGCAACCCGGCGCGGATGCCCAGGCCCAAGCCCTGCGCGGCCTTGGCCATTACGCCAGTGTGCTGCCGTTGATGGCTATCGAGGCCCTGGCGCCCAGCGCGGCGCAGCGCGCGCGGCTGGCGGCGCTGGCTGATTATCAAGCGGTGATCGCCGTCAGCCAGCCCGCCGCGCAGTTGCTCGGTGAGCATCTCGCCGCCGAAGGCCTGGCGGCCCCTGTGCAGAATGTGTTCGCCGTAGGCGCTGCCACCGCGGCGACCCTGCGCGAATTCGGCCTGCCGGCGCAAAGCCCCCAGGGCGGTGAAGACAGCGAAGCGTTGCTGGCCTTTGCGCCGCTGCGCGCCTGCCTGGCGCAACCCGGCGGCCGGGTGCTGATCGTACGCGGCGAGGGCGGCCGCGAGGCCCTGGCTGACGGTTTGCTGGAGCAGGGCGCGGGCATCGACTACCTCGAACTGTACCGGCGCCGCTGCCCGGTGCTGGACGGCCGCGTGCTGCTCGGGCGGATAGAAGCGGAACGCCTGAATGCGCTGGTGGTCAGCAGTGGTCAGGGGTTCGAGCATTTGCACGCGCTGGCGGGCGAGGCATGGCCGGCGTTGGCCGGCCTGCCGGTGTTCGTGCCGAGTCAACGTGTCGCCGGCCTGGCAGTGGCGGCCGGCGCGCAGCATGTGATTGTATGCGCAGGCGCGGGCACTTCCGCGCTGGCGCAGCGCCTGGTTGTGAGCGCGGTGCCCTGACCCTTTGCGGGGGCCGCCCAACACTTAAGGAATAGAACGTGAGCGAGAAAGACCTTCCCCAACAAGACCAGCCCCAACCGAGCGTACCCCCGAAGCCGCCGGCCGCGGCCCCCGCCAAGCCCAACCGTGGCGGCAAGGGCCTGGCCGCCGTGGCGCTGCTGGTGGCGGCCGTTGGCGTGGCGGTGGCCGGCTGGGGCGTGTGGCAGTTGCGTACGCTCACCGCCAGCCACCAGCGCCAAAGCACTCAAATCGAATCGCTCAGCTCGCAGTCGCAGATTCTGAAGCAGACCGAGCAGCAACTCGACGCGCGCCTGGCGCAGTTCCCCCAGCCCCAGGAGCTCGAAGAGCGCCGGCGCCTGGTGGCCGAGTTGCAGGGCGACCAGCAACGGCTGAGTCAGCGCATCGAAACCGTGCTCGGCGCCAGCCGCCAGGATTGGCGCCTGGCCGAGGCCGAGCACCTGTTGCGCCTGGCCAGCTTGCGGTTGTCTGCGTTGCAGGACGTGACCAGCGCCAAGGCGCTGGTCGAGGGCGCCGACCAGATCCTGCGCGAGCAGGATGACCCGGCCGCCTTCGCCACCCGTGAACAATTGGCGCGTACCCTGGCCGCGCTGGGTAGCGTGGAGCAGCCGGACCGTACCGGGCTGTTCCTGCAATTGGGCGCGCTGCGTGATCAAGCCGCCACCCTCTCGGCGCTGGCGCCGGAGTTCCAGGCCCAGGGCGGTGCTGCGCCGCTGCCGGCGACTGAAGACGGCTGGCTGCACTGGCGCCGCTACTGGCAGAAGATTTCCGGGTTCTTCCGGGTCGATTTCAACCCGGATGCCAATGTGCGCCCGCTGCTGGCCGGGCAAAGCCTGGGGCAGGTACGCCTGGCCTTGAGCCTGGGCCTGGAGCAGGCCCAGTGGGGCGCGCTGAACGGGCAGAAGGCTGTGTATGACCAGGCCCTCGACCAAGCCCTGCAAGTGCTGACCAGCAGCTTCAACCAGGACAACGTTCAAGCCCGGCAGCTGCGCGAGCAACTGGTGGCGCTCAAGGGCAAGCCGGTCGAGGTGCAAACGCCCGACATCAGCGCCAGCATCAACGCCCTGCATGCCTACCTCGCCCAGCGCCACACGCCGGAGCCCGCCGCGCCGCGCGAAGGAGGCACGCCATGAAGCGCCTCTATACGATCATCTTCGTGGCCGTGCTGCTGGCGTTGGTGCTGGGCTTGGGCATCGCCAAGCAACCGGGTTACATCCTGATCGACTACCCCCACGTGTTCCGCTATGAGTCCGGCCTCTGGGCGACCCTCGGGGCGCTGTTGGCGATCGGCTTGGCGGTGCTGCTGGTGGTGGCCGCGGCGCGGGTGCTGCTGGCGTCTTCCGGGGTGGTCAACCCGTGGTCGCGGCGCAACCGCCGCCGGCGCATCGATACCGCCGTTGCCCAAGGCCAGGTCGACCTCGCCGAGGGCCGCTGGAGCAGCGCCCAGCGCCACTTGCGGATCGCCGCCGAGGCCGAACGCTACCCGCTGTTCTATTACCTGGGCGCCGCCCGCGCCGCCAACGAGCAAGGCCATGCCGAAGACAGCGACGCCCTGCTTGAGCGGGCGCTGGAGCGGCAACCGCGAGCGGAGCTGGCGATTGCCCTGAGCCATGCCCAGTTGCAGCTTGACCGTGGCGACGCCGCCGGCGCCCGCGACACCCTCGAGGTGATGCGCGAGCGCTTCCCGAAAAACGTGCAGGTGCTGCGCCAACTGTACCGCCTGCACCTGCAGCAGGATGACTGGGCCGCGCTACTGCGCCTGCTGCCTGAACTGCGCCAGCACAAGGTGTTGCCGAGTAAAGAGCTGGCCAGCCTCGAGCAGCAAGCCTGGCGCGAAGGCTTGCACCTGGGCGTGCCTGGCCAGGGCGCCAGCCGCGAAGAACTCGACGCCGCCTGGCGCCAGTTGAGCGCCGCGCAACGCCAGGAGCCACCGCTGGTGCTGGCCTACGCCGAGCAACTGCGCCGGGGCGGGGCCGCGGTAGAAGCGGAAGAGGTGCTGCGTGCCGCCCTCAAACGCCATTACGACAGCCACTTGGCCCGGCTCTACGGTTTGGTGCGCGGGCGTGACCCGGTCAAGCAGTTGCAGGCCGCCGAGGCCTGGTTGGGCCAGCATGGGGATGACCCGGGCCTGCTGCTCACCCTGGGCCGCCTGAGCCTGCAAAACAGCCTGTGGGGCAAGGCGCGGGATTATTTCGAGGCCAGCCTGCGCCAGCAACGCAACCCTGAGGCCTGCGCGGAGCTGGCGCGCTTGCTCGGCCGGCTGGGCGATGCCGAGCGCAGTAACCAGCTGTTCCAGGAAGGGCTCGGGCTGCTGGATGAGCGTTTGTTGGCGCTGCCGTTGCCGGCGGCGCCTCGTGTTGTCTGATGAAACGTTTCCCCCTGAGAAAAATCGGACATCTCTGGTGGGCAGGCGCTTGAAACCCTGCTCGCCTATCCACTACCGTTGAGCCCCTGTTCACCGGCTTCCAGGACTCGCTCGATGCTGCTGGCCCCCGTGCGCCTGTTGTTCATGGCCGCTTTTCTGATCAGCGCAGGGGCGCTGGCGGCGGCCTATGCCGTGCAAACCTGGGCCTACCTGACCCCTTGCGCACTGTGCTACACCCAACGTGCCTGGTTGGCTGCCGCCGCCGTGTTGAGCCTGCTGGGCATCTGGCTGGCGCCCCGGGCGGTGCTTGGCCGCGCGTTCGCGCTGGCCCTGCTTGGCTGCTGTGGCGCCGGCGCTGCGGCTGCGTTGCGCCAACTCTGGTTGCAAACCCAGGTAGAGCCGGCCCAGGCGCTGGACCTTCTCAATGCCGACAACGGCACCCGGCTGCATGCGCTGCCGCATTCCCTGGCGGCCTACGTGCTGGGCACGCCTGACTGCGGGCTGGTCAATTGGTCGTTCCTGGGCCTGAGCTTGCCGGAGTGGAGCCTGCTCAATTTCTGCCTGCTAGCGGCCCTGTCGGCCGGCGCGATTTTGCGTCGCTGATGGCACGCTGCTAGCTATCAAACGCCCGTATGAACTTATTAAAACCCACCGCTTGATGGCATCGGCGCGGGGGCATACTCTCGCTACAGAACTGGAGATTACGGTACCGCTGTTCTCGCCTGGCGGGCAGGCGGTGTCGTCGCCAAGGGCCATAGGAAGACAAGACCATGCTGGAAAGTTGTCATAACGCACAGGAGCGCTGGGGTGGCGTGCATTTGCTGATCGATCGCTGGCTGCAAGCCCGCCGCGAACTGATCGCCACGTTCGAGCGGCTGAGCGGCCTGCCGGAAACCAGCCCGCTGACCCGCGACCAATTGCAGGAATTCTGCGGCACGCTGGTCGACTATTTCTCAGCGGGGCACTTCGCGGTATACGAGCAACTGATCGGTGAGGCCAAGGCCTTTGGCGACAACGGCGCGGTGGAACTGGCCGAGCGTATCTGCCCACGCCTCGAGGCGCTGACCGACCAGGCCCTGACCTTCAACGACCATTGCGACCAAACCGACTGCACGGACCGCCCTGAACTGCAAAAGCAGCTCAAGGCACTGGGCGGCTTGCTGCACGAGCGCTTCGAACTGGAAGACTGCCTGATCGAAGTGCTGCACACCGCGCACAGCCGGGAAGATACCGAGCCTGCCTGAGGCTACCCTCGCTTAACGGCCCTCGTATCGCCCAAGCCTAACCGCCTCAACCCGCGACATCGAGCAACTCGATGTCGAACACCAGCGGGGTGTAGGGTGGTATCAGGCTGCCGGCGCCGTCCGCCCCGTAAGCGGCCGGAGAAGGAATCACCACCCGCCACTTTGCGCCCTTCGGCATCTGCTGCAGGGCGATACGCCAGCCCTCGATCACGCTGCCCAGGGTGAACCATTGCGGCTGGTCGTTCTGGTCGAACACGCTGCCATCCGGCAGGCGCCCCACGTACTTCACCTGCACCCGCCCGCTGGCGCTGGGCTTGGGGCCGTTACCGGCAACCAGTTCCGTGGCCAGCACGCCGTCGCCGATTTCTCGCACATTGGGTTTGCTGCGCTCATCGCTGAGAAACTGGTTCTCCGCCACCAGGGCGGTTTCTACCGGTGTGCTGGGTGCCTCGCCAGCCTGCGCGTCATGGTCGGCGAGGATCTGCTGCATGCGCTCGGCGCTGATCGCCAGCGGTTGCTGTTTGTAGGATTGCTGCAACCCCTGCACCAGCGCGTCGAGGTCCAGTTCGGGCATGCCCTGGCGCAACCGCTCGCCCAGGCTGGCGCCCACACTATAGGAAAGATCGTGGTTATTCGGCGGGCTTGGGTCTTGGGCCATGGCCAGCGGGGCAACTAGTAAAGTAGCGAGTAACAGATAGCGCGGCATGAAGGGCTTCTCCTGAGGCTGTTGGAATTATTGCCCGTACGCAGAGGGTTTTTAAACCGTGAAAAGGCCGTGCCATCGCCGGGGCGGGCAAAAAAAGCGAAAAAACCGGTGAATACCCCGCGAAACCCCCGGAAATGGTCTAGCCGCTGACATGTTCGAGGACTAACATGGCAACTATCCATGTCAGTCAGGAGGAAAGTCATGTCGGCTAACAAGAAGCCTGTAAACACTCCGTTGCACCTGCTTCAACAGCTCACCGGCAATTTGCTGGAGACCCTGGAAAGCGCATGCGCCAAGGCCCTGGCTGATGCTGAGAAACTGCTGGCGAAGTTGGAGAAACAGCGAGTAAAGGCTCAGGAAAAACTCCACAAGTCGCGCACCAAGATTGAAGATGCTGCCGCCGCGGGTAAATCCAAGGCCCAGGCCAAAGCAAAAACCGCTGTGGCGGAACTTGAAGCCCTGCTCGAAGGCCTGCAAAAGCACCAGGGTGAAACCCGCCATTACATCGTTTCGCTGAAACGTGATGCCCAGGAAAGCCTCAAGCTCGCCCAGGGTATCGGCAAGGTGCAAGACGCTGCCAACAAGGCGTTGGAACAGCGTAAAAAAGCTGCCCCGGTGAAGGTCGCTGCCAAGCCCGCCGCCAAGCCAGCGGCCAAACCTGCCGCCAAGGCCGCGCCGGCCAAACAAGCTGCCGCTAAAGCCGCCGCCAAGCCAGCCGCTGCAAAGCCGGTTGCCGCCAAAGCCGCCGCCAAGCCAGCCGCTGCCAAGCCAGCCGCTGCCAAGCCGGTTGCCGCCAAAGCCGCTGCCAAGCCAGCCGCTGCCAAGCCAGTTGCTGCTAAAGCCGCTGCCAAGCCTGCCCCTGCCAAGCCAGTTGCTGCTAAAGCCGCTGCCAAGCCTGCCCCTGCCAAGCCAGTTGCTGCTAAAGCCGCTGCCAAGCCTGCCGCCGCCAAGCCGGTTGCTGCTAAAGCCGCCGCCAAGCCAGCCGCTGCCAAGCCGGTTGCTGCTAAAGCCGCTGCCAAGCCTGCCGCCGCCAAACCGGCTGCCAAGCCCGCCGCCAAGCCAGTAGCCGCCAAGCCTGCGGCGCCTAAAGCCGCCGCCAAACCGGCTGCGGCCAAGCCTGCCGCTACCCCGGCCGTGGCACCCGCGCCTGCTACGCCAGCCCCCGCCAGCGCCACGCCGCCGGCTTCCAGCGCTTCCTGATGCTCAGCTAACGCCGGCGCCAAGCCACACCTGCAGGGCCTGCTCATCCAGGCCTTGCAGGCTGCTGGCCAGCCATGCCTCGAGGTCTTGCGCCTGGTCGGGCAGCCAGCCTTCGGTAGCCCGTTCCAACCGCTCCAGCAATTCCTTCTCTGCTGCCAACTCCAGCGCCTTTACCTGCTCGCGCAGCGCTTGCAGCACCGGGTCGTGGGCGGCGTCTTCGCGCCACTGCTGGCGCAACTCGCGCAGCGGCGTGACCACCTGCCCATGCCAGGGGCCGGCCACTTCTCTCAAGGTTTGCTCGCGCTCCGGCCAATACCTCACGCCGCGCTGGCCAAGCCAGGCCGCGCACAGCAGCAGGCACACGTTCGCCCCCGCCGCCTGCAAGGCCAGGCAGGCCGGTTCTACCCCCGGGCGCGCGTACCAATGCACGGCGAACGCCCACAACCCCTTGCTCATCACACACCCCACGCCAGTACGCCGGGAAACTGATAGACTCCGGCGCCATTATGATCCGAATCCAAGACCTCACTTTACAGCGTGGCCCCAAGCGTTTGCTGGAGCACGCCGACATGACCCTGCACGCTGGGCAAAAGGCCGGCTTGATCGGCGCCAACGGCGCGGGCAAGTCTAGCCTGTTCGCCCTGCTGCGCGGTGAACTGCTGCCCGACGCTGGCGAGTGCGACCTGCCCGCCGATTGGCGTATCGCCCACATGCGCCAAGAGGTCGACGACCTCGAGCGCGTGGCGGTGGAGTACGTGCTCGACGGCGACCAGCACCTGCGCCAGGTACAGGCCGGGCTGGCCCGCGCCGAAGCCGCCCACGATGGCGCCGCGCTGGGCCAGTTGCACGCCGACTACGACTCCGCTGGCGGCTACACCGCCGACGCGCGGGCGCGCAAGCTGCTGGCGGGGCTGGGCTTCAGCCACGAGCAGATGAGCCGCCGGGTGGGGGACTTTTCCGGCGGCTGGCGGATGCGCCTTAACCTCGCCCAGGCGCTGATGTGCCCGTCCGAACTGCTGCTGCTCGACGAACCCACCAACCACCTGGACCTCGACGCCATCCTTTGGCTCGAAGACTGGCTCAAGGGTTACGCCGGCACCCTGCTGTTGATTTCCCACGACCGCGACTTCCTCGACTCGGTGGTCGACCACGTGGCCCACGTGGAGCAGGCCCGGCTAACGCTCTACCGCGGCGGCTACAGCGCCTTCGAGCGTACCCGCGCCGAACGCTTGGCCCAGCAGCAGCAGGCCTATGAGAAGCAACAGGCGCGCCGCGAGCACATGGAAAAGTACATCGCCCGCTTCCGTGCCCAGGCCACCAAGGCCCGCCAGGCGCAAAGCCGCATCAAGGCCCTGGAGCGCATGGAGGAAATCAGCGCCGCGCACGTCGATTCGCCGTTCGAATTCGGCTTCCGCGAGGCGCTCAAGCTGTCCAGCCCCTTGCTCGACCTGGCCGAAGGCCAACTGGGCTACGGCGACAAAACCGTGCTGGAGAAGGTCAAGCTGCAGCTCACCCCCGGTGCCCGCATCGGCTTGCTTGGCCCCAACGGGGCGGGTAAATCCACGCTGATCAAAACCCTGGCCGGTGAGCTGCAGCCGTTGGGCGGCCGCCTGCACCGCGGCGAGAACCTGGTGGTGGGGTATTTCGCCCAGCACCAGCTCGATTCGCTCGACGACAGCGCCAGCCCGTACCTGCACCTGCACCGCCTGGCCCCGACCGAGCGCGAGCAAACCCTGAAAGACTTCCTCGGCGGCTTCGACTTCCGTGGCGCGCGCTGCGACGAGCCGGTGCTGAACTTCTCCGGTGGTGAAAAAGCCCGCCTGGCCCTGGCATTGATCGCCTGGGGCCGGCCCAACCTGTTGCTGCTCGACGAGCCGACCAACCACCTGGACCTCGAGATGCGCCTGGCGCTGACCATGGCCTTGCAGGAGTTTGGCGGCGCGGTATTGGTGGTGTCTCACGACCGCCACCTGCTCAAGAGCACCACGGACCAATTCCTGCTGGTGGCAGACGGCAAGGTCGCCAACTTCGACGGCGACCTCGAAGACTACACCCGCTGGTTGGCCGACTACCGGCAGCGTTCGGCGCCGGTGCCCGCCAGTGGCGAGCCCGCCGCCGACAAAACCGACAAAAAGGCCCAGCGCCAGGCCGCGGCCGCGCTGCGCCAGCAGTTGGCGCCGCACAAGAAGCAGGCCGAGCGCCTGGAAAAAGACCTCGGCGAGGTCCAGCAAGGCCTGGCGCAGATCGAACACAGCCTGGGCGACGCCGGTGTCTACGAGGCCGGCCGCAAAGACGAGCTGCGTGACCTGCTCGCCCGCCAGGCCAAGCTCAAGGCACGTGAGGGCGAGCTGGAAGAAGCCTGGCTCGAAGCGCTGGAAACCCTCGAAGCGATGCAAGCTGAACTCGAAACCCTCAACGCCTGATCACGGGAGCTACACAGGATGGCGCTGCACACCTGGCTGGGTTTTTTTGTTGCGTGTTGGGTGATCAGCCTGTCCCCCGGGGCGGGCGCGGTGGCGTCGATGGCGTGCGGCCTGCAGTACGGCTTCGCCCGCGGCTACTGGAACGCGCTGGGCTTGCAGCTCGGCCTGCTGCTGCAGATCGTGGTGGTGGCGCTGGGCGTGGGCGCCTTGCTCGCCACCTCGGCCACGGCGTTCGCGGTGATCAAATGGTTTGGGGTGTTCTACCTGCTGTTTTTGGCCTACAAGCAATGGCGCGCGCTGCCCACCGAAATGGCCGAGAGCGTGGCGGTGCGGCCGATCGGCAAACCGTTGGCACTGATGTTCCGTGGGTTTCTGGTCAATGCCAGCAACCCCAAGGCGATCGTGTTCATGCTGGCGGTGCTGCCGCAGTTCGTTGAGCCGCAGGCGCCATTGTTCGGCCAGTACGCGATCATCGCGGTGACCATGATCAGCGTCGACCTGATCGTGATGGCCGGCTACACCGGCCTGGCCGCGCGGGTATTGCGCGCGCTGCGCTCGCCGCGCCAGCAGGTGCGGGTCAACCGCACCTTCGCCGGGTTGTTCGTCGGTGCCGCCAGCTTGCTGGCACTGGTGCGCCGCGCGCCGGCCTGATCACGCCTGCGCGGGTTCGGCCTGGGCCAGCTCGATCACTCGGTCGACCAACTTGTTGATGCCCGCCGCGGCCTCGCCAATCGACTGCGCGCTCATATAAGCCGGGGTGCTCACCAGCTTGCGCTCCACGTCCTCGACGATGTCGTCCACCTCGCATTGCTGGTGGATGGCGCCCATCTGCGTCAGGGCTTCAGCGGTTTGCGGGTCTTTGCCGATGGTGCAGGTCACGGTGGGGCCGTAGATCTTCGCCGCCAGCGCGGGTGAAATGCAGATCAGCCCCACCGGCTTGCGCTCTTCGGCGAAGGCTTCGGCCAGGGCCAGTACATCCGCTTGCACCTGGCAGCGCGGACCTGCGCTGGCGAAGTTGGAGAGGTTCTTGGCCGAGCCGAAGCCGCCGGGGATGATCAGCGCGTCGAACGCTTCAGCGCTGGCGTCGCGCAGGTCTTTGATGTTGCCGCGGGCGATGCGCGCCGCCTCGACCAGCACGTTGCGCTGCTCGCCGGTGGCCTGGCCGGTGAGGTGGTCGACGACCTCGAAGCTGATGTTCGGCGCGAAGCACTGCACCTCGCAGCCACGTTGGTCGAGGCGCAGCAGGGTGAGCACGCTTTCATGGATTTCGGCGCCGTCGTAAACGCCGCAGCCGGAGAGGATGACTGCTACTTTGCGGGGCATGGCGGGGGCTCCTTAGGCAATTGTTAGGTTGATCCCGAACACTGCCTGGCGTTCCCCAATCAGGGCTTTTCGGCCTGCTCGGCGCGCCGGGCGATGCGCGCGGCCTTGATGCGGCGGCTGATCCACAGCAGCCCGCCGAGCAGCAGGAACGCGCCCAGCACCCACAGCTCGTATTTTTTCACGTTGCCGAGGATGCCCTCGAGCACCGAGCCAAAGTGGTACGCCGCCTGGGCCAGCACCACCGCCCAGACGATCGCGCCAATGCCGTTGAGGATCAGGTAACGGCGTGGCGGGTAGCCCGACAGGCCGATCGCCACCGGCATCACCGTGCGCAGGCCGTAAACGAAACGGAAGCTCAGCACCCACAGGTCTGGGTGTTTGCGGATGTGCTCCAAGGCCCGGTCGCCCATGCTTTGCCAGCGCGGTTTGCGCGCGAGCAGGCGCCGGCCGTGCCGGCGGCCGAGGAAATACCACAGCTGATCACCGGCATAGCTGCCCAGAAATGCAACCAGCATCACCAGGTTGATGTCCATGTAGCCACGAAACGCCAGGAACCCGGCCAGTACCAATATGGTTTCGCCTTCGAAGAAGGTGCCGAGAAAGAGGGCCAGATAGCCAAAATTTTGCAAAAAATGTTGGAGCATTTTTCAGGTGCTGGCGAAATGAACGCGCAGCCTAACCCTTACAGGGAATTCATGAAAGTGTCCAAATGTGTCTTCGCGTGAACATTTAGGCTGGTGCGGCGGTATTTTTAGTGTCAAAGGTTGTCATGGGATTGTCATGCAATCGTCTTATAACGGTGTGCACTTGCCTCCCGCGCGCCCGGCAGCCTAGCCCGTGACCTCGCCCATGCAGCCTGCGTCACCCTCTATGTGCCACGGTTGCCCGCGCCGCCCACTTTGCCGAAGGGGCTATGGCCCTCCAGGAATTTCTGATGAACAATGAAGCGCTACCCGACTCTTCCGTGAAAGAGGCTATTGCAGTGTTGGAACCTGTCGTCGAAATGCCCGCCGAGGCCCCGGCCGCGCCCGTGGAGGCGCCCACGCCGGCGCTGGTCGTCCCGAGCCTGGACGACAGCAGCCTGTACATTCACCGCGAGCTGTCGCAGCTTCAGTTCAACATTCGGGTGCTGGAGCAGGCCCTCGATGAGAGCTACCCGCTGCTCGAGCGCCTGAAATTCCTGCTGATCTTCTCCAGCAACCTCGACGAGTTCTTCGAGATCCGCGTGGCCGGCCTGAAGAAGCAGATCAACTTCGCCCGCGAGCAGGCCAGCGCCGACGGCATCCAGCCGCACCAGGCCCTGGCGCGCATCAGCGAACTGGTGCACGTGCAGGTCGAGCGCCAGTACGCGATCCTCAACGATGTGCTGCTGCCAGAGCTGGAAAAACACCAGGTGCGGTTTATCCGCCGGCGCTACTGGACGCCCAAGATCAAAGCCTGGGTGCGCCGTTACTTCCGTGACGAAATCGCCCCGATCATCACCCCGATCGGCCTCGACCCGACCCACCCGTTCCCGTTGCTGGTGAACAAAAGCCTGAACTTCATCGTCGAGCTTGAGGGTATCGACGCCTTCGGCCGCGATTCGGGCCTGGCGATCATCCCGGCGCCGCGCCTGCTGCCGCGGATCATCCGGGTGCCGGAAGACGTCGGCGGCGCCGGCGACAACTACGTGTTCCTGTCGTCGATGATCCACGCCCACGCCGATGACCTGTTCCAAGGCATGAAGGTAAAAGGCTGCTACCAGTTCCGCCTGACCCGCAACGCCGACCTGTCGCTCGATTCCGAAGACGTCGAAGACCTCGCCCGCGCCCTGCGTGGCGAGCTGTTCTCGCGCCGTTACGGCGACGCCGTGCGCCTCGAAGTGGCCGACACCTGCCCCAAGGCGCTGTCGGATTACCTGCTCAAGCAGTTCAGCCTGAGCGAGAGCGAGCTGTACCAGGTCAACGGCCCGGTCAACCTGACCCGCCTGTTCAGCATCACCGGGCTCGACAGCCACCCGGAGCTGCAGCACGCGCCGTTCACCCCGGCGATCCCCAAGCTGCTGCAGAACGCCGACAACCTGTTCGCCACCATCAGCAAGCAAGACGTGCTGCTGCTGCACCCGTTCGAGTCGTTCACCCCGGTGATCGACCTGCTGCGCCAGGCCGCCAAAGACCCTCACGTACTCGCCGTGCGGCAAACCCTGTACCGCAGCGGCGCCAACTCCGAGATCGTCGACGCCCTGGTCGATGCCGCGCGCAACGGCAAGGAAGTCACCGCGGTGATCGAACTGCGCGCGCGCTTCGATGAAGAGTCCAACCTGCAGCTGGCCAGCCGCCTGCAGGCCGCCGGCGCGGTGGTGATCTACGGCGTGGTGGGCTTCAAGACCCACGCCAAGATGATGCTCATCCTGCGCCGTGAAGGCGGCGAGATTGCCCGCTACGCGCACTTGGGCACGGGTAACTACCACGCCGGCAACGCCCGCCTGTACACCGACTACAGCCTGTTGACCTCCGACGATGCGCTCTGCGAAGACGTGAGCAAGCTGTTCACCCAGCTGATCGGCATGGGTAAAACGCTGCGCATGAAAAAACTGCTCCACGCGCCGTTCACCCTGAAGAAGGGCATGCTCGACATGATCGCGCGGGAAACCCAGTTCGCCGTGGAAGGCAAGCCGGCGCACATCGTTGCCAAGTGCAACTCGCTGACCGACGCCAAGGTGATCCGCGCGCTGTACAAGGCCAGCCAGGCCGGGGTGCGGGTTGATTTGATCGTGCGCGGCATGTGCTGCCTGCGCCCGGGCATTCCGGGGGTGTCGCACAACATTCAGGTGCGCTCGGTGATCGGCCGCTTCCTCGAGCACACGCGCATCTACTACTTCCTCAATGGCGGCGACGAGCAGCTGTACCTCTCGAGCGCCGACTGGATGGAGCGTAACCTCGACCGCCGCGTCGAGACCTGCTTCCCGGTCGAGGGCAAGAAGCTGATTACCCGGGTGAAGAAGGAAGTCGAGGCGTACCTGACCGACAACACCCATGCGTGGATCCTGCAGCCCGATGGCAACTACCAGCGGCTGCAACCGGTGGGCAACCAGAATGCGCGCAATGCGCAGGCGGCGTTGCTCGATCGGTTGAGTACCCAGGCGCTGATCGTTCGCTGAGCCGGCCTCTCGCCCGGCTGTGCCGGGCGAGAGGCGCTAAGGCGCTAGGCCTACTGCACCACCAGGGTAAACTCCAGCCGCGCCAGCCACAGCGCTTCCTGCTCGAAGTCCGCCTGGGTCAGCTGGTGGTTCTCCAGCCAGCCGTCCGGGAATTTCACTTCCAGGCTGTCGCCGTCTGCCTTGAGCGTGACGGTGGGCATTTCCTGGGTGCCGCGGATGTGGTGGAACAGGATCGCAAAACGCAGCAGCACGCACAGGCGGATCAGCTTGATGCCTTCGTCGCCGAACTCGGCGAAGCGGTCGCGGGGGATGTTGCGGCGGTGGCCGCGCACCAGCAGGCCGAGCATTTGCTGGTCTTCACGGGAGAAGCCGGCCAGGTCGGAGTGCTCGATCAGGTAGGCGCCGTGCTTGTGGTAGTGGTAGTGGGCGATGTCCAGGCCCACTTCGTGCACCTTGGCCGCCCAACTGAGTAGGTCGCGCCAGATGCCGTCGTCGAGGTCCCAGGCGGCGACCACCTGGTCGAAGGCATGCAGCGCCTTGCGCTCGACCCGTTCGGCCTGTTCGAGGTCGACATGGTAGCGGTCCATCAACGACTTCAGGGTGCGCTCGCGCACGTCTTCGTGCTGGTGGCGGCCCATGAGGTCATACAGCACGCCTTCACGCAGGGCGCCTTCGCAGTGATCCATGCGCTGCACCGCGGCGGCGTCGAAGATCGCCTCGAGGATGGCCAGGCCCGCCGGGAAGATGCTGCGGCGGTCGGGCTTGATGCCGTCGAAGTCGATCTTGTCGACATCGCCCAGCTTGAACAGCCTGCGCTTGAGCCAGGCCAGGCCGTCGGGGGTGACTTCGCCAGAGGTTTGCCCGCCGGCCTTGAGCGCCGAGCCGATGGCGCGGATGGTACCGGAGGAGCCAATGGCTTCGTCCCAGCCCAGCCGGTTGATGGCGGTTTCGATGTTCATGATTTCCAGGCGCGCGGCGGTGTAGGCCTGGGCGTAGCGCGCCGGGGTGATCTTGCCGTCGCGAAAGTAGCGCTGGGTGAAGCTCACGCAGCCCATCTGCAGGCTTTCGCGCATCAGGGGTTCGAAGCGCTGGCCAATGATGAACTCGGTGCTGCCGCCGCCGATGTCGGTGACCAGGCGCTTGCCGGGGTTGTCTGGCAGGGTGTGCGACACGCCCAGGTAGATGAGGCGGGCCTCTTCGCGGCCGGAGATCACCTCCACCGGGTGGCCAAGAATGGCCTCGGCGCGGTGGATGAACTCGGCGCGGTTACGCGCCTCGCGCAGGGCGTTGGTGCCGACGATACGCACCGCGCCCAAGGGCAGGCCGTTGATCAGTTGGGCGAAGCGCTTCAGGCAATCGAGCCCGCGCTGCATGGCCTCTTCGGTCAGCTGGCGGTTTTCGTCAATGCCCGCGGCCAGTTGCACCTTCTCGCCGAGCCGTTCGAGGATGCGGATATCACCCTGGTGCGGCTTGGCAACCACCATATGAAAACTGTTCGAGCCCAGGTCGATCGCGGCGATCAGGGACAAGTTGGTAGGCTTTAAGGGTGGCATGGTCAGCGCTTCTCGAAGATCAAGACCGCCATCGTGCCACTTTCCGCCGCCCGCGCCAACGCTGGCGCGCCGCCGGGGTTACTGCTGCATGCCAATGAATTGCGCCAGCTCAGGGGTTTGCGGCTGGGCGAACAGCACTTTCGGGTCGCCGCTTTCGTGCACCTTGCCCTGGTGCATGAACACCAGTTTGTCGCCCACTTCGCGGGCAAACCGCATCTCGTGGGTGACCATGATCAGGGTCATGCCATCGGCGGCCAGCTGGCGCACCACCGCCAGCACTTCATTGACCAGCTCAGGGTCCAGCGCAGAGGTGATCTCATCGCACAGCAGCACCTTGGGCGACATCGCCAAGGCCCGGGCGATCGCCACCCGTTGCTGCTGGCCGCCGGAGAGGCGGTCGGGGTAGGCGTCGTATTTTTCCGCGAGGCCAACCTTCTCGAGCATTTGCCGGGCGAGTTTTTCCGCTTCGCGGCGCGGGGTTTTTTTCACCACCTGGGGCGCCAGGGCGACGTTCTGGCCCACGCTCAGGTGCGGGAACAGGTTGAACTGCTGGAACACCATGCCCACCGTTTGCCGCAGGCTGCGCAAATCGGCGCGGGCAGCGTCGAGGTACTGGCCGTCGACCTCGATCACCCCGTCGTTGATCGACTCCAGGCCGTTCAGGGTGCGCAGCAGTGTGCTTTTGCCCGAGCCGCTGCGGCCGATGATCGCCACCACCTGGCCTTGCTCTACCGTCAGGTCGATGCCCTTGAGGATGTGATGGTCGCCATAGTACTTGTGCAGGGCGGACACTCTAAGCAGCGGCATGCAGCCTCCTTTCCAGGTAGCGGGCGGTCAGCGAGAGGGGATAGCAAAGCAGGAAATAGCCCAGGGCCACGAAGCCATAGACCAGGAACGGTTCGAAGGTGGCGTTGGCGATCATGCCGCCGGTCTTGGTCAGCTCTGTGAAGCCGATGATCGAGGTCACCGCGGTGCCTTTGACCACCTGCACGGAAAACCCCACCGTCGGTGCGATGGCGATGCGCAGGGCCTGTGGCAGCACCACGTGGCGCAACTGCTCGAGGCGGTTGAAGGCCAGGCTGGCGGAGGCTTCCCACTGCCCGTGGGGTACTGCCTCGACGCAGCCGCGCCAGATTTCAGCCAGGTAGGCGCTGGTGAACAGGGTGAGGGCGATGGCCGCCGCGGCCCAGGCCGACACGTCGCCGCCCAGCAGCGAAACACCGAAGAACACCAGGAACAACTGCATCAGCAGTGGCGTACCCTGGAACAGGTCGATCCAGGTGCGCGCCAGGTTGCGCGGCAGGCCATGGCTGGAAATACGCATCACCATGATCACCAGGCCCATCAGCGAGCCGCCGATGAACGCCACCAGTGACAGCAACAGCGTCCATTGCAGGCCGGTGAACAGGTTGCGCACGATGTCCCAGAGGGTGAATTCCATCAGCGGCTCCTCATGATGAAACGGCGGCCGATCCAGTTCAGCAGCAGGCGCACGGCGATGGCCATCAGCAGGTACACCAGGGTGGTCAGCAGGTAGGTTTCAAAGGCGCGGAAGTTGCGCGACTGGATGAAGTTGGCCCAGAAGCTCAGCTCCTGGGTGGCGATCTGCGAGCACACCGCCGAGCCGAGCATCACGATGATGATCTGGCTCGACAGCGCCGGCCACACTTTGCCCAGCGCGGGCTTGAGGACCACGTGGCGGAACGCCTCGGCGCGGGTCATGGCCAGCGCGGCGGCGGCTTCGAGCTGGCCGCGAGGGATGGCCTGCACCCCAGCGCGGATGATCTCGGTGCTGTAGGCGCCGAGGTTGATCACCATCGCCAGCACCGCGGCCTGCCATTCACTGAGCTGCACGCCCAGCGAGGGCAGACCGAAAAAGATGAAGAACAACTGCACGATGAACGGTGTGTTGCGGATCAGCTCGACGTACACCCCGAACACCTGCGCGAAGGGGCGGATGCGCCAGGCGCGCAGCACCCCGCCGATGATGCCCAGGGCAACCCCCAGCACCGCGCCGATGGCGGTCAGCTCGAGGGTGAACAGCGCCCCTTTGAGCAGCAGGTCCGTGTGGGCAAGCACGGGCTGGAAATCGAAGCGGTAGGCCATGGAGCACTCGCAGGCTGAGGGCGCCGGCCAAGGCCGGCGCCGGCGGGTCAGAGGTCGGCGGGCAGGGGTTGCTTCAGCCAGGTCTGGCTGTTCTTGTCGAGGCTACCATCGGCGCGGGCGGCGGCGATGATTTCGTTCACCTTGGCCAGCAGCGCCGGTTCGTTCTTGTTCAGGCCCACGTACACGGGCGAATCCTTCAGCTTGATCTTCATCGCCGGGATGCGTTTGGGGTTGCGCTCGCTGATGGCGGTCATCACCACGTTGCCGCTGGCGATCAGGTCGGTTTGCCCGGCCAGGTAGGCGGCGATGGTCGAGTTGTTGTCCTCGAAGCGCTTGATGGTGGCCTCGGCGGGCGCGACCTTGCTCAGCTCGATGTCTTCGATGGCGCCGCGGGTCACGCTGATGGTCTTGCCCTTGAGGTCATCGAGGCTGGCGATGGCAGCGTCAGGTGGGCCGAACACGGCGAGGTAGAACGGCGCGTAGGGTTTGGAGAAGTCGATCACCTGCTCGCGCTCGGGGTTCTTGCCGAGGCTGGAGATCACCAGGTCGACCTTGCCGGTGGTGAGGAACGGAATGCGGTTGGTGCTGTTGACCGGGGTCAGCTCGAGCTTGACGTTCAAGCGCTTGGCCAGCAGCGCCGCGGTGTCGATGTCCAGCCCGCGCGGTTGCATGTCGGGGCCGACCGAGCCGAACGGCGGGAAGTCCTGCGGCACGGCGACCTTCAGCGTGCCGCGGCTGGTGATGTCGCTCAGCGCATCCGCCTGGGCTACCGATTGGAACAGTGCACTGGCACCAAGCAGCGCGGCGAACACGAGAGTGGAGCGCTTGAGCATGGGGGAACCTCCGAGGCGTGAATGGGCTGGTTGAGGCTTAGCACAGGGCGTGCCAGCGCTTGCGCGCGGCCCGCGAGGGCGCGCCGGGTGTGCCTTGGCGGTCATACTGGTCTGAACAGTTGGCGTGCGCCGGGGTGGGCTTGGTGCACTGTTTTGGCCCAATGAATACGGGGCTTGCGCCAGTGTTGGGCGTGGCTTGCAGTGTGCTGGGTTTCGCTATAAAACAGCGTTTTCACCCGTGACTGGCCAACCATGAACTCTCTCTCCCGTGCCGTGCCGGCGGTTGCCCTGGACGGCATTCGCAAGCTCATCAGCGAGCAGGGCTTTCGCCCCGGCGATGCCCTGCCGTCCCAACGCGACCTGGCGTTGCAGCTGGGGGTCAGTCGCGCGTCGCTGCGCGAGGCGTTGTCGTCGCTGAGCGCGCTGGGGGTGGTCAGCGTGCAGCCGGGCAAGGGGGTGTTCGTGCAGGCGCCAGAGGCCCAACTGGCGGAAGGCGCCTGGCCGTTCGCCGGGCAGGCTGGCGCGGCGGACATCTTCCAGCTGCGCTATGCGCTGGAGGGGTTCTGCGCCGGGCTGGCAGCGGTCACGTTGACCGCCAGCGACCTCGACCTGCTCGAAGACAACGTGCGGCAAATGCGCCTCGAGCTGCGCAACGCCGACTTCGAGGCCGCCGCCCGCCTGGACTTCGACTTCCACCAGCGCATTCTCTGGGCCAGTGGCAACCAGGCCATCGCTGGCATCCTCAGCGCCCGCGCCGACCTTTTCCTCGAAAGCCAGAAGCTGCCGTTCATTCGCCCCGAACGGGCCATGGAAACCTGGGCCGAGCACCGGAAAATCCTCCGCGGGCTGGCGCGCCATGCCGCCGCCTCGGCGCAAAAGGCCATGCAGGACCACGTGCGCAACGCCGCCCTGCGCACCGGGATCGCCTTCGTCGCGCCCTGAACCGATTGACGCGAATGATGTTTCCTATAGTGAGAGACAATCACCCAAGCCTTTCAGCAGCGGGCGGGGGAGGCTATGATGGTGCCACTCTTTTCCACTTTCGAAACCCGGAGACACACATGAGCAGCGATAAAATCAAGCACGTCACCGACGCGAGCTTCGACGCCGACGTGCTGAAAGCCGCCGGCCCCGTGCTGGTCGATTACTGGGCTGAATGGTGTGGCCCGTGCAAGATGATCGCCCCGGTACTGGACGAAATCGCCGGCACCTACGACGGCAAGGTCACCATCGCCAAGCTGAACATCGACGAAAACCAGGAAACCCCAGCCAAGCATGGCGTGCGCGGTATCCCGACGCTGATGCTGTTCAAGAACGGCGAAATCGCCGCCACCAAGGTCGGCGCCCTGTCGAAGTCGCAACTGGCCGCGTTCCTCGACGCGAACATCTGAGCCCAGCCCGCCTGAGCTGAAAAGCCTCGCAAAATGCGGGGCTTTTTTCTGCCTGGGCGCTTGCTGCATGCGTTTCACGGTGGTACATTCGGCTTCGCCCTGGTTCCTCCAGTGCCCTCTGCTAGTCGCCGCCGACCCATTCCAAGTCGAATATACGCGATCCTATCGCCTTCCCACGGCGCGGCCTTCCTAAGCCCAAAGCTTAATCCCTCCATCTCTGAACACGTCATTCCCTCTATGAATCTGACTGAACTCAAGCAAAAGCCGATTACCGATCTGCTCGACATGGCCGAACAGATGGGCATTGAAAACATGGCCCGTTCGCGCAAGCAGGATGTGATCTTCGCCCTGTTGAAGAAACACGCCAAAAGCGGCGAAGAAATCTCCGGTGACGGCGTGCTGGAGATCCTCCAGGATGGCTTCGGCTTCCTGCGCTCGGCAGACGCCTCGTACCTGGCCGGCCCAGACGACATCTACGTCTCGCCCAGCCAGATCCGCCGCTTCAACCTGCGTACCGGCGACACCATCGTCGGCAAGATCCGCCCGCCAAAAGAAGGCGAGCGTTACTTCGCGCTGCTCAAGGTCGACTCGATCAACTTCGACCGCCCTGAGAACGCCAAGAACAAGATCCTCTTCGAAAACCTCACGCCGCTGTTCCCGAACAAGCGCCTGAAGATGGAAGCCGGCAACGGTTCCACCGAGGACCTGACCGGCCGTGTGATCGACCTCTGCGCGCCGATCGGCAAAGGCCAGCGTGGCCTGATCGTCGCACCGCCGAAGGCTGGTAAAACGATCATGCTGCAGAACATCGCGGCGAACATCACCCGTAACAACCCCGAGTGCCACCTGATCGTTCTGCTGATCGACGAGCGCCCGGAAGAAGTGACCGAAATGCAGCGCACCGTGCGCGGCGAAGTGGTTGCCTCGACCTTCGACGAGCCGCCAACCCGCCACGTACAAGTGGCCGAGATGGTGATCGAGAAGGCCAAGCGCCTGGTCGAGCACAAGAAGGATGTGGTCATCCTGCTCGACTCCATCACCCGCCTGGCGCGTGCCTACAACACCGTGATCCCGAGCTCCGGCAAGGTGCTCACCGGTGGTGTCGACGCTCACGCCCTGGAAAAACCCAAGCGCTTCTTCGGCGCCGCCCGTAACATCGAGGAAGGCGGTTCGCTGACCATCATCGCCACCGCCCTGGTCGAAACCGGGTCGAAGATGGACGAGGTGATCTACGAGGAGTTCAAGGGTACCGGCAACATGGAGCTGCCGCTGGACCGCCGCATCGCCGAGAAGCGCGTGTTCCCGGCCATCAACATCAACCGCTCCGGCACCCGCCGCGAAGAGTTGCTGACCGCCGACGACGAACTGCAGCGCATGTGGATTCTGCGCAAGCTGCTGCACCCGATGGACGAGATCGCCGCCATCGAGTTCCTGGTCGACAAGCTCAAGCAGACCAAGACCAACGACGAGTTCTTCCTGTCGATGAAGCGCAAGTAACCCTGGTTGCTGGCCTTAAAAAGGCGCCCCGAAACGGGCGCCTTTTTTATTGGGCCTCACCTTGGCCCGGGAAGGGCCGGCGGCGCCGGGCGAAGGGCCATTTGCTTCTGCCCCGTGCCACGCAGCGGCGCAACGGTTAGGATATACGCCATCAATTCGTACATGGCGTAGCCAATGGAATTCAAGGACCTGCGGGACTTCGTGCAGCAGCTGGAGCGGCGCGGAGAACTCAAACGTATTCAGGTGCCGGTGTCGCCGGTGCTCGAGATGACCGAGATCTGCGACCGCACCCTGCGGCGCAAGGGCCCGGCGTTGCTATTCGAAAACCCCACCGGCCACAGCATCCCGGTGCTGGGCAACCTGTTCGGCACCCCCGGCCGGGTGGCCTTGGGCATGGGCGCCGAAGACGTTAGCGAGCTGCGCGAAATCGGCAAGCTGCTGGCCTTCCTCAAGGAGCCCGAACCGCCCAAGGGCCTGAAAGACGCTTGGTCCAAGCTGCCGATCTTCAAAAAGATCATCGCCATGGCGCCGAAGGTATTGAAAGACGCCGCCTGCCAGGAGGTGGTGATCGAGGGCGAAGACGTCGACCTCGGCATGCTGCCCGTGCAGCACTGCTGGCCGGGCGACGTGGCGCCGCTGATCACCTGGGGCCTGACCGTGACCCGTGGGCCGAACAAAGACCGGCAGAACCTGGGCATCTACCGCCAGCAGGTGCTGGGCCGCAACAAGGTGATCATGCGCTGGTTGAGCCATCGCGGCGGCGCGCTTGATTACCGTGAATGGTGCGAAAAACACCCCGGCCAGCCGTTCCCAGTGGCCGTGGCGCTGGGCGCGGACCCGGCGACCATTCTCGGCGCTGTGACCCCGGTGCCAGACAGCCTCTCCGAATACGCCTTCGCTGGCCTGCTGCGCGGCCATCGCAGTGAGCTGGTCAAATGCCGCGGCAGCGAGCTGCAGGTGCCGGCCAGCGCCGAAATCGTGCTCGAAGGGGTGATCCACCCCGGTGAAATGGCCGATGAAGGCCCCTACGGCGACCACACCGGTTACTACAACGAGGTCGATCGCTTCCCGGTGTTCACCGTTGAACGAATCACCCACCGGCGCAATCCGATTTACCACAGCACCTACACCGGCCGGCCGCCGGATGAGCCGGCGATCCTCGGCGTGGCGCTGAACGAGGTGTTCGTGCCGATCCTGCAGAAGCAGTTCCCGGAGATCACCGACTTCTACCTGCCGCCGGAAGGCTGCTCGTACCGGATGGCCGTGGTCACCATGAAAAAACAGTACCCCGGCCACGCCAAGCGCGTGATGTTGGGTGTGTGGTCGTTTTTGCGCCAGTTCATGTACACCAAGTTCGTTATCGTGACCGACGACGACATCAATGCCCGTGACTGGAACGACGTGATCTGGGCGGTGACCACGCGCATGGACCCCAAGCGCGACACCGTGATGATCGACAACACGCCGATCGACTACCTGGATTTCGCCTCGCCAGTGTCGGGCCTGGGCTCGAAGATGGGCCTGGACGCGACCCACAAGTGGCCGGGTGAAACCAGCCGCGAATGGGGCAGGGTGATCGTCAAGGACGATGCGGTCAGCCAACGTGTCGATGAGCTTTGGAACCAGTTGGGAATAGATTGATGCGCGTAACCTTGCAGCCTTCAGGGGCGGTATTGCAGACCTTGCCCGGCGAGCGGATTCTCGAGGCCGCGCGGCGCCTGGGCTATGAATGCCCGCAAAGCTGCCGCAATGGCAACTGCCATGTGTGCGCCGCGCTGCTGGTGGAGGGCTCGGTGCGCCAGGACGGCAAGGTGCTTGACCACGGCGAGTTCTACGCCTGTGTGGCTGAGCCCCTGGAAGACTGCATCGTGCTCTGGGATGGCGTGCTGGCCCTGGGCGAGCTGCCGGCCAAGGTGTATGGCTGCCAGGTGGTCGAGTGCCGCGAGGTGGGCGGCGATGTGGTGCTGGTGCACCTGCGCGCGCCGGCCGGCAAGCCGCCGCGTTACCACGCCGGGCAATACCTGATGCTCGAACGCGAAGGCGCCGACAAGGCGGCCTTCTCGCTGGCCTCGGCGCCCCACAGCGGGCGTGACCTGCAATTGCATATTCTCGGCCGCGAGGGCAGTGCCAAGGCCATCCTGGCGCAATTGCGCCGCGACGGCACCGCGCGGGTGCACATGCCGTTTGGCGATACCCACCTGGCACAGCTGCCCAACGGCCCCTTGGTGCTGATCGCCGCCGGCACCGGCATGGCGCAGATGCACAGCCTGATCGAGCACTGCCGCGCCCAAGGCTTCAAGCACCCGGTGCACCTTTACTGGGGCGTGCGCCGCCCCGAAGACTTCTACCAGCTCGACCACTGGGACGAGTGGCAGCAGTTGCCCAACCTCTACCTGCACAAGGTGGTCAGCGACCTCTGCGGCTGGGAGGGCCGTTGTGGCCTGCTGCATGAGGCCGTGCGCGAAGACCTGCCCAGCCTCGCAGGCGTGCACGTGTATGCCAGCGGCTCGCCGAACATGGTCTACGCCACCCTCGATGCGCTGGTCGAGGCGGGCATGGACGCGCACCAGATGCGTGCCGACGTGTTTGCCTATGCCCCACGCGGGTAGGCTTGTGCACGGCGGTTGTGCGCGGGCGGCCGGGGTGTTCCATCTCGGTGCTTATAACGGCCGGTAAATCAGCGGGTTATAAGTTTCCGGGGGGTTGCTATCGCCAGCCTGTTTGCCTTACGGTAAAAGCCAGTCCAACGGCCACACGCTGCAGAGTGTTCAGCCCCCAGCGCTGAACACGGGGATTCCAGGCTTTCGCCATGTCGCCCATCGACGCTACGCTGCTCAACCGGGTGGTTTACCCACCGTCGCTCGACTTCGGCCCGCAACTGACCGAAGCGCAACTGCACCTCTCGCTCGCGCAAACCATGAGCCAGCACCGTGGCGGCCCGGTGTGGCTGTTCGCCTACGGCTCGCTGATCTGGCGGCCCGAGTGCCACAGCGTCGAGCGCCGGCGCGCGCGGGTATTCGGTTACCACCGAGGGCTGTACCTGTGGTCCCACGAGCACCGCGGCACCCCGGAAAACCCCGGGCTGGTGTTTGGCCTGGACCGAGGCGGCTCGTGCAGCGGCTTCGCCTATCGGCTGCCTGAAGACGACCTTGAGAACTGCCTGCTGGCGCTGTGGAAGCGCGAGATGCCGTACCCGTCGTACCGCCCGCACTGGCTCGGTTGCCGGTTGGACGACGGCACCAAGGTGCAGGCCCTGGGCTTCGTGCTGCAGCGCCACTTGCCCAGTTACGCCGGCAACCTTCCGGACGACCTGCTGGTGCAGGTATTGGCCAGCGCCTGCGGCCGCTCGGGCACTACCCGCGAATACGTAGAACAAACGATTGCGGCGTTGCGCACCCACGCCATGCCCGACCGGAACCTCGAAGCGCGCATCCGCCGCTGCTTCAACCCGGTCCCGCAAATACCCTAAGGCTTCCCACGCCGCGGCCGATACGCTGCTGTATCTTTTGGCAGCGCTGCCCCTGGCGGCTATGCTGTGCGCATTGTTCAAGGAGTCATCGACGTGAAAGCCTGGATCCCGCTGCTGCTTGCCCTGGCCCTGCCGCTGGGCGCTTCCGCCGCCGAAGAAGGCGGCAAGGACGCGGCCACCAAGGTTGTGTACTACAGCCTCAACCCACCGTTCGTGGGGAACTACGCCCTCGACGGCAGCGCGCGCCTGCACGTGTACAAGGCCGACATCGCGCTGAAGGTCACCGGCGCCGAAGCCGAGGCCGCGCTCAAGCACCATGAGCCGTTGATTCGCAACCAACTGGTGCAGCTGTTCACCCAGCAAACCCAAGACAGCATGAGCACCATGGAGGGCAAGGAGAAGCTGCGCCAGGAAGCCTTGAAGGAAACCCAGCAGGTGCTCAATGACGAAGAAGGCAAGCCGATCGTTGAGGATTTGTTGTTTAACAACTTGATTGTGCAGTGAGGGTAGCTAATGCACCTGTCGTTGTTGCTGGGTTTCCCAGCCAATGCAGGCCAGGGCCAGAGTTTTAGGCACCGGAACCTGGCCACTGCTGTAGCGGGTGATTGTGCGTTGGGCGACGCCTAGGGCATCCGCTGCCAGCTTCAGCGGTAGACCACTGGTCGCCCGCCATTTGATGAAAACCCTGGTTTCTTCATCCGGGGCATTCTGGGCAAGAGCATCGTAGAGCAGTGTGTCGGCACCAAGTTGGATATCAAGCTTGGGCCACTCAACAGACCAGCCCCCATCGCCCAAAGTCGCTTGGGCGAACGCTTTGGCATCCTTCAACGGCCGAAGGCCAGGAAACGCTGCGATGTCGCTACCCATGTGCAGATGTAGTGAGCGCCCGTCTATGAACTGCAATTGCAGTGACTGTTTGCCACTCACTCTGACCGAGGCCAGCCGTGGCCGCTTCATGGGTGCCATAAGTACCAGTCCTCCAGCAGTGTTCGCTGATGTTGCCTGACCCATGTGAGTGCTTCCCTCAGGACAGGGGCAGGGGCAGTCCCTTGCATAATGGATACAGGCTGTAGAGCAATCATCACGTCAACACCCGCACCTGTAAGGTGAACATGGGGTGGGCGGTGATCCTTCTCCCTAAGCTCGATGCGATAGCATTCTCTGAATCTGTATTTGGTCGACATTTTAGCGCATATAGCCAAAATGGCGATACTAAGCCTTTTTATTGAAGCTGCCTTGGCACCAATAGTGTCTCTACTTTTCAGGCCATCCCACACACCACCGCCCACTCTTCATCCGTCACCGGCATCACCGACAGCCGGCTGCCTTTCTGCACCAGCGCCAAGCCCTCCAGCCCGGCCTGGGCCTTCAGCGCCCCCAGCTTGATCACCTGCCTAAAGGTGCGCACGTGTTCCACATCTACCGCGCTCCAGGGGTTTTTCTCAGGGGTGGCCTTGGCGTCGTGGTACGGGCTTTGCTTCTCCAGTGCGGTTGGGTCCGGATACGCCGGGCCGGTGACGCGCGCGATGCCGGCGATGCCCGGCTCGGGGCAACTGGAGTGGTAGAAGAAAAACTCGTCACCTGGCGCCATGGCGCGGATGAAATTACGCGCCTGGTAGTTGCGTACGCCATCCCAACGGGCGCGGCCAAGGGTGCCGAGGGTGCTGATCGACAGTTCGTCGGGTTCGGATTTCATCAGCCAGTAGGCCATGCGGAAGGTGCCTTTGGTGCGTGGAATGAAGGCCTTGGGCCAGCTTTTGCCTAACCGACAACCGGTCGATCAGAGCGTTTGCGCAGCGCTGCCAGTTGCCGCAAAATGCGCGCGTTTTTGCACGGGGGCAACCCCGGCATCGTTGAATTTTCAGTGGCCTGAAGGGGGGCACTCGATGCGCCGTAAACCGGATTTGCTGTGGGTATTGGTGTTTCTATTCGGTTTGGGCATCGTTACCACCGGGTACGCGCAAAGCTTCTGGGGCAAAAGCCGCCCCGCGCCGATCGAGGCTGCCTACGCCGTACCGTTGCGCTGAGCCAGGTACCAGCCCTGGTCGCTGAGCGTGCCCGCCAGGGGCACGTCCCAACTCGCCTGCTGTAGCCGGTCGACCCGCTGGCATTCATGGGCCAGCCCCAGCAGCAGCGGCTTGCGCCACGCCTTGCGCCGCCCCAGGTAGGCCAGGCTGCGGTCATAAAAGCCACCGCCCATGCCCAGCCGGCCGCCGCTGTCGTCGAAACCGACCAGCGGCAGCAGAACCACATCCAACGCCCATACCACTCGCTGCTTGCGCACGTTCACGTGCGGCTCCGGGATGCCAAAGCGGTTCGGCCGCAGGCGTTCGCCGGGGCGCACGCGCTGGAACACCATATGGGTGCGCGGCCAGGCGCGCAGCACCGGCAGGTAGGTCGCTTTGCCGCGGCGCTGGGCCTCGAGCAGCAAGGGGCGTGGGTCAATTTCGCTGTCGTTGGGAAGGTAAAGCGAGAGGTGCCGGGCACGGCGGAACAGCGGGTGCTGCGCCAGTTGCCGGTACAGCCGCTGGGCCGCGGCGCGTTGTTCGGCTGGGCCCAGGGCGCGCCGCGCCAGGCGTAGCTGGCGGCGCAATTGCTGGCGTGACAGGCCGTTGGTTTCGATCATGCGGTGCCCTGCCAGGCCGGCTTGGAAAGAGGGGCTCCCCGACGAACCGCTGTCGGTGTAGCCCTTGAACCCGAAAGTTCAAGGTGGAGATTGCAGGAGGCTTTAAGGCTTTCCGTCAGGCGGACATGCACACCAGCCTCAACGTGCAACTTCCGTGGTTGTGCGTATCGGCTCAGGGACATAACCGACTGGCGCATACTTCAGGGAGCGAACACAAGTATACCGCAAAGCAGCGCTGGAATCAGCCCTTGGGCGGTTCCTGGTCCGGTGCCAGGGCCAGATCGACCCGCTCGAGCAGGCTGCGCACCTGCTCGCGAGTGGTGCCAGCCAGCGGCGCGTCGGGCGCATCCTGGCGGTGCAGCAGGTCGTGGGTGATGTTCAGCGCGGCCATCACGGCGATGCGCTCGCCGCCGATCACCTTGCCGCCGCTGCGGATCTCGCGCATCTTGCCATCCAGGTAGCGGGCCGCGCTCAGCAGGTTGCTGCGCTCCTCCGGCGGGCACATGATCGAATACTCTTTGTCGAGAATTTGTACGGTCACGCTGTTGCTCGAACTCATGAATCTTGCTCCAGGGCCTTTAGGCGGGAAATCATCGATTCCACCTTGCGCCGCGCGATTTCGTTCTTTTCGATCAGATGGGCGCGTTCTTCACGCCAGTTCTTTTCCTGCGCCTGCAGCAGGCTGTTCTGTTGCTTGAGCTGTTCGACGCGGTCGATCAGGCGCTCGAGCCGGTCCATCAATTCTTGCAGGTCGTTCTGTTCCATGGGGGCGGGGCGGTCCTGTTGTGGGGCATCCGAACGAGTGAAGACCTGCGTGCGTGCCGGGTGTTCAACCTGGCACCGGTCATGGTCTTGGCTTACCTGCCGGTGTAGGATACGAGGCTTCCATTCTAGACATTGCGCCGCTTGGCGCCTAGCTGCCCATGCCGACTCCGAGTTCACCCTATCAAGCTTTCGCCACCCTGCTCGGCAGTGCTGGCCATCCCGTCTCGCCGGCTGAGCTGCACGGCCTGTTGCTGGGGCGTTGCTGCGCCGGCGCCGGCTTCGAGCCCGGGCCCTGGTTGGCCGACGCCGCCGAAATCCTCGCCAGCGAGCCGGCCGACAACATCCGCCAGGCGTTGTTGGGCCTGCAGGAAATGGCCAAGGCCGAGCTCGGCGGCAGTGAAGTGACCGTGGTCCTGCTGCTGCCCGACGACAACGCCCCATTGGCCGAGCGCGCCGTAGCCCTGGGCCAATGGTGCCAAGGCTTTCTCGCTGGCTTCGGCATCGTCGCCGGCGACCGTGCCCTGAGCAACGACGCCCGCGAGGTGCTGCAAGACCTCGCCGCGATCGCCCAGGTGCAAGACGCCCTCGAGGAATCCGAAGACGGCGAGAACGACTACATGGAGGTGATGGAGTACCTGCGCGTCGCGCCGCTGCTGCTGTTCTCCGAACTGGGCGGGCAGGCCGCCACCGCCGAGGCGCCCAAGCCTTCCTTGCACTGAGCATTCGCTGAGGTCACTGCTTGCCCATGGTTCAGATCCCCAAGCCCGAGTACGCGCGGCGCCGCAAGGCGCTGATGCAGCAGATGGTGCCCAACAGCATCGCAATCCTGCCCGCCGCCGCCCTGGCGATCCGCAACCGTGACGTGGAGCATGCCTACCGCCAGGACAGCGACTTCCAGTACCTCAGCGGCTTCCCCGAGCCGGAAGCGGTGATGGCTTTGATCCCCGGGCGCGAGCATGGGGAATACGTGCTGTTCTGCCGCGACCGTGACCCAGACCGCGAGCTCTGGGATGGCGTGCGCGCCGGCCAGGAGGGCGCCATCGCCCAGTACGGCGCCGACGACGCCTTCCCCATCGGCGACATCGACGACATCCTCCCCGGGCTGATCGAAGGCCGCGACCGGGTGTACACCGCCATGGGCAGCAACCCGGAGTTCGACCGGCACCTGATGGAGTGGGTCAATACCATCCGCTCCAAGGCCCACATGGGCGCGCAGCCGCCCAACGAATTCGTGGCGCTGAACCACCTGCTGCACGACATGCGCCTGTACAAGAGCGCCGCCGAGGTGAAGGTGATGCGCGAGGCCGCGGCCATTTCCGCGCGGGCCCACCTGCGGGCGATGCGCGCGGCGCGGCCAGGGCTGCACGAATACAGCCTGGAGGCCGAGCTCGACTACGAATTCCGCCGCAGCGGCGCACGGCTGGTGGCCTACGGCTCGATCGTCGCGGCTGGGCGTAATGCCTGCATCATGCATTACCAGGACAACAACGCGCCGTTGCGCAACGGCGACCTGGTGCTGATCGACGCCGGCTGTGAAATCGACTGCTACGCCAGCGACATCACCCGCACCTTCCCGGTCAACGGCCGCTTCAGCCCCGAGCAGCGCGCCATCTACGACCTGGTGCTGGAGGCGCAACTGGCCGCCTTCGAACAAATCGCCCCCGGCAAGCACTGGAACCAGGCCCATGAGGCCACCGTGCGGGTGATCACCGCCGGGCTGGTGCGCCTGGGCCTGCTCGAGGGCGAGGTCGATGCGCTGATCGCCGCCGACGCCCACCGGGAGTTCTACATGCACCGCGCCGGCCACTGGCTGGGGCTCGACGTGCACGACGTGGGCGAATACAAGGTCGGCGGCCAGTGGCGCGTGCTCGAAGCGGGCATGGCGCTGACGGTCGAGCCGGGCATTTACATCTCCCCGCACAACAGCCGCGTGGCGAAGAAGTGGCGCGGCATTGGCGTGCGCATCGAAGACGACGTGGTGGTCACCCGCCAGGGGTGTGAAATCCTCACCGGCGGCGTACCAAAAACGGCTGATGCCATCGAGGCGCTGATGGCCGAGGCCGTGACCGCATGAAGCATTACGACATCGCCATCATTGGCGGCGGCCTGGTCGGCGCCAGCCTGGCGCTGGCCCTGCAGGGCCTGGCCAAGGCGCGCGGCTGGTCGATCCTGATGGTCGAACCGTTCGCCCCCGGCGACAGCTACCAGCCCAGCTATGACGCGCGCAGCTCGGCGCTGGCCTACGGCACCCGGCTGATTTACGAGCGCCTCGGCGTGTGGGCGGCGATTGCCCAGCGCGGCGCCGCGATCGAACGCATTCATGTGTCTGACCAAGGCCGCTTCGGCGCTGCCCGGCTGAGCGCCGCCGAAGAAGGCGTGCCGGCGCTGGGCTACGTGGTGGAGAACGCCTGGCTCGGCCAGTGCCTGTGGCAGGCGTTGGACCGCGAGGTGATCACCTGGCGCTGCCCGGCGCAGGTCGAGCGCCTGAGCGCCGCGGGCGCGGGCTACCAGTTGCAGCTCGATGATGGCTCGCAGGCCAGCTGCGCGCTGGCGGTGTTGGCCGACGGCGGCCGCTCGCAGTTGCGCGACCAGCTTGGCATCGCGGTGAACCACCGCCCGTATGGGCAAACCGCGCTGATCGCTAACGTCAGCTTCAGTGACGATCACGCCGGGCAGGCCTTTGAGCGGTTTACCCCGGCCGGGCCACTGGCCCTGCTGCCGCTGCCCGAGCGCCGTTGCGCGCTGGTATGGACGCGCCAGCCGGCCGATGCCGAGCGCTTGCTGGCGCTGCCCGATGCCGCCTTCATGGCCGAGCTGCAAGCCGCCTTTGGCTTCCGCCTGGGCGGCCTGCGCCAGGTTGGCGCGCGGCATGCCTACCCGCTGGTGCTGGTGGAGGCCACCGAGCAGGTGCGCCCGCACCTGGTGGTGCTGGGTAACGCCGCGCACAGCCTGCACCCGGTCGCCGGGCAAGGCTTCAACCTGTCGCTGCGTGATGTGAACGCACTGGCCCAGGCCTTGGCCGCCAGCCCGGCGCTGCCGGGGGATTTCCCCACCCTGCAGGCCTACCTGGCCAGCCAGCAGCGGGACCAGTGGCTGACGGTCGGCTTCTCTGACCGGGTCACCCGGCTGTTCAGCGGCGCCCAGCACTGGCTGGCCACTGGCCGCGGGCTGGGGCTGGCCGCGCTCGACCTGTTCCCGCCGGCGCGGCATGCCTTCGCCCGCCAGGCCATGGGCCTGGGCACTCGCCCGGGCTTGCCCCTGCCATGACCTCACAAGGCCACCCTATGCACACCCAGGCAGAGATCGTCATCGTCGGCGCCGGCATGGTCGGCAGCACCCTGGCCCTGGCCCTGCACCGGCAGGGCGTCGAGGCGCTGGTGATCGATGGCGGCGCCACCGCGGCGCAGCCGTTTGACGCGGCAGCGGCCTTCGAACCGAGGGTCAGCGCGTTGTCTGCCGCCAGCCAGCGCTTGTTCGAGCGGCTGGGCGTGTGGGCCGGCATGGCCGCGCGGCGCACCAGCCCCTACAGCGACATGCACGTGTGGGATGGCAGCGGCACCGGGCGCATCCACTTCAGTGCCGCCAGCGTGCAGGCCGAGGTGCTTGGGCACATCGTTGAAAACCGCGTGGTCCAAGACGCCCTGCTCGACGCCCTGAACGCCGCCGGCGTTGCGTTGGTGGGCCAGGCGCGGCTGGAGCAACTGCGCCACTCCGGCGATGATTGGCTGCTTACCCTGAGCAACGGCCAGCAGGTGCGCACCCCGCTGGTGATCGCCGCCGATGGCGCCAACTCCGCCGTGCGCCGCCTGGCCGGTTGCGCCACCCGTGAGTGGGATTACCTGCACCATGCCATCGTCACCAGCGTGCGCACCGAGCAGCCGCACCGTGCTACCGCCTGGCAGCGCTTTACCGACGAGGGGCCGCTGGCGTTCTTGCCGCTGCTGCGCGAGGGCCAGCAGCAGTGGTGCTCGATCGTCTGGTCGACCACCCCGGCGCAGGCCGAACAATTGATGGCCCTCGATACCCCGGCGTTTTGCCAGGCCTTGGGCGGCGCGTTCGAACAGCGCCTGGGCGCGGTGCTCGAAGCCGACCCACGGCTGTGCGTGCCGTTGCGCCAGCGCCACGCCAAGCGCTATGTACAACCCGGGCTGGCGCTGATCGGTGATGCCGCCCACACCATCCACCCGCTGGCCGGGCAGGGCGTGAACCTCGGCCTGCTCGACGCCGCGGTGCTGGCCGAAGAACTGCTGCACGCCCGCCGCCGCGGCGAGGCCTTGGCCGATGAGCGGGTGCTCAGCCGTTACGAGCGCCGGCGCATGCCGCACAACCTGGCGTTGATGGCGGCGATGGAGGGCTTCGAGCGCTTGTTCCAGGCTGAACCAGTGGCGCTGCGCTGGCTGCGCAACACCGGTTTGAAGTGGGCCGACCGCTTGCCCGACGCCAAGGCGCTGTTCGTGCGCCAGGCCCTGGGGCAGGTGGGCGACCTGCCGGAACTGGCGCGCCCGTAACATTCGGTAACCGCTTGCCTTTGTCCGGTTAGATGCGATTTTTTATCATCTCGCGCTCTTTACTTCAGGCGAGGCGATACTCATGGCGGCATGCAAGCGTTTACTGGCGGCCCTGGCCCTCTGCGGCGGCGTGGCCAGCGCCCAGGCCGCCGAGCCGGTGGTGGTCTATTCCTCGCGCATCGACGAGCTGATCAAACCGGTGTTCGACGCCTACACCCAGCGCACCGGCGTCGAGGTGAAGTTCATCACCGACAAAGAAGCCCCGCTGATGCAGCGCATCAAGGCCGAGGGCGAGAACGCCAAGGCCGACCTGCTGCTCACCGTCGATGCCGGCAACCTCTGGCAGGCCGAGCAGATGGGCATTCTGCAGCCGCTGCAGTCGCCAGTGATCGATGCCAACATTCCCCCGCAATACCGCGCCGCCAGCCACGCCTGGACCGGCCTGAGCCTGCGCGCGCGAACCATTGCCTACTCCACCGAGCGGGTCAAACCGCAAGAATTGTCTACCTACGAGGCACTGGCCGACAAACCCTGGGAAGGGCGGCTGTGCCTGCGCACGGCGAAAAAAGTCTACAACCAGTCGCTGACCGCCACCCTGATCGAAACCCATGGCGCCGAGCAGGCCGAGCGGGTGCTCAAGGGCTGGGTGAACAACCTCTCCACCGACGTGTTCTCGGACGACATCGCCGTGCTCCAGGCCATCGCCGCTGGCCAGTGCGACGTGGGCATCGTCAACAGTTACTACTATGGCCGCCTGCACAAAGACAACCCCGCGTTGCCGGTCAAGCTGTACTGGCCCAACCAGCAGGACCGCGGCGTGCACGTGAACCTCTCGGGCATCGGCCTGACCCGCTACGCCCCCCACCCGGAGGCCGCCAAGGCGCTGGTGGAATGGATGACCGGGCCTGAGGCGCAGGCGATTTTCGCCAGCGTGAACCAGGAGTTCCCGGCCAACCCGGCGGTCGCCCCGTCGGCGGAGGTGGCCAGTTGGGGCAGCTTCAAGGCTGATACCTTGCCGGTGGAAGTGGCAGGCAAGCGCCAGGCCGAGGCCATCCGCATGATGGACCGCGCGGCCTGGAATTGACCCCCATGCCGTGGCCGGCCCGGCAGCGGTGGCGGGCGCTGGTGTTCGCCAGCGCCGCCCTGGTACTGCTGCCCGTGAGTGTGCTGGTGCTGAGCTGGCAGCGCATCGACCTGGAGATCTGGTCGCACCTCTGGGCCACCCAATTACCGCGCCTGCTGGGCAACACCCTGCTGCTGGTGGTGGGCGTGGGTAGCGGCGTCACCCTGCTTGGGGTGAGCCTGGCCTGGCTCACCAGCCTGTGTGAATTCCCCGGCCGGCGCTGGCTCGATTGGGCGTTGATGCTGCCCTTTGCCATTCCCGCCTACGTGCTGGCGTTCGTCTTCGTTGGCCTGTTCGATTTCGCCGGGCCGGTGCAAAGCGCGCTGCGCGAGTGGTTCGGCAGTGGCGTGCGGCTGCCGCGGGTGCGCTCCACCGGCGGGGTGATCCTGGTGCTGGTGCTGGTGTTCTACCCCTATGTGTACCTGCTGGCGCGCACGGCCTTCATCAGCCAGGGGCGCGGCCTGATGGAAGCCGCGCGCTCGCTCGGGCACTCGCCGTGGCGGGCGTTCTTCAGCGTCGGCCTGCCCATGGCGCGCCCGGCGATCGGCGCCGGTGTGGCCCTGGCGCTGATGGAAACCCTGGCGGATTTTGGCGCGGTGGCGGTGTTCAACTTCGATACCTTCACCACGGCGATCTACAAAACCTGGTACGGCTTCTTCAGCCTGCCCACCGCCGCGCAACTGGCCAGCCTGCTGCTGCTGGCGGTGATGCTGCTGTTGTATGGCGAGCGGCGCACCCGCACCCGGGTGGCGCCTACCCAGGAGCGTGGCCGGCGCCAGGCACTGTATACGCTGCGCGGCTGGCGTGCGGCGCTGGCCAGTGGCTGGTGCCTGCTGGTGTTTGGCTGCGCCTTTGTGGTGCCGCTGCTGCAATTGCTGGCCTGGTGCTGGCGGCGCGGGCGGCTCGACCTCGACGAACGCTACCTGGGGCTGGTGTTGCACACCCTCTACCTGGGCGCCGCCGCGGCGCTGGCTACCGTAGCGCTGGCGGCCTTGCTGGCCTTCGCCCGGCGCAATGTGCCGGAGCGCCGGGTGGCGGCGGGGGTGGGCCTGGCAACCCTGGGCTATGCCTTGCCAGGCTCGGTGCTGGCGGTGTCGATCATGCTCGCCTTCGGCGCGCTGGACCGCTGGCTGGTGGTGCCGCTGTACGGCCAGGCGCTGCTGCTGGGGAGCCTCGGCGCGTTGTTGCTGGCCTATGTGGTGCGCTTTCTGGCGGTGGCCCACGGGCCGCTGGAGGCGGCCCTGGCCAAGGTGCGCCCCAGTTTGCCAGAGGCCGCCCGTAGCCTGGGGGTGGCTGGGCGGCCGCTGTTCACCCGGGTGTACCTGCCGCTGTTGCTGCCTGGCGCGCTGAGCGCGGCGCTGCTGGTGTTCGTCGATGTGCTCAAGGAAATGCCCGCCACCTTGCTGATGCGCCCGTTCGGCTGGGACACCCTCGCTGTGCGGGTATTTGAAATGACCAGCGAGGGAGAGTGGGCCCGCGCCTCGCTGCCGGCGCTGTCGCTGGTGCTGGTCGGGCTGGTGCCGGTGATTCTGTTGATCCGCCGTTCGGCGCGCCTGGCTTAAGGTGCCGAGCGCCCGCCATACGGCTACAATGCGCGGCACGTGGCGCCTGCCAGGGCTGCCGCGCTTCTCGTTGAAGCGCCGGCAACCGCTCTGGCGCGCGCTTTCGCATTGCCCGGAAGGAGAAACCCATGGGACAGCGTACGCCTCTCTATGACCTGCACGTGGCCATGGGGGCCAAACTGGTCGACTTTGGCGGTTGGGACATGCCCCTGCACTATGGATCGCAGGTAGAAGAACACCATCAGGTGCGCCGTGACTGCGGCGTTTTCGATGTTTCACACATGGCGGTCATCGATGTACAGGGCGAAGGCGCCCAGGCCTGGTTGCGCGGCCTGCTGGCCAATGACCTGGCACGTTTGGCCGTGCCCGGCCAGGCGCTGTACAGCGCGATGCTCAACGAGCGCGGCGGGGTGATCGACGACGTGGTCGTGTACCGCATGGCCACTGGCTTGCGCCTGGTGGTCAACGCCGCCACCCGCGACAAAGACCTCGCCTGGCTGCAGCAGCACTTGCCGGCCCAGGGCATCCGCCTGCAACTGCGGCCAGACCTCGCCATTTTCGCCGTGCAGGGCCCGCAAGCGCGGGAGAAGGTCGCGCAACTGCTCGGCCAGGCACACGCCGAGCTGATCCAACGGCTGGCCCCGTTCGAGGGCGCGCTGGCCGGTGACTGGTTCATCGCCCGCACCGGCTACACCGGCGAAGACGGCCTGGAAATCCTGCTGCCGGCCGAGCAGGCAGTGGGCCTGTTCAACGAATTGATGGGCGCCGGTATCCCGCCCATCGGCCTGGGCGCGCGTGATACATTGCGGCTCGAAGCCGGGATGAACCTGTACGGCCAAGACATGGACGAGCAGCATTCACCGTGGGTGTCGAACCTCGCCGGTTCGGTGGCGCTGGAGCCCCAGGGCCGGGCCTTTATCGGCCGCGCGGCGCTGGAGGCAGAAAAAGCCCAAGGGCCGGGTAGCCGCCTGGTCGGGCTGGTGCTCGAAGAGCGCGGCGTGCTGCGCGCCCACCAGGTGGTGCGGGTGGCGGGGCTGGGCGAAGGTGAAATCACCAGCGGCAGTTTCTCGCCTACGCTGAACAAGTCGATTGCCCTGGCCCGGGTGCCGGCCGGCACCGCCGAGCGCGCCGAGGTCGAAATTCGCGGGCGCTGGCTGCCGGTGAGGGTGGTCAAGCCAACCTTCGTGCGCCATGGCAAAATCCTGGTGTGAAGTGATTACTACAGGCGGTCTACCGCTGATGTCCTTGAGGAGAACCACATGAGCAATATCCCCGCCGAACTGCGTTACGCCGAAAGCCACGAATGGGCACGCCTGGAAGCCGACGGCAGTGTGACCGTTGGCATCAGCGACCATGCCCAGGAAGCCCTGGGTGACGTGGTGTTCATTGAGTTGCCAGAGGTTGGCAAAAGCGTTGCCGCGGGCGAGCAGGTGTCGGTGGTCGAGTCGGTCAAGGCCGCTTCGGACATCTACGCCCCAGTCGGCGGCGAAGTCATCGCGGTCAACGACTCGCTGGCCGATGGGCCGGAAGCGGTCAATACCGACCCGTACGGCACCTGGTTCTTCAAGCTCAAGCCGGCGGATGCCGCCGAGCTGGATAAACTGCTCGACGCCGCCGGCTACAAAAGCGCCATCGGCGAGTAAGCCCCAGGCGCCGGCAGCGGGTTACTGCTGGTCGGCCAGGGCGTTCTTGGCCAGGATGGCGTTGGCCAGGTCCATGTCACTGGCCTGTACGCCAGGGTTTTCGCTACGGTAGCGGGTGATCGCCGCTTCCAGGAACGGGCCACGGATGGCGCCGTCGCTGGCCACGAAGCTGCCCGCGTCGTCTTGCGCGGCCACCACCATTTTGTGGTCTTTGAAGGTCAGGTAGGTCGACCCGGTGGTTGCCCCCGAAGAGAGCACGTTGCGCCAGAACGAATCGGCCATCGCCGAGCCCACTGGCAGGGAAAGCAGCACAGCGCTGAAGATGACGGTTTTGACGCGCATGGCAAGACTCCTGATTGTTGTACGCTGATGTTTTTGATGGCGGGCAGTGCCCTAGAGTTCACAGCGCCGCGCAACTATTTCCCTGCACCGCAGGTGTCACCCGCAACACCTCTTGCACGCTGGTAGCACCCGCCGCCACCTGTAACAGCCCACTGATACGCAGCGGCCGCATGCCCTGGCGGTAAGCCTGCGCGCGCAATTTGCCGGGGGCCAGCCCAGCGCTGGGCTGTTCGGCGTCGCCGCCGGGCAGCGGCAGGATTTCGTACACCGCCAGCCGGCCGCGGTAGCCACTGCCGTGGCATTCATGGCAGCCCACCGGGTTGTATACCTGGCGCGGCGCGGCGGCCTGCCAGGGGTGTATCAAGGCCGCCCACTGGCCCTCAGGCAGTGGGCTGGCGGCTTTGCAGCGGGGGCACAGGCTGCGCAACAAGCGCTGGGCCATCACCCCGCGCAAGGTGGCGTTGATCAGGTAGCCCGGCACGCCCAGCTCTAGCAGCCGGGTGATGGCCGAAGGGGCGTCGTTGGTGTGCAGGGTCGACAACACCAGGTGCCCGGTGAGCGCGGCCTGCACGGCCATTTGCGCGGTTTCGCCATCGCGGATTTCACCCACCATGATGATGTCTGGGTCTTGCCGCATCAGCGCGCGCAGGCCGCTGGCAAAGCCCAGCTCGATGTTGTGGCGCACCTGCATCTGGTTGAACGCCGGGTTAACGATCTCGATCGGGTCTTCGAGGGTGCACAGGTTCACCTCCGGCCGCGCCAGCTCGCCCAGGGTGGTGTACAGCGTGGTGGTTTTGCCCGAGCCGGTGGGCCCGGTGACCAGGATGATGCCATTGGGCTGGGCGATGATCCCCTGCCACCGCGCCAGTGGCTCGCCGGCCAGGCCCAGGTCGGCGAAGCGTTTTTGCAGCACTTGTGGGTCGAACACGCGCAGGGCGATTTTTTCGCCAAAGGGCGTGGGCAGGGTGGCGGCGCGTAGCTCCAGCACCTGGCCGGCGGCGAGGTTGTGGCGAAAGCGCCCGTCTTGCGGTTTGCGTTTTTCCGCCAGGTTCAGCTGCGCCAGGCTCTTCAGCCGGCTGATCACCGCCGTGGCCACCGCGCTGGGCAGGCTGTACACGTTGCGCAACTGGCCGTCGATGCGCAGGCGGATTTGCGCGTGGCCGCCGCGTGGCTCGAGGTGAATGTCGCTGCTGCCTTGTTCGAAGGCATAGCCCAGCAGCCAGTCTACGATCTGCGCCACCGGCGCGTTGGCCACGCTCGGTGGCTGGGGTAACGGCTCGGCGGCCTCGCTCGCCTGGCGCGCGCCCCGCACCGAATGCGCCAGGCTGAAGTACTGGCCGATCAAGCGGGCGATCACCTCGGGGTTGGCGACCACCGGCTCGATGCGTTTTTGCGTGGCGCTGGCCAGCGCGGCATGCCAGCTGCGCACGCCGGGCTGGGCGGTGGCGACGATGATCCGCTCGGCCTCGACCCGCAACGGCAAAATTTGATGGTGCTCGGCAAAGGCTGCCGGCACCTGAGCGGTGATGCTCAGCGCATCGACCTCGAACGGGTCGATGCGCCAGTACGGCAGGCCGCTGTGCTCCGCCAGCCATTGGGTCAGGGTTTCAAGGCACAGCGTGGCGTGCGGTGGGCGCCGGTCGGCCAATTGCCGCTGGGCGATGGCCACCAGCGGGTGGCGCCCGGCGTTCACCGTGTGCAGTACCGCGGCGGTGTCTGCCGCGTCGAGAATGTGCTGGCTGGCCAGTTGCGCGAGCACGTCGCGCAGCACCAGCGGGCGGTCGTCATCAAGGCTTGGGCTGTTCATGGGGGCGTCCTGGCAGTGAGTGACCATCCGTGGTCACGGCCCCGCAGCCTAGTTCAGCCCAGGGCGCCGCGGCGGCTGGGCCGGTAAGCCGATGTGTCTGTTCACGCCAGCGCGGCCAGGGGCCGTGCTTCTTCCAGGGTTACGGCGGCAACGTCGACCAGCCCGCGCATGCGCTCGGCGATCAACTGGGCGCGGTGCCAGCTCACCTCGGCCACCTCCAACTCCAGGTTCAGCTGCCCCTGGCTGACCTGCCACTGGGCCTGTTCGGCCATCAGGTACTGCATCGCCAGCAGGTTGAGCACGCGGCAGGGCACGTCGGGCTGGGCCTGGGCGGTGAGGCGAAAGCGCACGCGGGTCAACGCCTGGGCTTTGCCCCATGGGTCCTGGCGGGAAGGGGTGTCGAGGGTATGCAGGGTCATGGCCTGGGCTCCGTTGGGGTCGGGGCTATTGTGGCATTGCCGCGGCGAGAGGTTCTTTGCTATCTATGCTGCCTATAACCGATTCAAAAATTGTTCAATCGGCTAACGGCCGTTAATGGGTATTTTTATGCAAGCAGAGCTGGATGCCTTCGATCGTAAGATTCTGGTGGTGCTACAAGACGACGCCACGCTGTCCAGCGCGCAGGTGGCCGAGCGGGTGGGGCTGTCGCAGTCGCCGTGCTGGCGGCGCATCCAGCGGTTGAAGGAGGAGGGGGTGATTCGCAGCCAGGTGTCGCTGCTCGACCGCAAAAAATTGGGCTTGAACACGCAGATCTTCGCCGCGGTCAAGCTCAACGCCCACGGGCGCTCGAACTTCACCGAGTTCACCGAGGCGATTCGCGGTTTCCCGGAGGTGTTGGAGTGTTATGTGCTGATGGGGGCGGTGGACTTCATGCTGCGCATCGTCACCGCCGACATCGAGGCCTACGAACGGTTTTTCTTCGAGAAGCTGTCGTTGGTGCCGGGCATCCAGGAGGTGAACTCGACCGTCGCGCTGTCGGAGATCAAGTCCACCACCAGTTTGCCGGTCAGCGTTTGACCAGTTGTTTCCACGCCACCTGGCGCGACACGTCCAATGCCTGGGCGGCGCGGGCAGGGCGGGTGTCATCGGTCAGCTCGGCCAGGGCCAGTTCGCGCAGCTTGTTCAATTCGCCGAACAGGCGGTCCAGCTCAGGCACCTCGAGCACCTCACGGCCGTAACGCAGCCACACCATCAGGCGCTCGATGCGCGGCAGCTGCTCGGCGAGGTCTTCGGGTTGCAGCTGGTAGCGTTCGGGTTTGAGCGCCCCGCCTTCGTCGCCGATGAAGGTCGCCAGCCAGTTGCTCAGGGCCACTGCGCCGAGCTTGTCGCCACGGGCCTTGCGTTCGGCCTTCCAGCCTTCGGCCAGCAGCCACTGCGCCAGGCTCAGGGAGAAGTGGCCCCAGCGCGGGTCGAGCAGTTCTTCGGCGAATTGCTCCGGGGCGACCTGGCGCACGTCTTCATCGTCGTTACCGGCTTGCACCAGCGGGCGCCAGTCTTCGAGCAGGGCGTCGAGGGCGGCGCGCAGGCCGTGGGTGCTGGCGCGCGGCGCGGCCTGGCCGAGGCTGCCGAGTACGGCGCGCAGTTCGACCAGGCATTGCAGCCAGTCTTGCAGCAGGCGCCAGTGGCCGTTGAAGCGATACTGCTCGGCCAGGCGCTGGCTGCTGCCCAGCAGGTGCCAGGCGATCGCGGTGAAGGCGGCGTCCAGCGCCATGTCGGCGTTCAGCGCCGGCGCAGGCTGGCCGAGGCTGTAGCTGCCGGCGTCGAACAGGCGGTAGCCGCGCTCGGCCTTGCTGATGTCGCACGGCATCAGCGCCAGGGTTTGCGCCAGCTCGGCGGCCAGCTCCAGCAGTGCGGCAGGCTCGCCTTCGCGCAGTTCGAGTTCCAGCTCGCAGATTTCTTCCTTTTGCTTGCCGGCGACCACGTGGCCGAGGTCCAGCGCCGCCTCGATCACCACCTTGGCCTTGCCGCGGCCCCAGGCGATTTCGGCTTTTTCACGAACGAAATCGGTGGTGAACAGCGGCTTGATGGTTTTTTTATCCAGCTCGGCCAAGGCGGCCGGCCAGCACTCGTCGTTGAGTTTTTTCAGGTCGAGCTTGGGTTTGTCGAGCTGCCAGTCGTACTCGTTGCGCTCAGACAAACCCGCCACGCTCTGGCCGCGGGTTTTCAGGGTCTGGATCACCTGCTCGCCATCCTTGCGCAGGCGCAGCGCGACCTTGGCGGCGGCCAGGTCGCGCTCGGGGGTATCGAAGTACTGGTTGCTCAGCTCATGGCGCGACCAGCCGCTTTTGTTGCGCTTCTTGAGCAACGGGTGCTCACGCAGGGCGGCCAGGGTGTCGCGGCTGGCCCGCAGTTTGATTTCGGTTTCTTTGTGCATGGCAGGTTTGAATCCAGGCGCCCGGGGGGCAGTAGCGTAGCTGCGAAAAAGGCGCCCAGTGTACCGCACCGGGGCGCTGACCGGTTTATTCCAGCGGGCGGATGGTTCTATGATGGGGCACAACCGGGAGATGACCGATGCCTTTGCCGCCCCTGAAAGAGCAGTTTGCCACGCTGATCGCCACGCCGTCGGTAAGCTGCACCCAAGCTTCGCTCGACATGCCCAACCAGCCGGTGATCGACGTACTGGCCACTTGGCTGGGGGACCTTGGCTTCACCTGTGAGGTGCAGCAGGTGGCGCCGGGCAAGGCCAACCTGCTCGCCAGCTTCGGTACTGGCCCCGGCGGCCTGGTGCTGGCCGGGCACAGCGACACGGTGCCGTTCGACGAGCGCCTGTGGGCGACCAACCCGCTGGCGCTGACCGAGCAGGGCGACCGCTGGCTGGGCCTGGGCGTGTGCGACATGAAGGGGTTCTTCCCGCTGGTGATCGAGGCGGTGAAGCCGCTGCTGTCGCAGCCGTTCAAGCAGCCGTTGCTGGTGCTGGCCACCTGTGACGAAGAAAGCTCGATGTCGGGCGCCAAGGCCCTGGCCGAGGCCGGCAAGCCGCTCGGCCGCGCGGCGGTGATCGGCGAGCCCACGGGCCTCAAGCCGATCCGCCTGCACAAGGGCGTGATGATGGAGCGCATCGACATTCTCGGGCAAAGCGGCCACTCGTCCGACCCCAGCCTGGGCCACAGCGCAATGGAGGCCATGCACGCGGTGATGGGCGAGCTGATCGGCCTGCGCCAGCACTGGCAGGCGGTGTACAACAACCCGCAGTTCGGCGTGCCGCAGCCCACCCTCAACCTGGGTTGCATCCATGGTGGCGACAACCCCAACCGCATCTGCGGGCAATGCTCGCTGGAGTTCGACCTGCGCCCGCTGCCCGGCATGGACCCTGCCCAACTGCGCGCTGCGATCGCGCAAAAGCTCAACCCATTGGCCGAGCGCTACCAGGTGAAAATCGACTACGCGCCGCTGTTCGATGAGGTCCCGCCTTTCGAGCAGGCCGCCGACGCCGAGTTGGTGCAGGTGGCCGAACGCCTCACCGGCCACCGCGCCGAGGCGGTGGCCTTCGGCACCGAAGCGCCGTATTTTCAGAAATTGGGTAGTCAGACCATCGTGTTGGGCCCCGGCGACATCCGCTGCGCCCACCAACCCGGCGAGTATCTGGAATTGTCACGTTTAGAGCCTACCGTGCGTCTATTGCGTGAATTGATCCAGCATTACTGCCTGGCCCCGGCCTGAATAGCCGGTGGCCGTTACCGTATTCACACCCTAAGGAGCGCGCGCGTGTTGCCAAGCCTGTTACGACGATAACCAACCTCAACCGTTGCATCGCGCTTTCGTCTTGAATTGCCACAGGCCCTCTGCCCCATGCCCGAATACGTTAACTGGCTCCGCCACGCTTCGCCTTACATCAACGCCCACCGGGACTGCACCTTCGTGGTGATGCTGCCCGGTGATGGCGTAGAACACCCTAACTTCGGCAACATCGTCCATGACCTGGTGTTGCTGCACAGCCTGGGCGTGCGCCTGGTGCTGGTGCACGGCTCGCGGCCGCAAATCGAAAGCCGCCTGGCCACCCGCGGTATTACCCCGCGCTACCACAACGGCCTGCGCATCACCGACTCGCCCACCCTGGAGTGCGTGATCGACGCCGTCGGCCACCTGCGCATCGCCATCGAAGCGCGGTTGTCAATGGACATGGCCTCCTCGCCGATGCAGGGCTCGCGGCTGCGCGTGGTCAGCGGCAACCTCGTGACCGCCAAGCCGATCGGCGTGCTCGAAGGGGTGGACTACCACCACACCGGCGAGGTGCGGCGTATCGACCGCAAGGGCATCAACCGCTTGCTGGACGAGCGCGCCATCGTGCTGCTGTCGCCCTTGGGCTATTCGCCCACCGGCGAGATCTTCAACATTGCCTGCGAAGACGTCGCCACCCGCGCGGCGGTAGACCTGGCGGCAGACAAACTGCTGCTGTTCGGCGCCGAACCCGGCCTGCTCGATGCCAATGGCCGCCTGGTGCGGGAAATCAGCCCACTGCAAGTGCCGGCGCAACTGCAAAGGCTGGGCCCGGACGACTACCAGGGCGAGCTGCTCGACGCCGCCGCCCAGGCCTGCCAGGGCGGCGTGGCGCGCAGCCACATCGTCAGCTACGCCGAAGACGGCGCGCTGCTCAGCGAGCTGTTCACCCGTGCGGGCAACGGTACCCTGGTGGCCCAGGAGCAGTTCGAGCGGGTGCGCGAGGCGAACATCGAAGACGTGGGCGGGTTGATCGAACTGATCAGCCCGCTGGAAGAACAAGGCATTCTGGTGCGGCGCTCGCGCGAGGTGCTGGAGCGGGAAATTTCGCACTTCAGCATCGTTGAGCGGGAGGGGATGATCATCGCCTGCGCGGCGCTTTACCCGATTGCCGACTCAGACGCCGGTGAGCTGGCGTGCCTGGCGGTGAACCCGGAGTACCGCCATGGCGGGCGCGGCGACGAGCTGCTGGAGCGTATCGAAGAGCGGGCCTTGGCCAGCGGCTTGAAAACCCTGTTCGTGCTCACCACCCGCACCGCCCACTGGTTTCGCGAGCGCGGCTTCGAGCCCAGCGGGGTAGAACGGCTGCCGGCGGCGCGGGCGTCGCTGTACAACTTCCAGCGTAATTCGAAGATTTTCGAGAAGACGATAGGCTGAGGCGGCTGGCCTCCCCCAAGATGAGGTGGGAGGCCGGCGGTGCCGGGCGAGGGGTCAGTGGCTGATGGCGAGAATGCTCGCCTGATACGCCGCCACGAACAGGTCGAAATCCCCCACTTCCTCGCGTTCCATGGCGGCTTGTTTTTCCAGCGACTCACGGGCCAATTGGCCGAAGCTGGCCTTCTCGGCTTCGGTCAGCGGCTGGCTGGCCAGTGCTTCGGCGTGGGCGCGGCTTTGCCGCAGCGAGAACGCCACGAAGCCTTCTTCATGCTCGCGCATGCTCGCCAGCACCTGCGCCGACGGCGTCAGTGCTGGGTCCGCGACCTTGGCCTGCTGGGCCGCGAGGGCTTCGGCGTGGGCGCTTTGGCCGTTGGCGCGGTCGAGCAGCGTGGCGATCGGCGCGATGCGCTCCAGCAGCTCGCTGGCCCAGGCTTGCAGGGCTACTGGCTCGCCGCCACGCTGCAGTTGCAGGCCCGGCCGGCGGCCTTCCTTGACCACGCTCATGAAGTTGCTGGCGCAGGCGCCGCACTCGTTGTCGTCGATCAGCGGGCTGTGCTCCAGCGCGCAGAACAGCAGGAAGGCGTCGAGGAACTTCGCCTCGGCCAGGTCGACCCCAGTCGGCAGGAACGGGTTGATGTCCAGGCAGCGCACTTCTACATACTGCACGCCGCGTGCGGCCAGGGCCTGGATCGGCCGCTCGCCGGGGTAGGTCACGCGCTTGGGGCGGATGTTCGAGTAGTACTCGTTTTCGATCTGCAGCACGTTGGTGTTCAGCTGCACCCACTCGCCATCCTTGTGCGTGCCGATTTCCTGATACGGCGCGTACGGGGTGGCCACGGCCTGGCGCAGGCTTTCGGTGTAGCTGGCGAGGTCGTTGTAGCAGGGCGTGAGGCCGGCCTGGGCGTTGTTCTGGTAGCCCAGGTCGCTCATGCGCAGGCTGGTAGCGTAGGGCAGGTACAGCGTGGTGGCATCGAACGTTTCGAGCTGGTGCGGGCGATCCCGCAGGAAGCCGGCGTCCAGCGCTGGCGAGGCGCCAAACAGGTACATCAGCAGCCAGCTGTAGCGGCGGAAGTTGCGCAGCAGGCTGATGTACGCGCTGGATTGGTAATCGCGGTCGCTGGCGTTGCTGCCCTCACTGGCGCGCAGCAGCGGCCACAACGCCTCGGGGATCGAGAAGTTGTAATGGATGCCGGCGATGCACTGCATGGTCTTGCCATAGCGCACGGCCAGGCCCTTGCGGTACACGTGCTTGAGCTGGCCGATGTTCGAGGTGCCGTACCAGGCGATCGGGATGTCTGCCTCGGCCGGCAACGTACAGGGCATCGACGGGCTCCACAGCAGTTCGTCGGCCAAGCCGGTGTAGGCGAAGCGGTGGATGGCTTCGAGGCTTTTCAGCGTGTCGGCTGGGTCTGCCAGGGCTGGGGTGATGAACTCCAGCAAGGATTCGGAATAATCGGTGGTGATCTGTTCGTGGGTCAGCGCCGAGCCCAGGGCTTCGGGGTGCGGCGTCTGCGCCAGGCGGCCATCGGCGGTTACCCGCAGGCATTCACGTTCGATACCGTGCAGGCACTGCGTGAGCAGGCTCAGGTTGGCAGGCGCGCCCAGCAGCTGCAGGCGGCGGGTGAGAAATTCGCTCAAAGTCAGTTCCTTCACGCATCGGTCGCCCCGATATGGGGGTGGAACGATCAGTTACAAGGGGGCGCAATCACCGGCGTCGTCGCCTGGTCGGGAATACCCGGGCTGCAAGCAGTGCCGTTTGCGCCGACACTACTCCAACCCGGGGGGCTTCGGCTACAGAGCCGCGAAGGTGGCCTGGGCCTTGGCCATCAGTTTGTCGTTCTGGAACACTTCGGCGTCGACCACCAGCGTGCGCCGCCCGGCGTGGATCACCCGGGCGATGCAGTTGACCTCACCGTCGGCGACGGCGCGGATGTAGTTGATTTTGCATTCCAGCGTCACGCTCGATTTGTCGAAGCCATGGGCGGTGGAGCAGGCCAGGCCCATGGCGACGTCTACCAGGCTGAACATGGCGCCGCCGTGCAGCTTGCCGAGGCGGTTGCGCAGCGGCTTGGTCAACGCCAGGGCCACCTCCGCCAGGTGCTCTTCGAGCCGCACCACGCGGCAGCCGAGCAACTGGCTGAAGGGGCTTTCGGTCAGGCCGGCAGGGATGTCCATTAGCGCTTCTTCAGTTGTTTGGCGTTGGCGAACAGCGCGGCCATGGCCCCGCTGGCGGGAGCGGCTTCAGCCTTGGCGCGTGGCTGGCCACCCTGGGCAGCGCGTGGCGCGGCAGCTGGGCGGCCGCCACCACGGGGGCCTTCGGTTTTTTCGCCGGGGGTGTCGCCCATGCGCATCGACAGGCCCACGCGTTTGCGCGGGATGTCGACTTCCATCACCTTGACCTTGACCACGTCGCCGGCCTTGACCGCTTCACGCGGGTCTTTCACGAACTTCTCGCTCAGCGCCGAGATGTGCACCAGGCCATCCTGGTGCACGCCGATGTCAACGAACGCGCCGAAGTTGGTGACGTTGGTGACCACGCCTTCGAGGATCATCCCGGGCTGCAGGTCTTTGAGGTCTTCGACGCCCTCCTGGAACTCCGCCGTCTTGAACTCGGGGCGCGGGTCACGGCCGGGCTTGTCGAGCTCTTGCAGGATGTCGGTCACGGTCGGCAGGCCGAAAGTTTCGTCGGTGAATTTCTTCGGGTCGAGGCGCTTGAGGAAGCCGCTGTCGCCGATCAGCGAGCGCACGTCGCGGTCGGTGCCCTGGGCGATGCGCTGCACCAGCGGGTAGGCTTCCGGGTGCACGGCAGAGGCGTCCAACGGGTTGTCACCGCTCATCACCCGCAAGAAGCCCGCGGCCTGCTCGAAGGTTTTTTCGCCCAGGCGGCTGACTTTTTTCAGATCAGCCCGGGTGCGGAAGGCACCGTTGGCGTCGCGGTGGCTGACGATGTTCTGCGCCAGGGTGGCGTTGAGGCCGGAGATACGGCTGAGCAGCGCCACCGAGGCGGTGTTCACGTCTACGCCCACGGCGTTCACGCAGTCTTCGACCACGGCATCGAGGCTGCGCGCCAGCTTCAATTGCGAGACGTCGTGCTGGTACTGGCCCACGCCGATGGATTTAGGGTCGATCTTCACCAGTTCGGCCAGTGGGTCTTGCAGGCGCCGGGCGATCGACACGGCGCCACGCAGCGACACGTCGAGCTCGGGGAATTCGCGGGCGGCCAGTTCCGAGGCCGAGTACACCGAAGCACCCGCCTCGGACACCACCACCTTGGTCATCTTCAGGCCTGGGTACTTTTTGATCAGCTCCAGCGCGAGCTTGTCGGTTTCGCGGCTGGCGGTGCCGTTGCCGATGGCGATCAGGTCTACCGCGTGCTTGGCGCACAGCGCGGCGAGCACGGCGATGGTCTGGTCCCACTGGTTTTTCGGAACGTGCGGGTACACGGTGGCGGTGTCGAGCAGCTTGCCGGTGGCGTCGACCACCGCGACCTTGCAGCCGGTGCGCAGGCCTGGGTCAAGCCCGAGGGTGGCGCGCGGGCCGGCGGGGGCGGCCAGCAGCAGGTCATTGAGGTTGTGCGCGAACACCCGGATCGCTTCGCCTTCGGCGTTGTCACGCAGCTCGCCGAACAGGTCGTTCTCGAGGCTGGTGTACAGCTTGACCTTCCACGTCCAGCGCACCACTTCGCCAAGCCACTTGTCGGCCGGGCGCTGCTGGTTGCTGACGCCGAAGCGCTCGCCGATCATCAGCTCGCACGGGTGCAGGGTGCCGGGCAGCTCTTCGCCAACCTTCAGCGTGGCGCTCAGGATGCCTTCGTTGCGGCCACGGAAAATCGCCAGGGCGCGGTGCGACGGCATGCTCTTGAGCGGCTCGTCGTGCTCGAAGTAGTCGCGGAATTTCGCCCCTTCGGTTTCCTTGCCGGCCACCAGGCGCGCGCTCAGGGTGGCTTCCTGCTTGAGGAACCCACGGAGTTTTTCGAGCAGGGTGGCGTCTTCGGCGAAGCGCTCCATCAGGATGTACTTGGCGCCTTCAAGCACGGCCTTGGTGTCGGCAAAGCCTTTTTCAGCATCGATGAACCGCGCGGCTTCGGCCTCGGGCTCGAGCCCTGGGTTGCCGAACAGGCCGTCGGCCAGCTCGCCGAGGCCGGCCTCGAGGGCGATCTGGCCCTTGGTGCGGCGTTTTTGCTTGTAGGGGAGGTAGAGGTCTTCGAGGCGGGTTTTGGTGTCGGCCAGTTTGATTTCGCGGGCCAGTTCTGGGGTCAGCTTGCCTTGCTCGTCGATGCTGGCCAGGATGCTGGCGCGGCGTTCGTCGAGTTCGCGCAGGTAGCGCAGGCGTTCTTCGAGGTGGCGCAACTGGGTGTCATCGAGGCTGCCGGTGACTTCTTTCCGGTAGCGGGCGATGAACGGTACCGTAGAGCCTTCATCGAGGAGGGCGACGGCCGCTTCGACCTGCTGGGGGCGAACGCCGAGTTCCTCGGCGATGCGGCTGTTGATGCTTTCCATAAAACCACCTGCAAACGATTGGGGCCAGGCCTGGCGCGGCGTGGCGGTCACATTCCGGCGCTGCCGGAGCTCGAAAAAGGCCGCATTATAACCACCCAGGGGGCGCGCGGGTCAGGCCTGCGGCAAACAGCGACAAAACCCTCGGCTGCCCCGCCAGGAAAAATCTGCTAACAATGCATACAGCACGGCTACCACCGGCCCACGGCATAATGCGCGCCGCGCCCCCCACAGGAGTTATTCATGAGTAGCACTGCCGCAACCGTTGAAGGCGATAAAATCCTCATCGTCGATGACGACCCAGGGTTGAGCAGCCTGCTGGAGCGTTTCTTTGTCAGCAAGGGCTACCGCGCCCGCACCGTCACCAACACCAAAGACATGGACCGCCTGCTCGGCCGTGAAGTGTTCAACCTCGTGGTGCTCGACCTCATGCTGCCTGGCGAAGACGGCCTCTCCGCCTGCCGCCGCCTGCGCGCGGCCAACAACCTGGTGCCGATCATCATGCTTACCGCCAAGGGCGACGAGCTGAGCCGCATCAAGGGCCTGGAAATCGGCGCCGACGACTACCTCGCCAAACCGTTCAACCCCGACGAGTTGATGGCCCGGGTCAAGGCGGTGTTGCGCCGCCAGTACGTACCGGTGCCGGGCGCGCCGGGTAACTCCGACGAAGTGGTCACCTTCGGCGACTACGAGCTGTCGCTGGCCACCCGCGAGCTCAAGCGCGGTAACGAAGTGCACATGCTCACCACCGGCGAATTCGCCGTGCTCAAGGCGCTGGTGTCTCACGCCCGCGAGCCGCTGACGCGCGACAAGCTGATGAGCCTGGCCCGCGGCCGTGAATGGGATGCGCTGGAGCGCTCCATCGACGTGCAAATCTCCCGCCTGCGCCGGATGATCGAACCGGACCCGGCCAAGCCGCGTTACATCCAAACGGTCTGGGGCGTCGGCTACGTATTCGTACCGGACGGCCACACCGCCAAGTGAGCTGCTGGGCCCACAACGCCCCCGCCCACTGCTGGCCTACGCGCCAGTGGTGGGTTGTTTCGTTTCTGCGTTTCCGTGTTTGATGAGCCTCTATGAAAGCGCCGCTCTGGTTCCCCCAAAGCTTCTTTGCCCGCACCCTCTGGCTGGTGCTGATCGCCGTTCTGTTCTCCAAGGCGCTGACGCTGGTTTACCTGCTGATGAACGAAGACGTACTGGTCGACCGCCAGTACAGCCACGGCGTTGGCCTGACGCTTCGCGCCTACTGGGCCGCGGATGAACTGAACCGAGAGAAAATCGCCGCCGCCGCCGGGCTGATCCGCGTGGTGGGCAATGGGGTGCCGCAGGGCGAACAGCACTGGCCGTACAGCGAGATCTACCAGCGGCAGATGCAGGCCGAGCTGGGCGAAGACACCGAGGTGCGCCTGCGCGTGCACGCACCGCCAGCACTGTGGGTGCGCGCCCCCAGCCTGGGGCCGGACTGGATGAAAGTACCGCTGTACCCCCACCCGCTGCGCGGGCAGAAAATCTGGAGCGTGCTGGGCTGGTTCCTTGCCATTGGCGTGCTCTCTACCCTGTCGGCGTGGATCTTCGTCAGCCAATTGATCCGCCCGTTGAAAATGCTCGTGACCGCCGCCCGTGAACTGGGCAAGGGCCGCAGCGTGCGCCTGCCGCTGAGCGACCAGCCCAGCGAGATGCAGGAGGTGTACAGCGCCTTCAACCAGATGGCCGAAGACGTGGAGCAGGCCGGGCGCGAGCGCGAGCTGATGCTGGCAGGGGTGTCCCATGACCTGCGCACCCCGTTGACCCGCCTGCGCCTGTCGTTGGCGTTGATGGGCGAACGCAACGAGTTTTCCGACGACATGGTCCGCGACATCGAAGACATGGACGCCATTCTCGACCAGTTCATGGCGTTCATGCGTGACGGCCGTGACGAGGCCGTGGAAGAGGCCGACCTGGGCTGCCTGGTCGAAGAGATCGTCGCGCCGTTCAACCAGGTGGCACCGCAGGTGGCCCTGCAGTTGCAGCCCATGCCGCCGGTGCCGTTGCGGCGGGTGGCGATCAAGCGCTTGCTGACCAACCTGGTGGATAACGCGCTGTACCACGGGGGTGGCGACCAGGTTGAGGTGCACGCGCACCTGGCGGGGGACTCGATCGCCCCCTACGTGGTGCTCAGCGTGCTCGACCGCGGCGAGGGGCTGACCGAGCAGGAGCTCGAGAACATCTTCAACCCCTTTACCCGCGGTGACCGGGCGCGCAGCAAGGGCACCGGGCTGGGGCTGGCGATCGTCAAGCGGATCGCCGGCATGCACGGCGGCAACGTGGAGTTGCGCAACCGTGAGGGCGGCGGGATGGAAGCGCGAGTGCGTTTGCCGTTGAACTTGATGCTGCCCAGAGACGCCACTTAAGGGCGATGGGCCCTTCAGCCCTTGCCCTTGGTACGGGTCAGGTTAGGCCCGCTGTTCTTCTCCAAATGCTCGATGATGATCGACGCCACGTTCTTGCCGGTGGTTTCCTCGATGCCCTCCAGCCCAGGCGAGGAGTTCACCTCCATCACCAGCGGCCCATGGTTGGAGCGCAGGATGTCGACCCCGGCCACTTGCAGGCCCATCACCTTGGCCGCGCGAATGGCCGTGACCCGTTCTTCCGGGGTGATCTTGATCAGGCTGGCGGTGCCGCCACGGTGAAGGTTCGAGCGGAATTCCCCAGGCTTGGCCTGGCGTTTCATCGCCGCGATCACCTTGTCGCCCACCACGAAGCAGCGGATGTCGGCGCCGCCGGCTTCCTTGATGTACTCCTGCACCATGATGTTCTGCTTCAGCCCCATGAACGCCTCGATCACCGATTCGGCGGCCTTGGTCGTTTCGCACAGCACCACGCCGATGCCCTGGGTGCCCTCGAGCACCTTGATCACCAGCGGGGCGCCGTTGACCATCTGGATCAGGTCGGGGATGTCGTCGGGGGAGTGGGCAAAGCCGGTGACCGGCAAGCCCAGGCCGCGCCGCGACAGCAACTGCAGCGAGCGGAGTTTGTCTCGCGAGCGGGCGATGGCCACCGACTCGTTGAGTGGGTACACGCCCATCATCTCGAACTGGCGAAGCACCGCGCAGCCGTAGAAGGTCACCGAAGCGCCGATGCGCGGGATCACCGCGTCGAAGCCCTCCAGCGGCTTGCCGCGGTAGTGGATCTGCGGGTTGTGGCTGGCGATGTTCATGTACGCGCGCAAGGTGTCGACCACGACCATTTCGTGGCCCCGCTGCTCACCGGCCTCGACCAGGCGGCGGGTGGAATACAGACGCGGGTTTCGCGACAGTACGGCTATCTTCATGCAACACCTGTGGTGCTAGGGATGGAAACCGGAAACGCCGGTTTGTCTTGTACGTAGGTCAGGCCCGGGTTGACCACCAGTTGGCCCGCCACCAGCGCCTTGGAGCCCAGCAGCAGGCGGTAGCGCATGGCCTTGCGGCAGGCGAGGGTGAATTCCACCGGCCATACCCGGTCGCCCAGCGCCAGGGTGGTGCGGATGGTGTAACGCACCTGCGCCTGGCCGTTGGAGCTTTTGATCGTTTTCATCGCCACCAGCGGCGCTTCGCAGCGGCGGTGGCGCAACTGCACCACTGACCCCAGATGAGCGTTGAAACGCACCCAAGGTTCACCGCCGCGCTCGAACGGTTCGATTTCGGTGGCATGCAGGCTGGAGGTGCTGGCGCCGGTGTCGATTTTGGCCCGTAGGCCCGCCACACCCAATTCGGGCAGCGCCACCCACTCGCGAAGGCCTATCACAGAAAGATGATCGAATGTTTTCAATGGGTTCAGCCGCAATACGTGAATAAAGGCAGGCCCTTGGCCATGCCTGCACAGAATAGACCGTGCCGCTGAACTGTAATCGCAAGGCGGGTGAGATTGCATCCACCGCAGGTGGTAGTAGAGTGCGGTTATGTTTCAAGATGAGGTAACGCTGTGGCTAAGCCCGATCTGGCTGAACAGGATGACAAGGTCCGCCTCGACAAATGGCTGTGGGCGGCGCGGTTTTTCAAAACCCGCGCGCTGGCCAAGGCGGCGATAGAAAGCGGCAAGGTTCACCACCGTGGCGAGCGCTGCAAGCCAGGCAAAGAGCCGCGGGTGGGGGATGAGTATCAGATCCGCGCCGGCTTCGACGAACGCACGGTGGTGGTCAAGGCGCTTTCGGCGGTGCGCCGTGGCGCCCCCGAAGCGCAAACGCTGTATGAAGAAACCCCCGCCAGCCTGGCCGGGCGGGAGAACGCCGCGGCGCTGCGCAAGGCGGGGGCAATGGGCATCGAGACCGACGGCCGCCCGACCAAGAAGCAGCGCCGCCAGTTGCTCGGGCTCAAGCGCTGATCACGCTCAGGCGGTTGACCAGTGGCAGGCGCTGCAGCAGGTTGAACAGCGGCGCGGTCACGCGGGTCAGCCACCCGCTGGCGTGGGCCACGAACGGGGTGTAGTACCCCCAGCCCAACGCCAGCAGGGCCATCAGTACGCCGCCGATGTAGTCGTCCTGGCCCCAGTGCGCGCCGGCCACCAGCCGCGGCAGGCTGAACAACGCGGCCAGCGCCCACACCAGCACAACCTGCCCGGCGCGGCGGGCGGCGACGGTCATGTACATCGCCCAGATCAACAGCACCGAGGCGTGGTCGCCGGGGAAGCTATTGCTGGAGCGGTCTTTCAGCTCCCAGGTTTTCTCCAGGTGCGGGAACCAGTCGCTCAGGTGCACGGCATTGGGCATCACCATCGAGATGCTGTCGTGCTGCCAGCCGAGCCGGTCGCACAGCTTGGAGAACAGCGCGCGGATCACCAGCAACAGCAGCAGCACGGCGATAAAGCCCCAGAATGCCTGGCGCACCTGCACCGCGCGGAAAACCCAATCACCGCGGATCAGCAAAAACAGTAGAATGAGGCCAACCACCGCATCGAACGGGCGCAGGCTGCCCACCGTCCAGAGGTATCGCCAGGTTGTGTTGGTCGCCAGGGGTTGGTTGACCCAGGTATAGAAGCCTTGGTCGAACGCGGTCATCGCCTCATGCGCGCTGGGCCACAGCCACAGGCCCAGCAGCACCAGCGCGGCCAGGTTGCACAGAATTAGACCGCTGGCGTTCCACCTTGGTTGGAACAAGTCCGGTTTGTTCATAAGATACCTCTGTAGAGCAGTTTCAAGCGGCGCCTTGCGGTATGCCGGGGTCGGAGAATTAATTTTTTCTTCGATACATATTTTGTCATCTTTTAATGATCTGCAAACCTATGCCTTCATCGTTGCCTTCCGATTTTTCCCAACGTTTCATTTTTGACGAGGCCGACGCGCGCGGTGAGTTCGTCAGCCTGGCCAGCAGCTACGGCGAGGTGCTCGCGCGCCACCCGTACCCCGAGCCGGTGGCCCGGCTGTTGGGTGAGTTCATGGCCGCCGCGGCCTTGCTGGTCGGTACCCTCAAGTTCGACGGCCTGCTGATCCTCCAGGCGCGCTCTAACGGGCCGATCCCGCTGCTGATGATCGAGTGCTCGAGCGAGCGCGAAATCCGCGGCCTGGCGCGCTACGACGAAGCCGCCCTGGGCGCTGCCACGGACCTCGCCGAACTGATGCCCGACGGCTCGCTGGCGATGACCATCGACCCGCGCAAAGGCCAGCGCTACCAGGGCATCGTCGCCCTGGATGGCAAAACCCTGGCCGAGTGCTTCGACAACTACTTCGCCCAGTCGGAACAGTTGGGCACGCGCTTCTGGCTGCAGGCCGACGGCAGCAACGCCCGTGGCCTGCTGCTGCAGCAACTGCCGGCCGAGCACCAGCGCGACGACGAAGACCGCGCCAATACCTGGGAGCACCTGCTGGCCATGGCCCACACCCTCAGCGCCGAGGAACTGCTGGGCTTGAGCAACGAAACCGTGCTGCACCGGCTCTACCACGAAGAAGCGGTACGCCTGTTCGACGAACAGCCGCTACGCTTTCAGTGCAGTTGTTCGCGCGAACGTTCCGCGCGGGCGCTGGTCAGCCTGGGTGAAGCAGACGCCCTGAGCCTGGTCCAGGAGCAGGGCGGGCAGGTCGAGATCGACTGCCAGTTCTGTAACGAACGCTACCTGTTCGACGAGGCCGACGTCGCGCAACTGTTTGCCGGCGGTGGGGTCCAAGGGCCGTCAGAGACCCGTCACTGAAGCGATTTACCACTGCCAAGTGAGCGTGTAAGCGCCGGAATAGCGCCGTTTTCGACCGGAAGGCTCTACTCTTTTTGGGCGTTTCTGGCATAATCCGGCCCAATTTTCAGCTGTAGTAGGTTTGTGTTTTCTACTACAAAACGTTTGAAATACTCGGCCCGAGAGCCGACGGGGATTCACATGACGCAAGCCAAAAACGCCGTGTACACCGACATCAGCACCGCACAACTGGTCGAAGAAGCCCTTCGCCGCGGTGAAGGTGAGCTTGCCGCCAATGGCTCGCTGGTTGTGAAGACAGGCCATCGTACCGGCCGTTCGCCGGTCGATCGCTTCATCGTGGAAGAGCCATCCAGCCAGGATCAGATCGCCTGGGGCCCGATCAACCGCAAGTTCCCGGCCGACAAATTCGACGCCCTGTGGGCGCGGGTCGAAGCCTACGTTGGCGAGCGCGACCACTTTGTTTCCCACGTTCACGTAGGGTCTGACGAGCAGCACTACCTCGCCGTCAAGATGACCACCGAAACCGCCTGGCACAACCTTTTCGGCCGTTGCCTGTTCATCAACCCGGAACAGTACAACCCGGCCGGCAAGCAGGAATGGCAGATCCTCAACGCGCCGTGGTTCGTGTGCGAGCCGGAGCGTGATGGCACCAACTCCGACGGCACCGTGATCATCAACTTCGCCGCCAAGAAGGTGCTGATCGCTGGCATGCGTTACGCCGGCGAAATGAAAAAAGCCATGTTCTCGGTGCAGAACTACCTGCTGCCGGCTTCGGGCGTGCTGCCGATGCACTGCGCCGCCAACATGGGCGAAGAGGGCGATGTGACCCTGTTCTTCGGCCTGTCGGGCACCGGTAAAACCACCCTGTCGGCAGACGAATCCCGTTACCTGATCGGTGACGACGAGCACGGCTGGGGCGACGGCGTGGTGTTCAACATCGAAGGCGGTTGCTATGCCAAGTGCATCGACCTGACCGAGAAGAACGAGCCGGTGATCTGGAAGGCCATCCAGTTCGGCGCGGTGCTGGAAAACGTCGTGCTGAACGCCGAAACCCGCCTGCCCGACTACACCGACGACAGCCTGACCCAGAACAGCCGCGCCGCCTACCCGCGCGAGCTGATCGAAAAACGCGCGCCGAAAAACCTCGGCGGCGAGCCGAACGCGGTGATCTTCCTCACCTGCGACCTGACTGGCGTGCTGCCACCGGTGTCGATCCTGAGCGAAGAACAAGCCGCCTACCACTTCCTGTCGGGCTACACCGCGCTGGTGGGCTCTACTGAAATGGGTTCGGGCAGCGGCATCAAGTCGACCTTCTCCACCTGCTTCGGCGCGCCGTTCTTCCCGCGCCCGGCTGGCGTGTACGCTGAGCTGCTGATCAAGCGCATCCGCCAGTTCGGCTCGAAGGTGTACCTGGTCAACACCGGCTGGACCGGCGGTGGCTACGGCGTGGGCAAGCGCTTCAACATCCCGACCACCCGTGGCGTGATCGCCGCCATCCAGAGTGGCGCGCTGATCGGTGCTGAAACCGAGCACCTGGCCATCGTTAACCTCGACGTGCCAAAAGCCGTACCGGGCGTTGACGCCGGCCTGCTCAACCCACGCAACACCTGGGCTGACCCAGCCGCCTACGACGCCGCGGCCAAAGGCCTGGCGGGCCTGTTCACTGAAAACTTCAAGAAGTTCGAAGTGTCCGACGCCATCCGCAACGCCGGCCCGCAGGCCTAACCCGCCCGCTGCCAGAAAAACCGCCTTCGGGCGGTTTTTTGCGTTCAGGGGGAAGGTTTTTTGCCAGCTTTACCGGCCCTTCGCCCGGCACAGCCGGCCTCCCACCAGATGTGTATTGTCCCGGAAATCAAGCACAACACAGACCTTGTGGGAGGCCGGCTGTGCCGGGCGATAGGCCCTCAAGCCTTGAAGCTTTGGCTCGCCCCGCAGTACTGCTCCCGGGTGGCCTTGGTCACCTCGTCGCGGCTGCCTTCGGCGCGGCGGCTCCAGCTTTTGCATTGCTCGCGGAAGAACTGCGCCGCCGCGGCGCGGCAGTCCATGTGTTCGCCGGTGTTGGCCTCGAAGTTCATGCACACGCTGTCGTTGTCGATCACGCCGTCATAGATGCGCCATTGCGCCTGGTAGCGCCCCTCGCGCACGCCGCGGATCATCACCTGCGCAGTCTGGAAGGCGCGTGGGCGCGCCGCCGGCTGGCGGGTGGCGTGGAATTTGTCGAGGTAGGCCTGCGACACCAGCCCGGTGCGTGGCGCGGCGGGCGCCGGTGCCGGGGCGGGCTCGGCGACGAAGGGCGCTGGCGCGGTTTCGATAGGGGCGAAGCTGTGCGCGGGTGCCGGCTTGGCCGCGCCCCGTTCGCCAATGAGCGGCTGGGGCGCCTCGGGCGCTGGGGCTGGCATCGCTTCGGCGGCCACCGCTGGCACGCTGGCCGGCGCCTTGCTGCCTTGCCAGTACCAAGCGCCGCCCAGGCCCAACGCCACCAACAGCGCCCAACGCCCCCACGAGGGGCCGCTGGCAGGCGCGGGGCGGCGGGTTTTGCGCGCGGGCGAGCCGAGCACCACGTCGATCTTGCCGGGTTGCGCGTGTTGCATCTGTGTTACGCCGTCCTGGTTGGCGGGCTGCATGGGCATCTCCTGCTTGCCACTCCCGTGCGTTTGACCGGGAAACCTGTAGCAAGGCCGTTACATGCCGCGCAGCTTATCCGCGCACCAGGGCTTTATGCCAGTACCGTGATCGGGTTTTTCAGCCCTTTCATCGCCTGGCTTCAGATGATCCGCGCGCTCTCGCTGGCGCGTTCCACGCGTATCGCGACGAACTTCGAGGTCGGCGTGTGGCTACCCGTGCCAACGCTCTCCAGCGGCACCAGCGGGTTGGTTTCCGGGTAGTAGGCCGCGGCCTGGCCGGCCGGCATGTCGTACGGCAGCAGGGTGAAGCCCTTGACCCGCCGCTCGCGGCCGTCTTCCCACACGGTGACCAGGTCGACCTTCTGCTCTGGCTGGAAGCCCAGGCGGATGATGTCGGCCTCGTTGGCGAACACCACGTCGCGCTGGCCACGTACGCCGCGGTAGCGGTCGTCCATGCCATAGATGGTGGTGTTGTACTGGTCGTGGGAGCGGAACGTTTGCAGGATCAGGTCCGGCACCAGGCCAGTGGCGTGAACCTTCTCATGCAACAGGTCGCTGGGCAGCGCGTTGGGCTTGAAGTTGGCGCGCCCGGACGGGGTGTTCCAGCGCCGCGCCGCGGCGCTGTTGCCGAGGTAGAAGCCGCCCGGGTGGTTGAGCTTGACGTTGAAGTCGGTAAAGCCCGGGATGGTGTCGGCGATCAAGTCGCGGATGCGGTTGTAGTCGGCGATCACCCAGTCCCAGTCCACCGGGTGGTTGCCCAGGGTGGCCTTGGCCATGCCGGCGACGATCGCCGGCTCCGAGCGCATCTGCTCGGAAATCGGCCGCAACTGGCCGAACGAGGCGTGCACCATGCTGAACGAGTCTTCCACGGTGACCGCCTGCGGGCCTTCGCCCTGCAGGTCGATGTCGGTGCGGCCGAAGCACGGCAGGATCAACGCGTCCTTGCCGTGGATCAGGTGGCTGCGGTTGAGCTTGGTGCTGATCTGCACGGTGAGGTCGCAGTTGCGCAGCGCTTCGGCGGTGCGTGGGCTGTCTGGGGTGGCCTGCACGAAGTTGCCACCCAGGCCGATGAACACCTTGGCGCGGCCGTCGAGCATGGCGTGGATCGCTTCGACCACGTTATGGCCGTTGTGCCGCGGCACCTTGAAGGCAAAGCGTTTTTCCAGCGCCTCGAGCAGGAACGCCGGCGGGCGTTCGTTGATGCCCATGGTGCGGTCGCCCTGCACGTTGCTGTGGCCGCGCACCGGGCACAGGCCCGCGCCCGGCTGGCCGAGGTTGCCGCGCAGCAGCATCAGGTTGGCGATTTCCTGGATGGTCGGCACCGAATGGCGATGTTGGGTAATGCCCATCGCCCAGCACATGATCACCCGCTTGGCGCTGGCGTACATGCGCGCGGCCTGCTCGATCTCGTACAGCGGCAGGCCGGATTGGGCAACGATCTGCTCCCAGGGGGTGGCGTCGACCACCGCCAGGTATTCCTCGGCGGTGGCGGTGTGGGCGTTGATGAAGTCGTGGTCGAACACCGCCGCATCGCCGTTGGCCTGGGCTTCGCGTTCCCACTGCAGGAGGAACTTGGCCATGCCGCGCAGGATGGCCATGTCACCGCCCAGCGCCGGGCGGAAGTACGCCGTGTTGGTCGGCTCGGACCCGTTGGTGAGCATTTCCAGCGGGTGCTGTGGGTGCTGGAAGCGTTCCAGGCCGCGCTCTTTGAGCGGGTTGATGCACACCACCTGGGCGCCACGCTCCACGGCCTCGCGCAGCGGTTCGAGCATACGCGGGTGGTTGGTGCCGGGGTTCTGGCCCCAGACGAAAATCGCGTCGGCGTGTTCGAAGTCAGCGAAGGTCACCGTGCCCTTGCCCACCCCCACGCTTTGCGACAGCGCCACGCCACTGGCTTCGTGGCACATGTTCGAGCAGTCGGGGAAGTTGTTGGTGCCAAAGGCGCGCACGAACAACTGATACAGGTAGGCCGCTTCGTTGCTGGCCCGGCCGGAGGTGTAGAACTCGGCTTGGTCGGGGCTTTCGAGGTTTTTCAGGTGGCGGGCGATCAGGCCGAAGGCCTCGTCCCAGCTCACCGCCTTGTAACGGTCGGTGGCGGCGTCGTACATCATCGGGTGGGTTACCCGCCCTTGGTACTCCAGCCAGTAATCACTCTGCTCAAGCAGCGAGGTCACGCTGTGGCGGGCGAAGAAGGCCGGGTCTACGCGGCGCTTGGTCGCTTCCCAGTTCACCGCCTTGGCGCCGTTCTCGCAGAACTTCACCATGCCGCTTTCAGGCGAGTCGCCCCAGGCGCAACCGGGGCAGTCGAAGCCGCCGTTCTGGTTGGTCTTGAGCATCGTGCGGATGTTTTTCAGCGCATTGCCGCTGCGCAGCCAGGCGGTGGTCACGCTCTGCAATGCGCCCCAGCCGGCGGCGGCGCCGCTGTAGGGCTTGTAGCGGGGGGCAGAGGCGGGGGCGCGGGTGTCGAGTTTGTCGGTGCTCATGCGTGCTTCTCCAACGCGGGGCTATACACCCGCGGCGCACTGTGATGCGGCAAGTGAATGAGGTTGAGGTTGTGCCGCCGTGCCCATTGCACGGCAAGGCCTGTGGGGGCAGACAAGCTGACCAGGGTGTGCAGGCCGGCGCGCAGGGCTTTGTGAATCAGCTCCAGGCTGCAGCGGCTGGTGACCACGGCGAGGCCGCCGTGGCTGCTGATGCGCTGGCGCGCCAGCGCACCGATGAGTTTGTCCAGGGCGTTGTGCCGGCCGATGTCTTCACGGCCGAAGCGCAGCGTGCCTTGGGCGTCCATGAACACCGCCGCGTGCACCGCGCCGCTGTGCTGGCCCAGTGGCTGGAACTCGCCGAGGCGCTGGCGCAGGCCCACCAGCCACTCGGCCGGGGGCAGGGCGGCGGGGGCGAGGCTGGCCAGTTCGGGCAGCGCCTGCTCCACCGCCTCGACCCCGCACAGCCCGCAGCCGCTGGTGCCGGCCAACTGCCGGCGGTGGTCTTTCAGGGCCCAGAAGGCCCGGCTGGAAATCTCCACCTCGGCCTGATACGCCGCGCCGCAGCCCGCCACTTGCACGCTGTAGATGTCGGCGGCGGCGGTGACGATGCCGCTGCCCAGGCTGAAGCCGACCACGAAGTCTTCGAGGTCGGTCGGGGTGACCATCATCACGGCCTGGCTGATGCCGTTGTAGGCGATCGCCAGCGCGATTTCGTCTGCCAACAGGGTGCTGGCAGCGGGCGCCTGTTCGAGGCTGCTGTAGGTATACGGCTGGCTGGCCTGGGTGGGCTGCGGCGGGGCAGGCACCACCAGGGCCGGGCGCTTGGCAGGCATGGCGTGGCAACCGGCAGAGGTTTGATTTCAGCCTATGCCGGTTTGCCGGGGGCGTCTAATCGCTAGTGCCGATACGCCGATAGAGCGCGTCGATCACTCCTCGAAGCCGCGCTGGCAGAAGGCGAAGCAGGCCTCGGCGAGGGCCGAACGCGGCGCGCTGCGGCGCATGATCAAGCCCAGGCTGGCAAGGTTGCTGCCCTGGTCGAGCGGCTGCAGGCGCAGGTGCTCGGTGAGCGCCTCAAGGCCGCCGTCCAGCGGCATGATCGCGCAGCACAGGCCGCCGTGAACCGCTTGCAGCAATTGGTGCACGGCGTCGGTTTGCAGCAGCGGTTGCGGCGCCAGGCCGCGGCTGCCGAAGGCGTGGTCGATCGACTGGCGAAACTGCATGCTGTTGGTGAGCATGCCCAGCGGCAAGGCGGCCACCGCCTCCCAGCTCAAGGGCTGCTCGCCGAAGTCGAAGTGCCGTTCGTCGTAGAGCAGGCCCATGCGGGTTTCGCACAATGGCAGCGCTTCGAAGCGGTCGTTGTCGAGTTGTTCGAGGAACGACACGCCCAGGTCGATGCGGTTGCTCGCCAGGTGTTCGAGGATCTGCTCGGCGCTCAGCGCGCTCAACTCGAAGCGCAGCTGCGGGTGCTCGGCGTGCAGGCCGGTGAGCAACGGCACCGGGTCAAAGCTCGACAGCGGCACCACGCCCAGGCGCAGGGTGCCGACCAGGTGCCCGCGGCAGGCGGCGGCCTCGGCGTGCAGGCCGTCGTAGGCCGCCAGCACGCTGCGGGCCCAGGCCAGCACTCGCTCGCCGGGGGCGGTAAAGCCTTCGAAGCGCTGGCCGCGCACCACCAACGGCAGTTCGAGTTCTTCCTCCAGGTTGCGCAGGCGCATTGACAGCGTCGGCTGGGTGATGTGGCAGCGCGCCGCGGCCTGGCCGAAGTGGCGGGTTTCGTCCAGGGCGATGAGGAACCGCAGTTGCTTGATGTCCATCGGGCTTCCTTGAAGCAGCCGGTTACAGGCCGGCGGCCAGGGTGGCGTAGTCGTCTACCGCGTCGAACTCTTCGGTGTCCTTGGCCGGCTGGCTGCTGTCCGGGGCTTTTACCGCGAGCAGGTGGCCAATGCCGAAAGTGCGGGCACTGCGCAGGATCGGCAGGGTATCGTCGATGAACAGGCAGCGTTCCGGGGCGAAGCCCAGCTCGCCGTGCAAGGCTTGCCAGAAGGCTTGGGCCTCCTTGGGGTAGCCGTAGTCGTGAGAGCTGATCAGCCGTTCGAACCAGGGTTCGAGGGCGACTTTTTCAAGTTTCAGCGCCAGCACGTCGCGGTGCGCGTTGGTGATCAGCACCACCCGCTTGCCCGCCTCGCGCAGCGCCCGCAGGAACGCCAGCGCGCCGGGGCGCTCGCCGATGCGCTCGGCGGTTTCGCGCTTGAGTTCACGCACCGGCAGGTTCAGCTCGCGGGTCCAGAAGTCCAGGCAATACCAGTTCAGGGTGCCGGCATGGTCCCTGAACAAGGTGCCCATCGCCGCGTCGGCGGCTTCGCGGGTCACGCCGTGCAGCTGCGCATAGCGCTGCGGCAGGTGGGTCAGCCAGAAGTGGCTGTCGTAATGCAGGTCGAGCAAGGTACCGTCCATGTCGAGCAACACGGTGTCGATATTTGACCAGTCGAGTACGGCCATGGTGGGGCCTCGGGCAGGTGAAAAGGCGATAGCCCATGTATAGTAACTCGTTCACGCCAAGGAGCTCCGCCATGCGCCAGAAACCCACCGTTCTCGCTCGCGAAATCGTTGCCAGCAGCCGGATATTCCGTGTTGAACAGGTGCAACTGCGCTTCAGCAACGGCGTGGAACGGGTGTACGAGCGCTTGGTGGGGCGCGGTACCGGCCATGGCGCGGTGATGATCGTCGCCATGCTCGACGCCGACCACGCGGTGCTGGTCGAGGAGTACTGCGGCGGCACCGACACCTATGAGCTGTCGTTGCCCAAAGGGCTGATCGAGCCTGGCGAGGACGTACTGGCCGCCGCCAACCGTGAATTGAAAGAAGAGGCCGGCTACGGCGCCCGCCAGCTTGAACACCTGACCGAGCTCTCGCTCAACCCCGGCTACATGAGCCAGAAAATCCAGGTGGTGCTGGCCACCGACCTGTACGAGGAGCGCCTCGAAGGCGACGAGCCCGAGCCGATGCGGGTAGACAAGGTCAACCTGCGGCAGCTGTCGAGCCTGGCGCAGAACAGCCAGTTCAGCGAGGGCCGCGCGTTGGCCGCGCTGTACCTGGTGCGCGACCTGCTCGCCGAGCGCGCGGCGGCGCGCCCATGAACTACCCGCACCCACTGCTCGAGGGCGTGATTGCCCTCACCGCCGAAGCCGGCCGCGCCATCGTGCCGTTCTGGCGCACCGAGGTGGCGGTCACCGCCAAGCAGGACGACTCCCCGGTAACCGCCGCGGACCTCGCCGCCCATGAGGTGATCGTGCGGGGCTTGCGCGCGCTGGCGCCGCACATCCCGGTGTTGTCGGAGGAAGACGCCAACATCCCGCTGGAAGAACGCGCCCAGTGGCAGCAATGGTGGCTGGTCGATCCGCTCGACGGTACCAAGGAATTCATCGCCGGCAGCGAGGAGTTCACCGTCAATATCGCCCTGATCGAAGCCGGCCGGGTGGTGTTCGGCGTGGTCGGCATGCCGGTGAACGGCCGTTGCTGGTTCGGCGGCGCGGGCCTCGGCGCTTGGCGCTGCGAACCTGGCCAGGCGCCGCAACCGGTGCGGGTGCGCCAGCAGCCCGCGGCCGGGCAGGCCTTTACCGTGGTCGCCAGCCGGCGCCACACCAGCGAGCGGCAGCAACGTTTGCTCGAGGGCTTGGCTGGGGTGGTGGGTGAGTTGGAGCGGGTGAACGTGGGCAGTTCGTTGAAGTTTTGCCTGGTGGCCGAAGCCAGCGCCGATTGCTACCCGCGCCTGGCGCCGACCTCGCAGTGGGACACCGCCGCCGCCCAGGGCGTGCTCGAAGGCGCCGGCGGTGAGGTGCTGGGCCTGGACGGCACGCCCTTCAGCTACCCGGCGCGGGCCAGCCTGCTCAACGACTTCTTTATCGCGCTGCCCGCCGGCGTGGCCTGGAAGGCCCCGCTGCTGGCACTCACTTCAGCGGTGTAGCACGTACTGCCCGGTGAACCTTACCGCCGGCTCGCTTTGCCCAGCCTCGACCAGGTAGGTGGCCAGTTCGATGCGCGCCCGGCCATGGCGCCGCCAGGTCGTCAAGAAGCGCTGCCACAGCGCCGGCGCTGGCGCCTCGCAGATGGCTAGCGCGTCGCCGCGCACCGGCAGCGGGTACTGAATGTGCCCATCCTGGATCACGATATGCCCGCCGTGCTCGCCGGCCTCGAGCAGGGCCAGGTGCAGCCAGCCCCAACCCGCCAGCACTGCGCCGCAATACAGGCTGCCACCGAACAGCGTGTGCTTGTGGTTCACGTTCGGCGCCAGCGGCAGGCCGAGGGCCAAGCGGCCCGCGGCCCAGCTTTGCACGGTCAGGCCTAGCTCGCGGGTCAGGGGGATGTCGCGGTGCAGCAGGGTTTCGAGGTCCATCGCGGGGCCTTATTCAGGGTCGTCGCCGGCGGCAAAGTGCAGGCCGTGCTTGCGCAGTTTGTCGTGCAGGGTTTTGCGCGGCATGCCCAGCGCCTCGGCCAGGCTGCGCAGAGAAGTGTGCGGCTTGGCCATTTCCTCGAGGATCAGGCTGCGCTCGAAGCGCTCGACCTGCTCGGCCAGGCTGTTGCTGGCACTGGCCTCCAGGGCGGGCGCCTGCGGGGCGTCGCTATCCAGCGCCAAGTCCAGCCCAAGGGCGTAGCGCTCGGCGGCGTTCTGCAGCTCGCGCACGTTGCCCGGCCAGGCGTGGCGCATCAGTTGCGCGCGCGGCGCCGGGGCCAGCTCGCGGTAGGGCAGGCCATGGCGCTCGGCGGCGCTGCCGGCGTAATGCTGGAACAACAGCAGGATGTCTTCGCCACGCTCGCGCAGCGGCGGGATGCGCAGCGAGGCCACGTTCAGCCGGTAGTACAGGTCGGCGCGAAAGCGCCCTTGGTCGGCGGCCTGGCGCAGGTCTTCTTTGGTGGCGGCGATCACCCGGATGTCGAGGCGGATCTGCTGGTTGCCGCCCAAGCGTTCGACTACCCGCTCCTGCAACAGGCGCAGCAGCTTGACCTGCACATCCAGGCTCATGCTTTCGATTTCATCGAGAAACAGCGTGCCGCCGTTGGCGAACTCAAACTTGCCGATGCGGCGTTTTTGCGCCCCGGTAAAGGCCCCGGGCTCGTGGCCGAACAGCTCGCTTTCGACCACAGACTCGGCCAGGGCGCCGGCGTTGATCGCCACGAACGGCCCGTTGCGCCGGCTTGAAAGGTCGTGCAGGGCGCGGGCGACCACCTCTTTGCCAGCGCCGGTTTCACCGAGGATCAGCACATCGGCGCGGGTGCCAGCCAGGGCGCCGACCTGGTCGCGCAGGCGCGCCATCTGCACCGAGTTGCCCACCAGCCGCGCGCCCAGCGCTTGGTCGTCGCCGCTGGCCAGGCGCAGGTGGCGGTTGCCAAGGGTCAGCCGGCGCAGGCTTAGGGCCCGGCGCACGCTGTCGAGCAGGGCTTCGTTGGCGAAGGGCTTTTCGAGAAAGTCATAGGCGCCGGCGCGCATGGCCTGCACTGCCAGCGGCACGTCGCCGTGGCCGGTGATCAACAGCACGGGGAGGTCTGGGTCGACGCCGCGCAGCTTGTCGAGCAATTGCAGGCCATCGAGGCCAGGCATGCGGATGTCGCTGACGATCACCCCGGGCCAATCCTTGCCGATGCGCTCGGCCAGGCCATTGGCCTCGCCCAAGGGGAGGATCTTCAGCCCGGCGAGGTCGAGGGTTTGCGCCAGCGCCCGGCGCAGGTGGGGGTCGTCGTCGACCAGCACCACCTCCACGGCGGGGTCGATGCGCTCGGTGGTCATGCGAATTCCTCGGGAGGTTGAAGGTTGGCGCCCGGCCGCGCCGCGCGCAGGCGCAGGGTCAGCAGGGCGCCGCCTTGCGGGTGGTTGGCCAGCAGCAGCTCACCGCCCAGGGCACGCATCAGCGTATCGCAAATGGCCAGGCCCAGGCCAAGGCCCTGGGTGCGGGTTTTGGTGGTGAAGAACGGTTCGCGGGCGTGGGCCAGGGCTTCACGGGTGAACCCCGGGCCGTTGTCGCGCAGGTGCAGGGCCACGCCGTCGGCGGTTTTTTCCGCGCTGATCCACAGGCAGCGCGGGTTGGCTTTTTCGGTCAGGGCATCGAGGGCATTGGCCAGCAGGTTACCGAGCACCTGGCGCAGGCGGGTTTCGCCGGCCTGCACCCACAGGGGCGCGTCTGGCAGGTCGCGAATCAGCTCTACGCCCATCGCCCGGCGGCGCTTGGCCAGCAGCGCCAGGGCGTCTTCGAGGGCCGGCTGCAGCGCCACGCTTTCTGGCGCATGGTGGTCGCGGCGGGCGAAGGCGCGCAGGTGGGCGATGATCGAGGCCATGCGCGAGGTGAGCTCGCCAATCAGCTTGAGGTTGCCGCGGGCGTCGTCGGTGCGCTGGTGGTCGAGCAGCACTTCGGCGTTTTCGGCGTAGCTGCGGATGGCCGCCAGCGGTTGGTTCAGCTCATGGCTGATGCTTGCCGACATCGTGCCCAGGGCGGTCAGCTTGCTCGCCTGGACCAGTTCGTCCTGGGCCTGCACCAGCTTTTGCTGGGCGTGTTCGCGCTCGAGCACTTCTTGCTTGAGGCGGTTGTTCAGCCGCTCCAGGGCGCCGGTACGCTCTACCACGCGCACTTCAAGCTCATGGCGGGCGCGGCCTTCGAAGGCGATGCGGTCAAGGTAGTTGCGCCGCCGCTGCATCATCAGGCCCAGGGCCAGCATCAGCACCAGCAGCGCCCCGGCGGCGGTGGCCAGCACGCTGCGCACCGGGCGGTCGACCAGGCTGTGCGGCGCCAGCAGGTTGACCGTCCAGCCGGTTTCGCTGATGGCGCGGCTTTGGATCACCCAAGCGGTGGCATCCAGCGCCAGGGGCTGCGGGTCGCGGGTGGGGTAGGCGAGGTTGGCCTCGATGGCCTGGCTTTCCTGCGCGGTCAAGGCGCGGGTGGCGCGGTAGCGCCAGTCAGGGCGCGAGGTGAGGATCACCACCCCGTACTGGTCGGTCAGCGCCAGTTGCTCGGGGGTTTTGCCCCACAGCCGTTCGGTGTGGTCGAGGTCGACCTTCACCACCAGCGCGCCGATCACTCGCTCGCCGTCGCGGATCGCCGCGGCGAAGAAGTAGCCGCGCTTGGCCGAGGTGGTCCCCAGGCCGAAGAAGCGCCCCAGGTGCCCGGCCATGGCGTCGCGGTAATACGGGCGGAAGGCGAAGTTGCGGCCCACGAAGGAGTCTTTCTGGTCCCAGTTGGAGGCCGCCAGGGTGTCGCCGGAGGTGTTCATCAGGTACATCACCTCGGCGCCGGTTTGCTGGGTGATGTCTTTGAGCAAACGGTTGGCGCCGTCGATCGCCTCGCCGCTGCCAGGGGCGGCCAGGGCCTGGCGCAGCGGCGGCAGCCCGCCGAGGATCTGCGGCAGGGTTTCGTAGCGGTGCAGGATGCCCAACAGGTTGGCCACGTAAAGGTCGAGGGTCTGGCGGTTCTGGCTGGCCAGCTCACCGCGGTAGTAGCGCTCGGCAAGGTGCTGCACCGGCCACAGTAGCGGGGCGAGGCACAGGGCGAGGATGGCCAGGCTGCGCCAGCGAGGGCGGCGTGGCAGGGCGGGGGCGAGGAGTTGGGCAGGCATGGGGGGATTATGCCCGAGGCGTTGGGCTAATGCGCGCCTACCACTCGCCAGCACAACGCCTTACCTCTTGGGAGGCTGGCTGTGCCGTAATGCTGTTCACTTAAGCAATCAGAGCGCCAAATCGGGGGTAAAAAGCCCTGATTACTTCAGGTGGTTTCACTGAGCGCATGACCTGACTGGCCCATCGCCCGGCACAGCCGGCCTCCCACGGGTTGGGTATTGCTGCGTAAATCAATGGCTTATACAAATCTGGTGGGAGGCCGGCTGTGCCGGGCGAAGGGCCCTGAAGCCTAGCGCTCAGCCAAACAGGCGAGCAGCGCAGTGTGCCAGTCCGGCAGGCTTACGCCCCATTCTTGGGCCAGCTTCGAGCAGTCGAGCCGTGAGTTCAGCGGGCGCTTGGCCGGGGTGGGGTAGTCGGCCGTGCTGATCGGCGCGAGGGTGGCGCACGGCTTGCCGGCGGCGCGCAACTGGGCGCCGATGGCTTCGGCGAAGCCGAACCAGGAGGTTTCGCCGCCCGCGGCGAGGTGGTACACACCCCAGGCGCCGGGGTTGCCGCCCTGCCAGCGTTCAATCAGTTGGCGGGTACTGGCGGCGATGGTGCCGGCCCAGGTGGGCGCGCCCACCTGGTCGGCGACCACGCGCAGCTCGGGTTTTTCTTGCAGCAGGCGCTGCATGGTCAGCAGGAAGTTCTTGCCCTGCCGCGAGTACACCCAACTGGTGCGTAGCACCAGGTGCGCGCCACCCACGGCGGCAATGGCCTGCTCACCGGCCAGCTTGCTGGCGCCGTACACGCCCAGCGGGGCGGTAGGGTCAGTTTCGACATAACGGCCAGCCTTGCTGCCGTCGAACACGTAATCGGTGGAGTAGTGCAGCAGCGGCACGCCCAGCTCGGCGGCCTCCTCGGCAAGTACACCGGGCGCGTTGGCGTTCACGGCAAAGGCGTCGGCCTGGTCCGTTTCGGCTTTGTCTACCGCGGTGTAGGCCGCCGGGTTGATGATCAACCCGGGGCGCTCCCGGCGCACGGCCTGGCGGATCGCCTCGGGCTGGCGCAGGTCTAGCGCCTGGCTGCCCAAGGCGACCACCTCACCCAGGCCTTGCAGCGCGCGCTGCAGTGCCTGGGTAACTTGGCCGTGCTCACCGGTGATGAGGATCTTCATTCAAAAACGTCCGCGTCTCTGAACCGTTTGCCTTGCAGGTCCTTGGCAGACAATTGCGGCTCGATGCCACCCAGCTGCCAGTCGATGGCGAGGTCTGGGTCATCCCAAGCGATGCTACGCTCGGCGCTGGGGTTGTAGTAGTCCGTGGTTTTATACAGGAATTCAGCGTAATCGCTAAGCACCGCGAAACCATGGGCGAACCCTGGCGGAATGTAGAACTGCTGGTGGTTGCTGGCCGACAACCGCGCACTGACCCACTGGCCAAAGGTGGGCGAGCTTTTGCGGATGTCTACCGCGATGTCGATCACCTCGCCGGCCACTACCCGCACCAGCTTGCCCTGGGGGTTTTGCAGTTGATAGTGCAGGCCGCGCAACACACCTTTGCGCGAGCGCGAGTGGTTGTCTTGCACGAACGGCAAGGCCACCCCGGTGGCTTCCTGGAACACCTTTTCGTTGAAGCTCTCGAAGAAGAACCCGCGCTCGTCGCCGAACACCTTCGGCTCGATCAGCAGCACTTCCGGGATGGCGGTAGGGGTCACTTTCATCGGTCGTCTCTCGCCAGGCTGAACAGGTATTGGCCGTAGCCGGTTTTGCCAAAGGCCTCGGCGCGCACCAGCAACTGGGTTTCGTCGATCCAGCCATGCTGGTAGGCGATTTCTTCCAGGCAGGCAACCTTCAGGCCCTGGCGGTGCTCCACGGTTTGCACGTACTGCGAGGCTTCGAGCAGGCTGTCGTGGGTGCCGGTGTCGAGCCAGGCGAAGCCGCGGCCGAAACGCTCTACGCGCAGGTCTCCGCGGTCGAGGTAGGCGTTGTTGACGTCGGTGATTTCCAGCTCGCCGCGTGGCGAAGGCTTCACGTTCTTGGCGATCTGCACCACGTCGTTATCGTAGAAGTACAGGCCGGTGACCGCGTAGCTCGACTTCGGTTTTTTCGGTTTTTCCTCGATCGACAGCGCCTTGCCGGCGGCGTCGAACTCCACCACGCCGAAGCGTTCAGGGTCTTTCACCCAGTAGCCGAACACCGTGGCCCCGGTAGGCTCGGCGATGGCGCGCTTGAGCTGGTCGGAGAAGTGCTGGCCGTGGAAGATGTTGTCGCCCAGCACCAGGCACACCGAGTCATCGCCAATGAACTGCTCGCCGATCAGGAACGCCTGCGCCAGGCCATCGGGCGAGGGCTGCTCGGCGTAGCTGAAGTGCACGCCGAACTGGCTGCCGTCGCCCAACAGGTTGCGGAACTGCGGCAGGTCGAGCGGGGTGGAGATGATCAGGATCTCGCGAATACCCGCCAGCATCAGCACCGAGATCGGGTAGTAGATCATCGGTTTGTCGTAGATCGGCAGCAGTTGCTTGGAAACGCCGAGGGTAATGGGGTGTAAGCGGGTGCCGGAGCCGCCGGCCAGTACGATGCCTTTCATGCGATCAAGTCCTTGTGTTCGGTGTTGCCGAGGCGTTCGCGTTGGTAGCTGCCATCCTGGACATGGCTGCACCAGTCCTTGTTGGCCAGGTACCACTGCACGGTTTTGCGCAGGCCGGTTTCGAAGGTTTCCGCCGGGACCCAGCCCAGGTCTTGCTTGATCTTGCTGGCGTCGATCGCGTAGCGCTGGTCGTGGCCGGGGCGGTCTTTGACGAAGGTGATGAGGTCGGCGTACTGGGCGACGCCGGCGGGGCGCTGCGGCGCCAGTTCATCGAGCAGGGCGCAGATGCCGCGCACCACGTCGATGTTCTGCTGCTCGTTATGGCCGCCAATGTTGTAGGTTTCGCCCACCTTGCCACGGCTGACCACCTCGACCAGTGCGCGGGCGTGGTCTTCGACGAACAGCCAGTCTCGTACCTGCTTGCCATCGCCGTACACCGGCAGCGGCTTGCCTTCGAGGGCGTTGAGGATCACCAGCGGAATGAGTTTTTCCGGGAAGTGGTACGGGCCGTAGTTGTTCGAGCAGTTGGTGATCAGCACCGGCAGGCCATAGGTGCGGTGCCAGGCGCGGACCAGGTGGTCAGACGCCGCCTTGCTCGCCGAATACGGCGAGCTGGGCGCGTAGGGCGTGGTTTCGAGGAACAGGTCGTCGACGCCGTGCAGGTCGCCGTACACCTCGTCGGTGGAGATGTGGTGAAAGCGAAACGCCTCGCGCTCGGCCGCGGGCAGCGCGGCCCAGTAGCCACGTACCGCCTCGAGCAGGGCGTAGGTGCCGACCACGTTGGTCTGGATGAACGCGCCGGGGCCGTCGATGGAGCGGTCGACGTGGGATTCGGCCGCCAGGTGCATCACCGCCTCGGGCTTGAAGCGGGCCAGCACCGCGCTGACCGTGGCCTGGTCGGCGATGTCGGCGCGGACGAATTCATAACGGGTGTTGTGGGCGATGGGCTGCAGGGATTCGAGGTTGCCTGCATAGGTGAGCTTGTCGAGGTTCAGGACGTCGTGCTGGGTGTTGGCGATCAGGTGCCGTACCACAGCCGAGCCGATGAAACCTGCGCCGCCGGTGACGAGAATTCTCATGAGGGTGCCTATAGTCCTTGAAGTCGACGGGGGGCCTTGCTTCGTACTCGAAACGGTTCAGCGGTACTGTGTGGTGAACCGCCGGGGCGCGCAAGTTTGATCGGTCGGCAAACCGTTCAGCGCTGGCAATTTGACGTTGCTTTGCCTTCACCCTTGGGGCCTTGCGCAAAGGCCCCTGACCGTGGCGTTATTGGCGCCTTAAAACTGCCGAGGTTGCCCCGATGCCGCTGCACACCCTCACCCACCGAACCGGCCTGGCCGCCCCCAACCTGAGCGAAGCTCAGGCGCTAGAGCTGTTGCAAGCGCATTATAGGTTGGCCGGTGAGCTTCGCCCACTGGGCAGCCAGCAGGACCAGAACTTCCTGCTGGTCAGCCCGGCCGGGCGCTTCGTGATGAAAATCTGCCGCGCGGCGTATGCCGAGGCCGAATTACAGGCGCAGCACTGTGCCCTCGAGCATTTGGCCGGGCAAGGTTTACCCGTGGCTAAAGTGGTGCCGGATATTACCGGCAACGGCCTGCTGGCGATCGAACTGGGCGGTGAAGGTTACTGGGTGCGGCTGTTGAGCTACCTCAGCGGCGAACCGCTGACCCAACGCCCGTACCTGGGCCCGGCGCTGGTGGCGCGCCTGGGTACGCTGGCCGGGCAGGTCAGCCAGGGCCTGGCCGGCTTCGATCACCCCGGCCTCGCCCGTGCCTTGCAGTGGGACCCTAAGCACCTGCCGGCGGTGGCCGAACACCTGTTGCCGGTGCTGGCCGGGGCCCCCCGCCAGGCGCAGGTCGCCGAGTGGGTGGCGCAGGCCTGGGCGGCCTTGGCGCCGCTTGTGGCGCAACTGCCGGAGCAAGCGGTGCACCTGGACCTCACCGACGACAACAGCGTGTGGCTGCGCGATGCCGAACGCCACTGGCAGCCGGCCGGGATCATCGATTTCGGCGACCTGGTGCGCACCTGGCGGGTGGCGGAGCTGGCGGTAAGCTGCTCGGCGCTGTTGCACCATGGCCATGGCGACCCGTGGGTGATCCTCCCCGCGGTGCGCGCCTTCCATGCCCAGGCGCCGCTGAGCCTGGCCGAGGCGCGGGCGTTGTGGCCGATCATCGCCGGGCGCGCCGCGGTGCTGGTGCTCAGCTCTGCCCAGCAGTTGGCGCTAGACCCTGATAACCAGTACATCCGCGACAACGTCGCCCACGAATGGGCGATTTTCGACACCGCCCGTTCGCTGCCGATGGCGCTGATGGAGCAGGCGATCCTCCAGGCCTGTGCACTGCCACCGGCGGCCGCGCCGGCCACGCCGTGCCTGCCGCTGTTCCCCCAGGTGGCCGCCGGCAGCGTGCGCAGCGTGGACCTCGGCGTGCTCAGCCCGCACTGGCAGGCCGGCAACTGGGAGGCACCCGGCAGCGAAGCGCGGTTGCTGGCCGAGCTGGCCGGCACGGGCGTGGCCAGCACCCGCTATGGCGAGTACCGCCTGGCGCGCACCCAGCCGGATTGCGCCGAGGCGCCAGAAACCTTCGCCCTGCACGTGCAACTGCGGTTGCCCGCCGGCAGCCCGCTGCAGGCGCCGTTTGCCGGGGTGTGGCAGCTCGGCGCCGAGGGCCGTGCATGCCTGCAGGGCACCGGCCAGTGGCTGTGGCTCAGCGGCCTGGTGCCCAGCGTTGGCGAAGGTGAAACGGTGGCGGCCGGGCAGCCCCTGGGCCGCGCCGGCGACAGCGTGACCGTGCAACTGGCCGCCCCTGGCCTTACGCCGCCGCTGTTCTGCAGCGCCGCCCGCGCCCAGGCCTGGGCGGCGTTGTGCCCAGCGCCGGCGGCGGTGCTCGGCTGGGCCTGCGAGGCCCCCGCCGAAGACGACGCCGGCCAATGGCTGGCGCGCCGCGACGCCAGCTTCGCTCGCTCGCAAAAACACTATTACCAGGCGCCGCCGCGCATCGAACGCGGCTGGCGCAACCACCTGATCGACCTGCAAGGCCGCTCTTACCTCGACATGCTCAACAACGTGGCGGTGCTCGGCCACGGCCACCCGCGCATGGCCGAGGTGGCGGCGCGGCAATGGTCGCTGCTGAACACCAACTCGCGCTTTCACTACGCGGCCATCGCGGAGTTTTCCGAGCAATTGCTGGCCAAGGCCCCGGCGGGCATGGACCGGGTGTTTCTGGTCAACAGCGGCACCGAGGCCAACGACCTGGCGATCCGCCTGGCCTGGGCCTATAGCGGCGGGCGCGACGTGCTCAGCGTGCTCGAGGCCTACCACGGCTGGTCGGTGGCCACCGACGCCATCTCCACGTCCATCGCCGACAACCCCCAAGCCCTGGAAACCCGCCCCGGCTGGGTGCACCCGGTGGTGGCGCCGAACACCTACCGCGGCGTTCACCGTGGCCCCGGCAGCACTGCGGCCTACCTCGAAAGCGTCGACGCCAAGCTGGCCGCCATCGACCAGGCCGGGCGCCCCTTGGCGGGGTTCATTTGTGAGCCGGTGTACGGCAACGCCGGCGGCATCGCCCTGCCGCCGGGCTACCTCGAGCAGGTGTACGCCAAGGTGCGCGCCCGTGGCGGCCTGTGCATCGCCGATGAAGTACAGGTGGGCTATGGCCGCCTGGGCGAATACTTCTGGGGCTTCGAGGAGCAGGGCGTGGTGCCCGACATCATCACCATGGCCAAGGGCATGGGCAACGGCCACCCGCTGGGCGCGGTGATCACCCGCCGCGAAGTGGCCGAGGCGCTGGAAGCCGAGGGGTACTTTTTCTCCTCCGCTGGCGGCAGCCCGGTGAGTTGCCAGATCGGCATGGCGGTGCTCGATGTGATGGCCGAAGAAGGCCTGTGGGCCAACGCTCGCGACACCGGCCGCTACTTCAAGGCGCGCCTCGAAGAACTGGTAGCACGCTTCCCCCTGGCCGGCGCGGCCCACGGTTCGGGCTTTTACCTGGGCCTGGAACTGGTGCGCGACCGCGCCACGCTGGAGCCGGCCACTGAAGAAACTGCCCTGTTGTGCGAGCGCCTGCGCGAGCTGGGGATCTTCATGCAGCCCACCGGTGACCACCTGAACATCCTCAAGATCAAGCCGCCGATGAACACCACCCGGCGCAGCGTGGACTTTTTCGTCGACAGCGTGGCGAAGGTACTGGAGGAGGGGCTTTAGGCTTCGGGGCCTCCCACGGGGTGAGCACATCACCGCACCGGTGGGAGGCCGGCTACGCCGTAATGCTGTTCACCTAAGCAACTTCACGGCCTCGTGGAGGGCATGAACATGTGAGCTTTGCTGATTTTGTGCATGAGCTTCAGGGCCCATCGCCCGGCACAGCCGGAGTGCCGGACCATGGCCTCCCACCAGATTTGTGCAAGCCATTGATTCACGAGGCAACACAGAACCCGTGGGAGGCCGGCTGTGCCGGGCGATAGGCCATTAGCAACAGCACAAATAACCGATTTTAATCTGCTTTATTTAGTATTTATTTCCTATAAATCCATTGCAAACCCTTCTAAATACGATTTTTATCGGCTATAAATTCGGCTCTTCATACCTGCTGCCCGCCGATCAGGAGAGATCATGAGCCGCCTCGTCACCGTAGCCGCCACCCAGATGGCCTGTACCTGGGACCGCCAGGGCAATATCGCCCGCGCCGAAAAACTGGTTCGCGCCGCCGCCGCCGAGGGCGCGCAGATCATCTTGATCCAGGAGCTGTTCGAGGCGCCGTACTTCTGCCAGAAGCCCAACCCGGATTACCTGCAACTGGCCACCGCGGTGGAGGCCAACGCCGCCATCGCACATTTCCAGCAGGTGGCCCGTGAGCTGCAAGTGGTGCTGCCGATCAGCTTCTACGAGCTGGCCGGCCGGGCCCGCTTCAACAGCGTCGCGATCATCGACGCCGACGGGCAGAACCTCGGCACTTATCGGAAAAGCCACATCCCCGACGGCCCCGGCTACCACGAGAAGTACTACTTCAACCCCGGCGACACGGGCTTTAAGGTGTGGCAAACCCGCTACGCGAAAATCGGCGTGGGCATCTGCTGGGACCAGTGGTTCCCCGAGTGCGCGCGCAGCATGGCGCTGCTGGGCGCCGAGGTGCTGTTCTACCCCACCGCCATCGGCAGCGAGCCGCACGACCCCACCATCAGCTCCCGCGACCACTGGCAGCGCGTGCAGCAAGGCCATGCCGGCGCCAACCTGATGCCGCTGGTGGCCAGCAACCGCATCGGCCGCGAAGAACAAGACGGCTACGCGATCACCTTCTATGGTTCTTCGTTCATTGCCGATCAGTTCGGCGCCAAGGTGCAGGCCCTCGGCGAGGCCGAAGAAGGCATACTGGTGCACACCTTTGACCTCGACCGGCTCGAGCACACTCGCGCCGCCTGGGGCAGCTTCCGCGACCGCCGGCCCAACCTGTATGGCCCGGTCAAAACCCTTGATGGTTCTCTGGAGTCGTAATCACCATGGCAACCCTGACCACCACCCCACGCGCCGACGGCTTCCACATGCCCGCCGAATGGGCGCCCCACAGCCAGACCTGGATGGTCTGGCCCGAGCGCCCCGACAACTGGCGCCTGGGCGGCAAGCCGGTGCAGGCCGCCCATGTGGCGCTGGCCAAGGCCATCGCCCGCTTCGAGCCGGTGACCGTGGCGGTGTCTGCCGCGCAGTTCAGCAACGCCCGGGCGCGGCTCGACGCGCCGAACATCCGCGTGGTCGAAATCAGTAACGACGACGCCTGGGTGCGCGACACCGGGCCGACCTTCGTGATCGACGGCAACGGCCAGGTGCGCGGCGTGGATTGGGCGTTCAACGCCTGGGGCGGCTTCGAGGGCGGGCTGTACAGCCCCTGGCAGCGTGACGACGAAGTGGCGCAGAAAATCCTCGAACTCGAGCACTGCGACCGCTACCGCACCGAGGGCTTCGTGCTCGAGGGTGGGTCTATCCATGTAGACGGCGAGGGCACCCTGGTCACTACCGAAGAGTGCCTGCTGAACCACAACCGCAACCCGCACCTGAACCGTGAGCAGATCGAAGCGGTGCTGCGCGAGCACTTGGCCGTGAGCACAATCGTTTGGCTGCCCGAGGGGCTGTACAACGACGAAACCAATGGCCATGTGGATAACTTCTGCTGTTTCGTCCGCCCGGGCGAAGTGTTACTGGCCTGGACAGATGATCCGAAAAGCCCCAACTACGAACGCTGCCAAGCCGCCCTGAAGGTGCTCGAAAGCAGCCGCGACGCCAAGGGCCGCCCCTTCATAGTGCACAAAATGCCCATCCCCGGGCCGCTGTATGCCACCCAGGAAGAATGCGACGGGGTCGACCTGGTGGCTGGTACCCAAGAGCGCAACCCCTCCGCGCGCCTCGCCGGCTCATACGTGAACTTCCTGATCGTCAATGGCGGGATCATCGCGCCGAGCTTCGATGACCCCCTCGACAGCGAAGCGAAAGCCTTGCTAGAGCAGTTGTTCCCGCAGCACCAGGTGGTGATGGTGCCCGGCCGCGAGCTGCTGCTCGGCGGCGGCAACATCCACTGCCTGACCCAGCAGCAACCGGCCGCGTAAGGCCAACCAGCCGCCCTTAGGGGCGGCTTTCAGGTAACGGCGCGCTTACCCGGGGGCGTGGCTGGCACAGGTTTTGTATTGTTGAGCAGGCTATTACATTGCGAAACGATATCGCGGATTTGTCATAAACATCGGATAGCTTGACCGCTCGTTTTACCGGGAGTGACCACCATGAATGTATCCAGTGGCTCGTTTCAGCCCAAACCTGATGCCGTATCGCTGCAACTGCTGGCCCAGTGGTTCAAGGCCAAGGGCGCAGTACCGTTCGACCATAAAGACCCCCGCAGCCTGATGGCCGACCGCTACCCCAGCGGGCTGTTCAGCGATGCCGAACTCGAAGCGCTGCTAGGTGTTTTCAAACCCTGATACAAAATCCCTTCTGATACGGCAGGCAGGATGCCTCTTGCCGTTGCGCTGTTTTCGCGGGTGGCCCGCGCACATCTCCAAATTGACACGTTAGTACCTGCTGGCTAGCATGCCGCCCCTGCGCGTGTGGGGGGAGCTCACCGTCGCCACTGCCCAGCCTACGAAGGCCCGCTAAGTATCTCCACTGGCGGGCCTTTTGTGTTTTGGGCAAGGCCGCACGCGCTGATAACTGCCAATAAGGAAAACAGTGATGTTGAAATTCCGTCTGGGCCTGACCGCCCTGAGCGTACTCGCCGCCGGCCAGGCCATGGCCAGCGACCAATCCGACGCCAAAGGTTTCGTCGAAGACAGCCACCTCGACCTGCTGCTGCGCAACGCGTACATCAGCCGTGACTACCAGCACAAGCAAGACAAAGCCGAATGGGGCCAGGGCTTCATCAGCCACTTCAGCTCTGGCTTTACCCAAGGCACCGTGGGCGTGGGCGTTGACGCCTTCGGCCTGTACGCCCTGCGCCTGGACGGCGGCAAGGGCCGTTCTGGGGCCCCCGGCATCGACTTCTTCAAGCAGGGCGATAGCGGCAACGCCGCCGGCGACATCGCCCGCGCCGGCGCCGCGGTGAAATTCCGCGTGTCGAACACCGTGCTCAAGTACGGCGACATGATGCCCACCCTGCCGGTACTGAACCACGACGACTCGCGCCTGCTGCCTGAAAGCTTCACCGGCACCATGATCACCTCCAAGGAGATCGCCGGCCTTGAGCTGAACGCCGGCCACTTCACCCGCGAAGCCCGCAAAAGCGCCGAAAACCCCGACAGCGGCGACCTCAAGCAGATCGACGTGCTGGGCGGCAGCTACAAGTTCACTGACAACCTCAGCGCCTCGCTGTACGCCTCCGACGTACAAGACCGCCTGAAGAAGCAGTACCTGGGCGCCACCTACGTGCTGCCGCTGCAGAACAGCCAGTCGCTGACCTTCGACTTCAACGGCTACCGCACCCACCTGGACCAAAGCTACGCTGACCAGCTCGGCACCGGCCAGGACAACAAGATCTGGAGCCTGGCGGCCACCTACGCCTTCGGCGCGCACTCGTTCACCCTGGCGCACCAGCGCAGCAGCGGCAGCACCGGTTACCAGTACGGCTGGTACCGCAACGCCGGCGGCGTGGGCGACGGCGGCAGCACGATCTTCCTGGCCAACTCCTACTGGTCGGACTTCAACGCCGAAGACGAGCGCTCCTGGCAGCTGGCCTACGGCCTGGACTTCACCCAGTACGGCGTGCCCGGCCTGACCTACCGCGTGGCCTACGTGCGCGGCGACAACATCCGCACCAACGACGGCGAAGGCACCGAGCGCGAGATCTTCAACCAGCTGCAGTACGTCGTACAAAGCGGCCCGGCCAAAGACCTCAAGCTGCGCCTGCGTGGCTCGTGGCTGCGCGTGTCGAACAACGCCAGCGACTACAACACCGACGGCAACGAAGTGCGCGCGTTCGTGGAGTACCCGATCAGCATCTTCTGATGCTGGCGATTGCGGGCCCCTCTCGGTTGCCGGGAGGGGCTTTGCCCGGTGTCAGGCCGCAACGGCCGCGCCCGCCCGGGCCCGGGCATGGTTCAAAAATGCCCCGATGTTGTCGCTGCACAGCAGCCCGACCACCGCCGCCACTTCCTCGCGTGGCCACAGCCACCATTCTGCCGCCAGCACCTCAGCCCGCACCGCCTCGTCGAAGCGCCAGCCAATCACCCGCGCCGGGTTGCCCGCCACGATCGCGTACGGCGGTACGTTGCGCGTTACCACCGCCCCCGCCGCCACCACCGCCCCATTACCCACCGTGACGCCACTCAAAATGGTGCAGCGCGAACACAGCCACACGTCGTGGCCGATCAGCACATCGCCGCGGGACTGGCTGGCATCGGCAATGTGCGCCGCCTCGCTCAGGTGCGAGGGGAAGGGGTAGGTGCTCACCCAATCGGTACGGTGGTGGCCGCCCAGCACGATCAACACTTCTTCGGCGATGGAGCAATAGTTGCCAATCACCAAGGTGGTGCCATCCCCAAACTCGCGCACCGCTGGCAGCCCATAGCTGCCGGGGCCGTAGCTGAAGCGTGGGTAGTGCTCATGGAAGATCACCTTGCCGCGGTCGAACGCCGGGATTTGCTTCAAGCGTTTTTTGTGCCGGCGCTTTTCAGCCTTGGGGCTGCTCCATTTAACGTAGAACGCCAAGGAAAAAAGCGCGGCGATAGAAAGGGCGAGGGCGGACCATTCAACCATAGGGGGGCTCCGGCAACGGGTGGGGCTTGTTTTTGTGCCGGCAGTGTAGCGACTTTGTTACATATGGAGAACGGCAGGCTTGGCCTCAGGGAAACCCTGCGGGTTGCCGCCACCACGCCCCTCGGCCACCCTCGCGCATTCCAGCTGGCACCCCGCCAGCCGCTGCAAAGGAATGCACATGAAACTGAACTACATCGGCCCTGAAGCCACTCCGCCATGGGACCAACTGGCCGCCCAGCAAATACCCCCGCCACCCCAGCGTTCACCTGAAGAGCACGACCCACCCGCGCCCGAGCCGTTGCCGCAAGACACCGCCATGGTCCTCAGCCGTGCCTTGCGCGTGCGCGACCTCAGCAGCTCGGATGCCTACGTGCTGAAAGACCAGCACGGCCGCGTGCTGTGCCTGCACAAGGGCGCCAAGGCAACCTGGGGGTGGGCTTTCATGGCGCAGTACGAGGAGTACTACCAAGCGGTTTACCCGATCACCTTCCGCTTTACCGGCAACCCGACCGATACCCGCGGCACCCTCAGCCTGACCGTCGACGGGCAAAGCTGGGCGATGTACGCCAATGGCCATGGCAAAGAAAATGAATGGGCCTTCTTCGGCGCGAGCAAGTGGCCCCACCACCCCCACACCAAGCTGATCGCCCGGCTCCAGCGCCAGGAGGCGGGCGAGCTGCCGAGGTTCGCGCTGTACTGGAACAACGAAGACACCCCCCTGTACCTGGCGGCCGGCGCTGATGGCTGGAACTGGCTGAAGTTCTCCGCCAGTGAGGCGGCACTGGAGTTCTCGCTGCACAAATTCTATGTGGTGCGCGAGAAAATCCCCGCGCTGCTCAAGGCCACCTGGCCGAACGCCAGCCTCGCCCACGCCGACCTGCGCGACGACCGCCACTGCGCTGCGGTGACCTACACACGGGCCCGCGCAATTTATGAAGAGTCTGGCCTGCGGCGGTTCACCTACAAGCCAGAGGTGTTCGACTGTGAAGACTTTTCCTACGTGTACAAGGCCGAGGCCAGTAAGCATGCGTACTTCGCCAAGGAAGACCTGCCCTACGCCATCGGCCTGCTGCGCGGCGTCAACGACCACGGCGGGCACGCGGTAAACCTGTTCATCGACCCGCGTGGGGAACTGAAGGTGCTCGAGCCGCAGGATGGGCGGATCAGTAATGCCAGGGAGTGGGAGTATGTGCCTACGGGGGTGGTGATTTAGGGCTGTGGGTTGTTAGTCGCTTTGTGTAGTTGTTCAGGTGCCTCCCACCAGATTTGTGTGGTGCTCGGTTTTCAGGGCAATGCACAAGCGGTGGGAGGCGGTTGTGGCGTAATGCTGTTCACTTGAGCCATTTCACTTTGTCGTATAGGGCTGATTTTGTGCATGCCCTGCCTGGCCCATCGCCCGGCACAGCCGGCCTCTCAGGGGGCGTGTATTGCCCATTATATCAATGGCTTACACATATCTGGTGGGAGGCCGGCTGTGCCGGGCGATGGGCCAGTCAGGCCATGCGCTCGGTAAAACCACGGGAGAAGTCAGGGCCTTTCACCCTCAATTCAGCGCTTTGATTGCTTAAGTGAACAGCATCATGGCTGTGCCGGGCGAAGCGGCCCGAAGCCATGCGCTGAATGCCAAAACACAGATTTACCCCACCTGGGGCTACCGTTGCCCTTAAACCAAAAGCCGCCGGGTTACGCTGCCCCCCAATAATGCCCAATGCGCGGCGGCAACCCGGCAGAACAGCCAATCACCGCCACCCCTCCAACTGCTCCAGAGCAACCGCTAGCTTGCGCTGCAACGGTTCGAGCAAACAGCGCACCTGCTCCAGGCTGGCGGTTTGGTCATGCGCAGCATCCAGCAGGGTTAAGAGCATTGCGAGCCCATCATTGGCCTCTGCAGCCTGGATGACCGCGGCTTCGATGCAGCGCAGGTGGTGTGGCGGGGCGGCGGTGTTTGCCTTCACGGTCATTTCTCCTGGGGGCAGGCCCCTCGGCATACACTATTGGCTAAGTAATTCTTAGTACCAAGCTTATCCGAATCTAAGAATCTCTTAGCCTTTTGGCGGCTAGAAAATGACCACATTCTGTAAACGGCTCAAGGAAGCGCGGCTGGCCGCGGGGTTGTCTCAGGAGCGGTTGGGCATCGAGGCGGGTATCGAGCCGGCTTCGGCGAGCGCGCGGATGAACCAGTATGAGACGGGCAAGCATGTGCCCAACCCGGCGACGGTGCAGCAGGTGGCGGCGGTGTTGCGGTTGCCGGCGGCGTATTTCTATTGTGATGAGGATGATTTGGCGCGGATGTTGGTGTTGTTTTATCGGTTGCCGGGGGAGCGGCGGCGGGAGGTTTTGGTGGGGTTGGAGGGGGGGTAGGGTTTGGGTTGCGGGGCGGGGTGATTGGATGAGGGTGGCGGTGGTCCGGCGGGGGCTATTGGGCCGGCATTGCATGCTGCGGGTGGTTGTGACCAGAGGGCTGATGAGCTCGGGGGCAGGGATGAGGATTGGGAGCTCTACGCGGTAGTGCGTGAGCGTTTGGCTGTGCCTCAGCGTGTGGTGGTTTCGTTGGAGGAGTTGTAGGGGTGGTGTAGTAGTGACCGGTAAGACCTATTCAAGGGCAGGGATATTAGGGCGGTCGTTGCCCCAGTATGGTGTTGGTTTCATGGTGGCACCAGACGTACGGTCACAGCCGCTTGGGGTAGTATTTCCGGCTGCCTGGAATTCTGTGGAAAATTAAGCGTATCTCAAAAAGTCACTATAAATCGTTTGGCTGGTCATGGCTTTCTGTGGAATCGAATTCGGGATTTCTTGGCTTGTTCAGCTGCACGGCGTCGCCTGATAAAGCGATATATAGTCGGTGCTTAAGTAGGATCTGTGAGTGCCCGCCACCACAATCGATGGTGACAGGCACTAAGCGTATAAACCAGGTAATCTGTTTCAGATGCTCATGCGAGAATATAAGAGAAATTTGAATTCTAACATAATGTGCTCTCGACGACTTTGATTACATCATCTCCACGTCTAATGTACATTGGGAAGCCGCTGACGTTAAGAATTTTGCTTTGTAGCTTGACTACTAGCCTGTCATGTTCGATGGATAAATCAAAAATCCCAGACTTTTCTCTGAGTATCGTTTTTGAGAGGATTTTTATTTCTTGTGTTGTTGTGCCGGAATTAAGCTTAGCCATCGCAGGTGCTGCAATGGATAACAGTAAGTCACGTAATGATTCTGCTTCGCTAATTTGGTCAGCCAGAGACGCAAACTTAATGCATCTAACCATTTCAGGGAAGTTTTCATAAATATCTTTACTGCCGAGAGTGTCGAGGTGAGAAATTTCATCAACGGCAGCGCTTGGTTTTCCTTCCGAGGTAAGTCGATCTGCATGCTTGTAATAAGACTCTACCGCACCTTTTCGCAAGATGAAGCATCCCGCCAGTTCTAGTAGGTCGAGTATTGCTTCGATTCGACGTTTTATTGTGGTCCACTCTGCTCCTGATTTAAGCTCATTTAACTTGCTGTCATCAATTTCAAATAATGAGCAAAAGCACGCTCGTTTTTTTGCTTGTGCGTCACCAATGTCTTTTCTGTTAATCCAATAAGGATGACTAATTGCGATGGCAGAAATGTCATCCCAGGACCTGATCACTAGATTGCAGAAATCATTGTACACAGTAGTAGCAAGCTGCGTGGCCGACTTAGCTCCAGTGCCGGTTGCTTTTCGATTAGCCTCTTCGCAGTCCTTGAGGAAATAATTTGTAAGATCTAAGCCGTCAGCGAAAGCATCTGCATCTGCTAAAACTATTGGCGTCTTTCCTAAGAGTTTCATGAATTTCGAAACTACAGGCATCTGGCCCGTGCCGATCACTGGTAAGATCTGAGAGCCAGCAGCCTCTAGATGTAGTTCCAGTTTTTGAGAGATGAAACTGCAAAGAAGCATATCTGACGGCCCCTCAACGAGCAGCGGTCTGCGACAGAAAAGTGAAAGCTTGTGCTCTTGGCCCAAACGAGCAACCAAAGTTTTCAGTTTTTGATTTTTTAACTCTTCGGCAGAAGGATCAACTTGGACAGGTGGGAGGCTGAGGTCGTGGCAGAATAGTAATGATAATAGGTCGTCGCACTTTAGTACTCTCAACATTTCTGTTGAGTGGGTAGCTATTACAATTGTTTTTTTGAAACTTCCTTCCGAGGGGTGACCAGACGCCGATATTATTTCATTTAGTAAGAAGGCTTGAAGTTGTGGGTGTAATGAGACTTCAGGTTCGTCGAGTAGCAATGCTCCAACATCATCATCGTATAGGGCGGCCAATATCCCAACTAGGTGAAGTAATCCGGAAGCTTCTCTTCCAGATGAATATGGTTGATCTTCTCCGTCTAATCTCGCAAAGGAAACTTTTAAACTCCCTCCATCCCATTCTATTAATATGTCTCGCTTGAAGAGCTTTCTAAGCCTTTCTTGCACTTTAATAAGTATGTCAGCTCTTTCGGACAGGGTTTGAAAATCTCCCTCTAGGGTCTCAATGTTATGTCGGCGAACAACATCACTCTTGCTTCCAAATTGGGCGTTATTATATGACGGATTGCCGCCATGGTGACCGTTGAAATCTGACCTGTACTGCTCAAGTAATCCCATTCTGCCCGCAGAGAGAAATCTAACTTTTTTGCCTTTGATATGTGGATGTAATGAGTTTTTAAGGGCCCTTAGTAAATGCGTCTTCCCGCTCCCGTTAGGTCCTATTAAAACAGTTAGCCCGCTCTGCAAGGTAATGGACCTATTGTAGTTCCCATTGTGACTTTCAATAGTTACATTTAACTTGATTGGGAATGTCATTTCTCGTCTCTGTTGTCGATGGCAAAGGGTTTAGGGCTGACTATTGTGCTGCCGGTTGTGGGTTAATTTATTGATTTAGTTTTTACTCGCTGGCGCCGTGCCCTTCCGAGCGGCACCATTTGACGAATGCCTACAAACGTTCACAGTCTGCTGTAGCCGTACGATAGTGGCCACTGCCGAACATGTTTTTCTGCGAATGTGGGCCTTGTCTAACAACAGAAAGTATGGAGGTAGTCGCGTGAGGGCGCCTTTTAAAGAGCCCCATAGGCGAGAGTTGGCTCGCGTACGTGGTGGCGATAATGATTTTATCATTGCGGAAACTTTAGATATAGACGCGCTTCGAGCGTTCCAAAGCCGGACAAAAAGATGGCCTCAGAGCGAAGATTTATTTAAGCCACTACCTGAGGGCTTCAAGCTGAGCGATCGCCGAAGGAGACTTTCTCCAAAGTAATAGTGTAGGAGCGCCAGCATCAATTGCTCTCATCAGTATGGTCGCTGACCAAGCTGCTTGCGACTTATTTGCAGCCCCTTATCACGCCTCATAATCAGCGTCGTAGCCCTCATAGGCAAGCAACCGTTTACAGTGTTTACCCGGGCAGCCACGTTGGCTTGATGAGGTGTAAGGGGCTACTTATACATCATGGGGTGGCCTGAGGTTTTTCTATTTTTGACGCGGCTGAAATGGATACAGTATAACCACGCTGGGAAAGATTATCGTAGGCGCGCACTAAATTTACCTTACTAAAAAAAGGTAAGTTATCTTTTACCGTGGTTGGCTCATCTCCAAGTATTAAAAATACTACCTCGTAATCCGAACTCTTAAAATTATCAATTGGTACGAGGTCTCGAGCGGCATTACCGAACGTGCCAAGAACTTTTCTGGCTGATTTTCTAAAGTCACGGTCTCCGAGCAATATTTCTGCAGCGACACTGTCTTGAGCAAAAAGATGACTCAATCCGGCTGAACCACCTTTTCGATGCTTTACATGGATAAACTGTTTTGCTGATGTGAGCAGGTCGCATAGCTCAACGGAGCTTGTTGATTTGTTACTTTTAATAAGTTTTTTATCTAGTAAGTAATAGCTATGCGCTTGAGCTGCTCTGATGTTATAGTCGCCCTCTGCTTCGATTTTGGATTTATTGCTTTCTTCCCATGTATGAATTTGCGGGAATCGAAGAGGTGAAACGGCGATCTGCGTCAAGCTTGCATTCGTTCTTCCCATGAACGAGTTGTCAATTTCATACCACGTGCCACCAAAAATTATTGTGGTTTTGTTTGCTTCAGCGACTTCGTAGTATATGCATTTGTAAATCGAGTGACTAAACTCGTTGTCGTGTATGTCAAAAACGTGTAGCTGGTCCCGTTTAATTGATTCGATAGAGACCTTAGAAGCGTCGACATTAGCCAAGTATAGGTCGGTGGAAATTGTGGGCGTTTGATTTGATTTTGTGCGTGTAAAGCTGAACCCTGCGATTGAATCCCATTTTTCAATTTCAGGTAAAGTTAAAACTAAATTTGAGTCGCGAGCTTTAATGGCTGCCAATAGGATAGCATCAAAATGATCTATTTGAGACTTTTCCTTGACTTTTTTGACGTTGTCAACCCATAGAAAGTTAGCTTTGTAGTCATTTTTTTGATATTGAGATTTCAACGTCCTGGCTATATCGGTTAGATCGCCTATCTCCATTTCTATCCCGAAAGAAAACATAGCGTCACCACCCGATATATTCTTAAATTCGACGCCAGTTTTTGGAGTGCCTGTGACCGCTCGCAAAATGTCTTTAGAGATATCGATGCCAAAAACACTTATTTCTGAGTCTCGCGTGGCTTGTGACTTTTTCTGCACAGGCTGATCGTCAAGCGTATGTATGTCAACACTTCGAAGGCTCTCATGGTCAAGAGTATTTAATGCTGTTTTAAGCCCAAAATCTTGGACAAAAAATGATAGATCTACTAAGTGTCTGCCATAACCGAAGGCTATTGCAAATACATCATTATCAACCCTTATGAACAGGACAGCGGAACTGGATTTGTTGCCGATGTCCGCAATGGTTTGTCCTGCAATTTCATCAGCTATGTCTGACCAATTTGGCTTTTTTTCAGTTGCACGCTTTACGTACAACACTCCATTAAGATCAAGGTTTGAAGCGGTCTCATATCCCACTACGTCTTTGTCCGCAGCGAGAAGATCAGCAAAGCCATTGTAGGTGACTTCGGGTTTTTTCAAGAAAATATTCAGATGGCGATATTTTTTCCCTGGCATCGCGACTTCCCTAATCTCAGCGTGATGGCTATTAGCCTTTATTCATTGATACTGCATCAATCTGCAAGATTTTACAACCCCTGTTTAGTCGGCAAACAAGCCAATGGTAGCGGCAGCCTGTGACGGGAATGACTAATTGGTAACTCGGCCTATCGATTTAAAAACTATGGTGGTGTCCTCCGGTGCTGTTTTTATGAAGTCGTGGATGAAGTTAGTTTTCTTGCAATCAAAATGTCGAGTGTCATCTAAAAAGTCAATAATTTAAGTAACTAGCTGAAATATAAGGGTTTCTGTGGTGTATTGGCAAGCCAGCTTGGCCGCGCCTGATATCCATTTTCCAGCCTACAGTGGGTCCGACTGAATCGATTACGAAAATTAACAATACCGGCGCAGTGTTCTCGGGACGGCACAGCTGCCCGTCACAAATTTACTGTGACGTTCAATCAACGCTTTAGAAATAGCCTTTAGCAGTTAGATCTAGGGTAGTCCCACTTCGTCCCGCCAAGAATGTTGAGTGTTATCAGGGATCAAGGCCCCTGCGGCCTGTGGGGTTTGTCCACTAACGCGGGACTGACGGCTCCTTACTTCCAAGAGCTAGGGCATCTCATGATCTGGCCCCCTGAGCACCGTTACCGGTGGGCGGGTGGAGGCTGCGTTGGCTGACGAAACCAGCGCCGCGAGATCCTGAGTCGGGTGAAGGCAGCGATGCGATGACCGGGGCGTGCCTGGCTGTCAGCCAGGTGCAGGCCATTCCGTGGTCTGCGGCACCATCACCTAGGTCGCTGTTGCAGGTGAAATCAGCGTTTGTCACGCCGATTGTCACGAGGAGGATTGCGGCAAAGCCCCGTCATCCGTGGGCTGCAGCAGTGCTTGGCGCGCCCGTCTATTTCCTGGTGAAAGAGACGGGCAAAGGGTGAGTTGGCGCATCTGAAATGGCCAAGCGGTTGGATTGCTGCTGCGTAGTAACCAAAAGGCTCTGCCGCAGCGGCTGATTTACAAGTAGGCCTCCATCACCCGTAGGTGACCGCACGAACTGCCGGACGCGAATCGTGCTTAGGTCGAACCACCCTCACCGGGAGTGACCTTTCAGGTTCTGGCCACATTTGCTGCCAACGGCAGCACGGTGAAGCTTCGTTTTACTGCTGTTGATAACCTTGGTCAACTCGCTGAATTACCTTGAAATCTGAGCCTGTGGATAAATCAGGCGGCGGTGGACATCAGTAGTTGTCCACAGATCGGCGTTGGCTTTTAGCTTTTTAATGTGAGGTCCTTTCAGACAGGGCGGCTTCGCAGCCCTGTCTGAAAGGACCCGACCTTGGAGATATGTGTTGCTCCACCGGCTCGACCTTATCGCCGGTCCACTGATCCACTCGGGCGGTGCATGGCCGCAATGTTATCCCCAGCCGGGTGGGCGAACTCGTACGGCGTCACATGCTCGTTGCGGTTGGCGTCGATGTAATTGCTCCACCACGCCATGATCAGCCGGCGCTGCTCAAGGAATTCCGCTTTGTGGATATAGGCAGCGCGCACGCGGTTGCGCTCCTTGTGGCTCATCTGCCGTTCGATCGCCGCATCTGTCCACAGGCCTGATTCCAGTAGCGCGCTGCACGCCATGGTGCGGAAGCCGTGGCCGCATACCTCTTTCGCAGTGTCGTAGCCAAGGTTGCGCAGTACCCGGTTGATGGTGTTTTCCGAGATGGGCTTCCAGTACTTGCGGTCACCGGGCAGTACCAGTTCGGAAAGCGGTTCATGCTGCGCAGCCGCTCCAGAATCTCACTCACTTGTGGCGACAGCGGGACGATCTGGATATCGCCACTCATTTTGGTGCCGCGTGTGGAGTAGCGCACGCCGTCGATGGGTTTGCGGGTATCGGGGATTTCCCACAGGGCGCGCGGCAGGTCGAACTCATGCTAACGCGCATAGCGCAGTTCGCTGGAGCGTACGAACACGTGCAGCGTGAGCAGCACGGCGAGCTTGGTCAGTTCGCGGCCTTGGTAGTTGTCGAGGCGTTCGAGCAACTCGGGCAGGCGGTTGAGTGAGAGGGCAGGGCGGTGCACCGTGCGCGGCGCGTGGATGGAGCCGGCGAGGTCGAGGGCGGGGTTCTGGTTGATCTGCCGGGCCCGCTTGGCGCCGCGCGTGATGGTGGTCAGGTAGTTCTGCACCCGAAGCGCGACGTCCATGGTGCCGCGCTCTTTGAGCTGCTGGGTGACTTCCAGCAGGTCGTGGGTGTCGAGTTCGGCGATGGGCCGTTGCCCGAGTAGCGGGAATACGTGAGTGCGCAGGCGGCTCATCACGGTCTTGGCGTGGCCCTCGGTCCAGCGCCGGGACATCTCTGCGTGCCATGCCAGTGCTACGGTCTCGAACAGCAGGGCGGCGCGCTGGGCGGCGACCTTGCCGTTTTTCTTCTCTTCCATGGGGTCGAGGTTGTCGAGCAGCAGCGCCTTGGCTTCGTCGCGTTTACGCCTGGCGACGGCCAGCGGCACGATGGGGTAGTTGCAGATGATCAGCGTGCCTTCCTTGCCATTGGGCTTGAAGTAACGCAGTTGCCAGGTTTTCACGCCATTGGGTTTCACAAAGAGGTACATGCCGCCGCCGTCGTACAGCTTCTAGGCGCCTTCGCGTGGTTTGGCGGTACGCCATTGCAGGTCGCTGAGGGGGATCGCTAAACGTGGCATAGGGGTACGGTCTCCGAGTGGCAAAGACGCTGTACCCCAAAGATCGCCCCGCTGATAGGGGATTTTCTTGGAACCCGTCGGAGGGGCCAGGAACGAAAAAACCCGCCAAAGGGCGGGTTTTCGGGGCTTCCAGAGCATTCGGTGGAATGCAGTGGAGCTAAAAGTGGTGCCGGCACCAGGAATCGAACCCGGGACCTACTGATTACAAGTCAGTTGCTCTACCAGCTGAGCTATACCGGCCAAGGGCGCCGATTATAGCGGTTGCCCCAAACCTGTAAACCCTCAATCCACCCCCACCTCCCCGCCCTGTAACAATTTGCAGCCTTTTCAGCGCCATCGTTGCGAAAGTGCCTGCATGGCGCCGCCTGCCAACCCGGAAAAATGCCCCCCATCGCCGCGCTGGTTGCGGCTGGTTTACCGGGAGGCTGCACCGATGAATACCCCGCTGAAGGCCGCGCTGTTGGCCCTGGCTTTATTGCCAGGCATGGCCAGCGCTGCGCCGCAGATCGCCATAGGGGCGATGAACGACTACCTGCGTGCCGACAAGAACGTGACCGTCAAGCGCATCCACAACAAGGGCGACAGCACCGCCTTTGTGCGGGTGCAGGCCTGGGAGTTGATCCGCAAGGCCGATGGCAGCTACGACGAAATCCCCCTCGACAACGCCGACGCCGGTGGCCAGCGCGAGCTGGTGGTCAGCCCGGCGCGGCTGATCATCCCGGCGGCCGGGATGCAAACGGTGCGGCTGTTGTTCACCGGTGATCGCAGCCGTGAGCGGCTGTTCCGCCTGCGCTTCAACCCGGTGCTGCCGGAAACCGGCGACGACTTCCAGCTCAGCGCTGGCGAAACCCAAGCCTACGAGCAATCCCTCAGCGGCAGCGTGCAGCTGCTGGCCGGCTTTGGCTCGCTGCTGTTCGTGCGGCCCACGGCGGTCAAGCACGAGCTGGCGGTGGAAAAGCGCGACGGCGTGCTGCGCCTGCGCAACACCGGCAACGCCACGGCCGTGCTGGACCAATTCCGCCGCTGCGACAGCTCTGGCTACGACTGCGCCATGGCCGAAGTGCACCGCCTGGTGCCGGGCGGCGAGCAAGTGCTGCCCCTCACCGCCGAGCAAACCGTGCTGTTCGAGCACGACCGCGGCGTGAATGGGGTGCAGCCCTACGAGATCAAGGGCACGCCGAGCCCTACCAAGCAAACGGCATTCACTCAACGATAGGAGCAACACATGAAGAAGTACCTTTTGGTTCCTCTGGCCCTGGCGGCCGCCACCCAGTTCGCCTCGGCGGACCCAATCACCCGCCAGATCAAGGTCACCGCGAACATCCCGGCCTCGGTCTTCACCATTCGTGACGAAGGCAACTGGATGAACCAGGAGCAGCGCATGGGCCTGGACGAAAACGGCAACCTGCTGGGCATTCAGCAACGCCTGTATGTGAAATCCAGCGAGCCGCTGACCGCCAAGTTCACCTCGCCGCCAACCATCACCGGCCTGGGCCAGAACATTCCGCTCACGCTGAACATCGGTGGCACCGACGTCAACGCCACCACGCCGACCGAGTTCATCAGCGCGGCGGATGCCGGCAACGGGCGCACCCTCGACGTGGTGCTGGGCGCCGCGCCGGGCCCCTACAAGCCGGCCAACTACTTCGGCTACATGAACGTCGTGTTCGACGTGAAGGCGCCGTAAGCCACCCGCGGGCCTGCGGGCCCGCCTCTTTTTTCTGGATGGGAAACCTGTTGTGTCTGCGAACCCTTCACTGCGGCTGGCCTGCGCCTGCGCGGCCGCCCTCGGCGTGCTCAGCGCCCACGCTACGCCAGGCGCCAGCGCGCCTTTGCCTGACCTGCTGGCGCAGGCGAAAAACCTGCCGGCTGAATTTCGCGACCATTTTTTTGATGTGCCGCTGGCGGTGCGCGTCGACCTCAACGGCCGCTACATGGCCGATGCCATGCTGATGCTCGGGCGCGACAACAGCGTGCAGTTGCTCAAGTACACCAGCGTGGCAGACTCCAAAGTCTCGGCCGAGCGCCGCGACCGCTGGCTCGAAGCCCTTGCCGTGGCAACGCCCTTGGGCGCCTGTACGCAAAAATGCCCTGGGCAACTGCTGGCGCTGGAGTACAGCCTGCAACGCTCGGCGTTGTCGATCCTCACCGCCGAGGCCGAGAACGACGACGGCCAGCCGCGTTACCACAGCCTGCCCGAGCAGGGCAGTGGCCTGCTGCTGCGCAACCGCCTCAACGCCGCCGGCAGCGAGCGCACCCAGTACACCAGCTTCAGCAGCACCGCCACGGCCAACCTCGGGGTGTGGACGGGCGTTGCCGAAGGCCAGCTCGACCGCAGCAAAACCGATTACAACCAAACCGACCGCTACCGCCTGCGCAGCCTGTATGGCGACCACGTGAACGCCGACCGCTTTCTTCGGCTGGGTTACTTCACCCCCAGCGCCCAGGGCTTGAGCCGCCAGCCGCGCACGCTGCTGGGCATGCCCGAAGGCACCCTGGGGGTGATGTACGGCAGCAGCGACACCTTGGCGGTGAGCAACCCGCAGCCCAGCGCCACGCCCATTTACGTAACCCCCAACCGCCCGGCGACCATCGAGCTGTACCGCGATGGCAGCCTGCTTTACAGCCAGCCGGTGCAGCCCGGGCTGCAGGCGCTGGACACGCGCAAACTGCCGGGCGGGATCTACTCAGTGGAAGTGCGGGTGGTCGAGGATGGCCGGGTCACCTCGACCACGGAGGAGTTTGTGTACAAGCCCACCCAATGGCGCGACCTCAGCCAGCGTTGGCGCTACAACGTATATGCCGGCAAGGGCCATGAGTTGGCGAGCAACTGGCAGTACGAGCGCGACGAAGGCCTGAACGCTGGGGTGATCGCCAACTACCTGCTGCACCCGCGGGCGATCCTCGGCATGAGCGCCGAGCACCTGCAGGGCAGCATGCAATATGGCTTGTCGCTGGACTGGACGCTGGCCAGCGCGCTGCGCACCTACGCCAACGTTTACCGTACCCAGGGCCGTGGTGATGGTCTCGATGTGCAGGCGATCTACAGCTACAACGGCGGCAACCTGGTGGCCAGCTACAGCCGCTCATGGATGTACTGGCGCACCTATGACGACCGCCTGCCGGTGTTCTTCAACCCGCGTTACCGGCGGGTGGTGCAGCGCACCGAGCAAAGCGCGCTGAACTGGCAGCACCAGGTCACCCCCAGCGGCACCTTTTCGGCGCGGGTCACCTACGACCAAGGCGCGCAAACCGGCGCTGGGGCCGACGTATCCTGGATACAACGCACCCGCCTGTTCGGCACCGACAGCACCTGGACGCTGTCGCTGTTCGATCGCCCCGGTGGCTACAGCAGCGGCGATGAACGCAACCGCGGCATCGACCTCAGCCTCACCCTGGCCCTCGGCGGCAAGGGCGACTCGCTGTACGGCAGCGTGGGCAACCGCACCGCCCGCGATGGCGGCCGCGAGCAAACCGCCTCGCTGAACTACCAGCATCAGGTCAGCGGGCCGTTCATAGATAGCGTTACCGCCACCCTCAACCAGGACAGCTACGGCGTTGGCGTCGGCGGCCGGGCGACCTTCCAGAACCGCTGGGTGGCCGGCGATGCCTACCTGCAAAGCTCCTCCTACGACGGCGACTGGGGCGGCGGCCTGAACCTCGACAACCTCGTCGCCGTCGGCGGCCAACACGTTGCTACCAGCGGCGACCGGGTGGACTACCGTGCCGGCATGGTGGTCGATGTGGTGAGTGAAGTGGACGACATCGCCCTCACCACCTTCGACGACGGCGGCGCCTCCGGGCGGCTCAAGCCGGGCCGCAACCTGGTACCGCTCACCCCTTACCGCCCCGGCCGGTTGCGCTTCAACGTGCGCGGCGACGGCAGCGAACCGGTGGCGCTGGCGCCGCAGGTGGTGAGCTACCACGTGAACAAGGGCGGCGTGGCCTACCAGAAGGTGTTCGTGCGGCGCACGGTCACGGTGATCGGCCGGCTGCTGGACGACCACGGCCAACCGTTGCCTGGCGCGGTGGTGATGAACCACGCCAGCCGCAGCGTCAGCGAGGCCGATGGTTTCTTCGCGGTCGAGATGGCCCAGGCCACCCCCACCCTGGAGGTGCGCCACGGCAAGCGGCGCTGTTTGGTCACGGTCGACACCGCCCGCGGCGAGCGCGACAACGACCTGTTGCTGATGGGCGACCTGCTGTGCCAGCCCAAAGACGTGGCCGCCACTGCCGGCGCCGAAGGAGGTGATGCATGAAGCGCTTGATGGGTCTGTGCCTGTGCTTGCTGGGGGTGTTCGGCACCTGCGCCACGATGGCCGCCACCGTGCGCCTGGCGTACAACCCGCGAACTGTTGACGCGCTGAAAATCGTCGACGCCCCGTATTCGTCCTATTGCGCGCTCAGGCGCTGTGCGAGCAACGAGGGGTCGCAAACGCTGTTCAAGTACGACCGCACCGTGACCCTGGGTACCCCAGACACCAGCCGGCACTTTTCCATGCAAATGCCAGGGCAGCGTACGCTGCGGTTAACCTCTGGCAGCGCCAGCGTCGAGCTGAAGGTTGAAATGTTTGCCCTGCACTTGCGCCCGTACCCTAGTGCGCAAACCGGCATGGGTGCCAACCCGTTTCAGGGCAACATGGCGGCCGGCTGCAATCAGGATTACTACTACCTGGGTAGTAATTACCTGGGGGTGATCTGGAAGCCAAACTCAGCGGAGAACACCAGCCATTGCCGGATCGACACGGCCTCAATGGCCTACCGGACCTGGACCGCGGACGTAGAAGCCGGGCCCGCCTACCGGTTGTCGATAGCCGGCTACCCGCGCTTGCCAGCGGGGGTATATACCGGGTCGCTGGTGTATCACGTCACCAATGGCGCCGGGCCGGATTTCGACGTAGGCCGTAATTCCAGCGTGCACGACTACAGCTTCACCCTGAACTTCGAGATGACCGTGGAGCGGGACCTCCAGGCAGGGTTCACCGAACCGGTCGACACCCTTGAGCTGCTGCCGGCCGGCGGCTGGGATAGCTGGGCACCGGGTAGCCGGCCGCCCGTGCTGCGCGCCCGCGCGCCGTTCTCCGTCACCACCAATGCGCCGTTTCGCGTCAGTTACCGCTGCGCCACCCTCGCCGATGATGGCCGCTGCGCCCTTGGCACCTTCAGCAACCATACTCGCGCGCCGTTCACCATCACCCTGAACTGGGACAACGCACCGCCGCTGGCCCCCGGCTACCCTGCCGAGGGCCAGCCGAACGGGCAGGGCAGGACCTTCGGCTATGCCGCGTCCATGGGCCGTTACCCGGGGGTGTTCAACTTTGTGATGGATGACTCCAGCCCACTGTTCACCGCACGCGGCAAGCAGTGGTCCGGTGATGTCACGGTCGTGTTCGACACCCAGTTGTGAAGGAAAAACCCATGCCGACCCCTTGGCTCAAACGTATGGCCTGCCTGTTGCCAGTGATACTGGCAAGCGTGCCCTCGGCGGCCGCCACCGTACCGTTGCTGCTCGAATATGCTCCCAGCCAGGCGCGGGAAGCGCTTCGGGTAAGCGTTCGCAACCCCTCTGATTACTGCGGCCAAGAACCCTGCGCGGCCAACGTAGACGCAGCCCGGTTGTTCGATTACAGGCGCATCGCCTGGTTTTACCGGAGCGCGAGCATCTATCTGGGGTTCATGCTGAGGCTGCCAGCACCGCGCACGGTACAGTTGGTATCCGATAGCGGGGCAACCCTGCAACTGAAGTTGACCTTCCTCGGCAGTTACCTGGGGGTCAACACGGATTACCCGCTGCACCCGGCGCTCAACAACAATGTGAACGCCGGCTGCAGCCAGCGGCGAACCCTGGGCGCCCCGCCGGCGATGAAGGTGAACTGGATGCTCGACGCGCCAGGCACCAGCCAGTTGTGCTGGTTTGCGTTGCGCGAGAGCACAGACAACTACACCGTTACCTATAGCAGCGAGCTGGAGGGTATCTATCAGGCCGAGCTGCTGCCGGGGCAACAGCCCGCCAACGGGATGTACCGTGGCCAAGCCTTGTTCACGGTAGGGCAGGAGGGTACAGACTTCCAGGTAGGGCAAATCCGCAACGGTGACGGCTACATCAGCACCTCTAGCGTAGGTTTCGACATCACCCTGACGGTCAACCCAGCGCTGGCCGTGCGCCTGCCCAAGGGCGACGAGGTAAGCCTGATGCCGCCGGGTGGGCAGAGTGAATGGAACCGATGGTCGCAATGGAACCAGGTGCCAACCCACCTTGAAGGGCGAGTGCCGTTCGAGCTCGACAGCAATGGCCCATTCCGCGTCAGTTACCGTTGCGGCACCGTCAGTGCCGATGGCCGCTGCACCTTGACCGGCCAGTACAGTGGCAACCAGCACCCCTATGAGGTCGCGCTGGCGTGGAATACGCCCGTTGAGATTGCCCCCGGCTATACCGAGCAGGGCACGCCGAACGGCAATGGCCGCACGTTTGGCTATGTGCCCACCCTGACCGCCAACCAGGGGGCGTTCAACCTGCGCGTGGAGGATCCCGCCGCCCTGCAAAAGGCCCGCGACCGGCTGTTTAGCGGCACCCTCACGTTGATTTTCGAGGCGGGCCTATGAAGTGCCTGGCCGCGCTGCGCCATTGGGCCGTGGCGGTACTGTGTTGGGCGCCGCTCAGCGCCCAAGCCGGGCCTGACCTTAACCTGGGCGCGCTGTACAGCTACCTGCCGGCCGAGCGCAGCAGCCTGGCCCAGCAGGTAGAGAACTTCGGCGAGCACACCGCCTTCGTGCAATTAGAGTTGGCGGAAATGGCCTTCGGCGCCGACGGCCAACTGGCCGAACTGCCGCTGCCGGCGCAGGGTTTACAGCGTGCACTGCTCGGTACGCCGGCGCAGTTCATCATCCCGGCGAAGGGGTTTCACAGCGTCAGGCTGATTTTCCGTGGCGCCCGTGACCGCGAGCGCTACTTTCGCGTGCGCTATGTGCCGGTGCTACCCGGTGCGGGCAGTGGCTTTACCCTGGCCGAAGATGAAGTGGCGCGCTACCAGGAGGCGCTGGGCGCCGGGGTGCAGGTGCTCAAGGGAATCGGCGCGGTGCTGATCGTGCGGCCGCGCGAGACCCACTATCTCACCCAAATTGAGCCGTCTGCCCAGGGCTTGACCCTGCGCAATGCCGGCAACGCCACGGTGCTGTTGGATAACCTGCGCCAATGTGGCGACCCGGCGCAGCCGTGCGCGCTGGGGCAAAAGCTACACCTGCGCCCCGGCCAGGCGCACACGCTGCTGCCTGGCAACGGCCAGCACTACCGGTTCAACCTGGTCGAGGGCGAAAAAGTGCGCGGAATGCGCTACCCGGAGGAGGGAGCATGAAGTACCTGAGGGGTGGGGGGGCAGCATGTTTGTGGCTGGCACTGGTGTTGGCGCCCTGCCAGGCCGACGTATTCAAGGTATCGATGGGCTACGACCCTACGGCCCCGGGCAACATTCGCCTGTACGGCAAAAGCCGTGGCAACTTCTGCAACAACGACAAGTGCGGCATCAACGAGGATTCCCCTGGGCGCTATTTTTTTGAGTTCGACCGCACCTTGACCTTGGGCTCCACGGCCTGGGCGGATAACTACAGCGTGAAGTTTCCCCCCGCGCAAACGGTCACGTTGCGATCAGGCAGCAACACGGTGGAGGTAACCCTGAGCTTCTACGGCGCCCGCCACTACCTGGTGAGCGTGACCAGCGTTACTCCCAATGCCTTCAGCGGCACCGTGGGCAACGGCTGCAGTTTGATCGCCACCTACCTGCCCAACCAAACAGTTGACTCCCATTGGTACGTAACCGCCCCACAGGCCGGCGCTCAGTGCTTGGTCAACACCAGCAGTACCCGCCGCCAACCGTGGTCGTTCCACGGCTATTTCTACCCGGCCTACCGGCTGGAGATGGCCCGCCCTGCCAACCTGATCCCAGCCGGTATCTACAAGGGCCAGCTGCAGTTCAGCGCCGTGCCCACTGGGGCGGGCGCGCAGGATTTCGCCCTGGGCCAGGGCGCGGCCATCTCGCTGGGCAGCGCGGTGATGGAATTCGAGCTGGAAGTGGGCTACGAGCTGGGGGTGACCTTCCCCGACCCGGCAACCACCATCGCCTTGCAGCCGGCGGGCGGCGGGGTGCCGGAAGGGGCCGAGCCGATGTACGCGCGGGTGCCGTTCGAGCTCAACACCAATGGCTCGTTCCGCGTGGGGTACCGTTGTGGCACCCAGGCCCCGGACCAGCGCTGCGCGTTGAGCGCGCCCGGCACCGCGACGCTGGCGCCGTTCGACATCAAACTGGATTGGGCCGGCGCGCCCAACCTGGCCCCGGGCTACCCGGGCGAAGGCAGGCCCACCGGCACTGGCCGCGAGTGGGGTTACTCGGTCAGCGCGGGGCACTTCAATGGCGCCTTCGCCCTGGCCATGGAAAACACCCGGCCGCTGTACGAGGCGCGGGGCAAGCAGTGGTCCGGTTTCGTCACGTTCATCTTCGATGCCGGCCTTTAGGAGCCACACCATGCAAACCGCATTCATCGCCGACGACCACCCTTTCATCCGCACGGTGGTGCGCCGCACCCTGGAGCGGGCGGACATTTCAGTGGTGGGCGAGGCCGGCGATGGCATCAGTGCGCTCAAGGGCGTGCGCCGGCTCGAGCCCGACCTGCTCGTGCTTGACCTCGATATGCCCGGCATCAGTGGCCTGCAGGTGCTCGACCGGCTGCTGACCCTGGCCCGCCAGCCCAAGGTGTTGGTGCTCAGTGCCCACCTCGGCGAGCACTACGGCCCGCGCTGCCTGCGTGCCGGGGCCATGGCCTACCTGTGCAAGCGCCATGGCCTGGAGCACCTGCTGCTGGCGGTCGAAGCGCTGCGCTGTGGGTTTATCTTCTTTGCCCGCGAGGCCAGCCAGATGGCGCCCCCTCGGGCGGAAGCGGCCAAGCACGCCGAAGTGCTGGCGGGGCTGTCGCCGCGCGAGCTGCAGGTGCTGCATTACCTGGCGCTGGGGGTCAGCAACGTGGGGATCAGCGGCATGCTCAATATCAGCAACAAAACCGTGAGCTCGCACAAGCGCCGGCTGCTACGCAAATTCGAAGTGCGCTCAGTGATCGACCTGGCCGAAATCCTCGAGGCGAACCGCCACCGCTGAATAGTTATTCACAATCGGTCTAAAGCGTTTTGCCTGCATGGGGATGGGCAGCGTGCCAGCAGCAAGCCCCGCCATGGGCGATCCGAGCGGGCCCGGCCAGGTGTTGAAGCGGCCTGCGGGCGCGCGCTTGGGTGCGCGTTATCACAGGTTTACGCACAGAGTTATCCACAGGTTTCAACGCCGCTCGGCGAGGATCATCACGTTGCGTGGCGTGAGCGCCGGAGGGCAAAAGGTGCCCACCTGCACCTGGTAGCCGGCCTCTTGCAAATACAGCGCGCGGTCCAGCACCAGCCACAGTTCCAGCGGGCGGCGGAACAGGTTGCGCAGCAGTTCGAGGTTGCGCACCTGGGCCAGCCGGGCCCAACCCTGCTGCTCGAGGTGCGCCCAGTCGGGCTCGGTGGCCACCGCCAGGCCCTTCACGGCGGCCATGTCGAGGCACCACTGGCGCAGCGGCTTGTGCAACCAGGCCACCGGCACCGAAGGGGTGTTCAGGTACCGGTCATGGCCGCCGAGGGCGCGCTGCCAGAGGTCGAAGGCCAGCCGGAAGGCCATCGATTGGTCGCGCTGGCGGCGCACATGGCGGCCGGCGGTGACCGCTTCACTGGCGGGCAGGGCGAGGTCTTGCCGGCTCAGGTGCAAACCGCTGGCCTGGCCGGCGCGGGATAACGGCTGGTATTGCTCGGCCTGGGTGCGGTTGTAGCAACAGGGGGCGATGGCCAGTTGCGGGTAGCCGGCCTGCCGGGCCAGGGCCAACAGGCGCAGGTGCAGGTCGCCACACGCGTGCAGCGCCACCGGCGTGCTGCCGGCCGGTACTTGCTCGGCGGCGCCGGCGGCGAGTACGTCCTGGGCCAGGTGCTGCACCGCCAGGCCGTGGCGTTCGCTCAGGGCCTGGCCGGCGCTGACCAAGGCTGGGTCCCACTCCAGGCAGCGCGCCGGGGCGCCACCGGCTGCCAGCCGGCGCGCCAGGTAACCTTTGCCGGCGCACCAGTCGAGCCACTGCCGCGTGGGCGCGGCAAACATCAGGTGGCTGGCGAAGGCTTCTATCTGCGCCCACTTGCGCCCGGGCACGCCAGTGGCCAGGCCCTGGGGCGGCGCGGCAACGGCGGCGCTGGGCAGGGCGGGCAGTTCGCACAGCGCCTGGGCGTGCTCGGCGAGGGCCGGGTAGGGCGCGGGGGCTGGCAGGGCGTACGGGTTGGCCTGGGCGGCGTCGGCGTGTTCAACGCTGTGCTGGCGCAGCCAATCGGCCAGCGCCGGGTGCTGGCGCTCCCAGGCGCAGGCCAGCACGGTGAACGGCGCCGGGCGCCACAGCCCCTGGTGCTCACTCAAAAACCGCCCCAGCGCCTCGAAGTGCCCCTGTAGCCCCGCTGCGTTCATCGGATGCTGAACGGGAAATACTTGTCGTTGATGCGCTTGAAGGTGCCGTCGGCGATCACATCCTTGAGCGCGAGGTTCAGGCGCGCGCGCAGGGTGTCGTTCTGGCGCACGGCGATGCCGATCTGGTCGCTGTTCTCCACCGGGTCGCCCTTGAGCTCGTAGCGCTTGCCGGCGTCGGTGCGCAGCCATTCGTAGGCGGCGTACTTGTCGGTCAGGGCGGCGTCGATCTGGTCGGTAGCCAGGGCGTTGTAGAGGTCGTCCTGGTTATCGAACAGCTGTACGTCGGCCACCTGGCTGGCGTTGCCCTGCACCCATTCGGCGGCCAGGGTTTCGCGCTGGGCGCCGATCTTCTTGCCCATCAGGCTGGCGGGGTCATTGCTCACGGAGGTTTCGGGCGCGGCGAGGAACTGCAAGCGGTTCTCGTAGTAGGGGTCGGTGAAGTCGACGATCTGCTTGCGCTCGGGGGTGATCGACAGCGACGACATGATGAAGTCGAACTGGTTGGCGTCCAGTGCCGGGATCAACTGGTCGAACGGCACCACCACGATCTCGCACTCGACCTTCATCTTGGCGCACAGCGCCTGGCCGAGGTCGGCGTCGAAGCCGACCACCTGGCCGCTGTCGTCGGTGTTGTTGAACGGCGGGTGGTTGGCTTCCATGCCCATGCGCAGTTTCTCCGCGGCCTGGGCGCTGCCGGCGGCGAGGAGGGGGATGAGCAGCCAGGCGAAAAGTCTCAGCATCTACACGTGCTCCACGAAAAAAACGATCCAGTTGCAGCCTTCGACAGCGTTTAGTGCAAAAACATCACGCGTGGCAACGGCCAATGGCGAAAAAAGCCTTGCGCCGCACACTGCACCCGGTTGCGCCGAGCGGTTGCACCGTTTTTGTTCCAAGGTGTTACCCTTGCCTCGAATTGGTGCGATCATGCGCCCGTTTTTGGGAATTCCGGTAATAGCGGTTTTCTCGGGCCTGTGTTGCAAAGGGCCGCTGAGGGCCCTGGAAGGCCCGCAGGGCTTGGCCCAGGGCCTTCAGGGGAACATTCTGGCTTGAATCTTGCGTAAATTATTCGCAACGGCGTGTTGTTTTCTTTTTACGAAAAGCTGCAGTGCCCGCCGGAGGTTCGCTTTTTCCTGCTGAAGGTAAGTCCTATGAGCAATACACAAAACAACGGCCTGGCACAGGGGCTCAAGCAGCGCCACGTGACCATGCTCTCTATCGCCGGGGTAATCGGCGCGGGCCTGTTCATCGGCTCGGGCAAGGCGATCGCTGCCGCGGGCCCCGCGGTACTTCTGGCTTATGCCGCTGCCGGAACACTGGTGGTATTGGTGATGCGCATGCTCGGTGAAATGGCCGTCGCGCAACCCGACACCGGTTCGTTCTCCACCTACGCTGACCGCGCCATTGGCCACTGGGCCGGCTTTACCATCGGCTGGCTGTACTGGTGGTTCTGGGTGCTGGTCATCCCACTGGAGGCCAACGCCGCCGCGGCCATCCTGCATTCGTGGTTCCCGGGCATCGAAATCTGGGTATACACCCTGGTCATCACCATTGCCTTGACCATCACCAACCTGTTCAGTGTGAAGAACTACGGCGAGTTCGAGTTCTGGTTCGCCTTGCTCAAGGTGCTGGCGATCATCGGCTTCATCGTCGTTGGCCTAGTCGCGATGTTCGGCTGGTTCCCAGGTAGCCAGGTGTCTGGCATCAGCCACCTGACCGATACCCAGGGCTTCATGCCCAACGGCCTCGGTGCGGTGGTGGCGGCCATGCTGACCACCATGTTCTCGTTCATGGGTACCGAGATCGTGACCATCGCCGCGGCGGAATCCCGCGAGCCGGGCAAGCAGATCTCCAAGGCCACCAACTCGGTGATCTGGCGGATCTTCCTGTTCTACCTCGTGTCGATCTTCCTGGTCGTGGCGCTGGTGCCGTGGAACTCGCCAAGCCTGCCGCAGATCGGCTCGTACCAGGCGGTGCTCGACCTGATCGGCATCCCCCACGCCAAGCTGATCGTCGACCTCGTGGTACTGGTTGCCGTGACCAGCTGCCTGAACTCGGCGCTGTACACCTCGTCGCGCATGCTGTTCTCGCTGAGCAAGCGTGGCGACGCCCCGGCTGCTGCCCAGCGCACCTCGCGCGCCGGCACCCCGTACGTGGCCGTGCTGCTGTCGACCGCCGCGGCCTTCGCGGCAGTGTTCGCCAACTACGTGGCCCCGGCCGAGGTGTTCGATTTCCTGATCGCCAGCTCCGGCGCCATCGCCCTGCTGGTGTACCTGGTGATCGCCTTCTCGCAGCTGCGCATGCGCCGCAACGCCGAGGCCCGCGGTGAGCAGCTGCAGTTCCGCATGTGGCTGTTCCCAGGCCTGACCTACGCGGTGATCGTGTTCATCATCGCCGTGCTGGGGGTGATGGCCATGGGCGAAGGGCACCGTTCCGAGATCGTCGCGACTGGCATCCTCACCGTGGGTGTGGTGGTGGCTGGGTTGATCGTTGATCGCCGCCGCAAGGCCGGTGCCCCAGTAGCCGCCGGCTGACGGGCTGGCCCTCCCGCCGGGCACAAAAAAGCCGCCACCCCGATCAGGGTGGCGGCTTTTTTCATGCCTGGGCGGTTACCAGCCGCCGCGGTGCCAGTACGCTGGCGGCGGCGGTGCCGGTTGGTAGTACACCACCCGTGGGCGCGGTGGCGGCGGCGCGTAGTACACCGGGCGCGGCTGGTAGTACACCGGCTGTGGCGGTGCGCGGTAGTAGCCGCGGTCATAGTGGTCGCGGTGATGGTGCCCACCGTTGTCGAGCGAACCGGCGATGATCGCCCCCACTGCGGCACCGGCCAGGGCCGGGACGATCACGTCGCTGGGCTGCGCCGAGGCGTTGGTGGATGCCACCCCGGCGCCGATCAGGCAGCCAGACAGCAGCAGAATTTTGGTCATCTTCGAAAACATGGCGTTCTCCTTGGGCGACTTAACCGTTCGCCGTAGGTGTATGAAACCCCGAAGGCGTGTAAGGCGCTGTCTGGAAAACGTAAAGGTTCGGTAAACCCGCTTCAGTCCGGGGTGATGCCGGTCTTGATCGGGTCGACCTTGGTGATGCGCCAGCCGTCCTTGCCCTTGGCAAGGGTCACGCTGACGATCACGCTGTTGTCCTGGGTGGTGCCCAGGGTGACTTCTTCGGTGGCGCTGCTGGCCTTGGCGCTGCGCTCAACCACCTTGATGTGGGTCAGCCAGGTGTCGTCGTAGTCCTGGGACTTAACGAAGTAGTCCTCTTCCAGGCCCTCGTCGCTGTTCATCTGCTTGCGCAGGTCATCGAGCAGGGCGTCGGCCACGTACTGCTTCATCTGCGCCACGTCGTCGTTCAGCGGCGCTTGGTCCTTGCTGAAGCTGTCCATGTACCAGGCGTAGAACTTTTCGGTGGTCTGCCGCGCCGACCAACTGGCGTCGGCCAGGGCGAAGGCAGGTTGCAACAAGGTCAGGGCGAACAGTACGAGCAGCCGTTTCATCGAAGTTCCTTACGGGCGTGGAAGGGGCAGCGAACGCGCTGATTCTCCAACGATCAGGCGCGCGCGGCAATCGCTTCGGAAGCCGCCACGTAGTCACGCTGGAACGCTTCGCTCTCGAGCCATTCCACCGCCTGCTCGTCGTCGACGTTGTCGCGCCACTGCTTGTAGCTGATCAGGAAGCCGAAGATGAAGTCGGTGAGGTCTTGCTCTTCCCAGATCTGCACCAGGCGCAGCATCGGCGGGATGGTCAGGAACGCCTCGCACAGCGCCTGCTGGCCCTTGGCATGCTCGGCAGCCAGGGTTTCGAACAGCTCGACCAGCTCGCCGCTGTCTTCCATGGCCGACAGCAGGGTGTCGGGGGTGATGTTGCCCTGCTCGTTCAGCGGGTCGTCCGATGGCACCGCGGCAAAAGGATCACGGCGCTCGCCACCACTGTTGCGGGCGATGCGCTTTTCCTTGGCCTTGGTCGAGGCCCGGCGCTTTTGTTTCTGCTGTTTGCGAGGGGAGGGCATGGGGGTGTCCTTCTGGAAGAATGCGGGGCGTTGCAGAAGCTAAACGTCACCGAGGAGGTTCAAATGTTCGCACGCTTGACGGCGCAATGTGGGGGTGCCAAAACTGTACAGGTTTCTGTACTTGCAGAGGAGGCGCAAATGGACGCTATTTCTTACACGGCGGCCCGGGCCAACCTGGCTAAAACGATGGACCGCGTATGCGATGACCACGAAGCACTCATCATAACCCGGAATGGCCAGCCGTCCGTGGTCCTGATGGCGCTGGACGACTACCAGGCCCTGGCCGAAACGGCCTACCTGCTGCGTAGCCCGGCCAATGCCAAGCGCTTGATCAAGGCGATCGAGCAACTGGAGGCCGGTGCGGGCGTTGAAAGGCCCCTGGCTGAATGAGGCTGATTTTTTCAGATGCTGCGTGGGAAGATTACCTCTACTGGCAAGCACATGACCGCAAGGTCCTTCTTAGAATCAACGCGCTGATCAAAGAGGCGCAGCGGCAGCCTTTTGAAGGGCGGGGCAAACCGGAGCCGCTGAAGCACGCCTTGGCGGGATATTGGTCAAGGCGCATCACCGATGAGCATCGGATGGTCTACAAGGCCATTGGCGGCGACCTGGTGATTGCGCAGCTGCGTTATCACTACTAAGCAGCGCATGGGGTGCGGGGCGCCACGCCTGGCCAATGAAAAAAGCCCCCGACATCTCACGATCTCGGGGGCTTTTCGGTATGAGTGGTGCCCAGGGACGGAATCGAACCGCCGACACGGGGATTTTCAATCCCCTGCTCTACCGACTGAGCTACCTGGGCAACGGGGCGCATTAAACGGGTTTTTCAGGGGCGCGTCAAGCGCGAGTTGAAAAAAATTTCAATTAATCCCGCCGCTTACGCCCGCGGGCCTCATTCAGAGGGCGGCACGTAGCCGTCAGCCTTGGCGTATTCCTCGCCGGAGAGGAATTTGTCCATCTCCTGGGTGATGAATTTGCGGTCTTCGGCGTTCATCATGTTCAGGCGGCGTTCGTTGATCAGCAGGGTTTGGTGCTTCTGCCAGTCGGCCCAGGCCTTCTGCGACACGTGGTTGTAGATGTCTTCGCCTTTCGGGCCCGGGTAGGGCGGGCGTTCCAGGCCGGGCAGTTGTTCGTTGTACTTGCGGCACAGTACGGTGCGGGTCATTGCGGTTCTCCAGTGAGGGCCTCGGCGGCGTGCTTGAGCAGCTTCTTGACCGGGGCGGCCAGGCCCAGGCGTGGCGGGGTGGCGAGGTTATACCAGAGCCAGTCGGCCTCGACCACGGGCGCGGCGTGGGCCTGCACCCGCACCAGCCAGGGCTCGATGGCCAGTTGGAAGTGGCTGAAGGTGTGGGTCAGCCCCGGCAGTTGGCGGGCGCCCAGTTGCACCAGCGCGTGCTGTTCGACCAGGTGCTCGATGTCGGCCACGGTGTCGAGCTCTGGCAGGCTCCACAGCCCGCCCCAAAGGCCGCTGGAGGGCCGCCGGTAAAGCAGGATGGCGCCGCTTTCGTTGGCCAGCAGCGGCATCAGCGTGCTGCGATGGGGGATCGCCTTGCGCGGCTTGGGTTCGGGGAAGCGGCCCTGTTCGCCGAGCAGGTTGGCGCGGCAGCCCTGTTGCACCGGGCACAGCAGGCAGGTGGGCTTGCTGCGGGTGCACAGGGTGGCGCCCAGGTCCATCATCGCCTGGGTGTAGTGGTTGGCCCGGGCCTGGGGGGTGTAGCGCTCTGCCGTGGCCCACAGGGCCTTGGCCACCGCCGGTTCACCGGGGTAGCCATGCTGGGCGGTGAAGCGCGCCAGCACGCGTTTCACGTTGCCGTCGAGGATCGGCGCGCGCAGGCCCATGCTGATGCTGGCGATCGCCCCGGCGGTGGAGCGGCCGATGCCGGGCAGGCTTTGCAGTTGCTCTACATCGCGGGGGAATTCCCCGCCGTGCTCGCGCACCACCTGCTGCGCGGCCTTTTGCAGGTTGCGCGCGCGGGTGTAGTAGCCCAGGCCTGTCCACAGGTGCAGCACTTCGTCTTCAGGCGCCTCGGCCAGCGCTTGCACGGTGGGCAAGGCCTCCATGAAGCGGTCGAAGTAGCCCAGCACGGTGCTCACCTGGGTTTGCTGCAACATGATTTCGCTCACCCACACCCGGTACGGGGTGATGCCCTGTTGCCAGGGCAGGTGGTGGCGGCCGTGGGTGTCGTACCAGTCCAGCACGGCGCCGGAAAACTGCTCGGGGCTCATCGGTTGAACAGCCCCTTGAGCGCGTCTTTGACTTGCGGGCTCACTTTATCTCCGAGTTTTTCGTCGAGCTTGTCTTCAACGCGGTTGCGCAGCAGTTGCGCGCCCACGCTGGCCAGCCCCTGGCGGTCGATGCGGCAGGCCTTGGCGCCCAGTTCCAGCGGGCCACGGCAGCGGATCGGCACTTCGATGTTGGCGAAGCGGTCGTTCACCTGGCAGGCCGGGTCGGGCAGGTCGCTCTTGTCGCCTTCGACCACCACGCCCACGGTGTAGTCCATGCCCAGGGTGCGCAGGTCGATGTCGCCCTGGCCGTTCACGCTCAGGCCGTTGATCGCTGCTTTGAGGTCTGGGTTGTTGGCCACGCCGTTGCGAATGCTCAGGCTGCCGGCGAGCTGGCGGAAGGCGGTGTCTTTGCCGCGTGGCTCGCTGCTCAGGCTTTTCTGGTTGAGGGTGGCGATGCCCTGGCACAGCTGTTGGTCGAGGTTGGCATTGACCAGCACGCCGTTCTCGAGGGTGAAGCGGCCGTCGCCATTGAGGCTGTCGACCAGCGCTTTTTGGCTGTTGCCGCTGGCGCTGAAGTCGCTGTTCAGGGTCAGCGCGCCGCGCACCGGTGGCTCGGGGTTCTGGGCCTTCAACACTAGCTCTACCGGCACCCGTTGCAACTGGGTTTGCAGGGCCAGTTTGGGGGTGTCGCCGCGGGCATCGAGGGTGCCGTGGGTTTCGAAGCGGCCGTTGGCAATCTCGCCGCCGAGGGTTTGCAGGGTGGCCAGGCCGCCTTGGCTTTGCGCCTTGAGCACGGCGTTGTCGATGGCGAGCTTCTTCAGCGTGAGCTGCCCGAAGGCCAGGTCGGCGTTCAGGTCCAGGCTGCGCAGGCGCTCGACCGGCAGCAGGCGGTCATCGCTCCAGGCGCCCTTGCTCGGTGCATCCGGCAGCGGCGTAGTGCCGGCGCCGGCCACGGCTTGCTCCTCGGTGCCTTGCACCTCGGCCTTGCGCGCGGCGGCCTGGCCTTCGGCGTTTTTGCTCGCTGGCGGCAGGTAGCGGTCGGCGTTGAAGCGGTCGGCCTTGAGCTGGGCGCGCACGGCTTGCTTGGCGAAATCATCCACGGCCAGGCGGCCATTGAAAGTGGCGCCGTCTACCTTGGCGGTGAGGTCTTCCAGGGCCAGGCTGTTTTTCGAGCCTTGCAGCCGTGCGACCAGCTCGACCGAGGTCAGCGCGGCCGGGTCGGCGGTGGCGGGCAGGGGTTGGGCCAGGCCGTCGAGGAAGGCGCGCAGGTCGAACTGGGCGATAGACAGCGCGCCAGAAAGCTGCGGGTCGCTGTCGAGGTTGCGCAGGTGCAGCTCGCCGAGAGCGCGCATCTGGTTGGCGGCCAGCTTCAGGTTGCTCCAGTCCGCCACGTTGGCGGCCAGGTCTGCCAGCAGTTGGCCCTGGGTCGAGAAGGTCACGGTCTTGCCTTGCAGTGGCTCGCCAGACACCTCGCCAGACAACCGCATGTCTTCGAACTGGTAACGCTTGAGCGCGCGGTCGAAGCGCAGTTGCCCGGCCAGCTCGGTGCGGGCGCGCATCTGCGGCAGGTTGGTGCCGATAAAGGCGGTCAGCTTGAGCGGAATGTCCGCGCCCTCGTGCACCGCGCCGGTGCTCAGCTGGATGCTTTCAGCGTTGAAGTTGCGCCCGCTTTGCTCGTCGCTGTAGCTCACGGTGGCGTTGTTCACCGTCAGGCTGTCGATGTCGAGCTTGACCGGGCGCTCGTTGCTGGCGGGTTTTTCCGCCGCGGGGTCGCTGCCGGCGGGCTGGCCGCCGGCAGGGGCATCGGCGCTGGCCAGGGGCTTGCCGATGTCTTGCCAGTTGCCGTGGCCATTGGCATCGCGGGCCAGTTTCAGGTTCAGGCCCTCGACGCGGATGTCGCTCATCTGCACTTCCTTGCGCAGCAGCGGCAGCACCCGTACCGACAGCCCGAGCAGTTGCAGGTCGGCGAACGGCGTAGTGGGCTGCTGCAAGGTGGCCACGCTGGCGTCGTGCAGCTCAAGGCCCAGCCAGGGGAACAGGCTCCAGCCGATGTCGCCGTTGAGGGTCAGCTCAACGTGGGCCTTGTCACGGGCCAGTTGGCGGATTTCGTCTTTGTAGTCGTTGGGATCGAACAGGTGGGTCAGGGCGAAGCCCAACGCTACCAGGATCAGCAACAACCCGAGCACGAAGATCCCCATTATCTTGCCGAAGGCTTTCATGGCGGGTCCTTGTCGGTCAGTTCTTAAAAGAGGGCGGCCCAGTATAGGCGCAGCGCCATCGTGGTTAAAACCACAGCAGCCTGGGACCGGCTGGCCGGCAGGCGGTTCCTGCATTGGCTAGGCTTGCGCCATGGGTGGGACTGGCCAACAGCGTCACAGAAGGGCGAAAAAGGTGCTGGCAGTTTGATTGTAACGGCTGAAACAAATGTTAACCTTGCGCCCGTTCTCGCGCCTCACTGCGGCAAACTGTCGCGTTTTTACCAAGCCTGCCGATAAAACGATCGTAGCCTTGCGTGCATGAAGATCGTGCGCGGCTTGGGAGGTATCGAGCCAATCTCATCTGGGGGAATAATAATGAGCTCTAGCAGTTCGAACGGCGACCAGGCCGTTCAAGCGTCTTTTCTGTCGAAAGAACGCATCATCGCCAAGCCCGGCTTCAACCGCTGGCTGGTACCACCGGCCGCGTTGGCCATCCACCTGTGCATCGGCATGGCCTATGGCTTCTCGGTGTTCTGGTTGCCACTGTCCAAAGCCATCGGCACGGCATGCCCGGCCGACATGAGCTTCATCAGCCAAGTGTTTTCGAGCACCTGCGATTGGCCCATCTCGCTGTTGGGCTGGGTCTACACGCTGTTCTTCATCTTCCTCGGCTGCTCGGCGGCCATCTGGGGTGGCTGGCTGGAACACGCCGGGCCACGCAAAGCCGGTGTGGTCTCGGCCATTTGCTGGTGCGGCGGCCTGCTGCTCTCGGCGCTGGGCGTGTACACCCACCAAATCTGGCTGATGTGGGTCGGCTCCGGGGTGATCGGCGGTATCGGCCTGGGCTTGGGTTATATCTCGCCGGTGTCGACGCTGATCAAATGGTTCCCAGACAAACGCGGCATGGCCACTGGCATGGCGATCATGGGCTTTGGTGGCGGCGCGATGGTCGGCGCCCCCCTGGCGACCACGCTGATGGGTTACTTTGCCGCGCCGGGTAATGTTGGCGTGTGGCAAACCTTCCTGGTGATGGCGCTGATCTACTTCATCTTCATGATCGGCGGCGCGCTCACCTACCGTGTGCCGCCTACCGGCTGGAAGCCCGAGGGCTGGACCGCCCCGGCGAAAAAAGCCAGCGGCATGATCACCGACCGCCACGTGCACGTCAGCGTGGCCTGGAAAACCCCGCAGTTCGCCCTGGTATGGCTGGTGCTGTGCCTGAACGTTTCGGCCGGTATCGGCATCCTCGGCATGGCCTCGCCGCTGCTGCAGGAAGTGTTCGGTGGCCAGTTGATCGGCACCACGCTGTCGTTCAAGGAACTCAGCGCTGACCAGCTCAAGCAGGTCGCCGCGATTGCCGCCGGCTTCACCGGCTTGCTCAGCCTGTTCAACATCGGCGGGCGGTTCTTCTGGGCGTCGTTCTCCGACTACATCGGCCGCAAGTACACCTACTTCGTGTTCTTCGCCCTGGGCGCCGCGCTCTACGGCCTGGTACCGAACCTTGGCCACCTGGGCAACGTAGTGCTGTTCGTCACCGCGTTCTGCATCATCCTGTCGATGTACGGCGGTGGTTTTGCCACGGTACCGGCCTACCTTGCCGACCTGTTCGGCACGCAAATGGTCGGCGCCATTCACGGCCGCCTGCTGACCGCCTGGGCCGCCGCCGGCGTGCTGGGCCCGGTGTTGGTCAACTACCTGCGTGAGTACCAGCTCAAGGCCGGTGTCGCCCCCGCGGCGGTGTACGACAAAACCCTGTACATCCTGGTCGGCCTGCTGGTGGTGGGGTTCATCTGCAACGCCCTGGTGCGGCCGGTGGCCGACAAGTACTTCATGACCGACGAGCAACTGGCCGCCGAGCGCGCCATCGGCCATGACAAAACCGCCGCTGGCGCCAGCAACGCGCTGGAATGGCACGCCGCGCCAGGCACCCGCCCGGTGGTGATCGCTGCCTGGCTGGCCGTGGGCATCCCGCTCGCCTGGGGTGTGATCGTCACCCTGCAGAAGGTCGCTGTACTCTTCTGACCCTCGATTGCCCGCCCGCCGCTTGGCGTGGCGGGCAATTGCCGCTGTATAGAACGCCCGGATGGCCTTATAATGCCCGCCTTTTCGCCCCATGATTCATTGCGGAGCTGGTGATGGCCGAACGTAAGGCGTTCGTCGAGCGCGACACCCTGGAAACCCAGATCAAAGCCTCGATCAACCTGGATGGCACCGGAAAGGCCCGGTTCGATATTGGCGTGCCTTTTCTTGAGCACATGCTCGACCAGATCGCCCGGCACGGGCTGATCGACCTGGACATCGAATGCAAGGGTGACCTGGCCATCGACGACCACCACACGGTCGAAGACGTCGGCATTACGCTGGGCAAGGCATTTGCCCAGGCAGTCGGTGACAAAAAAGGCATTCGCCGCTACGGCCATGCCTATGTGCCGCTCGACGAAGCGCTGTCGCGCGTGGTGGTCGACTTCTCCGGCCGCCCCGGCCTGCAGATGCACGTGCCCTACACCCGCGCGGTGGTGGGCCGGTTCGACGTCGACCTGTTCCAGGAGTTCTTCCAGGGCTTCGTCAACCACGCCCAGGTGACGCTGCACATCGACAACCTGCGTGGTACCAACACCCACCACCAGATCGAAACCGTGTTCAAGGCCTTTGGCCGCGCGCTGCGCATGGCCGTCGAGGTCGACGAGCGCATGGCCGGGCAAATGCCTTCCACCAAGGGTGTGCTGTAAATGCAAACGGTAGCGGTGATCGACTACGGCATGGGCAACCTGCACTCGGTGGCCAAGGCGCTGGAGCACGTGGGCGCCGGCAAGGTGCTGGTCACCAGCGACGCCAAGGTGATTCGCGAGGCCGACCGCGTGGTGTTCCCCGGTGTGGGCGCGATCCGCGACTGCATGGCCGAGATCAAGCACCTGGGCTTCGACAGCCTGGTGCGTGAAGTCAGCCAGGACCGCCCCTTCCTCGGTATCTGCGTGGGCATGCAAGCCTTGCTCGAGCGCAGCGAAGAGAACGGCGGGGTCGATTGCATCGGCCTGTTCCCCGGCCAGGTGCGCTTTTTCGGCAAAGACCTGGTGGAAGGCGGCGAGCACCTGAAGGTGCCGCACATGGGCTGGAACGAGATCCGCCTGGCGGTCGACCACCCGCTGTGGCACAGCATCCCCGACATGGCGCGGTTTTATTTCGTGCACAGCTACTACATCCAGGCCGGCAAGCCCGGCCAGGTGGTGGGGCGCGGGCACTACGGCGTCGATTTCGCCGCGGCGCTGGCCGAGGGCTCGCGCTTCGCCGTGCAGTTCCACCCTGAAAAAAGCCACACCCATGGGCTGCAGTTGCTGCAGAACTTCGTGGCGTGGGATGGGCGCTGGTAGCGCCCCACGTTTCGAGCCGTAAGCTGCAAACGATCGCGCCGCCCTTGGGCTGGCCGCTTGTAGCTTGCCCCTTACCCCTGCTTGTCAAAGGTGTTCTTATGCTGATCATCCCCGCCATCGACCTCAAAGACGGCGCCTGCGTACGCCTGCGCCAAGGCCGCATGGACGATTCCACGGTGTTCTCCGACGACCCGGTGAGCATGGCCGCCAAGTGGGTAGACGCCGGCTGCCGCCGCCTGCACCTGGTCGACCTGAACGGCGCCTTTGAAGGCCAGCCGGTCAACGGTGAAGTGGTCACCGCGATCGCCAAGCGCTACCCGACCCTGCCGATCCAGATCGGCGGCGGCATCCGCTCGCTCGAGACCATCGAGCACTACGTCAAGGCGGGCGTGAGCTACGTGATCATCGGCACCAAGGCGGTCAAGCAGCCGGAATTCGTGACCGAGGCCTGCAAGGCCTTCCCGGGCAAGGTGATCGTCGGCCTCGATGCCAAAGACGGCTTTGTCGCCACCGACGGCTGGGCCGAGGTCAGCAGCGTGCAGGTGATCGACCTGGCCAAGCGTTTCGAAGCAGACGGCGTGGCGGCGATCGTCTACACCGACATCGCCAAGGACGGCATGATGCAGGGCTGCAACGTGCCCTTCACCAAGGCCCTGGCCGAAGCCACGCGCATCCCGGTGATCGCCTCTGGCGGCATCCACAACCTGGGCGACATCAAGGCCCTGCTCGAGGCCGGCGCCCCCGGTATCATCGGCGCCATCACCGGCCGTGCCATCTACGAAGGCACCCTGGACGTGGCTGAAGCACAGGCGTTTTGTGATAATTACGCGGGCTAGCGCCCGGAGTTTTTAGTGGCAAGCTGCAAGCTACAAGTGCTTGCAGCTTGAAGCTTGCCTCTCTACCGGAGAACCTCAATGGCCCTGGCCAAGCGCATCATCCCTTGCCTGGACGTCGACAACGGCCGGGTGGTCAAGGGCGTCAAGTTCGAGAACATCCGTGATGCCGGCGACCCGGTGGAAATCGCTCGCCGTTACGACGAGCAGGGTGCCGACGAGATCACCTTCCTCGACATCACCGCCAGCGTCGATGGCCGGGACACCACCCTGCACACCGTCGAGCGCATGGCCAGCCAGGTGTTCATCCCGTTGACCGTCGGCGGCGGCGTGCGCACCGTGCAAGACATCCGCAACCTGCTTAACGCCGGTGCCGACAAGGTGTCGATCAACACCGCCGCGGTGTTCAACCCGGAGTTCGTCGGCGAGGCGGCGGCGCGTTTTGGTTCGCAGTGCATCGTGGTGGCCATCGATGCCAAGAAGGTCTCCGCCGAGGGCGAAACCCCGCGCTGGGAGATTTTCACCCACGGCGGGCGCAAGCCCACCGGGCTCGACGCGGTGGAGTGGGCGAAAAAAATGGAAGGCCTGGGGGCCGGTGAAATCCTCCTGACCAGCATGGACCAGGACGGCATGAAAAACGGCTTCGACCTCGGCGTGACCCGCGCCATCAGCGATGCGCTGGGCATCCCGGTGATCGCCTCGGGGGGTGTGGGCAACCTGCAGCACCTGGCCGACGGGGTGATCGAAGGCCACGCCAGCGCCGTGCTGGCAGCGAGCATCTTCCACTTTGGCGAGTACACGGTGCCCGAGGCTAAGGCCTACATGGCGGCGCGGGGGATCGTGGTGCGGTGATCGGCTTCAGGGCCCATCGCCCGGCACAGCCGGAGTGCCGGACCACGGCCTCCCACCAGATTTGTGTAAGTGCTTGAGTTACGAGCCAACACGCTACCCGTGGGAGGCCGGCTGTGCCGGGCGAAGGGCCCTTCGCCTGTTACTGCGGGTAAACCCCACCCTTGCCATGCCCGCCCATGGCCTGGTTGCCCCGCTCGGCAATCAGCTGCCGCACGGGTATCCACCGCACCCCTTCAGCCTGAAGCTTCGGCAACTCGCGCTCGAGCACATCCAGCGTGACCGGGTAGGGGTGGCCGATCACCAAGGCTGAACCCTGCTTCTTCGCCAGGCGGATCGCCGCTTGCAACTGCCCGCTGATGGCCTCCGCGGTGCGCGTGTCGTCGAGGAACACGTCCCGCGAGGCACTGGCCAGGCCGATCGCCTGGGCCTTGGCGGCGGCCACGGTTTTGGCGCTGGTGCGGCTGTCGATAAAGAACATCCGCCGCTGCTGCAGGGTGGCCATCAGTGCCGCCATCGCCTCGGGCTGTGAGGTCATCCGGCTGCCTTCGTGGTTGTTCAGCCCGGCGGCGTAGGGCACCGCCTTGAACGCGGCCAGCAGGCGGGCTTGCAGTTCTTCGGGGGAAAGGGCTGGGTGCCAGGCGAAGGGGCCGCCGGCGGGGTCCATCGGCATGTGGATGATCACCGTTTTACCCGCCTTGTGCGCCTGGCGGGCGAAGTCCGCGGCGTGGGGGGTGTCTGGCATCACCGCGAGGGTGACCGGCCCGGGCAGGTTCAGCGCGCGGGTATCGCGCACCGGGTTTTGCCCCAGGTCATCGATGATGATCGAAATGTACGCCGGCCCCTGGGCCAGCGCCGCGAGGGGCCAGCACGCCGCGAACAGCGCGGCGGCCAGCCAGGCCTTGAGTGCGCGGCGCATGTTAATTGCCGCGGGTCACCTTCAGGCCCTTGAGCAACGACAACGCCTGGCTGAGCTGGAAGTCGCTGTCTTGCGGGCGCGCCTTCTTGCCGTTGGTGGCCGGTGCGGCCTGGCGGCTGGGGCGGTCGGCGCCGCCGTTGCCGTTGCCCAGGTGGCCTTGCAGGTCGGCTTCCTTGAAGGTTTCGCTGTCGGATTCGGCGGTGACCTTGGCCTGGCGCACTTCAACGTCCGGAACGATGCCCTGGGCCTGGATCGAGCGGCCGTTAGGGGTGAAGTACAGCGCGGTGGTGATCTTCAGCGCGCGGTCGTTGGTCAGCGGCAGCACGGTTTGCACCGAGCCTTTGCCGAAGCTGTCGGTGCCCATCAGCACGCCGCGTTTTTGGTCTTGCAGGGCGCCGGCGACGATTTCCGACGCCGAGGCGCTGCCGCCGTTGATCAGCACCACCAGCGGTACGCCCTCGCTCTGGTCGACCGGGTCGGCGTTGAAGCGCAGCTCGGAGTTCGGCAGGCGGCCCTTGGTGTACACGATCAAGCCGGAGGTGAGGAAGTTGTCGGCGGTTTCCACTGCGGCTTGCAGCACGCCGCCAGGGTTGTTGCGCAGGTCCATCACCAGGCCGTTGAGCTTCTTGTTGCCGTTCTGTTTTTTCAGCTGGGCCAGGGCCTTGCTGACTTCCTCGCCGGTTTTGACCTGGAACTGGGTGATGCGCAGGTAGCCATAGCCGTCTTCGAGCAATTGGGCGCGCACGCTCTTGACCTGGATGATCGCCCGGGCGATGGTCACGTCGAACGGCTGGCCGCCATCGCGCACCAGGGTCAGGGAGATTTTCTCGCCGACCTTGCCGCGCATCTTGTCGACCGCTTCGTTCATGCTCTGGCCGCGGGTGGGCTGGCCGTTGATTTTCACGATCAGGTCGCCCGCCTGGATGCCGGCACGGCTGGCGGGGGTGTCGTCGATCGGCGAGACCACCTTGACGAAGCCGTCTTCCACGCCCACTTCGATGCCCAGGCCGCCGAATTCGCCGCTGGTGCTCTCTTGCAGCTCGGCGAAGTCTTCAGGGCCGAGGTAGGCCGAGTGCGGGTCGAGGTTGCTCAACATGCCCTTGATGGCGTTTTCCAGCAGGGTTTTGTCGTCGACCGGCTCTACGTAGGCCGCTTTGATGCGGTCCATGACCTCGGCGAAGGTGCGCAGTTCGTCCAGCGGCAGCGGGTTCTTCGCCGCCGGCGCCGGCGCGGTCACCGGGGAGGCCGCGGGCGCGGCGGCCGGCGCGGGGTCGGCGGCACGCGCCAGCGGCGCGGCGATCACCAGCGCAAGGGTGGCGGCCAGCGAGGTAAGGCGGGACGAATGCAGCATGTCGAACGAACTCCTGATCCTGGTTTACCGGTGCTGCGTTAACCGCGGCACCACTGTGCGGGGTCGGTCGCCCGACCTTGCTGGCGAATGGCGAAATACAGTGCTGGTGTGTCCTGCCCGCCGCTGGTGCCGACGGTCGAAATGGCGTCTCCGGCCTTGACCACGTCCCCGGCGCTTTTGAGCAGGGTCTGGTTGTGCCCGTACAGGCTCAGGTAACCGTTGCCATGGTCGAGAATGACGAGAAGTCCGGCGCCGCGCAACCAGTCGGCGAACACCACGCGCCCTCCGTGCACGGCGCGTACCGTTGCGCCGGCCGGGGCGGCGATCATCACGCCATCCCACTTGGTCCGTTCATCCGTGCCGCGGGTTTCCCCGTAGCGCGCCAACAATCGACCATCAACCGGCCATGGAAGTTTTCCCTTGGCCGCATCGAAAGCACCGCCATAGGTTTGCCCAGCGCTGGAGACCATCTGCCCGGGGCTGCGTTTCGGCGCGGCGGCGGGCTGTTCGTCGTCGTCGGCCGGTTTATTGCGGCTGGCGCTGGCGGCGGCTTCGCGGCGCCGGCGGTCTTCTTCCTGCTGGGCGGCGAGGGCGCGCTGGCGGGCTTCTTCGGCCTCGCGGGCCTCGCGGGCGATGCGCTCTTCGATGGCCTTGAGCACCTTGCCCAGCTCGGCTTGGTCCTCCTGGCGCGCCTGCAGCTTGCTGTCGCCGGCCTTGTATTGGTCGTTGAGCTTGGCCAGCGCCGCTTGGCGCTGCTGGCGGACCTTGTCGAGCGCCTGGCGCTGGTCGTCGAGCTGGCCTTGCTGCACCAGCTGCTGGGCCTGTTCGAGGGAGATCTGCTTTTCGACGTCGGCGAGCTGGCGCAGGGTTTCGTTGAAACTGCGCAACTGCTGCAGGCGCGCCTGGCTCATGTAGTCGTAGTAGGTGAGGGTGCGCGCGAACTTCTCTGGGTTCTGCTGGTTGAGCAGCAGCTTGAGATATTCCTGGCGCCCGCCCTGGTAAGCCGCGCGCGCCTGGATGGCGATCAAGCGCTGCTGTTCAGTGCGGGCGCCCTGGAGCTTTTTTTTCTCAGTGTCCAGGCGTTGAAGTTCGCTTTCGCTCTTTTTTAGTTCGGTTTGCAGGGCCTCCACCTGCTTTTGCAGCTTGCCCATCTCGGTTTCGGTGTCGCGGAGGTCTTTTTGCACGCCGGTACGCTCTTGCTGGATCTGCCCGAGCGTTTTCTGCAGGTCGGCGATGTCTTGCCGGGTTTTTTCGATTTGCTGCTGGGTTTGCGCGCGGTCGTTGTCGTCGGCCAGGGCCGGCAGCATCATGCACGCCAGTAAGCAGGCGAGAAGGGTGCGAAGCATCGAGGGGAGGGCACCGTATGGAGGGAAAGGCCTAGTATGCCCGCCCCGTAAAAATGTTTCGACAACAACCGGGGCGCGGGCGCGCCCCGGTGGGGCCGGGTTCAGGCGTCGGCGAGGATCGAGTGGCCGGTCATTTCCGCGGGTTTTTCCAGGCCCATCAGGAACAGCATGGTCGGTGCCACGTCGGCCAGCACGCCGCCTTCGCGCACGCTGACCTTGCGCTTGCCCACGTAGATGAACGGTACCGGCTCGGTGGTGTGCGCGGTGTGCGCCTGGCCGGTGCTTTCGTCTTCCATCATTTCGCAGTTGCCGTGGTCGGCGGTGATCAGCGCTTCGCCGCCAACCTTCTCCAGCGCGGCGGCAATGCGGCCCACGCAGGTGTCGAGGCATTCCACCGCCTTGGTGGCCGCGGCCAGCACGCCACTGTGGCCGACCATGTCGCCGTTGGCGTAGTTGACCACGATTACGTCGAAGCGCTGCTGCTCGATGGCCTCGACGATCTTGTCGGTCACCTCGGGGGCGCTCATTTCTGGCTGCAGGTCATAGGTGGCGACCTTCGGCGACGGGATCAGGATGCGCTCTTCGCCCTCGAAGGGCTCTTCACGCCCGCCCGAGAAGAAGAACGTGACGTGGGCGTATTTTTCGGTTTCAGCGATGCGCAGCTGGGTTTTGCCGTTGTTGGCCAGGTACTCGCCCAGCACGTTGTGCAGGCTGCTCGGGCCAAAGGCGGCCGGGGCCGGGATTTTCGCCGAGTATTGGGTCAGGCCCACATAGGCGGCCAGCTGCGGCTGGCGCTTGCGCGGGAAGTCGGCGAAGCCGTCTTCGACGAACACCCGCGACAGCTCGCGGGCGCGGTCGGCGCGGAAGTTCATGAACACCACGGCGTCGCCGTCTTCGACCTTGACCACCTCGCCCACGGTGGTGGCCTTGACGAATTCGTCGCTCTCGCCGCGCTCGTAGGCAGCCTGCAGGCCCTCGACGGCGATTTTTGCGTGGTGCTCGGCGGTGCCGTCGACGATCAGCTCATAGGCGGCGGCCACGCGGTCCCAGCGGTTGTCGCGGTCCATGGCGAAGTAGCGGCCGATGAGGCTGGCGGTGCGGCCCTTGCCCAGGCGGGCGAAGGTGGCGTCGAGCAGCTCCAGCGAGCCCTGCGCGCTTTTCGGCGGGGTGTCGCGGCCATCGAGGAAGGCGTGCAGGTAGATGTGCTCGGCGCCACGCTGGGCGGCCAGCTCGGCCATGGCGACCAGGTGGTCCTGGTGGCTGTGCACGCCGCCGTCGGAGAGCAGGCCCATGATGTGCACGGCCTTTTTGCCCTGCACGGCTTTGTCTACCGCGCCGCACAGCACCTCGTTGTTGAAGAACTCACCGTCGCGGATGGCTTTGGTCACCCGGGTGAAGTCCTGGTACACCACGCGCCCGGCGCCGAGGTTCATGTGGCCCACCTCGGAGTTGCCCATCTGCCCGTCGGGCAAGCCTACGTCCATCCCGGAGCCGGAGATCAAGCCATTGGGCTGGGTGGCCACCAGGCGATCGAGGTTGGGCTTTTTCGCCTCGTATACGGCGTTGTATTCGTGGCTTTCGCTGTGCCCGAATCCGTCCAGGATGATGAGGACCAGGGGCTTGGGCGTGGTAGTCATGGGCTCGGGCTCGCAGCTGTTATTGGAGGGCGGGTATTTTAGGGTAAAACACCCGCGCTTGACGAAAAACGTTGCATGGCTTGGCACAGACCCGCCAGCGCCCCCGCGGTTCCATGAAACTGCCGCTGGGCGGGCTTTGGCCGGCCCTGCCGGGTGTGTATACTGGCCGCCATTTTAACGCCGTGGAACCTGCTGATGGTCGCTCATCTGATCGAATTCGCCACCAATCACTACCTGCTCGTGGGCATTTTTGCCGTGCTGCTGGTGCTGTTGCTGCTCCACGAAATGCAAGGCGGTGGCCGTGCCCTCAGCCCGCGTGAACTGACCGCGCTGGTCAACGCCGAAAAAGGCGTAGTGATCGACATCCGCAACAAGAAAGACTTCTCCAGCGGCCACATCGTCGACGCGCTGAACATCCCGCAAGACAAACTCACCGCGCGCATGGCCGAGCTCGACAAGCACAAGGGCAAAACCCTGATCATCGTCGATGCCATGGGCCAGCACGCCGGCACCGTGTGCCGCGACCTGCTCAAGGCCGGCTATACCGCGGCCAAGCTGGGTGGTGGCATCTCCAGCTGGCGCGCCGACAACCTCCCCGTGGTGAAGTGATATGGCCAAGGTCGTCATCTATTCCAGCGACTGGTGCCCCTACTGCATGCGCGCCAAGGGCCTGCTCAACGGCAAGGGCGCCGACTTCGAAGAGATCAAGGTAGACGGTAAGCCCCAGCTGCGCGCCGAGATGGCCCAGAAGGCTGGCCGCACCTCGGTGCCGCAAATCTGGATCGACGGCCGCCACGTAGGCGGCTGCGACGACCTTTACGCCCTGGAGCGCGCCGGTAAGCTCGATGCGCTGCTGGGCCTTTGAACCTGTAAACCTCAAGCCAAGAAGGCAATCGCCATGACCGATCAGAACACCGCCGCCGCTGCCGACAACGAGCCGCAATTCTCGCTGCAGCGCATCTACGTACGCGACCTGTCTTTCGAAGCCCCGAAAAGCCCGGCGATCTTCCGCCAAGCCTGGGAGCCGAGCGTTTCCCTTGACCTGAACACCCGCCAGAAGGGCCTCGAAAACGACTTCCACGAAGTCGTGCTGACCCTCTCGGTCACCGTGAAGAACGGCGAAGAAGTGGCCTTCATCGCTGAAGTGCAACAGGCCGGTATCTTCCTGATCAAAAACCTCGACGCGGGCTCGATGAGCCACACCCTGGGCGCGTTCTGCCCGAACATCCTGTTCCCGTACGCCCGCGAAACCCTCGACAGCCTGGTCACCCGTGGCTCGTTCCCGGCGCTGATGCTGGCCCCGGTGAACTTCGACGCCCTGTACGCGCAAGAGCTGCAGCGCCTGCAAGAAGCCGGCGAAGCCCCCCAGGCCTAAGCCAGCCTTGGCCGCGGGGCGCCAAGCCCCGCGGTAGGCGCTCAGGCAAAGCCCTGCTGGCGCCACGCCTCATACACCGCCACCGCCACCGTATTGCTCAGGTTCAGGCTACGGCTGCCCTCGCGCATCGGCAGGCGCAGGCGGCGTTCCGGCGGGTACTGCTCGCGCACCTCTTCCGGCAGGCCGCGGCTTTCCGGGCCGAATAAAAACGCATCGCCCGGCTCGAACGCCACGCTGTGAAACGGCTGCGAGCCCTTGGTGGTGAAGGCGAACACCCGCGGGTTACCCAGGGCTGCCAGGCAGCTGGGTAGGTCGGCGTGGCGCTGCAACGGTGCATACTCGTGGTAATCCAGGCCGGCGCGGCGCAGGCGCTTGTCATCGAGTTCGAACCCCAGCGGTTCGATCAGGTGCAGGTGGCAGCCGCTGTTGGCGCATAGCCTGATAACGTTGCCGGTGTTGGGCGGTATTTCCGGTTGAAACAGGATGACGTGAAACATGCACGGCTCCGAGCACAAAGACAGGCAGCATTCTACCCCTGAAGCGCTGCCACCACGATCCAGCCTGTGGCCGCGTTTTCTCGGTTCGCTGGCGATCATCGGCTTGTTGGTGGGGATGATGATCGGCCGCGTGACCACGCCCGAGGTCCCTTCGCTCGACCGCATCGAACTGCACCCCGATACCCTGGTGCTGTGGCTGCAGGGCGAGCCTGAGGTGCAGGCGGCCGCGCCCCAGGGCACCTTTGCCATGCTGTTGCGCGCGCGTGGCGCGCCGGCCAGTGGTGAACTGCTGGTGCAAGGGCACCCGGTGAAATGGTCACTGCGCCAGGCCGACGGCGGCCTGCTGCTGAGCGTGGTCGCCGCGCGGCACCTGAGCGGTAGCTGGGAAGGTGTTGAAGTAGAAGGGCGCTGGAGGCTGAGTGTCAGCCTCCGGGAGGAATAAAAGAGGGATCCCCGGCCTGCCTGTACCAAGGTCCCCGAAAGGGGGGAGCCTGCGCCCGCGTGGGCACGGCTCCGGTGTAAAGGAGGATCCCCGGCCTGCCTGTACCAAGGTCCTCAAAGCGTGGAGCCTGAGCTCCGATGTAAAGAAGGGGATTCCTCGGCCTGCCTGTACCTCGGCCCCCAAAAGCGGTGTGGGCTTGCGGCCATGTGGGCCTGCAAGTCCCGGTGTTAAAGAGGGGAATCCCCGGCCTGCCTGTACCAAGGTCCCCAAAACTGGGTCTTGTTAGTCTTATTGCAGGGGGCATGCCAGTTTTGAACTGGGTTGGCCAAAATTCAGCTGTATGAATTTAAGCCTATGAATTTAAAGGGTTTTATTTTTGTTTGCGGCGAGCTAAACGCTGAGTAGGTGGAGCAGGTGAGGGGGGCGGTTGCGGCGGGTGGCGCGGGCGCGCCTTGGTGCGGTGCAAGGTGGGTGCGTGGTGCACCGGGCTGAAACATTATGGTGAAAAAATGTTTAGGGCCCTTTGCCCGGCATAGCCGGAGTGCTGTTCACTTAAGCCATCTCATGGCTTCATGAAGGGGATCAGTCTGAGAGCTCTGCTGATTTTGTGCATGAGCTTCAGGGCCTCTCGCCCGGCACAGCCGGCCTCCCACTAGATTTGTGTAAGCCATTGATTTACGAGGCAACACAGAACCCGTGGGAGGCCGGCTGTGCCGGGCGAAGGGCCCTCTGTGAGGGCCTAGCGCTTAGTTATCACCATCGTCATCATCGTCGCCGCCGTCGATCTTCATGCCCAGCTCTTTGATCTTGCGAGTCAGGGTGTTGCGGCCCCAGCCCAGCAGCACGGCGGCGTCGCGGCGGCGGCCGGCGGTGTGCTTGAGCGCGGTTTCGATCATGATCCGTTCGAAGCTGGGTACGGCGCTGTCGAGCAGGCTCGACTGGCCGCGTGACAACGCCTGGTCGGCCCACTGGCGCAGGGCCTGCTCCCAGTTGGTCACTGGCGCGGCGTCTTGCGGCAGGCTCAGTAGCTCGGGCGGCAGGTCGCTGATGTGCACCTCGCGCCCCGAAGCCATCACGGTGATCCAGCGGCAGGTGTTTTCCAGCTGGCGCACGTTGCCCGGCCACGGCAGGTTCTTCAGGTAATCCTCGGTTTCGCCCTTGAGCAGCTTCGGCTCGACCGCCAGCTCTTGCGCGGCGCGGGCGAGGAAGTGCTTGGCCAGGGTGGGGATGTCTTCACGGCGGTCAGACAACCGCGGGATGTGAATGCGGATCACGTTCAGGCGGTGGAACAAGTCTTCGCGGAACTTGCCCGCGTGCACCAGGCTTTCGAGGTTCTGGTGGGTGGCGGCGATGATCCGCACGTCGACCTTCACCGGTGTGTGGCCGCCAACCCGGTAGAACTCGCCGTCGGCCAGTACGCGCAGCAGGCGGGTTTGGGTGTCTGCCGGCATGTCGCCGATTTCGTCGAGAAACAACGTGCCACCGTCGGCCTGCTCGAAGCGGCCGCGGCGCAGGTTGGCGGCGCCGGTGAAGGCGCCTTTCTCGTGGCCGAACAGCTCCGATTCCATCAGGTCCTTGGGGATCGCCGCCATGTTCAGCGCAATGAACGGCGCCGCCGCCCGTGGGCTGTGGCGGTGCAAGGCGTGGGCGACCAGTTCTTTACCGGTCCCCGACTCACCGTTGATCAACACGGTGATGTTCGAGTGGCTCAGGCGGCCGATGGCGCGGAACACCTCCTGCATCGCCGGCGCTTCGCCGATGATTTCCGGGGTGCGGGTCAGCGTGGGCGCCACGTCCATGCCCTGTTGTTCCTGGGCGTGCTGGTTGGCGCGCTTGACCAGCGACACGGCTTCGTCCACATCGAACGGCTTGGGCAGGTACTCGAAGGCGCCGCCCTGGTACGAGGCCACCGCGCTGTCGAGGTCAGAGTGGGCGGTCATGATGATCACCGGCAGCCGCGGATGCTGCTCGCGGATCCGCGCGAGCAGGTCCAGGCCGCTGGCGCCGGGCATGCGGATGTCGGAGATGATCACGTCAGGCTGCTGGCGGGCGAGCCGGCTCATTACGCCATCGGCACTGTCGAAGCTCTGGGTGGTCATGCCTTCCTGTTGCAGGGCCTTTTCCAGGACCCAGCGGATGGAACGGTCGTCATCGACGATCCACACGGTTTCACTACGGCTCATGACGAGGCGGCTCCTTGTTCCAGCGGCAGGAAGATCGAAAACGTGGTGTGGCCGGGATGGCTCTCACACTCGATCAACCCTTGGTGCTGACTGATGATGTTCTGGGTGATGGCCAGCCCCAGCCCGGTACCGTCCGGGCGGCCGCTGACCATAGGATAGAAAATGGTTTCCTGAAGTTCGGCGGGGATCCCCGGGCCGTTGTCGATGATCTCGATCTTGGCCACCAGGCGGTGGCGCACATGGCCAATGGTGAACTGGCGCATGGCGCGGGTGCGCAGGGTGATGCGGCCCAGGCGCAGTTCGTTCTGCCCGCTGATGGCCTGCATGGCGTTGCGCACGATGTTCAGCACCGCCTGGATCATCTGCTCGCGGTCGATCAGCACGTCGGGGATGCTCGGGTCGTAGTCGCGCAGCAGGCTGATGCCGCCCTGGGTTTCGGCCTCGACCAGGCTGCACACCCGCTCCAGCACTTCGTGGGCGTTGCACATGGCCAGCGAGGGCAGCTTGTTCGAGCCAAGCATGCGGTCGACCAGGTTACGCAGGCGGTCGGCCTCTTCGATGATGACGTTGGTGTAGTCCTTGAGGCTGTCATCGGGCAGTTGCCGGTCGAGCAACTGCGCCGCGCCACGGATCCCGCCCAGCGGGTTCTTGATTTCGTGGGCCAGGCCGCGCACCAGCATCTTGGTGGTTTCCTGCTTCGACAGTTGGGCCTCTTCCTTGGTGATGCGCAGCAGCCGGTCGCGTGGCAACACCTCGAGCAGCAGCAAGGTACGGCCCTGGTTAAGAATGGGCGTGACAGCGTAATCGACGGTGATGGTCTGGCCGGTCATCGCGGTGAGGATCGCTTCGCGCTTGGTGAACGGGTGTGCCTTCTCGACCGCCTGGCGCAGGGAGTTCAGCGCCTCGCTGGACTCGGTGAACAGTTCGCTGATGAACTGGCCGTGGTTGCGTTGGCCACTGATGGCCAGCAGCATTTCCGCGGCCGGGTTCATGTACTCCAGCCGCAACTCGGCGTTGAGCAGAATCGTTGCAGTGGTCAGGTTGTCGAGTAACAACCTGTGCAGCGTATCGCTGATGGTCATATGCTGATCTTGACCTCTTTTGGCACATGGCAACCGGCGAAGTGGTCCGGTAGCGGGCGCGGGCAATCCGCTGATGCACTGAAAATGCAAAATCCAAACCAAGGCTCCGAAAAGAAGCGGTTTTATTTCCGGGCGTTGCATTGGGGGGCCGGCCTGTGGGCTTGAAACGCGAGGGTTTCCGCAGGCTTGAGGTTTTGCGGCCGTATCAAGTGAGTTTAGAGTGCATCGCATTGCACTCTAATGGTGCGCGCCAGGCTGGTGCAAGCGAGCTCAATCGTCGTCTGCTGGCTTCAGTGACAGCGGGCACTCCGGGCGCACGCCGTAATCGGCGTCTTTGCAAGGGTGAGTGCGGCGTTTCTGGTTCAGTGACACGCGCTGCATGTAGAACACCTGCGGGGCGGTTTGCTCGATCACGTTGCCTTGTGGGTTAACGATGCGCACCGCCAGGCGGTGGGCGCCGCGGTCGACGTTGCGCAGCAGCATCACCGGGCTGGTGCCAGGGGTGCCGGTGGGTTTGTCGTCGAGCAGCAGTTCGTAGGCGTCTTCGGCCACCAGCGCCGGGTCGCTGCTCACGGTCACCACCACCTCGCCGGCGGCGTGGGCCACGGTGGCGTCGGGCGCGGGCGCCAGAATGCGCAGCATGTTGTAGTGCACCACCCGCGTTGGCTTGGGCCGCTCGACCCGCGGCGCCGGGGCCGGCGGCGGGGTGCCGCTGAGGGTGTTGGTGGGCGGCAGGGCCACGGCGGTGGCGCCCTTGTGCGGTTTGTCGGTGTACACCCGGTTACCGTTGGCATCCACGTAGGTGTACACCTGGGCCCAGGCCGGCGCGCAGGCCAGGGCCAGCCACAACAGCCAGTGGCGCGGCATCAGCGGTGTACCCGCTGCACGGTGAAGGTCACCGTGTCGCTTTGTTGCAGCATGGTTTGCCCCTGCAGCACCTGCACCGCCAGGCTGTGTTCGCCACGGTCGATGTTCACCAGTTGCAGGCGCGGCACGTTGCTGGGGGTGCCATAGGGTTTGCCATCGAGCAGCAATTGCAGCATGTGCCCTGGGGCCAGCCGCGGCTGCAGGGCCACGCCCACGGTGAAGGTGCCATTGTTGGCGCGCAGGGCCTCGGCGCTGGGCAGGCCGGTGAGTTGCAGGGTGGCGTAGGCCGTGGTGGCTTGCTGGGGTTGCGGGTTGCTCACCGTGGGCGCGGTGGCCGGCTTGGGCGCGGCGGCGCCGTTGCCGGGCGCCACGCTGTTCAGCGGTGGCAGTTGTACTTCCTTGGCGCCCTTGGTGCCGTCTGGCGGCTGGTTGGTGTAGGCCGTGTTGCCGTTGGCGTCGGTGTATTTGTAGATCTGCGCCAGGGCCGGCAAGGGGGCCAGCAGGCAGAGGGCAAGGGCGATGCAGCGCATGGTCGGCACTCGTACAACGGCCGCCCGGGGGGCGTGGCCTGAGGGTGCCAGCATAAAACGGCTAGCCCTGGCTTGCACAGAGTTCCGCGCTGGCGCGAGCCAGGGCGGCGCGGGTAAAGGTGTCCGGCGTTTGCTGGGTGATGGCCTCCAGTACCTTCAGCGGGCAATCGGGGTGTGTTCGATAGGGTTCAGCCAGGGCCATCTGGGTGAGTATCCGTGCCTGCAACTGGTCGAGCTGTGGGCGTATCTCGCTCAGTGGGCGTGCGGGTGTATCGAAGCCTGTGTGGCTGCCGGCCAGCCAGCTCTGGATGTAAAAGTACTGCAGGGTTTTGCTGGCCTCGATCTGCGCCGAGAACAACTGCCGCGCCCAGGCGGCGGGTACCCCTTGGCTGGGCGCCTGGGCGGCGACGCGCTCAAGCACCTGGTGTTCACGGGGGCGGTCTTGTACCGCCGCGCCGCTCTCCCATTTTGCCTTGGCAACCGGCAGGGCGAGCGCCAGGCGTTCGTTCATCAGGCCGATCAAGGGGCCGATGGCTTCGCTGCCGGCGGTAGTGGCGGCGTGTGCGCTGGTGGCGAGCAGGGTGCTCAGCAGCAGGATGGGGGTTGGCCTCATGGGTGGGCTCCTCGCGCCATTTTCAGGGGCGGCAAGCATGCCATGGCTTCGCGAGGGCAGAGGGGCGGGTGTTTTTCAGGGTGTGAATGGCCTCAGGGCCCTTCGCCCGGCAGATAAAAAAGGCCACCCGAGGTGGCCTTTCTTGTGCCGCGGTGCTGGCTTAGACGCTGTAGTACAGGTCGTATTCCAGCGGGTGAACGAAGGTGCGGACCTTGATCTCTTCTTCGCTCTTCAGCGCGATGTAAGCGTCGATGAAGTCGTCGCTGAACACGCCGCCCTTGGTCAGGAAGCCGCGGTCGGCGTCCAGGTTTTCCAGGGCTTCTTTCAAGCTGCCGCACACCTGCGGGATTTCCTTGGCCTCTTCAGGCGGCAGGTCGTACAGGTTTTTGTCGGCGGCGTCGCCTGGGTGGATCTTGTTCTGGATACCGTCCAGGCCGGCCATCAGCAGTGCAGCGAAGGCCAGGTAGGGGTTGGCAGCCGGATCCGGGAAGCGGGCTTCGATACGGCGGGCTTTCGGGCTCGACACGTACGGGATACGGATCGAAGCGGAACGGTTACGGGCCGAGTAGGCCAGCATGACCGGGGCTTCGAAGCCAGGTACCAGGCGCTTGTAGGAGTTGGTCGACGGGTTGGTGAAGCCGTTCAGGGCCTTACCGTGCTTGATGATACCGCCGATGAAGTACAGGGCGGTGTCGGACAGGCCGGCATAGCCTTCACCCGCGAAGGTGTTCTTGCCGTCTTTGGAGACGGAAATGTGCACGTGCATGCCCGAACCGTTGTCGCCGTACAGAGGCTTCGGCATGAAGGTCGCGGTTTTGCCGTAGGCGTCAGCAACGTTGTGAACAACGTACTTCAGGGTTTGGGTTTCGTCGGCTTTCTTCACCAGGGTGTTGAACTTGACGCCGATTTCGTTCTGGCCGGCAGTCGCCACTTCGTGGTGGTGAACTTCAACGGTCAGGCCCATTTCTTCCAGGGCGTTGCACATGGCGGTACGGATTTCGTGGTCGTGGTCGACCGGCGGAACCGGGAAGTAACCACCTTTCACGCCCGGGCGGTGGCCCAGGTTGTTGCCGCCTTCGATGTCGCCATCGGTCATCCACGAACCTTGATCGGAGAAGATCTTGAACATGGAACCGGAGATGTCGGACTTGAATTTCACGCCGTCGAAGATGAAGAACTCTGGCTCCGGGCCGACGAACACGGTGTCGCCGATGCCGGTGGACTTCAGGTATTCCTCGGCGCGGTGGGCGATGGCGCGTGGGTCGCGGTCATAGCCTTGCATGGTCGACGGTTCGATGATGTCGCAGACCAGGATGATGGTCGGCTCTTCGGTGAACGGGTCGAGCACAGCGGTTTCGTCGTCCGGCATCAGGATCATGTCGGAGGCTTCGATGCCTTTCCAGCCAGCGATCGAGGAGCCGTCGAACATTTTGCCGTGTTCGAAGAAGTCGTCGTCAAGCGCGTCACGCGCAGGCATGGTGACGTGCTGTTGCTTGCCTTTGGTATCGGTGAAGCGCAGATCAATCCACTTAACGTCATGATCTTTGATGAGTTGAACCGTCTTCGACATGCTGTCCTCCGGGTGGTCAGGGCTTGGTAATGGGCAGCCCTGCAATGTGGGTGGTGCCGGCCACGAATACTCAGCCTTGGCAACCTGCCTCACAAGGGAGCAATTTGCATGCCAGTGCCCAAAGTTGGGCAGCACCCTTAAAATGCGAGCGCTGGCGGGCGTTTGCGCAAAAAATCGCCAATGGCAAGGCGCCAAAATGGTGCGATGGATAATCATTTTGCACCAAATTGCGGCACCGTTAATCAGCCGACGATAGTTGGTCAAACCTTGAACAATTTCCGCTATAATGCCGCCCCTTTTTTAGCGGGCCTCTGCGTGCGTGCAGTTCCATGAAACTTATCGTTAAAGTCTTCCCAGAAATCACCATCAAAAGCCCTCCCGTGCGCAAGCGGTTCATCCGCCAGCTCGCGAAGAACATCCGGCTGGTGACCCGCGAGCTCGACCCGGACATTTCCGTCACGGGCGTGTGGGACAACCTGGAAGTCAACACGAAGCAGCAGGACCCCAAGGTGCTGCGCGAGATCATCGAGCGCCTGGCCTGCACGCCGGGCATCGCGCATTTCCTGCAGGTGGCCCACTACCCGCTGGGCGATTTCGACGACATCGTCGCCAAGTGCAAAGAACACTTCGGCCCGCTGCTGGCCGGCAAGCGCTTCGCCGTGCGCTGCAAGCGCGCCGGGCGCCATACCTTCAGCTCGATGGACGTCGACCGCTACGTGGGCAGCCAGCTGCGCCAGCAGTGCGGCGCCGCCGGGATCGACCTGAAGCAGCCCGAGGTCGAGGTGCGCCTCGACATCCGCGACCAACAGCTGTTCGTGGTGCACAGCCGCCATGAAGGCATGGGCGGCTACCCGCTGGGCGCGCTGGAGCAAACCCTGGTGCTGATGAGCGGCGGCTTCGACTCCACCGTGGCGGCCTACCAGATGATGCGCCGCGGCCTGATGACCCACTTCTGCTTCTTCAACCTCGGCGGCCGTGCCCACGAGTTGGGGGTGATGGAGGTCGCGCACTTTCTCTGGAAGAAGTACGGCAGTTCGCACCGGGTGCTGTTCATCAGCGTGCCGTTCGAAGAGGTGGTGGGCGAGATCCTCGCCAAGGTCGACGACCCGCAGATGGGCGTGATCCTCAAGCGCATGATGCTGCGCGCCGCCAGCCGCCTGGCCGACCGCCTGCAGATCGACGCGCTGGTCACTGGTGAGGCGATCTCCCAGGTGTCGAGCCAGACCCTGACCAACCTCACGGTGATCGACGCCGCCACGCCCAAGCTGGTGCTGCGGCCATTGCTTGCCAGCCACAAGCAAGACATCATCGACACCGCCGTGGCCATCGGCACCGCCGATTTCGCCAAGCACATGCCGGAATACTGCGGCGTGATCTCGGTGAACCCAACCACCGCGGCCCGCGGCTACCGGGTCGAGCGTGAAGAAACCCGCTTCGACATGGCGGTGCTCGAGCGCGCCCTGGAGCGCGCCCGGCTGGTGTCGATCGACCATGTGATCGAGGAACTCGGCCAGGCCGTCGAAGTGGAACACGTGGCCCAGGCACTGCCCGGCCAGGTGGTGATCGACATCCGCCACCCCGACGCCCAGGAAGACGCACCCCTGGCGCTGGACGGTGTCGAAGTCAAGGCGCTGCCGTTCTATGCTCTGAACAGCCGCTTCAAGGAGCTGGACGCCAGCCGGCAATATCTTCTGTACTGCGATAAGGGTGTCATGAGCCGCCTGCATGCTCATCACCTGCTCAGCGAGGGGCACGCCAATGTGCGCGTTTATCGTCCGGCATAGAATCCCGGGGCTCAATGGCGGCAGCATCCGCCATCGCCCACCCGACGCCCGGGCCGCTTTGTAACACTGCCTATTCAAGCCTGCCGCGCCTTGGGGCGCGGCAAACAACGCATTCATCGATCGAGACATACCTGTGAGAGAGAATCTTCGCAACATCGCCATCATCGCCCACGTTGACCACGGTAAAACCACCCTGGTCGACAAGCTGCTGAAGCTGTCTGGCACCCTGGACCGCAAAGAGCTGAACGACGAACGCGTGATGGACAGCAACGACCAGGAAAAAGAGCGCGGCATTACCATTCTGGCGAAGAACACCGCCATCAAATGGAACGGCTTCGACATCAACATCGTCGACACCCCCGGCCACGCCGACTTCGGCGGTGAGGTAGAGCGCGTGATGTCGATGGTCGACTCCGTGCTGCTGCTGGTCGACGCCCAGGACGGCCCGATGCCGCAAACCCGCTTCGTGACCCAGAAGGCCTTCAAGGCCGGCCTGCGCCCGATCGTGGTCATCAACAAGGTCGACCGCCCAGGCGCTGACCCGGACAAAGTCCTCGGCCTGGTGTTCGACCTGTTCGACAACCTCGGCGCCACCGAAGAGCAACTCGACTTCCCGGTCATCTACGCCAGCGCCCTGAACGGTATCGCCGGTAACGACCCATCGGAAATGGCCGAAAACATGGACCCACTGTTCCAGGCCATCCTGGACCACGTGCCGGCGCCTAAAGTCGACGCCGAAGGCCCGTTCCAGATGCAAATCTCGGCACTGGACTACAACAGCTTCCTCGGCGTGATCGGCATCGGCCGCATCGCCCGTGGCCGCATCAAGGCCAACAGCCCGGTGGTCGCGGTAGACGCCGAAGGCAAGAAGCGCAGCGGCCGTATCCTCAAGCTGATGGGCCACCACGGCCTGCAGCGCGTTGAAGTCGGCGATGCTGAAGCCGGTGACATCGTCTGCATCAGCGGCATGGACCAGTTGTTCATCTCCGACACCCTGTGCGACCCGCAAAATGTCGAAGCCCTGCCGCCGCTGAGCGTCGACGAGCCGACCGTGAGCATGACCTTCCAGGTCAACGACTCGCCGTTCTGCGGTAAGGAAGGCAAGTTCGTCACCAGCCGCAACATCAAAGAGCGCCTGGAAAAAGAACTGCTGCACAACGTTGCCCTGCGCGTTGAAGAAACCGACAGCGCCGACAAGTTCAAGGTCTCCGGCCGTGGCGAGCTGCACCTCTCGGTACTGATCGAAACCATGCGCCGCGAAGGCTTCGAACTGGCCATCTCGCGCCCTGAAGTGGTGATCAAGGAAGTCAACGGCGAGAAGCAAGAGCCGTACGAAGCCGTGACCATCGACATCGAAGAGCAGCACCAGGGTGCTGTGATGGAACAGATGGGCCTGCGCAAAGGCGACCTGACCAACATGGTCCCGGACGGCAAAGGGCGCATCCGCCTGGAATACACCATTCCGGCCCGTGGCCTGATCGGCTTCCGTAACGCCTTCCTGACCATGACCTCCGGCAGCGGTATCCTCACCGGTACCTTCAGCCACTACGGCCCGGTCAAGGCCGGTGAAGTCAGCCACCGCCAGAACGGCGTGCTGGTGTCGATGGCCACCGGTAAAGCCCTGACCTACTCGCTGGAAACCCTGCAGGACCGCGGCAAGCTGTTCCTCGAGCCTGGCCAGGAAATCTACGAAGGCCAGCTGGCCGGCATCAACAGCCGTGACAACGACCTGGTGATCAACCCCACCAAGGGCAAGAAGCTCGACAACATGCGTGCTTCGGGCAAAGACGAAACCATCGCCCTGGTGCCGCCGATCAAGTTCACCCTTGAGCAGGCGCTGGAGTTCATCGATGACGATGAACTGGTGGAAGTGACCCCGAAATCGATCCGCCTTCGCAAGAAAGTGCTGAACGAGAACGAGCGTAAGCGTGCTTCGAAGGGCTAACCTTCAGGTATGAAAAAAGCCGGCGAAAGCCGGCTTTTTTTATGGGTGTTCGCGGGCCCTTCGCCCGGCACAGCCGGAGTGCCGGACCACGGCCTCCCACCAGGTTTGTGTAAGTATTTGATTTACTTGGCAACACAGAGCTCGTGGGAGGCCGGCTATGCCGGGCGATGGGCCAGTCAGCTCATGCACAGAATTAGCAGAGCTCGCAGATTGAACGCCTCTATGAAGAGCTAAAATTGCCCGCGGCCATTACCTGGCAGCCGGCTTGGGCTTGTACGCGCAATACCCCGGCCGCGGCCCGATCTTCGGGTGGTTGCGGCAGGTGTCGGGGCGCTTGTCGTAGATGGTGCACAGGCGGCTTTTTTTATCCAGGTACAGGCAGTCGTTGTTGCTCATCCGCGCCAGGGTGAAAATCCCGCTCTTCTGGTTGAAGCGCTCGATGATCCCTTCCTTCTGCAGGCGCTTGGCCACGTTCTTCGGTGGCTCGTCTTTTTCGAATTCATCCACCACGCCGATGCGGATCAAATCCTTGATGCGCGCCTCCACCGGCAGCGTGCAGCAAATCGACATGCAGCCGCCACACATGTGGCTGGCGTACTTCTGCCAGGTTTCCAGGCGGTCTACTTCGGCCGCGGCGATCAGGGTCGGTCTCATCAGGGGTTCACGCAAGGTTCATCGGAGGCGCGCGATGATACGCGTACGCGTTGGTTAATAAATATCCACTCGCCGGTTTTTTATTTTTTTCTGTGTAAAAGCGCGCGAACCCGGCAGGCCACCTTCGGTCAGACGGTCTAGTCTGAATCAATCCGCTTCCTTTTAAGCCACCGAGGACGCCTCATGTCTCAGGAACCGCTTGCCCGTAAAGTTAAAGTCGATGTGAACGAATTTCGTGACGCCGTACTCGCAAAACTCACCTACGCGGTAGGCAAGGACCCCGAGCATGCCTTCGATCACGACTGGTTCGAAGCCATTGCCCTGGCGGCGCGCGACCATATGGTCGAGCACTGGATGGACCACACCCGGCAGATCTACCGCAGCCAGCAAAAGCGCGTGTACTACCTCTCGCTGGAGTTCCTCATCGGCCGCCTGCTGGTCGACAGCCTGAGCAACCTCGGGCTGCTCGACGTGGCCCGCGAAGCACTCGACGGCCTGGGGGTGGACTTCGACAAGATCAAACTGCTCGAGCCCGACGCGGCACTGGGCAACGGCGGCCTCGGGCGCCTGGCGGCGTGCTTCATGGAAAGCATGTCGACCCTCGGCGTGGCCGCCCACGGTTATGGCATCCGCTATGAGCACGGGCTGTTCCGCCAAGCGGTGATCGACGGCTGGCAGCAGGAGCAGACCGAAACCTGGCTGGATTTCGGCAACCCCTGGGAGTTCGAACGCCCGGAGGTGATCTACCCGATCAGCTTCGGCGGCCATGTGCAGGCCAGCGACCTCGGCCGGCAGGTGTGGTTGCCAAGTGAAACGGTGCGCGCGGTGGCGTACGACACCCCAGTCGTGGGCTGGCGCGGCAAGAGCGTGAACACCCTGCGGCTGTGGCGTGCCCGCGCCATGGAAGACCTCCACCTGGAGCGCTTCAACGCCGGTGACCACCTTGGCGCCGTGGCTGATGTGGCCCGCGCCGAGAGTATCTCCCGCGTGCTCTACCCGGCCGACAGCACCGAGGCCGGCCAAGAGCTGCGCCTGCGCCAGGAGTACTTCTTCGTGTCGGCTTCGCTGCAAGACCTGCTGCGCCGGCACATCAACATGCATGGCACGGTGGCCAGCCTGGGCGAGCACGCCGCGATCCAGATGAACGACACCCACCCGTCGATCGCCGTGGCCGAGCTGATGCGCCTGCTGGTCGACATCCACCAGCTGCCATGGGCCGAGGCGTGGAAGGTGACCGTAGACACCCTCTGCTACACCAACCACACGCTGCTGCCCGAAGCGCTGGAAACCTGGCCGGTGGGCCTGATGGAACGCATGCTGCCGCGGCACATGCAGATCATCTACCTGATCAACGCCGAGCACATCGACGGCCTGCGCGCCAAAGAGATGCACGACTTCGACCTGCTGCGCTCGGTGTCGTTGATCGACGAAAGCAACGGCCGCCGGGTGCGCATGGGCAACCTGGCGTTCATCGGCTCGCACAGCATCAACGGGGTGTCTGCCCTGCACACCGACTTGATGCGCAGCACCGTGTTCAAAGACCTCAACGGCCTTTACCCGGGGCGCATCAACAACAAAACCAACGGCATTACCTTCCGCCGCTGGCTGTACCAGAGCAACCCCAAGCTCACCCATATGCTGGTCGACAAACTCGGCGAAGGCCTGCTCGACGCGCCGGAAACCCAGCTCAAAGGCCTTGAGCCGTTCGCCGACGACGCGGTGTTCCAGCGCCGTTTCGCCGACCAACGCCTGCACAGCAAGGAGGCGCTGGCGCGGATCATCCAGGACCGCCTCGGCATCACGGTCGACCCCAAAGCCCTGTTCGACGTGCAGGTCAAGCGCATCCACGAATACAAACGCCAGCTGCTCAACCTGCTGCACACCGTGGCGCTGTACCAGGCGATCCGCGCCAACCCGGAAAAACCCTGGGTGCCACGGGTGAAGATCTTCGCCGGCAAGGCCGCGGCCAGTTACTACCAGGCCAAGCTGATCATCAAGCTGGCCAACGACATCGCCCGCACCGTCAACAACGACCCGACCGTGCGTGGCCTGCTCAAGGTGGTGTTCCTGCCCAACTACAACGTCAGCCTGGCCGAGAGCATCATCCCGGCGGCGGATTTGTCCGAGCAGATTTCCACCGCCGGTTACGAGGCCTCCGGTACCAGTAACATGAAGTTCGGCCTCAACGGCGCGCTGACCATCGGCACCCTCGACGGCGCCAACGTCGAGATGTGCGAGCACGTGGGCGCCGAGCACATGTTCATCTTCGGCATGAAGGCCGACGAGGTCGAGGCGCATAAGCAGCACGGCGACTTCAGCGCCCACGGCGTGGCCGCCGGCTCGCACCGCCTCAACGACGTGCTGCAGGCCGTGCGCGGCGGTACCTTCTCGCCGGATGACCCGTCCCGCTACGCCGGGCTGGTTGATGGGCTGCTCAACTACGACCGCTTCCTGGTGTGCGCGGACTTCGAGTCGTACTGGGACGCGCAGATGAAGGTCGAGGAACTGTGGCGCCAACCGAAGCTGTGGTGGCGCTCGGCGATCTACAACACCGCGCGCATGGGCTGGTTCTCCTCGGACCGCACCATCGGCGAGTACGCCAAGGAGATCTGGAAGGCCCTGTAAGGGCCTTTGGTGGCAAGCCGCGAGCCTCAAGCCGCCAGCGCAGGTTCGCCGCTTGTAACGTGCCACTCGAAACGGGCGGGCTCGCGAACTCAAACCGGGCCAGGCAGTCTGATCCCCTGGCTGCCAACGCCCAGGCTCGCTAGCCCCCCGCCCGCCCTGTACACTGCGCGGGTTTTTCACTCCCCTTGAACGGAGCTCTTCCATGTCCCGCGTTACCCTCAGCCGCTATTTGATCGAGCAGACCCGCAGCAACAACACCCCTGCCGATCTGCGCTTCCTTATCGAAGTGGTCGCGCGTGCCTGTAAGGAAATCAGCCATGCCGTGTCCAAGGGTGCCCTCGGTGGGGTGCTGGGCAGCATGGGCACCGAGAACGTGCAAGGTGAAGTGCAGAAGAAACTCGACGTGCTGTCGAACGAAATCCTGCTCGAGGCCAACGAGTGGGGCGGCCACCTGGCCGGCATGGCCTCCGAAGAAATGGACAACGCCTACCAGATCCCTGGCAAGTACCCCAAAGGTGCCTACCTGCTGGTGTTCGACCCCCTCGACGGCTCGTCGAACATCGACGTGAACGTGTCGGTCGGGACCATCTTCTCGGTGCTGCGCTGCCCGGATGAATACCTCAGCCAGAACGACACCCTCAACGAAAAAGCCTTCTTGCAGCCGGGCACCAAGCAGGTCGCCGCCGGCTACGCCATCTACGGCCCGCAAACGATGCTGGTGCTGACCCTGGGCGACGGCGTGATCGGCTTCACCCTCGACCGCGAGATGGGCAGCTTCGCCCTGACCCACGAGAACATCCGCATCCCGGAAAGCACCGCCGAGTTCGCCATCAACATGTCGAACGAGCGCCACTGGGAAGCCCCGGTCAAGCGTTACGTCGACGAGCTGCTGGCCGGCAAGGAAGGCCCGCTGGGCAAGAACTACAACATGCGCTGGATCGCCTCGATGGTCGCCGACGTGCACCGCATCCTCACCCGCGGCGGCATGTTCATGTACCCGCGTGACAGCCGCGAGCCGGCCAAGCCGGGCAAGCTGCGCTTGATGTACGAAGCCAACCCGATGTCGTTCATCATCGAGCAGGCCGGCGGCGCCTCTACCGATGGCCACCAGCGCATCCTCGACATCGAGCCCGAAGGCCTGCACCAGCGCGTGGCGGTGTTCCTCGGGTCGAAGGAAGAAGTCGAGCGCGTGACCGGCTACCACCAGTAAGCCGGGGTTGCCCGCCGCCCCATGGGCAGCGGGCGGGCCGGGTCAGATCCTGAAGCTGCCGACCAGCTGCTTCAGGCGGTTGACCTGCTGCTCGAGGTCGCCGCAGGCGCGCAAGGTAGCCTGAAGGTTTTCCACACCCTCCTGGTTGAGGGTGTTGATCTCGGTGATGTCCTGGTTGATGGTATCGACCACCGCGGTCTGCTCCTCGGTGGCGGTGGCCACCGACTGGTTCATCCCGTCGATCTCGCCAATGCGTTGGGTCACGCTGCCCAGCCGCTCGCCGGCCTGGTTGGCGATGCCCACGCTGTTTTCGCTCTGGCTCTGGCTTTCGGTCATCATCGCCACCGCCTGGCGCGCGCCCACCTGCAACTCCTCGATGATCTTCTGCACCTGCTGCGCCGACTCCTGGGTGCGGTGTGCGAGGTTGCGCACTTCATCAGCCACCACTGCAAAGCCGCGGCCGGCCTCGCCGGCGCGGGCTGCTTCGATCGCGGCGTTGAGCGCCAGCAGGTTGGTTTGCTGGGAAATCCCGGTGATCACCTCGAGAATTTGCCCGATGTTCACCGTGTTGGTGTTCAGGGTTTCGATGTTGCTGCACGAATCGCTGATCTTGCTCGACAGTTGGCCCATCACCGCGATGGTGCGCTCGACCACGCTCTGGCCTTCGCTGGCCAGGTTGCGCGCGTCGCTGGAGTGCTGCGAGGCGAGGGCGGCGTTCTGGGCGATCTCCTGGGCGGCGGCGCCCAGCTCGTTGATGGCCGCGGCCACACTGCTGGTGCGGTTGGCCTGCTGGTCGGAGTTGTGCATCGACGCGTTGGAGGCCTGGGTTACGCGGCCAGCCACTTCATGCACCTGGGCGGTGGCCGACGACACCTCGCGGATCGACTCGTGGATGCGCTCGACGAAGCGGTTGAAGGCCATGCCCAATTGGCCGAACTCGTCGTTGCCATGGATGGCCAGGCGCCGGGTGAGGTCGCCTTCACCTTCGGCGATGTCTTGCATGGCGCGGCCCATCACGTGCAGCGGCGCCATCAGCACACGGATCAGCACACCCAGCAGCAGGATGATGATCGCCACCGAAATCAACGTGGCGATCGCCGCGCTGGTGCGGAATTCACCGAGCATGCTGTAGGCGGCGTCGCGGTCCAGCACCAGGCCAACGTACCAGTCGGCCGAGGGCACCCCATCGATATGGGTAAAGGCGACGAATTCGGTCTTGCCGGCCTGCTCGACCTCCTTCAAGCCGGGGGTGAGGCTGGGCGCGCCCTGGGGGAAGGCTTCGGCGAGGGTTTTCAGCACCAGCTTGTTGTCGGGGTGCACGAGGATCTTGCCGGCGGCACTGACGATGAACGCATGGCCGTGGCCGTTGAAGTTCAGCGAGTTGATGATTTCGCTGATGCGCGCCATGTCGATGTCGGCGCCGGCCACGCCGATCAGTTGGCCGGCGCGCTGCACGGGGGCGGCCACGGTCACTACCAGCTTGCCGCTGGAGGCGGCCACGTAGGGTTCGGTGACGATGGTTTGCCCGGCGCTGCTGGCGGCCTTGTACCAGCCGCGGGCGCGCGGGTCGTAGTCGGCCGGGCGGTTGCCGGCGGGCACCGAGAACATCAAGCCTTCGGCGCTGCCGAAGTAGCTCAACTGGAAGTTCGCCGGGTACGCCGGCAGGCCGACGATACCCGGCAGGTTGGCCGGCTCCGCGCCTTGGCTGGCCAGCTGCTGGCCCATCGACTGCAACAGCTCGATGCGGCCCTGCAGCCAGCTCTGGATGTTGCTGGTGGTCAGCCGGCCGAGGTCACGCATCGAGGCTTCGGTGCTCTCGCGCAACGTTTGGCGCTGGCGGTAATCGTTGAACAGCACGAACAAGGCAAAGGCGATCGCCACGATCAACCCGGCAACGAGCAGGATCTTGTGGCTGAATTTCAAATTATGTGTGCGCATAGCTCGGTGGCTCGTGGCATTGGGCTAATCGGAGTGCGCGCCGGGTATCGTGAACCCAGCGCGGCTGGTCAGGATTTCGGCCTTTGTGACCAAAACATGAATGCCCATGGGTACCGTTTATCTGCCGAAGGTGAGGGTGTTATTTCAAATGGATGGCCCTTCGCGCGCGGCGGTGCCGGGGCGATAGGCCATCAGAATTTCCATCGGTCGGGAACTGCCCGCCGTTACGGTGTTCCAAGGGTCACCCCTGGCTCGGAGTGTTTTGATGTCTTCCCGTGTTTTGGCGCTGTGCACCTTCTGCCTCCTGCTCGCTGGCTGTAACAAGCTGACGCTGGAGAACTATTCCAAAATCGAAACCGGCATGCCTCGCGCATCGGTAGAACAACTGCTCGGCGAGCCGGCCAAGTGCTCCGGCGCCCTGGCGATGACCAGTTGCACCTGGGGCGACGACCAGCGTTTCGTCAGCATTCAGTTCGCCGCCGACAAAGTGGTGCTGTACACCGCACAGGGCTTGAAATGAAAGCCCTGATGGCGGCCCTGTTACTGGGCCTGTTGGCCGGCTGCGCCTCTTCCGGGCCAGACATCGCCCCGCACACCGCCGGGCCGGTGAACCTCGAACGCTACCAGGGCACCTGGTATGAGCAGGCACGCCTGCCGATGTTCTTCCAGCGCAACTGCGCGCAGTCCGAAGCCACCTATCAGCTCACCCCCAGCGGCACGGTCGACGTGCTCAACCGTTGCCGCACCCAGCAAGGCGAGTGGGAGCAGGCCCATGGCACCGCCAGCGAGCAGGTGAAGGGCAAGGCCGACAAACTCTGGGTGCAGTTCGATAACGGCTTCTCGCGGATGTTCCCGGGCATCACCAAGGGTGACTACTGGGTGCTGTACGTCAGCGACGACTACAAGCTGGCGATCGTCGGCAACCCCAACCGCCGATACCTCTGGCTGCTGTCACGCAGCCGCACGGTACCGGAAGACATCCGCCAACTGCTGATGGCCAAGGCCCGCCAGCAGGGCTATGACACCAGCCGGCTGATCTGGCGGGTCTCGGACTCGGATATTGGCAAATAGCCAGCTTGTATAGACATATGCAGCGGCTGGCCACGCGGTTACACTGCGCCCCATCTGTCATTGTTTTCCGGGGTTTTCATGCCGACACCGCCCATTCCCCACTCGCTCAGCGCGCAGATGGGTGACAGCCCCGCGCCGCTGTATGCCCGGGTCAAGCAGATGATCACCCAGCAGATCAACAACGGCAGTTGGCCGCCGCATTACCGCGTGCCGTCCGAAAGCGAGCTGGTCAGCGAGCTGGGCTTCAGCCGCATGACCATCAACCGCGCCCTGCGCGAGCTCACCGCCGAAGGCTTGCTGGTGCGCATGCAGGGCGTAGGCACCTTCGTGGCCGAGCCGAAAACCCAGTCGGCGCTGTTCGAAGTGCACAACATCGCCGATGAAATCCGCCAGCGCGGCCACCGCCACCGCTGCCAGGTGCTGGAAATGCACGAAGCCCCGGCCAGCGCGCACATGGCCGCGGCGTTCGACATCCGCGAAGGCCAGCGGCTGTTCCATTCGGTGCTGCTGCACTTCGAGAACGACATGCCGGTGCAGATCGAAGACCGCTACGTGAACCCCACCATCGCCCCGGATTACCTGCAGCAGGATTTTCTCGGCGAAACCCCGTACTCCTACCTCAACCGCGTGGCGCCGTTGACTGAGGGCGAGCACTTGGTCGAGGCGATCCTGGCCGAGCCGCAAGAGTGCCAGTGGCTGCAGATTCCGGAAAACGAACCGTGCTTGTTGATCCGCCGGCGCACCTGGTCGGGCCGCCACCCGGTGACCCTGGCGCGGCTGATCCACCCAGGTACCCGGCACCGCCTCGAAGGCCGCTTTACCCGCTGATCATTCCCTTGGCGGCGTGGTCTAGGCTTCTAGCCAGAAGCCCAAGCGAGCCGCCCATGTTCCCCGACAGCCTTACCTTTTCCATTGCCGAGTGGGTCAACCGCGCCGTCGACCAATTGGTGGCGCGCTACGGTGACACCCTGCGCGAGGTGTCCGACAGCCTGCTGTGGGCGCTGGTGCGCCTTGAGGGCTTGCTGCGCGCCACGCCCTGGTGGCTGTTGTTGCTGCTGGCCGGGGCGCTGGCCTGGCACGCCAGCCGGCGTTGGTTCACGGCGCTGGTGGTGATGCTGCTGCTGTTTTTGGTAGGCAGCGTGGGGTTGTGGGACAAACTCATGCAAACCCTGGCGCTGATGCTGGTGGCCACCGCCCTGGCGGTGCTGCTGGGCGTGCCGCTGGGTATTCTGGCGGCGCGCTGGCCGCGCCTGCGCTGGGTGCTGATGCCGGTGCTCGACGTGATGCAGACCCTGCCCAGCTTTGTGTACCTGATCCCGGTGCTGATGCTGTTCGGCCTGGGCAAGGTGCCGGCGATCTTCGCCACCGTGGTGTACGCCATCGCCCCGGTGGTGCGGCTCACCGACCTGGGCATCCGCCAGGTCGACAAAGAAGTGCTCGAGGCCGCCAACGCCTTTGGCGCCACCCCGTGGCAGCAGTTGTTCGGCGTGCAGTTGCCGCTGGCGCTGCCGAGCATCATGGCCGGCATCAACCAGACCACCATGATGGCCCTGTCGATGGTGGTGATCGCCTCGATGATCGGCGCCCGCGGCCTGGGCGAAGACGTGCTCACCGGCATCCAGACCCTCAACATCGGCCGCGGCCTGGAGGCCGGCTTGGCGATCGTCGCGCTGGCGGTGGTGATCGACCGCATCACCCAGGCCTATGGCCAACCGCGCCGGCGAGGTGAATGATGGCCGCGATCGAGCTGCAACAGGTGACCAAGGTGTTCGGCCGGCAGCCGCGGTCGGCGCTCGAACTGCTCGCCCAGGGCCTGGGCAAAGACGAAATCCTCGCCCGCACCGGCTGCGTGGTGGGGGTGGCGGACGTTTCGCTGAGCATCGCCGCCGGCGAGTGTTTCGTGATCATGGGGTTGTCGGGCTCGGGCAAGTCGACCCTGGTGCGCCACCTCAACCGGCTGATAGACCCCACCCAGGGGCGCATCCTGGTCGGCGGCCAAAACGTGCTGGCGCTCAACCCCAAGGCCTTGCGCGAGTACCGCCGGCAGCAGGTGAGCATGGTCTTCCAGAGCTTCGCGCTGCTGCCGCACAAAACCGTGCTGGGCAACGTGGCCTATGGCCTGCGCCTGCGCGGGGGGCGCCCCGCCGAGTGCGCCGAGCAGGCCATGGCCTGGGTCGAAACGGTCGGCCTCAAGGGCTTCGAGCAGGCCTATCCGGGGCAGCTTTCCGGCGGCATGCGCCAGCGCGTGGGGCTGGCCCGGGCCCTGGCGGTCGACACGCCCATCCTGCTGATGGACGAAGCCTTCAGCGCGCTCGACCCGTTGATCCGCGCCGACATGCAAGACCAACTGCGCACGCTGCAGCAGCGCCTGCGCAAAACCATCGTGTTCATCACCCACGACCTCGACGAAGCCCTGCGCCTGGGCGACCGGATTGCCATCTTGCGTGACGGCAGGCTGGTGCAGGTGGGCACCCCGCGGGAGATCCTCAGCCACCCGGCAGACGCCTACGTCGACCGTTTCGTGCAGCGGCGGGCCTTCGCGGTGTTGTGAAGCACGCCTATCTCCCTGCCGCGATTAGGGTTTATGATGCCAACGGCAGAATCTTCCCCTTACGGAGCGTCTGATGCAGACCTTGTACCCGCAGATCAAACCCTACGCCCGGCATGATCTGGCCGTGGAAGCGCCCCATGTGTTGTACGTCGATGAAAGCGGGTCGCCGCATGGCTTGCCGGTGGTGTTCATCCACGGTGGCCCAGGCGCCGGGTGCGACGCCGCCAGCCGCTGCTATTTCGACCCCAACCTGTACCGCATCGTCACCTTCGACCAGCGCGGCTGCGGGCGCTCCACGCCCCATGCCAGCCTCGAAAACAACACCACCTGGGACCTTGTCGCCGACCTCGAGCGCATCCGTGAGCACCTGGGCATCGACAAGTGGGTGCTGTTCGGCGGTTCGTGGGGGTCCACCCTGGCGCTGGCCTACGCGCAAAAGCACCCTGAGCGCGTGCACGGGTTGATCCTGCGCGGCGTGTTCCTCTGCCGCCCGCAGGAAATCCGCTGGTTCTACCAGGAAGGCGCCAACCGGATGTTCCCCGACTACTGGCAGGATTACCTCGCGCCGATCCCGGCCGACGAACGCGGCGACCTGCTCAAGGCCTTCTACAAGCGCCTCACCGGCAGCGACCAGATCGCCCAGATGCACGCCGCCAAGGCCTGGTCGATGTGGGAAGGCCGCACCGCCACGCTGCGCCCCAACCCGCTGGTGGTCGACCGTTTCTCCGAGCCGTCGCGGGCGCTGTCGATTGCCCGCATCGAAACCCATTATTTCGTCAACAATGCCTTCCTCGAGCCGGATCAACTGATCCGCGACGTGCACAAGATCGCCCACCTGCCGGCGGTGATCGTGCATGGCCGCTACGACGTGATCTGCCCGTTGGACAACGCCTGGGAGCTGCACCAGGCCTGGCCGAACAGCGAGCTGAAGGTGATTCGCGACGCCGGCCATGCCGCTTCCGAGCCGGGCATCACCGACGCCCTGGTGCGCGCCGCCGACCAGATGGCCCGGCGCTTGCTCGACCTGCCCCTCGAAGAAGCATGAGGGGCCTGCTGCAGCGCGTGCGCGGCGCGCGGGTCGAGGTGGCTGGCGAGGTGGTCGGTGCGATCGACCACGGCCTGCTGGTGCTGGTTGCGGTCGAGCCGCAAGACACCCCCGCCCACGCCGACAAACTGCTGCACAAACTGCTCGGCTACCGGGTGTTCAGCGACGCCGACGGCAAGATGAACCGCTCGTTGGTGGATGTGCAGGGTGGCTTGCTGCTGGTGTCGCAGTTCACCCTGGCCGCCGACACCCGCAACGGCATGCGCCCGAGCTTTTCCACCGCCGCGCCGCCCGAGTTGGGCGCGCAACTGTTCAGCTACCTGCTGGCCCAGGCCCAAGCCAAACACCCCCAGGTGGGCAGCGGCCAGTTTGGCGCCGACATGCAGGTGCACCTGGTCAACGATGGCCCGGTTACCTTCATGCTGCAGGTATAAGAGGGCGGCGTATCGGCCACCCTTGGCCATGTAGTGGCCACCCATGCTGGCTACCCACCAAAAAAACCCGCCCACGCAGCAAAAAATGCGGTTTGTAGCTTAAATTGTTCACTTGCCCTGATGCGCTCTTTAGCAGGCTGCTAGATAATCGCGCGCCAGGGATTCACGGTTTTGCCAAACCGGGTAGGCTCGAAGTTCAAGCGTCCGGGGCTGGCCAAGGGAATCATTTAGCCCTTTGGGAGTCCGAACAATGCTCGCCAACCCGGCAATTTTCAGCTGGCCGTTGGTTCAATGATCTGTTTTCGGCGAGGGTAGCTCGTGATTGTTAGTCCTTGTAACAAAGAAAGAACAACTGCCGGAAGGCTATGGGCGGCCTTGCTGAGCGGGGCTGCTCTGGCGTGCCTGATGACCTCGGCACCGGCCTGGGCTTTCAGCCTGGACGACGTTGCCGCCAAGGCCAAAGACCTGGCCGGGCAGAAGTTCGAAGCGCCCAAAAGCAACCTGCCGCCGGCATTCCGCGACCTGAAGTTCGCCGATTACCAGAAGATCCACTTCCGCCGCGACAAGGTCGAATGGGCTGAAGACAAAACCCCGTTCAAGCTGTCGTTCTACCACCAGGGCATGCAGTTCGACACGCCGGTGAAAATCAACGAGGTGACCGCCACCACCGTTGAAGAGATCAAGTACGACCCGGCCCGGTTCGACTACGGTGACCTGCAGTTCGACCCGAAAACCACCGAAAACCTCGGTTGGGCGGGCTTCCGGGTGATGTACCCGATCAACAAGTCAGACAAACTCGACGAAGTCATGACCATGCTCGGCGCCAGCTACTTCCGCGTGGTCGGCAAGGGCCAGGTGTATGGCTTGTCGGCCCGTGGCCTGGCGATCGACACCGCCGCGCCGTCGGGTGAGGAATTCCCACGCTTCAAGGAATTCTGGATCGAAAAACCCAACCCCGAAGACAAGCAGCTGATCATCTACGCACTGCTCGATTCGCCGCGCTCCACCGGTGCCTACCGCCTGGTGCTGCGCCCGGGCAGCGACAGCGTGGTCGACGTGCAGTCGCGCATCTACCTGCGTGACCAAGTCAGCCGCCTGGGCGTTGCGCCGCTCACCAGCATGTACCTGTTCGGTGCCAATCAGCCGTCGAAAGTGCTCAACTTCCGCCGTGAGCTGCACGACTCCAGCGGCCTGGCGATTGCCAACGGCAACGGTGAGTGGATCTGGCGCCCGCTGAACAACCCCAAGCACCTCTCGGTGAGCAGTTTCACCATCGAGAACCCGAAAGGCTTCGGTTTGCTGCAGCGTGGCCGTGAGTTCTACCGCTACGAAGACCTCGACGACCGCTACGACAAGCGCCCGAGCGCCTGGGTCGAAACCCGCGGCGATTGGGGCAAGGGGACCGTCAACCTGGTCGAGATCCCGACCGGTGACGAAACCAACGACAACATCGTGGCCTACTGGAACCCCGAGAAGCTGCCGGAAAAAGGCCAGCCGCTCGAAGCCAACTACCGCATCCACTGGACCATGGACGAAGACGCCGTGCACTCGCCAGATGTAGCCTGGGTCAAGCAGACCTTGCGCTCCACCGGTGACGTGAAGCAGTCCAACCTGGTGCGCCAGCCTGACGGCAGCGTGGCCTTCCTGGTCGACTTCGAAGGGCCGAAACTCAAGGCCATGCTCGAAGATGCCCCGGTGCGCAGCCAGGTCAGCGTCAGCGACAACGCCGACGTGGTCGAGAACAGCGTGCGCTACAACCCTGAAACCCAGGGCTGGCGCCTGACCCTGCGGGTCAAGGTGAAAGACCCAAGCAAGAACGTCGAAATGCGTGCTGCCCTGGTGCAGGACGTGGTCAACCCCGACGCCAAGGCCGATGCCGCCAAGGAAGAAGCCGCCAAGGCCGAGAAGGCCAAGGAAGAGGCCGCCAAGGCAGAAAAAGCCAAGGCCGAGAAGGCCAAGGCCGACAAGGTCGCCGCGCAAGATCCCGCCAAGGGCGCGAAGGCCGACAAGCCGGCCGACGCCAAAGTTGAGCAGCCTGCAGAGGCTGCGCCCACCCCAGCCGAGCCGGTCAAGCAGGAAGAAGTGCTGACCGAGACCTGGAGCTACCAGTTGCCCGCCGATGACTAATCCACAGCAACAGCCAGAGTCGATCAGCGAATACCTGGCCCATCTGCCCCTGAGTGAGCAGCAGCGCGCGGAACTCTCGCGCTGCGGTTCCTTCGCTGAACTGCACGAGCGCCTGGCCGAGAAACCCTCGGCCGATGGCAACGCCCAAGCCTCGGTCGGGCCACGCCTGACCGTCGGCAGCGCCGCCGACCTGCACGAGCAAGAAATGCTCGTGCTCGACCCGGCCGGGCGGGTGAAGCTCAAGGCCACCCCACCGATCAACCGCACCCGCGTGGTGCCCGAGCCATGGAAGACCAACCTGGTCACCCGTGGCTGGCGGCGCCTGACCGGCAAGCCGCAAACCCCGCAGCCCACCAGCGACAAGCGCGACCTGCCCAAGGCCCGCTGGCGCATGGTCGGCTCGCTGCGCCGGTACATCCTGTTGATCCTGATGATCGGCCAAACGATTGTGGCCGGTTATTACATGAAGGGCCTGATGCCGTACCAAGGCTGGGCCCTGGTCGACCTGCAGGAGGTGGCCCGCCAGCCCATCCTGATCAGCGCCCAACAGGTGCTGCCGTATGTACTGCAAACCAGCATTCTGATCCTCTTCGGGATCCTCTTCTGCTGGGTGTCGGCGGGTTTCTGGACAGCCCTGATGGGCTTTCTCGAGCTGCTCACCGGCCGCGACAAGTACCGGATTTCCGGTGCCAGCGCCGGCTCCGAGCCGATCGAGCCGGGCGCGCGCACCGCACTGGTGATGCCGATCTGTAACGAAGACGTACCACGGGTGTTCGCCGGCCTGCGCGCGACCTTCGAATCGGTGGCCGCCACCGGTGACCTCGACCGCTTCGATTTCTTCGTGCTCAGCGACAGCTACGACGGCGACATCGCCGTGGCCGAGCAACAGGCCTGGCTTGATGTGTGCCGCGAGACCGGTGGTTTCGGGCGCATCTTCTATCGCCGCCGGCGCCGCCGCGTGAAACGCAAAAGCGGTAACCTCGACGACTTCTGCCGCCGCTGGGGCGGAGACTACCGCTACATGGTGGTGCTCGACGCCGACAGCGTGATGACCGGTGAATGCCTCACCAGCCTGGTGCGGCTGATGGAAGCCTCGCCAGATGCCGGCATCATCCAGACCGCGCCGAAGGCCTCGGGCATGGATACCCTCTATGCGCGCCTGCAGCAGTTCGCCACCCGCGTGTACGGCCCGCTGTTCACCGCTGGCCTGCACTTCTGGCAGTTGGGTGAATCCCACTACTGGGGCCACAACGCGATCATCCGCATGAAGCCGTTCATCGAGCACTGCGCGCTGGCGCCGTTGCCGGGCAAGGGTTCGTTCGCCGGGGCTATTCTTTCCCACGACTTCGTTGAAGCGGCGCTGATGCGCCGGGCCGGCTGGGGCGTGTGGATCGCCTACGACCTACCTGGCAGCTACGAAGAACTGCCGCCCAACCTGCTCGACGAGCTCAAGCGCGACCGCCGCTGGTGCCACGGCAACCTGATGAACTTCCGCCTGTTCCTGGTCAAGGGCATGCACCCGGTGCACCGCGCGGTGTTCCTGACCGGGGTGATGTCCTACCTGTCGGCGCCGCTGTGGTTCTTCTTCCTGGTGTTGTCGACCGCGCTGTTGGCGGTGAACACCCTGATGGAGCCGGCGTACTTCCTCGAGCCGCGGCAGCTGTACCCGCTGTGGCCGCAGTGGCACCCAGACAAAGCCATCGCGCTGTTCTCCACCACGGTGGTGCTGTTGTTCCTGCCCAAGTTGCTCAGCATCGTGCTGATCTGGGCCCAGGGCGCGACGGAGTTCGGCGGGCGCTTCAAGGTGACGGTGTCGATGCTGGTCGAGATGCTTTTCTCGATGCTGTTGGCGCCGGTGCGCATGCTGTTCCACACCCGCTTCGTGCTGGCCGCGTTCCTCGGCTGGGCGGCGGTGTGGAACTCGCCGCAGCGTGACGACGACTCCACCCCATGGAGCGAGGCGGTGCGCCGCCACGGTTCGCAGTTCGTGCTGGGGGCGCTGTGGTCGCTGCTGGTGTGGTGGCTGAACCCAAGCTTCCTGTGGTGGCTGGCGCCGATCGTGGTGTCGTTGATGATGGCGATCCCGGTGTCGGTGATTTCCAGCCGCACCAACCTCGGCCTGCGCGCCAAGGACGAAAAATTCTTCCTCATCCCGGAAGAGTACAACGTGCCTGAAGCGCTGGCCGCGACCGACCGCTACACCTACGAGAACCGCTACCACGCGCTGAAAGACGGCTTCGTGCGCAGTGTGGTCGACCCCCGCCAGAACGCCCTGGCCTGCGCCCTGGCAACCGCCCGGCACAAGCCTGGCCATGCGCTGATCGAGGGCAACCGCGAGCGCTGGATCGCCAAGGCGCTGGAAGGTGGCCCAGGTTCGATCAAGGGCAACGACCGCCTGGCGATCCTCAGCGACCCGATCGCCCTGGCGCGCTTGCACCAGCGTGTGTGGGAAGAACGCAGCGAGCCATGGCTGAAGGCCTGGCGTGACTCGCTCGCCGCCGACCCTCATGCGCCGGCGCTGCCGCTGCAGCCCGAGGTGCAGGCCGCGCAGTTGGCCTGATCGCCTCAAGGCTGGTGGGCCCTTCGCCCGGCACAGCCGGAGTGCCGGACCACGGCCTCCCACCAGGTTCTGTGTTGGCTCGTAAACCGAGCATTTACACATCTGGTGGGAGGCCGGCTGTGCCGGGCGATGGGCCGTCACAGGCGGCCCTACACCTTGAACCGCGCCACCATCCCCTGAAGCTCCGTGCCCAGCCGCGCCAGTTCCATGCTGGAGGCCGCGGTTTCCTCGCTGGCCGAAGCAGCCTGCTCAGACACTCCCCGCACATTGACGATGCTCTGGTTGATCGCCTCGGCCACCGCGCTTTGCTGCTCGGCCGCCGTGGCGATCTGCTGGTTCATCGACTGGATCGCCGATACCGTGCGGTTGATGCTGCCCAGCGCGGTACCGGCGCGGCGGGTGAGGTCTACGCTGTGCTCCGTCAGCGAGCGGCTGTTGCCCATGGCGCTGGCCGCTTGTTGGGTGCCGCTTTGCAGGCCGGCAATCAGGCCTTCGATTTCTTCGGTGGATTGCTGGGTGCGTTGGGCCAGGCTGCGCACCTCATCGGCCACCACCGCAAAGCCGCGCCCGGCTTCGCCGGCGCGGGCCGCTTCGATCGCCGCGTTGAGCGCCAGCAGGTTGGTTTGCTCCGCCACCGACTTGATCACCACCAACACCCCGCCGATCTTCTCCGACTCCTTCTCCAGCCGGCCCATGGCCTCGCTGGAGCGCTGCACCTCCAGCGCCAGGCGCTCGATCTGGCCCACGGCCTCGCCCACCACCCGGTCCCCTTCGCGGGCCTGTTGGTCCGCCGCGGTGGCGGCTTCGCTGGCCTGTTCGGCATTGCGCGCGACGTCTTGCACGGTGGCGACCATCTCGTTCATAGCCGTGGCCACCTGGTCGGTTTCAAGCTTCTGGTTGGCCACCCCGGCGCTGGTTTGTTCGGTCACCGCCGACAACTCCTCGGCGGCACTGGCCAACTGCCGCACGCCGTCGGCGATGCCGTTGATGAGCTGGCGCAGGTTCTGGTTCATCCGCGCGATGCTTTGCTGCAGTTGGCCCAGTTCATCCCGGCGTTGGCTGTTGAGGTTTTGCGTCAGGTCGCCATCGGCTACCCGGTTGACCGCTTCGACGGTACGCCGCAGCGGCAACACGATCTGCCGGGTGATCAGCCAGGCACCGGCCAGCCCCAGCAGCAGCGCGGCCAGCGCGCCGCCCCCGAGCAGCGCCTTGGCGCGGGTGCTGTCGCTGTCGCGCTTGGCGGTTTGCGATTGGGTGATCGCGCTACTGAGGTCGAGCAGTTGGCTGCCGATCGCTTGCATGCGGCCCAGGGGCTGCTGGGCATCGCCGCTGCCGCCCTGGTCGATGGCCACCAACGCGGCGAACTGGGCGCGGTAGTCGGCCACCGCGGCAATGAACTGGTCTGTGCGTTGCACGTCTTCAGGGGCAGTCAGCAGGGCGCGGGTTTGCTTGGCCACGCTGTCGGCGCTGTCGAGGGTGGCGCGCATGCTGCCGGCATGGGTGGCATCGCGGTTTTGCGAATAATTCAGGCGGTTGATGCGCATGTCGCGGGCCAGCGCGCCCATTTCGGACACCGCGGCCAGTTTGTCTCCACGCTCGGTTAAGGAAGACAACCCGGCCCAGCCGATCAAGGCGATCAGCACGGTCAGGCAGAGGATCAGGCCGAAGCCCAGGGCTAGTTTGTAACGTACGCTGAGGTCAGCGAACAGGCCTTCGGAAGAGGCAGGCATCATGAACTCCTTGTCGATGTGCAGATTCCACGCGTAGTGATCGGCGCAGGACAAGGAAACTGTAGACCAGCCTGATTCTTTGCTTGTAATCGCGCCTAGAACAGCCGCGCCAGCAGGGCGGTGACGGCGGTTTCAACGCGTAGAATCCGCTCGCCCATCTGCACCGGCGCCAGGCCTGCCTGGCCAAGCAGGTCGATTTCATAGGGGATCCAGCCGCCTTCCGGGCCGATCGCCAGGGTCACCGGCGCGCTTACGCCACGGGGGCAGGCCGGGTAGGCGCCGGGGTGGCCGACCAGCCCCAGGGTGCCAGCGGCCAGGGCCGGTAGGCGGTCTTCGACGAAGGGCTTGAAGCGTTTTTCGATGATCACCTCGGGCAGCACGGTGTCGCGCGCCTGCTCCAGGCCCAGCACCAGGTTGTCGCGGATGGCCTGGGGCTGCAGGAACGGGGTTTGCCAGAAGCTTTTTTCCACCCGGTAGCTGTTCACCAGGATCAACCGCGGCACGCCGAGGGTGGCGGCGGTTTGAAACACCCGGCGCAGCATCTTTGGCCGCGGCAGGGCCAGCACCAGGGTCAGCGGCAGCTTGGCCGGCGGCGCTTGGTCGAAGCTGACCAATAGCTCCGCCTCATGGGTGCCCAGCCGTTCGACCAGCGCTTCGCCCATCAGGCCGCCGACCCGGCCCACGCGCAGGCGCGCGCCGGCTTCGGTGCGGTGCACTTCATGCAGGTGGGTCAGGCGGCGGTCACGCAGCACCACGCGGTCGGCCGCGATGAAGTCGGCCTCTTCGAGCAAGAGCAGGTTCACGCGCGTGGCACAGGCGGTTTGCCGTCTTCGCTGGGGGCTTCGTCCGGGGCGTCGCCGCGCTTGCGGATCAGCCCACTGCACAACACACCCACTTCGAACAGCATCCACATCGGCACGGCGAGCAGGGTTTGCGAGAAGATGTCTGGCGGAGTGAGGATCATGCCGACCACGAAGCAGCCGATGATCACGTACGGCCGGGCTTTTTTCAGGTACTTCACGTCGACCACGCCGATCCACACCAGCAGCACCACGGCCACGGGGATTTCAAACGCCACGCCAAAGGCGAAGAACAGCGTCATGACGAAGTCGAGGTAGGCGGTGATGTCGGTCATCATCGACACCCCATCGGGGGTGGCCGAGGCGAAGAACTTGAACATCAGCGGGAACACGAAAAAGTACGCGAAGGCCATGCCGGCGTAGAACAGAAAGATGCTCGACACCAGCAGCGGCACCGCCACGCGTTTTTCATGCTTGTACAGGCCGGGGGCAATGAAGCCCCAGATCTGGTGGAGGATGATCGGGATCGCGATGAACAGCGAGACGATCATCGTCAGCTTGAACGGCGTCAGGAACGGCGAGGCGACGTCGGTGGCGATCATCGTCGCGCCGGCTGGCAGGTACTGGCGCAATGGCGCGGAAACGATGGTGTAGATCTGCTGGGCAAAGGAAAACAGCCCCGCGAACACCAGGAACACGGCCGCGACGCAGCGCAACAGGCGCGTGCGCAGTTCAGTCAGGTGCGAGACCAGCGGCATCGGCTGGTCGTGTTCGGGCAAATCGCTCATGGTGCTTTCGTCGAGTCGTGGGGCGCGGTGGGCGGCGTGGGCGCGCTGGGCGCCAGCGGCAGTTCGGCCTGTTGCGGGGCGGCGGGGTCGGCGGCCTGCGGTGCCGTGGGCACGCTGCCATGGCTACCCTCGGCGGGGTTGGCCGGTGGCGCCGCGGGCTTGTGCTCGGCCTCGGGGTTGAGGATTTTGCGCGCTTCCTGCTCCAGCGAAAGGATGTGCTCGTTGTGCAGTTGGCGGCGGATTTCATCCGCGCCGATCTCGCGCTCGATTTCGGTCTTGATCGAATTGAAGCTGCGCTTGAGCCGGCCAATCCACAGCCCGGCGGTGCGGGCGGCACCCGGCAGGCGCTCAGGGCCGAGCACCAGCAGGGCGACCAGCCCGACCAGCAACAATTCGCTAAAGCTGATCCCGAACATGGGTCAATCCTTGCGCGCTGGCTCTTCGACCTTGTGGTGCTGGCCGTCGATGGTGTGCGGCTGCTGGTTCAGCGGCGAGCTGGTTTGCGCGCGGGGTGGCTCTTGCGGCGGCTGCGGTTGGTCTTCTTTCTCGCCGTCGTTCATGGCCTTGCGGAAGCCCTTGATGCCTTCGCCCACGTCGGCGCCGAGGTTTTTCAGCTTCTTGGTACCGAAGATCAGCACCACGACGATCAGGATGACGATCCAGTGCTTCCAGTCAAAAATACCCATGGTCAATTCCTCGAATGTAATCGGTCAGGCGGACGGCGCGCGGGCGGCTTTTTCATCGTGGCCAGATAGCCCGAAGCGCCGGTCGAGTTCGTCCAGAACCGCCTGCGGATGCTGCCCCAGTTGGGCGAGCATCACCAGGCTATGGAACCACAGATCGGCGGTCTCGTAGATGACATCGCTGCAATCGCCGGTTTTCTCGGCGTCCTTGGCGGCAATGATCGTCTCGATCGACTCTTCGCCGAGCTTTTCCAGAATCTTGTTCAAGCCCTTTTTATACAGGCTGGCCACGTAGGAGGTGTCTGCCTCGGCGGCCTTGCGGCTTTCGAGCACGGCGGCCAGGCGGCTGAGAGTATCACTCATGGCTGTGCCCCGCATGGTAGATGGCGGCTGGGTCTTTGAGCACGGGCTCGACGGTGTTCCAGGCGCCGTTTTGCAGCACCCGGTAGAAGCAGCTTTCGCGGCCGGTGTGGCAGGCGATCTGGCCCACCTGCTCAACGCTGAGCACGATCACGTCGGCGTCGCAGTCGAGGCGCAGTTCGTGCAGGTGCTGCACGTGGCCGGAATCTTCGCCTTTACGCCACAGCTTGCCGCGCGAACGCGACCAGTAGATGGCGCGGTTTTCGGCCACGGTGAGGGCCAGGGATTCGCGGTTCATCCAGGCCATCATCAGGATGCGCCCGGTCTTGTGATCCTGGGCGATGGCCGGTACCAGGCCGTCGCTGTTCCAGTTGATCTCGTCGAGCCAGTCTTTCATGTTCTACTCCGAAACTCTTTCTATAGTGCCAGCCACCGCGGCCAGTGGCTATCCACGCACGACCAGATACAAACCGGTGGCCAGCATCACCCAGGCCGGCCAGGCTTGCAGGGTGTCGATCGCCGTGCCGCTGTTGGCCATCACGCCACCACCGGCGAGCAGGATGCCACCCACCAGCCGCAGCGCGAACACCCGGCTGCTGTGCTTCCACGGCGGTGGTGGGTCTTCATGGTGGGGCGCCGACATACGCTCCAGCAAGTCGCGGGCCATCCCGGCCAGGTACGGCAACTGCTCAAATTGTGACTGGGCATTACGGAACAGCCCTTTCGGGCTTACCCGCTCGCGCATCCAGCGCTCCAGGTACGGTTGGGCGGTGCTCCACAGGTCGAGGTCGGGGTACAACTGGCGGCCCAGGCCCTCGATGTTGAGCAGGGTTTTTTGCAGCAGCACCAGTTGCGGCTGCACTTCCATGTTGAAGCGCCGCGCGGTCTGGAACAGGCGCATCAGTACCTGGCCGAAGGAGATGTCTTTCAGCGGTTTTTCGAAGATCGGCTCGCACACCGTGCGGATCGCCGCTTCGAATTCATTCAGCTTGGTTTGCGCCGGCACCCAGCCCGAATCGATGTGCAACTGCGCCACCCGGCGGTAGTCGCGCTTGAAGAACGCGAACAGGTTGCGCGCCAGGTAATCCTGGTCTTCCGGGGTCAGGCTGCCGACGATGCCGCAGTCGATGGCGATGTATTGCGGGTCCCATGGGGTCACGGTGCTGACGAAGATGTTGCCCGGGTGCATGTCGGCATGGAAGAAACTGTCGCGGAACACCTGGGTGAAAAAAATCTCGACGCCGCGCTCGGCGAGCAGCTTCATGTCGGTGCGTTGGTCCGCCAGGGTGGCCAGGTCGGTGACCGGCACGCCGTAGATGCGCTCCATCACCAGCACTTTCGGGCGGCACCAGTCCCAATAGATTTGCGGCACGTACAGCAGCGTCGAGCCTTCGAAGTTGCGCCGCAGCTGGCTGGCATTGGCCGCCTCGCGGAGCAGGTCGAGCTCGTCGTAGATGGTTTTTTCATAGTCGGCGACTACGTCGACCGGGTGCAGCAGGCGCGCGTCGGCAGACAACCACTCAGCCAGCCGGGCGAGCAGGAACAGCCAGGCGAGGTCGCCGCTGATCACCGGCCTCAGGCCTGGGCGCACCACCTTGACCACGACTTCCTCGCCAGACTTCAGGCGCGCGGCGTGCACCTGCGCCACCGAGGCCGAGGCCAGCGGCTCGACATCGAAGCGGCTGAACACCTGGGTGATCTTCGCCCCCAGTTGGGCCTCGATCAGCTGCATCGACTGCTGGGGGTCGAACGGCGGCACGCGGTCTTGCAGCAGCATCAGTTCGTCGGCGATGTCGTTGGGTAGCAGGTCGCGGCGGGTAGACAGCAACTGGCCGAACTTGATGAAGATCGGCCCAAGGTCCTGCAGCGCCAGGCGCAGGCAAGCGCCGCGGCTGAGTTGGCGGTTGCGCCGCGGCAGCCAGCGCCAGGGCATGGCCAGGCGGAAGATGCGCAGCCACCACGGCAGCGGCAGGGCCAGGATCAGGTCATCGAGGCGGTAGCGAATGCCTACACGCAGGATACGGAACAGGCGGCGGACGGCGAGCAGCTTCATGCGTTCTGGCTGGAATCAAGGGTTCGGGACAGGCGCGCGAGGCGGGCCTCCAGGCGGTCGGTGGCAAGCTTGAGGGCGTCGAGCTCACCCAGGCGTGCTTCGGCTTCACGCTTTCCGACCAGGGTGCGTGCCTCTTCGTTCAGGTAATCGGCCAGGCTTTCGCGCAGCCGCCCGGCGCCTTGGGCCGCCCAGCGGCCGCGCAAGCGCAGGTGGCCACCGAGCAGCGCCGCGCCCACCGGGCCAAGCCAGCGGGCCAGCTCGTGCTCCCAGTCCAGCTCGAGGCTTTGCAGCACCGCCACCAGCGCCATCAACTGGCCGCTGTCGCCCTGCAGCTCAACGTCGGCGCTGTGCAGCACCGCAGTTTTGTCGCGGCGCACCGCCAGCTCGACCAGCCGGCTGGCCGGCGCGCGCAGTGCGCAACTGGCCGGGGCTTCCCAGTGGTTGGCGAGCAGGATGCCGTCGATACCCGGCAGCAGGTACAGCTTGCGCGCCGGGCGCAGGCAGTCGACCTCGATCACGCTGCCGGCCAGCGCTTGCAGGCGGGGCAGGGCAGTGGCATCCATGCGCAGGGCTCGGTTCAAGCCCGCCTCGGCGCTGGCCAGCAGGGCGCGTTCGAGCATCAGGGCTTGATACCCCGGTGCAGGGCCACGATGCCGCTGGTCATGTTGTGGTAGGTGACCCGGTCGAAGCCGGCCTGGCCCATCATCGCCTTGAGGGTTTCCTGGTCGGGGTGCATGCGGATCGATTCGGCCAGGTAGCGGTAGCTGGCGGCGTCGTTCGCCACCAGCTTGCCCACCAGTGGCATGAAGGCGAACGAGTAGGCGTCGTAGGCCTTGGCCATCAACTTGCTGGTGGGCTTGGAGAACTCCAGCACCAGCAGCCGGCCGCCTGGCTTGAGCACCCGCAGCATCGAGCGCAGGGCGTCTTCTTTATGGGTCACGTTGCGCAGGCCGAAGGCGATGGTCACGCAATCGAAGTGGTTATCGGGGAACGGCAGCTTCTCGGCGTCGGCCTGCACGAACTGCACGTTGCCGGCCACACCGAGGTCGAGCAGGCGGTCGCGGCCCACTTTGAGCATCGAGGCGTTGATGTCGGCCAGTACCACTTCACCGGTAGGGCCCACCAGTTGCGAGAACTTGCGCGCCAGGTCGCCGGTGCCGCCGGCGATGTCCAACACCCGGTTGCCCGGGCGCACGCCCGACAGCTCGATGGTGAAGCGCTTCCACAAGCGGTGCATGCCGCCGGAGAGCAGGTCGTTCATCACGTCGTACTTGGCGGCGACGGAATGGAACACCTCGGCGACTTTTTCCGCTTTCTGGCTTTCGGGTACGCTTTTGTAGCCGAAATGGGTGGTGGGTTCGGCGTTGCCGCCTTTGCGCTCTTCAGTCATTTCGCTGTCACCGGAAAAAATTACCGGCCATTCTAATCCCTGCGCACAAGCTTTGTCTGCGACCACGCCGACACCGCTAGAATAAGCGCCTTGATAATTGACCGAGGTGGCCGATGAGCCAGATTACCGTTGAGCGCGAACACCAGTTGGGTTACAGCGTTGCCCATGAGCGCGCTGAAAAGCTGGTTGACAAGCTCGTCAGCAAATACGACATCGAGGCCCAGTGGGCAGGTGACCACGTGCAGCTCAAGCGCAGCGGCATCACCGGGCAGGTGCACGTGGCCGAAGACAAGGTCAAGGTCGAGTTGAAGCTGGGCATGATGCTGTCGATGATGGCGCCGATGATCGAGGCGGAGATCAACAAGGCGCTGGATAAGTATTTGGGGTGAGCCCTTCGGGAAGGGGCAAGGGGCAAGTGGCAAGTGGGGGGCGGGTTTTGCTTTTGCTTTTGCCTTTGCTTGCCGCTTGCCGCTTGCCGCTTGCCTCTCGCCCTCTCTCCCTTTCAGCTTGCTCCTGCCCAAATTAGGCCGCCCTTTCTAATTTCCCCATCTACGCTGCACCGTTGAACGGGCCATTCACGCCCGGCAACCTTTGATCATCCTGTTCAAGGAGGTGCAGCATGGCAACCCTGACCCTACGCAAAACCGTGTCGGTGCCCACCGAACCCGTCGAAAAAGCCGCGCGCCAGGCGCGCTCGTACACCCGCAAGCTGTTCCTCGCCGGCCTCGGTTTTTACGCCAAGCTGGGCCGCGCCGGGCTGCACTATGCCCACGAACTGATCAAGGCCGGTGAAGGCGTGGAGAAGCGCGGCAAGCAGTGGGTGCGCAAGGAAGGCAAGGTGCTCGAGGCCGAGGTGGAACAGGCCAAGCTCGACGTGGTCAAGACCGAAGGCCGCCTCGAGGCGCAGGTCAGCCGCCTGGAAGACGCCTTCGATGCCCGCGTGGCCGGTGCCCTCAACCGTATCGGCATCCCGGCGCGGCGTGACATGGACGCCCTCTCGGCCAAGCTCGATGAGCTCAAGGCCTTGGTAGAGCTGGCTGCCCGCAAAGGTTGAGCCCCCACCACTCGCAACAGTGAGGAACCCCATGGTTAGCAAGAAGAAACTCGAAAAAGAAGCCGGCGGCTGGGTTGCCGGCATCGAAAAGTACTCGCGGCAGATCTGGCTCGCGGGGCTGGGCGCTTATGCCAAGGTCAGCAGTGACGGCAACAAGCTGTTCGACAGCCTGGTCGAAGACGGCGAAAAGGCCGAGAAGATCGCCCGCGACGAAGTCGACAGCGTGAAGGCTGGCACCAAAAGCCGCGTGGGCGGGGTGAAGGAAAAAGCCCTGGGCAAATGGAGCGAGCTGGAAGAGGCCTTCGACAAGCGCCTGAACAGCGCGATATCGCGCATCGGCGTGCCGAGCCGCCACGAGGTGGCCAGCCTGCACCAGAAGGTCGACAGCCTGACCCGGCAGATCGAAAAACTCACCGGCCATTCGATGAAGGAAGTCACCCCGGCACCGACCGTGGCGCGCACCGCGCCGCTCAAGCCGGCACCGGCGAAAAAACCCGCGAGCAAGGCCGCGGCGAGCAAACCGGCCAAGCCGGTGCCCAAGCCGGCCGCCAAGGCTGCGCCAAAGCCCGTGGCCAAGGCCGCGCCGAAACCGGCCGCGGCCAAGCCAGCGGCGCCGAAAAAGCCCGCGGTGAAGAAGCCTGCCAGCGCCAAGCCAGCCACCTCGGCCAGCAGCGCCAACTCGGCCAGCAGCCCGGCGCCGGCGGCCACCCCGCCCAGCACGCCTTCCGCCAGCGCCTGAGGCGCCTAGCGGGCGTAGCTCAGCGCCAGGGTTTCCACTTCCTGGCGCGCCGGCGCCGCCAGGTGCGGGGCCAGCAGTAGCATCATCTGGTGCACTGCCCGCCCCGGGTCTGGTGGCTGGCCGAACACGCGCTGGTAATCCGGGCTAAACACCAGGGTGAACAGCAATTGCTCCTCCAGGGCCGCGCGCGCCTGGCCGCTGGCGCTGAGTGTGCCGCCCGCGTGCAAAGCGCCGAGCACCCGCCCCAGCGCCTGGCGCAGGGTCGCCAGCCACTGGCGCAAGCCACGCGCCAGTTTCGGCATGCGCCCAGCCAGGTTCGACAGGTCCTGGAACAAAAAGCAGTAGCCGGCCATGCATTCGGCCAGCAGGTGGAGGAACAACCACAGCTCTTCGGTGGCCAGCCGCACCCCGCCCGGTGGGTGCAGCAGCGGCGCGGTGTCGGCGCGAAAGCGCTCGAACAGCGCCTGCACGATCGGCTCTTTGCCGTGGTAGTGGTAGTACAGGTTGCCCGGGCTGATGCCCAGTGCCGAGGCGATCTGCACCGGCGTGACATTCGGCTCGCCTAGCTGGTTGAACAAACCCAGGGCGCATTCGAGGATGCGCTCGGTGGTTTTCATCGGCCCTGTACGTAACTGCCCGGCGCGGCCTCCAGCACCGGAAACTTCTCGCTGCCGAGGGATTGCACCGGCTCTTTGGTGGGGCCCGAGCGCTCTTGTATCCAGCCCAGCCATTCCGGCCACCAACTGCCCTCGTGCTCCTTGGCGTCGTAGTACCAGGCGCGTGGGTCGGTGGGCAGCTTGGGGCTTTCCATCCAACTGGCATTGGCCTTGCCGGGCGGGGTGAGGATGCTCTGGATGTGCCCGCCATTGGCCAGGATGAAGCGGTGCCCGCTGCCGCCGAGCAGCAACGAAGAGCGGTACACCGAATCCCAAGGCGTCACGTGGTCGTTGATGCCGGCCACGCTGAAGGTCTCGACGTCGACCTGGTTGAGGTCAATGGCGTGGCCGCGGATCTCCATGCCGCCTTCGCGGGTCAGCGGGTTGTGCTTGAAGAAGTCCAGCAGGTCGCCGTGCAGCGCCGCCGGCAAGCGGGTGTTGTCGTTGGTCCAGTAGAGGATGTCGTCCGCCGGCGGCTCTTTGCCCAGCAGGTAGTTGTTGATCCAGTGGTTCCAGATCAGCTCGTTGGGGCGCATCCAGGCGAACAGCCGGGCGATCTCACCCCCCTCCAGCACACCCTTTTGGTAGGAGCGGCGCTTGGCGGCTTCGAGGGTTTCTTCGTCGAGGAACAGCGACGCCGGGCTGTCGATGTAGCTGTCGAGCAGGCTGACCAGGTAGGTGGCGCAGTGCACCCGCCCGAGCTGGCGCTTTTTCGACAGGTAGCCCTGCAGCAGCCCCATGGTCAAGCCGCCAGCGCAGCCGCCCAGCAGGTTGAGGTCACGGCTGCCGGTGATCGAGCGGCAGGCGTTGAGGGCTTCTTCCAGCGCCTCTACGTAGGTGGAAAAGCCCCACTCGCGGTGCCGCGCCTCGGGGTTGCGCCAGCTGACCATGAACACCTGCAGGTTGTGCTTGAGGGCGTATTGCACAAAGCTGCCGGCCGGGCTGAGGTCGAAGATGTAGAACTTGTTGATCTGCGGCGGCACGATCAACAGCGGGCGCTTGTGTTGTTTCTCGCTCATGGCGCCGTACTGGATCAGCTCCAGCACCTCGTTGCGGTACACCACCGCGCCGGCGGTGGTGGCCAGGTTCTTGCCGATCTCGAACGCATCGCGGCCGACCTGGCGCGGCAGGCCGTGGTTGTGCCGCAGGTCGTCGAGCAGGTGCCCGGCGCCGCGCAGCAGGCTCAGGCCGCCGGAGTTGAACAGCTCCTTGACCGCCAGCGGGTTGAGCAACGAGTTGGTGGGCGAGAACGCATCGTGCAGCAAGGCGAACATGAATTGCGCGCGCAGGCGCTGGTCATCCGGCATGCCGCTGTCTTCGATCCACTCGCGGACTTCTTTTTGCCAACTGAGGTAGGCCTGCAGGCCACGCCGGTACAGCGGGTTGAGCGACCATGAAGGGTCACTGAAGCGGCGGTCGCGGGGGTTGGGCTGGTGCAGGCTCTCGCCCAGCGCGACCTTGCCCAGCTGGCTGCCCAGGTTGAGCGCATGGCGGGCGGTGTGCAGCGGGTGGCGCAGGCCGTGGCGGGCGACGCTGCCGAGGGTTGAGAGCAGGTCACGGCTAGACAGCCCGGTAATCGCGCTTTGCGCATTGATGAACGCGGCCGGTGAATGCACGGTGGCCTTGATGACTTTGTCCTTCATTTGGCGGCACTCCTGGGGCGTTCGGGTTTATGCACAACGGTGCTGGGCTTGGTCGCGGCCTGCCCCGCCGGTTGCGGGTGCACCACCGCGCGGTCGCGCTCCTCGTCGAGGAAGTTCATGATGATCGGCGCCACTGAGCCGGCCCGGGTGATCAGGAACAGGTGGCCGTCATCGATGATGTGTAGCTGGGCATTGGGGATGCGCCAGGCCAGCAGGCGCATGTTGATCAGCGGGATCAACGGGTCGTCGTCGCCGGCCAGCACCAGGGTCGGCTGGTGGATGTGGTGCAGCCAGTGCACGCTGGTCCAGCCCAGGCCGGCGAACAGTTGCCAGTAGTAGCCCAGCTTGCTGGTCGAGCGCACCTTGCTGGCGTGGGCCATGGCCAGGTCGGGCTCGCGGCGAAAGCTGCCGCCGTAGATTTCCGGGGCGATGCGCACGGTGTGCGAGGGCTGTATGTAGCGCCGTGGGCTGGCCATCAGCATCAGCACCCGTGGCTTGCCGGGGACCATCACCGCGCCGGCCGAGGTGGCCGCCAGCACCAGCTTTTTGCAGCGCTCGGGGTGGTCGTGGGCAAACTGCTGGGCCAAGGCGCCGCCCCACGACACCCCCAGGGCGTTGACCTGGCCGTAGTCGAGGTAATCGAGCATGCGCGCCGCCAGCCGGGCCAGCCCGGGAAAGCGATACGGCAGCCGCGGCGTGCTCGAGCCGCCCACCCCCGGCACGTCGAAGGCGATCACCTCGAGGTCTGGGTCGAGCGCGGCAACGAAGGGGAACACCAGCTCGAGGTTGGCGCCGATGCCGTTGAAGATCAACAGCGGCGTCAGCCGGCCATTGCCCGGGCGTACCGCGGTGCGAATGGCCTGGCCGTCGATGTCCACCGTCCTGAAGACGTACGGTAAGGGCATGGGTGCGATCCTTTGGCGCGGCGTTAGCGTTCGTGCACGTAGGTGCCGGGCGCCGCTTCGGTGGCCGGGTAGGCTTTGCTGCCAAGCAGGGCGGGGGCTTTTTTCAGCTTGCCGGAACGTTCGCCCAACCATTGCGCCCAGTGTAGCCACCAGGAGTCGGTGTGCTTGATGGCGTCTTCCTGCCAGGCTTCGGCGTTGGCCGGCATGCGCGGGGTGTTGCTGGTCATGAAGCGCGCCTTGGGGTTGCCGGGTGGGTTGAGGATGCTCTGGATGTGCCCGCTGCTGGAGAGCACGAACTCAACGTTGCCGCCAAACAGCTGCGCCGAGCGGTAGCAGGCCGGCCAAGGGGTGATGTGGTCGTTGCTGCCGGCCACGCAGAACACATCCGCGGTGACCTGGCGCAGGTCGATCGGGGTGCCGCACACCTCCAGCGCGCCGGGGCGGGCCAGGGGGTTGTTGCGGAACATCTCGATCAAATCGCCATGGAAGGCCGCCGGCAGGCGTGTGGTGTCGTTGTTCCAGAAGAGGATGTCGAACACCGGCGGCTCGTTGCCGAGCAGGTAGTTGTTCACCCAGTAGTTCCAGATCAGGTCGTTCGGGCGCATCCAGGCGAACACCTTGGCCATGTCGCGGCCTTCGAGTACGCCGGCCTGGTAAGAGTGGCGCTTGGCCGACTCCAGGGTTTGTTCATCGACGAACAACGCCACGTCGCTGTCGAGGTTGGTGTCGAGCACGCTCACCACCAGGGTGGTGGCGTTGACCTTCGGTGTGCCCAGCGCGGCATAGTGGCCCAGCAACGCGCTGCAGGTGATGCCGCCGGAGCAGGCGCCAAGCAGGTTCACGTCCTTGCTGCCGGTCAGCGCGCAAACCACGTCGACCACGTCCTTCAGCGCCTCGATGTAGGTCGACAGCCCCCACTCGCGCTGCGCCTTGGTCGGGTTGCGCCAACTCACGATGAACGTGGGCACCTGCTGAGTGAGCAGGAAGCGCACCAGGCTTTTTTCCGGGCTGAGGTCGAACACGTAGAACTTGTTGATTTGCGGCGGCACCACCAGCATCGGCCGCTCGAAGGTGTGCTCGGTCAGCGGCTTGTACTGGATCAGCTCCAGCACCTCGTTGCGGTAGATCACCGCGCCCTCGCTCACGCCGAGGTTCTTGCCCACCTCGAAGGCGCTCATCTTCACCTGGCTGGGCATGCCGCCGTTGTGCACCAGGTCTTTGGTGAGGTGGGTGAGGCCGTCGAGCAGGCTTTTGCCGCCGGTTTCATAAAAGCGCTTGATCGCCGCGGGGTTGGCCAGGCTGTTGCTGGGGGCCAGGGCTTCGGTGAGCAGGTTGATCACGAAGTGCCCACGGTGGATGTCTTGTGGGCTCAGTTCACTGGCCTCGATCCAGGCGTGCAGCTCTTTGCGCCAGGCAAGGTAGGTTTGCAGGTAACGCCGATAGAGGTAGTTCTGGGTCCAGGCGGGGTCGAGAAAACGCTTGTCGGTTTTTTCCGGCGCCAGCGCCGAGGTGCCGAGCAGTACGTTTTTCAGTTCCGTGCCGAGGTTGGCCAGGTGCTTGGCGCTGTGCAGCGGCTGGCGCATCGCCTGGCGCAGTACCATGCGCGCCGAGGAGAGCAAATCCTTGCGCCGCAGCCCGATGATCGGGTTCAGCCCCAGTGTGTTCTTTGCGATCTGGCTCTTGAGTTCATCCGAGTGCTTGTTGCTCATCCGCCTTGCTCCATCCGCCAGCTTGCCGGTGTCGGTGGGGCGCGACACACCGACGCCCCAACGGGCACTGGTAACGAAGTTCGAGCGAATGCGCAAGCAAGCCTATTTTCAGCGAGCCCGCAAGTTTTTATTTCATAGCATCAGCCGAACGGCCGATTCCGAAGGGTCGCGAGACTTGCCCGCTTTGTGCAGCTCGGCCAGGTAGTCGGCCCACAGGGCGTCTTGGCGGGTGCACAGCTCGTAGAGGTAGTCCCAGGTGAACAGGCCGCTGTCGTGGCCGTCGTCGAAGGTCAGCTTGAGCGCGTACTGGCCGGCCGGCTCGACCTTGTTCAGCCCCACGCCCAGCTTGCCGAATTGCAGGATCGGCTTGCCGTGGCCCTGCACCTCGGCCGAAGGCGAATGCACGCGCAAGAACTCGGCCGGCAGCGTGTAGGTGGTGCCGCCATAGGTAAGGGCCAGGGCCTTGCTGGCTTTGTGCAGGTGGATGGCGGAAGGTAGGGCTGGCATGGAAAAGGCTCGGCAGGTAAGGGGCAAGTGGCAAGCTACAAGCGGCGGCCACTTGCCCCTTGCAGCTTACCCCTTGCAACGCTCAGAGAATATACCGCGACAGGTCTTCGTTCTGCGCCAGCTCGCCCAGGTGCGCGTTAACGTACTCGGCGTCGATCAGGATCGGCGCATCGCCTTGCGCACCGGCCAGGTCGCCGGCGCTGAACGACACTTCTTCGAGCAGCCGCTCGAGCAGCGTGTGCAGGCGGCGGGCACCGATGTTTTCGGTTTTTTCGTTCACCTGCCAGGCGATTTCCGCCAAGCGCTTGATGCCTTCCGGGGCGAACTCGATGCCCAGCCCTTCGGTTTTCAGCAGCTCACGGTACTGCTCGGTGAGCGAAGCGTGCGGCTCGCTGAGGATGCGCTCGAAGTCACCTGGGGTCAGTGCTTTCAGCTCAACGCGGATCGGCAGCCGGCCTTGCAGCTCGGGCACCAGGTCGCTTGGCTTGCTCAGGTGGAAGGCGCCGGAGGCGATGAACAGGATATGGTCGGTTTTGACCATGCCCAGCTTGGTGTTCACTGTGCAGCCTTCGATCAGCGGCAGCAGGTCGCGCTGTACACCCTCCCGCGACACATCGGCGCCGCCAACGTTACCGCGCTTGGCCACCTTGTCGATTTCGTCGATGAACACGATGCCGTGCTGCTCGACCGCTTCGAGGGCCTTGGCCTTGAGTTCTTCCTCGTTGACCAGGCGCCCGGCTTCTTCGTCGCGCACCAGCTTGAGTGCTTCCTTGACCTTCAGCTTGCGCGCCTTGCGCTTGCCCTTGCCCATGTTGGCGAAGAGGTTCTGCAGCTGGTTGGTCATTTCTTCCATGCCCGGCGGCGCGGAGATGTCGACGCCCATGGCTTCGGCCACTTCGATCTCGATCTCTTTGTCGTCGAGCTGGCCTTCGCGCAGGCGCTTGCGGAACAACTGCCGGGTGTTGGAATCGGCGCTGGCCGGGGCGTCGTCGCCAAAGCTGCGGGCTTGCGGCAGCAGCGCGTCGAGGATGCGTTCTTCGGCGGCGTCTTCGGCGCGGTGGCGTACCTTGATCACTTCCTGCTCACGCAGCAGCTTCAGCGCGGCGTCGGCCAGGTCGCGGATGATCGACTCGACGTCGCGGCCCACATAGCCCACCTCGGTGAACTTGGTGGCTTCAACCTTCAGGAACGGGGCATTGGCCAGCTTGGCCAGGCGCCGGGCGATTTCGGTCTTGCCCACGCCGGTGGGGCCGATCATCAGGATGTTCTTCGGGGTGACTTCTGCGCGCAGCTCGGCCGGTAGTTGCATGCGCCGCCAGCGGTTGCGCAGGGCGATGGCCACGGCGCGCTTGGCGTCGTCCTGGCCGATGATGTGGCGGTTGAGTTCGTGGACGATTTCACGGGGGGTCATGGACATGGGCGTGCTTGGGCCTTACGCATCACTGCGCCAGGTCCTGCTCCTCGATGGTCAGGTTGTGGTTGGTGAACACGCAGATGTCGGCCGCGATGTTCAGTGCCGCCTCGGTGATTTCACGGGCAGACAAATCGGTTTTGTTCAGCAGGGCGCGGGCCGCGGCCTGGGCGAAGCCGCCGCCGGAACCCATGGCGATCAGGCCGTCTTCGGGTTCGACCACGTCACCGTTGCCGGTGATGATCAGCGAGGCGTCTTTGTTTGCCACCGCCAGCATGGCTTCGAGGCGGCTCAGCGAGCGGTCGGTGCGCCAATCTTTGGCCAGCTCGACGGCGGCGCGAATCAGGTGGCCCTGGTGTTTTTCCAACTGGCCTTCAAAGCGCTCGAACAGGGTGAAGGCGTCGGCGGTGGCCCCGGCGAAGCCGGCGATCACTTCGCCGTGGTACAGGCGGCGGACCTTCTTCGCGTTGCCTTTCATCACGGTGTTGCCCAGGGAAACCTGGCCGTCACCGCCCATGACGACTTTGCCGTGGCGGCGGATGGATACGATGGTGGTCAAGGGGAGAATCTCCACGCAGCGGGGCGAAAATGCCCTATGAGCGTGGATATGGGGATGGCCAGGGCAAGGTTCAAGCTTCAAGGGGCAAGAGATGTGTGCCCCGGGGGCAGGGCCCTTCGCCAGGCGAAGGGCCCTTGAACCTCAGCGGGTCTGGCGTTGCTGCAACAGCAAGTTATTGAAGCCGCTGCCGGCGAGCATCTTCTGCGCCGCGGTCAGTTGCTCGCGGTTGCTGAACGGCCCGACCAGTACCCGGTACCAGGTGTCGTCTTTCACCGTGCCCGACTCCACCTGCACCGCCTGGCCCAGCAGGATGATTTGCGCGCGCACGCGGTCGGCATCGGCCTGGCGGCGGAACGAGCCCGCCTGCAGGAAGTACTGGGTGGTGGCCGCCGGCTTGACCACCGGTGGCGCCGGCGGCGGGGTTTGCCCAGACAGCGCCGCCTGGGCGCGGGCGGTGTCGATTTTCGCCGCCACCTCCGGGGTGACCGGCTGGGCCGGCACCGGTGGGGTTTTTTCCGGCACCGCTTCCGGCGGCACGATCACCTCGGACTCCGGCAGCAGGGTGTAGAAGTCGTACTTCGGCTTGATCTGCGCCGGGCTCGGCGGCAGCTTGTTGGCCTCGGCGATCTTGTCGGCCTTCTGCTGCTCGGGCTTGGTGCGCTTGACCTCGTCCCGGCTGGGGTCGAGCTTCATCAAGAACACGATAAAGGCGCCGACCGTGAGGCCGACCGCCAGCCATACCCATCCTGGAATCGGCTTTTTCGCGGGAGGTTGGTTGCGGCTGGCGCCTCGTTTGGGTGCAGGTTTCTTCGCAGCCAACTTACATGCGCTCCAGGGTTTCGAGGCCCAGCAGCTCCAGGCCCTGTTTGAGGGTGCGGCCGGTCAGTGCCGCCAGGCGCAGGCGGCTGGCCTGCTGCTCGGGGGTGGCCGCGGTGAGGATCGGGCAGTTCTCGTAGAAGCTGGAGAACAGCCCGGCGATGTCGTACAGGTACGCGCACAGGGTGTGCGGGGTGCCTTTGTCGGCCACGGTGTTGAGGGTTTCGGCGAACTGCGCCAGGCGCGCGGCCAGGGCTTGTTCCTGTTCGGCCTCGAGGACGATCTGGCCCTCAGCTTCCTCGAAGCTTTTGCCGACCTTGCGGAACACCGCCGCCACGCGGGTGTAGGCGTACAGCAGGTAAGGCGCGGTGTTGCCTTCGAAGTTCAGCATCAATTCGAAGTTGAACGAGTAGTCGCTGGTGCGGTGCTTCGACAGGTCGGCGTACTTGATCGCGTCGATGCCCACTACCCGGCCGATTTCGCGCAGGCTGGCGTCGTCGAGCTCGGGGTTTTTTTCTTTCACCAGGGCATAGGCGCGCAATTCGGCTTCGTTGATCAGGTCGACCAGCTTCACGGTGCCGCCGTCGCGGGTTTTGAACGGCCGGCCATCGGCGCCGTTCATGGTGCCAAAGCCCATGTGCTCGGGCTGCATGCCGTTGCTGATGAAGCCCGCGCGGCGCGCCACCTCGAACACCTGCTGGAAGTGCAGCGCCTGGCGTTGGTCGACGAAGTACAGGGCGCGGTCGGCCTTGAGTACGTTGCTGCGGTAGCGCACGGCGGCGAGGTCGGTGGTGGCGTAGAGGTAACCGCCGCCGGCCTTTTGCACGATCACCGGCAGCGGGTTGCCTTCGGCGTTCTTGAATTCGTCGAGGAACACGCACTGGGCGCCTTCGCTCTCGACCAGCAGGCCCTGGCTGCGCAGGTCGGCCACAACGCTGGGGAGGTCGTCGTTGTAGGCGCTCTCACCCATCACGTCGTTTGGGGTGAGCTTCACGTTCAGGCGTTCGTAGGTGGCCTGGCAGTGCGACAGCGACAGGGCGTTGAAGCGCTTCCACAGGGCCAGGCAGTCTGGGTCGCCGGCTTGCAGCTTGACCACCAGGCCGCGGGCGCGCTCGGCGAAGGCTTCGGATTCGTCGAAGCATTTTTTCGCGGCGCGGTAGAAGTTCTCGAGGTCGGCCAACTCGTCGCTGTCGGTGGGGTGGTCTTGCATGTAGGCCAGCAGCATGCCGAACTGGGTGCCCCAGTCGCCCACGTGGTTCTGGCGGATCACCGTGTCACCGAGAAACTCCAGCACATTGGCCACGGCATCGCCGATGATGGTCGAGCGCAGGTGCCCCACGTGCATCTCTTTGGCCAGGTTTGGTGCGGACAAGTCGACCACCACGCGCTGCGCCGGGCCGGCCTTGGTCACGCCCAGCTTGGCGTCGGCCAGCGCGGCCTCGAGGCGGGCGGCCAGCGCGCCGGTGTTCTGGAAGAAATTCAAAAAGCCCGGCCCGGCGATGTCGACCTTGCTCACCTGCTCGCTCTCCGGCAGCGCCGCGATCAGCTTCTCGGCCAGGTCGCGCGGCTTCATGCCGGCGGGCTTGGCCAGCATCATGGCGATGTTGCTGGCGAAATCACCGTGGCTTTTGTCGCGGGTGTTCTCGACCTGGATCACCGGCGACAACCCTTCGGGCAGCACGCCCTGGGCCACCAGGTGGGCAAGGGCTTGTTGGATCAGCAGGCGAATGGTGTCTTTCATGGTGGTCTCGTTCGACCGCTGCGAGGCGCGGCGCATCGGGGGCAGGTGTATGAAACCGGGCATTATCCTGTTCCATGCCGGCCTTGCCAACCCTGGCACTTTGAATCAGAACAGGTCGACCGGGTCGACATCCAGCGACCAGCGCACCACGCGGCCGCTGGGCAGTTGTTCCAGTTCGAGCATCCAGGCGGCGAGCAAACGGTGCAGGCCGGCGCGGGCGTTGGCCTGCAGCAACAGCTGCGCGCGGTAGCGGCCGGCGCGCCGCTCCATGGGGGCCGGCACCGGCCCCAGCAGTTCCACGCCCTCGGTGCCCTGGGCGCGCAACCAGCCCTCAGCGAGCGCGCAGGCCTGGTCGAGAAAGGCCTCGGCCTGGCCGGGCTTGTGCGCCTCGGCGCGCAGCAGCGCCAGGTGCGCGAACGGCGGCCAGCCGGCGCTGCGGCGCTCGCTCAGGGCCTGTTCGGCGAAGGCGAAGTAGCCTTCTTCGGTGAGCTGCACCAGCAGTGGGTGGTCGGCCAGGTGGCTCTGGATGATCACCTTGCCGGGCTCTTCGGCGCGGCCGGCGCGGCCGGCCACCTGCACGATCAACTGCGCCATGCGCTCCGGGGCGCGAAAATCGGCGGAAAACAACCCGCCGTCGGCATCGAGAATCGCCACCAGCGTAACCCGCGGGAAGTGGTGGCCCTTGGCGAGCATCTGCGTGCCCACCAGGATGCACGGCTCGCCGCGGTTGACCGTGGCGAACAGCTCTTCCATGGCGTTCTTGCGCTGGGTGCTGTCGCGGTCCACCCGTAACACGGGCACGTCTGGGAACAGCACCTGCAGGCGCTCTTCGGCGCGCTCGGTGCCGGCCCCCACCGGGCGCAGGTCAACGCAGCGGCACTTGGGGCAGGCGCGCGGCTTGGGTTCGCTGTGGCCGCAGTGGTGGCAGCGCAGTTCGCCGGAGCGCTGGTGCACGGTGGTGCGCGCGTCGCAGCGCGGGCATTCGCTCAGCCAGCCGCACTCGTGGCAGAGCAGTGTGGGGGCGAAGCCACGGCGGTTGAGAAACACCAGCACCTGCTGGCCCTGGGCGAGGGTTTGGCCGATCGCCTGTTGCAGCGGTGGGCTGATGCCGCTGTCGAGCGGGCGGCTTTTTACGTCCAGGCGCAAGAACCGTGGCGGCTGGGCCTGGCCCGCCCGGTGTTGCAGGCGCAGCAGGCCGTAGCGGCCGTTATAGGCGTTGTGCCAGCTTTCCAGCGACGGCGTGGCCGAGCCCAGCAGCACCGGTACGTTCTCTTGCCGCGCGCGCACGATGGCCAGGTCCCGGGCGTGGTAACGCAGGCCCTCCTGCTGTTTATAGGAGCCGTCGTGTTCTTCGTCGATGATGATCAGCCCCGGGCGCTTCATTGGGGTGAACAGCGCCGAGCGGGTGCCGATGATGATGTCGGCGTCGCCATCGCGGGCGGCCAGCCAGGCGTCGAGGCGCTCGCGGTCATTCACCGAGGAATGCAGCAGGGCGATGCGCGCGTTGAAGCGCTGGGCGAAGCGGCTGAAGGTTTGCGGGCCGAGGTTGATTTCCGGGATCAGCACCAGCGCCTGCTTGCCGGCCTTGAGGGTTTGGTGGATCAACTGCAGGTACACCTCGGTTTTACCGCTGCCGGTCACCCCGGCCAATAGATAGCAGTGAAACCGCCCCAGCCCGGCCTGCACCGCCTGGTAGGCGGCTTGCTGCTCGCTGTTCAGCGGCAGCTCGGGCTGGGCCAGCCAGTGCTCGTGGCGCGCGCTGGGTGGCTGGGTGCGGGTTTCCACCGCCACCAGGCCCTTGGCCAGCAGGCTGTCGAGGGTGTTCTTGGCCAATTGCAGCGGGGTGAGCTGGGAGTGCGCCACGCCGTGGGGGTGCTGCGCCACCGTGGCCAGGGCCTCGCGCTGGCGCGGGGCGTTCTTGATTCGCGGGTCGTCGGCGCGGGCGTTGGGCGCGGCGATCCAGTAGCGTTCCTGGCGCGCCTGCGCCGGCTCGCCCTGGCGCAGCAGCACCGGCAGCGCCCAGCTCAGGGTATCGCCCAGGCTGTGCTGGTAGTACTGGGCGGTCCACAGGCACAGCTCGAGCACGCTGGCCGGCAGCGGGCTTTCGTGGTCGAGGCGGGCGCTGGCCGGGCGCAGTTTTTCCGTGGGCACGTCGCTGTGCTCGGCCACTTCCACCAGCACGCCGATCATCTCGCGGCGGCCGAACGGCACCCGCAGGCGCATGCCCGGGGTGAAGGCCTCGCGGCCCAGGCCCGCGGGCGCCAGGTAGTCGAACAGGCGCCGCAGCGGCGAGGGCAGGGCGACGCGCAGGATGATGGCGGGCAAGGCAGTGCTCACGGGGCTAAAGGGCCAAGCCTACCAGACCGCTGGCAGGGGGCGCAGCTTGATTATCCGGCGCGCTCTGATAGTATTCGCAGCCCAAATACGTGCGGTATCCGGCAATGGTGCCGGGTGGCGGCACGCAGTGCAGAGGAATCAACCATGAAGCCTGAAATCCACCCGAAGTACGAAGCCCTCACCGCTACCTGCAGCTGCGGTAACGTGATCGAAACCCGTTCCACCATGAAAGGCCCGCTGGGCCTCGACGTGTGCAACGAGTGCCACCCGTTCTACACCGGCAAGCAGAAGACCCTCGACACCGGCGGTCGCGTACAGCGCTTCACCGATCGTTTCGGCGTATTCGGTGCCAAGAGCAAGTAAGGCTCTGGAGCCTGCCTTCGGGCAGGTACAGAAAAAGGCGCCCGCGAGGCGCCTTTTTCTTGCCCGGATGTTCGGTTGTATACAATTTTAAACCTGGGTGTATTCTGTTTTTGCCCCGCGCTGAGGTGCGACAACTTGGCAGAAAGTCTAACGGCTTACCACTTGACAGCCGTGACCGGCCAGTCTTGTAGGCTATTTTCTTTGTGCGTATGCTCGTCGGTCCGAAAAGTTCAACAGTAAAAGCGGAACGCCACCATGACAGACCTGAAAACTGCCGCTCTCGAATACCATGCCCAACCCCGCCCGGGGAAGCTGAGCGTAGAACTCACCAAGGCCACCGCCACCGCGCGTGACCTGTCTCTGGCTTACAGCCCTGGCGTTGCCGAGCCGGTGCGCGAAATCGGTCGCGACCCCGAGCTGGCCTACAAGTACACCGGCAAGGGCAACCTGGTCGCCGTGATCAGCGATGGCACCGCCATCCTCGGCCTGGGTAACCTCGGCCCGCTGGCGTCCAAGCCGGTAATGGAAGGTAAAGGCGTGCTGTTCAAGCGTTTCGCCGGCATCGACGTGTTCGACATCGAAGTCGACTCGGAAAGCCCGCAAGCCTTCATCGACACCGTCAAGCGCATCTCCATCACCTTCGGCGGCATCAACCTCGAAGACATCAAGGCCCCTGAGTGCTTTGAGATCGAGCGCGCGCTGATCGAACAGTGCGACATCCCAGTGTTCCACGACGACCAGCATGGCACCGCCATCGTCACCGCCGCCGGCATGCTGAACGCCCTGGAAATCGCCGGTAAAACCCTCAAGGCCGCGAAGATCGTGTGCCTGGGCGCCGGCGCCGCGGCTATCTCCTGCATGAAGCTGCTGATCAGCATGGGCGCCAAGGTCGAGAACATCTACATGATCGACCGCGTGGGCGTGATCCACTCCGGCCGTGACGACCTGAACCAGTACAAGTCGGTGTTCGCCCACGAAACCGACAAGCGCACCCTGGCTGACGCCCTCGACGGCGCTGACGTGTTCGTTGGGCTGTCCGGCCCGAACCTGCTGAGCGCCAAAGGCCTGAAAACCATGGCCACCAACCCGATCGTGTTCGCCTGCTCCAACCCAGACCCGGAAATCTCCCCGGAACTGGCCCACGCTACCCGCAGCGACGTGATCATGGCCACCGGCCGTTCGGACTACCCGAACCAGGTCAACAACGTGCTGGGCTTCCCGTTCATCTTCCGTGGTGCGCTGGACGTACGCGCCAAGCGCATCAACGAAGAGATGAAGATCGCCGCCGCCCTGGCCCTGCGCGACCTGGCCAAGCTGCCAGTGCCCAAGGAAGTGTGCAAGGCGTACAAGGTCGATTCGCTGGAGTTCGGCCGCGAGTACATCATTCCGAAGCCGCTCGACGCGCGCCTGCTGACGCTGGTGTCCGATGCCGTGGCCAAGGCCGCGATCAAAAGCGGTGTGGCCACCCAGGGCTACCCGAAGCACTACCCGCTCAACAGCGTGGATGAAGTGTTCAACGGCTGAGGTTCAGCCGGTTGAAAAAAAGCCCCGGCCATTGGCCGGGGCTTTTTTGTCAGGGCTGGCTTTGTAACGCCGGGATCAGAACAGATCCATCGGCGCCCCTTCGCCCGCCGGCAGCGGGCTGCCAGGTGCCTGGCCGTTGCCCAGTTCGTTGACCGACGGCGGCGTGTCTTCGCTTTTGAACAGTTCGAAGTAGGCATCCGGGGTGCTGGCCGTGGCCGCGCGGCCGCTGGCGGGGTCTACCCGCACGCTGACCACGCCCTCGGGCTCGGCCTGGGTGTGCGACGGCTTGCCCTTGAGCGCCGCGCCCATGTAGTCCATCCAGATCGGCAGCGCCACGGTGCCACCAAACTCATGGCGGCCAAGGGTGTCGGGTTGGTCGAAACCGGCCCATACGGTGGTGACGTAGTCGGCGTTGTAGCCGGAGAACCAGGTGTCTTTCGAGTCGTTGGTGGTACCGGTTTTGCCGGCCAGGTCATCGCGGTTGAGTGCCAGCGCGCGGCGGCCGGTGCCCTTCTTGATCACGTCCTCGAGCATGCTGTTGAGGATGAATGTGGTGCGCCCGTCGACCACCCGCTCGGCCAGCGCTGGCGCCACCGGTGCCGGTTGCAGCGCGGCGGTGGTGTCGTTGCTGCTGGCCACGCTGAGGGTGGCGGCCGGTTGGCTGGCGGCCTGCTGCATGCGTGCTTCTTCTTCCTGCGGCGTAGGCACCCGTGGCGCGTTGGCGGTGAACAGGGTGTCGCCGCTGCGGCTTTCGATCTTGGCGATCAGGTACGGCTGCACCTTGAAGCCGCCGTTGGCGAAGGTGCTCCAGCCGGTGGCGATTTCCATCGGCGTCAGCGTTGCGGTACCCAAGGCCAGCGACAGGTTGCGCGGCAGGTCTTGCTTGTTGAAGCCGAAGCGGCTGATGTAGTCGATGGTGTGGTCTACGCCCAGGCTTTGCAGCACGCGGATCGACACCAGGTTGCGCGACTTGTACAGCGCTTCGCGCAGGCGGATCGGGCCGAGGAAGGTGTTGGTGTCGTTTTTCGGCCGCCAGACTTTATCGAGGTATTCGTCGACGAACACGATCGGCGCGTCGTTGACCAGGCTGGCGGGGGTGTAACCGCTGTCGAGCGCCGCGCAGTAGATGAACGGCTTGAAGCTCGAGCCCGGCTGGCGCTTGGCCTGGATGGCGCGGTTGTAGTTGCTCTGTTCGAAGGCGAAGCCGCCGACCAGCGCGCGGATCGCGCCGTCGTGCGGGTCGAGCGACACCAGCGCGCTTTGCGCGTTGGGCACCTGGCTGAACTTCAGGCTGCCGTCGGCCTGGCGCTGTACGCGCACCAGGTCGCCCACCTGCGCCACCTCGGCCGGTTGCGCCGGCGCCTTGCCCACGCTGTTGGCGTTGATGTACGGGCGTGCCCATTTCATGCTGTCCCAGGCCACGTGCTCGTCTTTGCCGTCGCGGGTGGTCACGGTGATGCCGTCTTTGCTCACCTGCGCGACGATGGCCGGGTCGAGCCCGCCCACGGTGCGTTGGCGCTGCAGTTCGGTGACCCAGGCCTCGTGGGTTTTGCCCGGCAGGCGCGACTCTGGCCCACGGTAGCCGTGGCGCTGGTCGTAGCTGATCAGCCCGGCCAGCACGGCGTTGTTGGCATTGGCCTGGAGGTCGCTGGGCACCGTGGTGGTCACCCGGAAGCCCTCTGTATAGGCGTCGCTGCCATAGCGGCCGACCATCTCGGCGCGGGCCATTTCGGCGATCCACGGCGCGTTCACCTCAGGCGTTGGCGCGTGGTAGCTGGCGTTGATCGGCTCGGCGATCGCCGCCTGGTAGCTGGCCTGGTCGATTTTACCGAGGCGGTACATGCGCCCCAGGATCCAGTCGCGGCGCTCTTTGGCGCGGGTCGGGTTGGCCAGCGGGTTGAAGCGCGACGGCGCCTTCGGCAGGCCGGCGAGCATGGCCATCTGCGCCAGGGAGATGTCCTTGATCGACTTGCCGTAGTACACCTGCGAGGCCGCCTCGATGCCGTAGGCGCGGTTGCCGAGGTAGATCTTGTTCACGTACAGCTCGAGGATTTCATCCTTGGTGAGCTGGCGTTCGATCTGCAGGGCAAGCAGGATTTCGTTACTTTTACGGGAGAAGCTGCGTTCGCTGGTGAGGAAGTAGTTCTTCGCCACCTGCATGGTGATGGTGCTACCGCCCGTCTGAATGTGGCCGGTGGTCACCAACTGGCCGGCGGCGCGCACCAGGCTGCTCGGGTCGACGCCGAAGTGGTTCTCGAAATTGTCATCCTCGGCGGATAACAGTGCAGCGATGAATTGCGGCGGGATCTCTGCGAATTTGATAGGCGATCGGCGCATTTCGCCGAATTCTGCTATCAATTTCCCATCACTGCTGTATACCCTGAGAGGAATTTGCAGTTGGACACTTTTTAGTGCCTCGACGGACGGCAGGCTGGGGCTAAGATACAGGTACGCACCGCTCAGGCCGAGCAGCAACCCGCAAACAACCGCGAGGATGGACCAGCAAACGAACTTGAGCAGGCGGATCAAGGCTTTTGGATTTCCAGTAAAAATAATGGGTTAACCACGCGGGCTGAGCGCGTGGAAAAAAGCGCTGGGCATTATAAGCAATTTGGTACGGAGCGTCATTTGCGCTTCTGTCAAGACTGCTATTAAATGCCTTGTAACATAAATGGTCCGTAAGTCGCGGATAATGCTAGGGAATCGGTAGTGCTAGGACTCTTCAGCAAAAAAGCGCATTCGCTTCTGGGGATCGATATCAGCTCAACCTCGGTCAAGCTCCTCGAATTGAGCCGCTCTGGCGGCCGTTTCAAGGTCGAGTCTTACGCCGTGGAGCCGCTCCCCGCCAATGCCGTGGTCGAGAAAAACATTGCCGAGCTCGAAGGGGTCGGCAATGCGCTGGCGCGCGTGCTGGTCAAGGCGAAAACCTCCACCAAGGCGGTGGCCGTGGCCGTGGCCGGCTCAGCGGTGATCACCAAGACCATCGAGATGGACGCCGGGCTGTCTGACGACGAAATGGAAAACCAGCTCAAGGTCGAGGCCGACCAGTACATCCCCTACCCGCTCGAAGAGGTAGCCATCGACTTCGAGGTGCAGGGCTATTCGGCGCGCAACCCCGAGCGGGTCGAGGTGCTGCTGGCCGCCTGCCGCAAGGAAAACGTCGAGGTGCGCGAGACCGCCCTGGCTGTGGCCGGGCTGACCGCGCGGGTGGTTGACGTCGAGGCCTATGCGCTGGAGCGCGCCTACGGCATGATCGCCACCCAGTTGGGTGAGCCCGGCCGGCCGCTGACCGTCGCCGTGATGGACATCGGCGCCACCATGACCACCCTCAGCGTGCTGCACGACGGGCGCATCATCTACACCCGCGAGCAACTGTTCGGCGGCCGCCAGCTGACCGAGGAAATCCAGCGCCGCTACGGCCTGAGCGTCGAGGAAGCCGGCCTTGCCAAGAAGCAGGGTGGCCTGCCCGACGACTACGTGGCCGAGGTGCTGCAACCGTTCAAGGATGCCGTCGTGCAACAGGTTTCGCGTTCGTTGCAGTTTTTCTTCGCCGCCGGGCAGTACAACGATGTCGACTACATCATGCTCGCCGGCGGTACCTCGTCGATCCCCGGGCTCGACCAACTGGTGCAGCAACGCCTCGGCACGCCGACCATGGTGGCCAACCCGTTCGCCGAAATGGCCCTCAACAGCAAGGTCAACGCCGGTGCGCTGGCCAGCGACGCACCGGCGCTGATGATCGCCTGCGGGTTGGCGCTGAGGAGCTTCGACTGATGGCAACCATTAACCTCTTGCCGTGGCGCGAACAGCGCCGCGAAGAACGAAAGAAGCAATTCTTCGTGCTGCTGGGCGCCGTGGCGGCCTTCTGCGTGCTGGTGGTGTTCGCCGCCGACCAAGTGATCAGCGCCGAAATCGCCACCCAAACCGCTCGCAACAACTTCATCGCCCAGGAAAACGCCAAGCTCGACGTGCGCATCAAGGCCATCAGCGACCTCAAGGCGCGGCGCAAGCAGCTGATCGCGCGGATGAAGATCATCCAGGACCTGCAAGGCAACCGGCCGATCATCGGCCGGGTGTTTGACCAGATGGCGCGCACCTTGCCCGACGGCGTGTATTACACCGAGGTGAAGATGGTCGGGCAGAACATCGCCATCAGTGGCGCGGCACAGAACAACAACCGGGTGTCCGAGCTGATGCGTAACCTCGAGGGTTCGCCGTGGCTGACCGCGCCGAGCCTCAGCGAGGTGAAGGCCGGCAGCGGCGAGAGCGAGCAGAACAACGCCTTCCAGCTCAACGTGCGGCAAACCCGGCCCCAAGGCGATGGGGAGGCTGACGGCCAATGAAAATCGACCTCAAGGGGTGGATCGAGAGCCTGCGCCAGGTCGAGCTGAGCGAGCTCGACGTCAACAACATTGGCTCCTGGCCCAATGCGATCAAGGGCATCGCCGCCGTGCTGCTGATGCTGATCCTGCTGGGCCTGGGTTATTACCTGCACATCCAGGACCTCGAAGCCGACCTCGACAACCGCATCGGCCAGGAAGACCAGCTCAAGCAGCAATATCAGAGCAAAGCGTTCCAGGCCGCGAACCTGGAGGCCTACACTGCCCAGATGCAGGAAATGGAAACCACCTTCGGCGCCATGCTGCGGCAGTTGCCCAGCGACACCGAAGTGCCGGGCCTGCTCGAAGACATCACCCGTACCGGCCTGGGCGCCGGCCTGCAGTTCGAAGAAATCAAACTGCTGCCGGAGGTGACCCAACAGTTCTACGTTGAGCTGCCGATACAGATGACCGTCACCGGCAGCTACCATGACCTGGCCACGTTCGTCAGTGGCGTGTCGAGCCTGCCGCGTATCGTTACCCTGCACGATTTCGACATCAAGCCGGCCAGTGAAGGTTCACCGAGCCAGTTGCGCATGAGCGTGCTGGCAAAAACATACCGTTACAACGAGAAAAACGACGCCGCGGCCAGCGCCGCGCCCGCCAAGCCCGCCGCACCGGGAGGCCAGCCATGAAGCCATGGAGCAAACCCCTGTGCCTGGCCGTGCTGGCGATGGCGCTCAGCGGCTGTGGTGGCGACGATTACAGCGACATCAAGGCGTTCATGGCCGAGGTGAACGCCAAGCCCAAGGGCCAGATAGAACCGATACCGCGGTTCCAGGCCTACGAGCCGTTCACCTACATGGCCTCGAACCTGCGCAGCCCGTTCCAACCGCCGATCCGTATCGATCTGGCGGCCAAGCCGAAAGGCTCGCGGTTGATCAAGCCCGACCCGAACCGGGTCAAGCAGTTTCTCGAAGGCTTCAATATCGAAGAGTTCGAGATGGTGGGTACGCTGGCAAACCCGGCCGGCCGCTTTGCGCTGGTCAGGGGCGCCGGCGGCGTACACCGGGTGAAGGTAGGCGATTATCTCGGGCAGAATGATGGCAAAATCGTGGCTATCACGGATGCCGAAGTCGATGTGGTCGAACTGGTGCCAGATGGGGAGGGCGGCTGGATCGAGCGCCCGCGCACCATCCCCCTCAAGGAGCATTCGTAAGGTGTGGTCAGCATGCATAGTGGAATTCGATGATGAATAGGCTTCTCTCCGCCGTTGGCATTTCGCTATGGATGGCGCTGTTGTCGCCAATGGTGCTTGCCGCGAACCTCAAGGCGATCGACGTGGCGAGCTTGCCGAGCAACCGTATGGAGCTCAAGCTCACCTTCGACAGCCCGGTCCCGGCCCCGCGAGGCTATACCACCGACCAGCCGGCGCGGATCGCCCTCGACCTGCCCGGGGTGACCAACCGCCTGGCCTCGAGCAGCCGCGACCTGGGCTCGGGCAATGCCCGCAGCCTGGTGGTGGTCGAGGCGCAGAACCGCACCCGGTTGATCATCAACATGAACACCCTGGCGCCCTACAGCACCCGTGCCGAAGGCAACAACGTGTACGTGCTGATCGGCGAAGGCGCCGCCGCGCTGCAGGCCAGCGGGCCCGCCAAGGCCGCCGTGCCGCCGCCGGTGGCCACTGCCCGTGGCGCTGCTGCGGCCGCCCCGGCGCGCAGCCCGGCGATCGCCGGCAAGGCGATCAGCAACGTCGACTTCACCCGCGGTGAGCTGGGCGAAGGCAACGTGGTGGTCGACCTCAACCAGGCCGGCATCGCCCCAGACATCAAAGAGCAGGGTGGCAAGATCGTGCTCACCTTCGCCAAGACCCAACTGCCCGACCCACTGCGGGTGCGCCTGGACGTCAAAGACTTCGCCACGCCCGTGCAGTACGTCAGCTCGACCATGGCCGGAGACACCTCCACCATCACCATCGAGCCCACTGGCACCTACGATTACTCGGCCTACCAGACCGACAACCGCCTGACCATCAGCGTGCGGCCCCTGAGCACCGATGACGTGGCGCGGCGCAATGCCGACAAGAACATCTACACCGGTGACAAGCTCTCGCTGAACTTCCAGGACATCGACGTGCGCTCGGTGCTGCAACTGATCGCCGACTTCACCAACCTCAACCTGGTGGCCAGCGACACCGTGCAGGGCAACATCACCCTGCGCCTGCAGAACGTGCCGTGGGACCAAGCCCTGGACCTGGTGCTGAAAACCAAGGGGTTGGACAAACGCAAGGTCGGCAACGTGCTGCTGGTGGCCCCGGCCGACGAGATCGCCGCCCGCGAGCGCCAGGAGCTGGAGTCGCAGAAGCAGATCCAGGACCTCGCGCCGCTGCGCCGCGACCTGATCCAGGTGAACTACGCCAAGGCCTCGGACATCGCCAAGCTGTTCCAGTCGGTGACCGGCGCGGGCGGCAAGGGCGCCGCGGGCGCCGACAGCGGCGGCGAAACCCGTGGCTCGATCACCGTCGATGACCGCACCAACAGCATCATCGCCTACCAGACCCAAGAGAGCCTCGACGAACTGCGCCGTATCGTCGCCCAGCTCGACATCCCGGTCCGCCAGGTGATGATCGAAGCGCGCATCGTCGAAGCCACCGTCAACTACGACAAGGCCCTTGGCGTGCGTTGGGGGGGTACCTCCACCGGCCATGGCAACACCACCATCTACGGCCTCGACGACAACGGCGACGAAGCCGGCAACACCGGGACCAGCGTGGGCACCAACGTGCCGTTCGTCGACCTGGGCGCGGCCAATGCCACCAGCGGTATCGGCATCGGTTTCGTGACCAACAACACGCTGATCGACCTGGAACTGTCGGCCATGGAAGCCACCGGCAACGGCGAGGTGGTGTCGCAGCCCAAGGTCGTGACCAGCGACAAGGAAACCGCTAAGATCCTGCGCGGTACTGAGATCCCCTACCAGGAAGCGAGCTCCAGCGGCGCGACCACCGTATCCTTCAAGGAGGCGGCGTTGTCGCTGGAGGTGACCCCGCAGATCACGCCAGATAACCGCATCATCATGGAAGTGAAGGTGACCAAGGACGAACCCGACTACCTCAACGAGGTACTGGGCGTGCCGCCGATCACCAAGAACGAGATCAACTCCAAGGTGCTGATCAACGACGGCGAAACCATCGTGATCGGTGGGGTATTCATCAACTCTCAGAGCAAGACGACTGAAAAAGTGCCATTTCTGGGCGACGTACCGTACATTGGTCGCCTTTTCCGTCGGGATACCGTCTCCGACGACAAAACTGAGCTGCTGGTGTTCCTGACCCCCCGTATCATGAATAACCAGGCGATTGCCGTGGGCCGTTGATGCTGTGCGAAACCTGATACTCGTTGGGCCGATGGGGGCTGGGAAAAGCACCATCGGCCGTTTGCTTGCCAAAGAGCTGCGCTTGCCGTTCAAGGATTCCGACAAGGAAATCGAAACACGTACCGGCGCCAATATCCCCTGGATCTTCGACAAGGAAGGAGAGGCCGGCTTTCGCGAGCGCGAAGCCGCGATGCTCGCCGAGCTTTGCGCGTATGATGGGCTGGTATTGGCCACGGGCGGTGGCGCGGTGATGCGCGACGAAAACCGCAAGGCCCTGCACGCCGGTGGGCGAGTGGTCTATCTCCACGCCTCGGTGGAGCAGCAGGTCGGGCGCACCGCCCGTGATCGCAACCGGCCACTACTGCGCACCGCCGATCCAGCAGGTACCCTACGGGCGCTGCTCACGCTGCGTGACCCGCTGTACCGGGAAATCGCCGACATCGTGGTAGAAACCGACGAGCGGCCGCCACGCATGGTCGTGCTCGATATCCTCGAACGGCTGCGGGAACTGCCACCCCGTTGAGCCCGCGCAGGCATTACAACAAGCAAGGGGCAGCGAAGCCCACGATTGGCGGAAAACATGCAAACACTGAAGGTTGAACTGGCCGAGCGTAGCTACCCGATCCACATCGGCGAGGGCCTGCTGGCCAACCCCGAATGCTTCCTGCCCTACCTGGCCGGCAAGCAGGTCGCGATCGTCACCAACGAAACCGTCGCCCCGCTGTACCTGGCGCAGCTCGAACAGGCCCTGGCCGGGCGCTCGGTGATCAGCGTGGTGCTGCCCGACGGCGAAGCGCACAAGCACTGGGAAACCCTGCAAACCATCTTCGACGGCCTGCTCAGCGCCCGCCATGACCGCCGCACCACCGTGATCGCCCTCGGCGGCGGGGTGGTCGGCGACATGGCCGGCTTCGCCGCCGCCTGCTACCAGCGCGGGGTGGACTTCATTCAGGTGCCGACCACGCTGCTGTCCCAGGTCGACTCTTCCGTGGGTGGCAAAACCGGCATCAACCACCCGCTGGGCAAGAACATGATCGGCGCGTTCTACCAGCCCAAGGCCGTGGTGATCGACACCGCCTCGCTGCGCACGCTGCCTACCCGCGAGCTGTCGGCGGGCATGGCCGAGGTGATCAAGTACGGGTTGATCTGCGACGAGCCGTTCCTTACCTGGTTGGAAGAAAACACCGCCGCGCTGATGGCGCTGGATGCGCGCGCGTTGACCGAAGCGATCCGCCGCTCGTGCCAGGCCAAGGCTGATGTGGTCAATGCCGACGAGCGCGAGAACGGCGTGCGCGCCACGCTCAACCTTGGCCACACCTTCGGCCACGCCATCGAAACCCACATGGGCTACGGCGTGTGGCTGCACGGTGAGGCCGTGGGCGCTGGCACCGCGATGGCGCTGGAAATGTCCATGCGCTTGGGCTGGATCACCCAGGCCGAGCGCGACCGCAGCCTGCGCCTGCTGCTGCGCGCCGGTTTGCCGGTGGTGCCGCCAGCGCAAATGGCCCCGGAAGACTTCCTGCGGCACATGGCCGTGGATAAAAAAGTCCTCGATGGGCGCATGCGCCTGGTGCTGCTGCGCCGCCTCGGCGAGGCCGTGGTGACCGACGACTATCCACACGAAATACTCAAGGCTACGCTGGCCGCGGATTACGCGGGCATCGTTGCCCAGTTGCAAGGTGAATGAGGGTTCCATGTCCAGTCTGCATGCCGACGAGGCTTTTTTAGGTCATTACCAGCTCGACCATGACCCGTTCGCGGCGCGGGTGCCTGGCTTCAAGTTCTTCCCCGCCCAGCGCAAGCCGGTGCTGGGGCAGTTGCACCACCTGGCGCGCTACAGCCAGATGATGCTGGTGGTCAGCGGCCCCCAGGGCAGCGGTAAAACGCTGCTGCGCCAGGCGCTGGTGGCCAGCACCAACAAGCAGTCGGTGCAGAGCGTGGTGATCCCCGCCCGCGGCGCCGGCGATGCCGCCAGCGTGCTCGCGCAAGCTTCCCAGGCCCTGGGCGCGGCGCAGGCCGAGGTGGGCTCGATCATTTCCCAGGTGGTGCAACTGGGCCTGACCGGCCAAGAGGTGTACCTGCTCGTCGACGACGCGGAACAACTCGACGATTCGGCACTCGAAGCGCTGCTGGCGCTGGCCCAGGGCAACCCCGAAGGCCGCGCCCATGTGTTCCTGTTCGGCGAGCCCGCGTTGCTCGACCAACTGGAGCAGGGCAGCATCGCCGGTGAGCTGTACCACGTCATCGAGCTGCTGCCGTACACCGTAGAAGAAACACGTGAATACCTGGCCATGCGCCTGGAAGGCGCGGGGCAGGGCGTTCAGCTGTTGACCAACGACCAGATTGCCGACATTCACGAAACCTCCGGTGGCTGGCCTGGCCCTATCAACCAGGCGGCCCGGGATTCGATGATCGAGGCGATGATCGCCAGCCGCTCTGCGGTGAAGCGTCCAACCATGGGGTTCAAGATGCCGAAGAAGCTAGTAATGGGCGCCGCCGCCGTCGTGGTGGTGGTTGTCGCCGCCGCCGGGGTGATGTCTGGCCGCAGCAAGGCGCCAAGCAATGCGCCGGTACAGGCCCAATTGCCACTGGGCCAGGGCCAGCCGGGCAGTGCCCAGCCCAACCAGGACGGCAACCCGTCGATCGAATTTGCCGGTAACAGCAAGCCGCTGCCCATGAACGGCCAGCAGCCGGTGGTGCGCGAGCCGCTGGCCTCCGCCGCCGGTGGCGACACCGACGAAGGCACGCCGATGCCCAATGGCTCGGTCGCACCGCCCACCGTGACCACCAGCGCGCCGCCCGCCGGCAGCGTGGCTTCGGCGCCCAACAGCCTGCCGCCCGCCGCCCCGGCTACCCAGCCGATGGGTGAGCCCGCCGCCAACAAGCCGGCCAAGCCCGCCAGCCAGCTGGCCACCGCCAAGCCGGCGCCCAAGGTGATCGAAAAACCGGTTGAAAAACCCGCCGAGAAAACCGCCGCCGCTGCCAAGCCAGCCGCCGGGGGCAGCTGGTACAGCGGCCAGGCGCCGGGTTCGTACGTGGTGCAGATCCTCGGCACCAGCAACGAAACCACCGCCCAGGCCTATGTGCGCGAGCAGGGCAGCCAGTACCGCTACTTCAAGAAAACCCTGCAGGGCAAGCCGCTGTACGTGATCACCTATGGCAACTTCCCAAGCCGGGATGCCGCCGTGGCAGCGATCAAGAACTTGCCAGCGAAGGTCCAGGCTGGTAAACCTTGGCCTAGAACCGTCGCCAGCGTTCAACAAGAGCTCGCCTCGGCCCATTAAGGCGCGGTGGCCTTACCCTGGCCACCGGCGTTCCTCGCAACACCTGAAAAGCCCGCCGCGCCCCGCGCGGCGGGCTTTTCTGCCCTGATAACGAGCCGTGGCCGCCTACAGGCATTGCGCCACAAGCCGATATCACCGTAGGCTCTGCCGTATAGCTAACACGATGCCGCGCCAATAACATTCAATTTGGCGACACGATTTTATGACAATTCGTCGTAAAATTTGTGAGGCTACCCTGCGCTGTGTACAATGACCGCCCATTTGCCCCGCTAAAGCTGGCGTACGTTCAGTGCGGGCGTAACTGCTTGAAAAGTAAAGAATTTGCCTGAAAAACAGGCAGCCTGGTGAGAAAGTGTCTATGAAAACAGGTCTGTACCGTCCCGACGAGTTCAAGGATAACTGCGGCTTTGGCCTGATCGCCCATATGCAGGGCGTTCCCAGCCATGATCTGCTGAACACGGCCATTGAAGCCTTGACCTGCATGACCCACCGCGGTGGGATCAACGCCGACGGCAAGACCGGCGACGGTTGTGGCTTGCTCATTCAAAAGCCGGATCAGTTCCTGCGGGCCGTGGCCCAGCAGCAGTTCGCCCGTGAGCTGCCGCGCCAGTACGCGGTGGGCATGGTGTTCCTCAACCGCGACGACGCCAAGGCCGCCGCCGCCCGCGAGAACATGAACCGCGAAATCCTCGCCGCTGGCCTCGAGCTGATCGGCTGGCGCGAAGTGCCGATCGACACCCGCGTGCTCGGCCAGCTGGCCCTGGAGCGCCTGCCGAAGATCGAGCAGGTGTTCATCGGCGGTGAAGGCCTGACCGACCAGCAGTTCGCCATCAAGCTGTTCAGCGCGCGCCGCCGTTCGTCGGTGGCCAACGCCGAAGACACCGACCACTACATCTGCTCGTTCTCGCACAAGACCATCATCTACAAAGGGCTGATGATGCCGGCGGACCTCGCCGCCTTCTTCCCTGACCTGGGTGACGAGCGCCTGCAAACCGCGATCTGCGTGTTCCACCAGCGCTTCTCGACCAACACCATGCCGAAATGGCCGCTGGCGCAGCCGTTCCGCTTCCTCGCCCACAACGGCGAGATCAACACCATCACCGGTAACCGTAACTGGGCACTGGCGCGGCGCACCAAGTTCCTCAACGACGTGATCCCCGACCTCGAAGAGCTCGGCCCGCTGGTCAACCGCGTGGGCTCCGACTCTTCGAGCATGGACAACATGCTCGAGCTGATGGTCACCGGCGGCATCGACCTGTTCCGCGCCGTGCGGATGATCATTCCGCCGGCCTGGCAGAACGTCGAAACGATGGACTCCGACCTGCGCGCTTTCTACGAATTCAACTCCATGCACATGGAGCCGTGGGACGGCCCCGCCGGCGTGGTGATGACCGAAGGCCGCCACGCGGTGTGCCTACTCGACCGCAACGGCCTGCGCCCGGCGCGCTGGGTCACCACCAAGAACGGCTACATCACCCTCGCCTCGGAAATCGGCGTGTGGGACTACAAGCCCGAAGACGTGATCGCCAAGGGCCGTGTAGGCCCGGGGCAGATCCTCGCGGTCGATACCGAAACCGGGCAGATCCTCGAAACCGACGACATCGACAACCGCCTGAAGTCTCGCCACCCCTACAAGCAGTGGCTGCGCAAGCACGCCACGCGCATCCAGGCCACCCTCGAAGACAGCGACCACGGCTCGGCTTTCTATTCGCCCGAGCAGCTCAAGCAGTACATGAAGATGTACCAGGTCACCTTCGAAGAGCGCGACCAGGTGCTGCGCCCGCTGGGTGAGCAAGGCTACGAAGCGGTCGGCTCGATGGGCGACGACACGCCGATGGCGGTGCTGTCGCAGCGTGTGCGCACCCCGTACGACTACTTCCGCCAGCAGTTCGCGCAGGTCACCAACCCGCCGATCGACCCGCTGCGCGAAGCGATCGTGATGTCGCTGGAAATCTGCCTGGGCGCCGAACGCAACATCTTCGAAGAGTCCGCCGATCACGCCTCGCGGGTGATCCTCAGCTCGCCGGTGATCTCCCCGGCCAAGTGGCGCACGCTGATGACGATGGAACGCGAAGGCTTCCAGCGTTACGTGATCGACCTCAACTACGACCAGGCCCTGGGCCTGGAAGCAGCGGTGCGCAACATCGCCGACCAGGCCGAGGAAGCCGTGCGCGCCGGCCACAGCCAACTGGTGCTGAGCGACCGCCACATCGCCCAGGGCAAGCTGCCGGTGCACGCCGCGCTGGCCACCGGCGCGGTGCACCACCGCCTGGTCGAAAAAGGCCTGCGTTGCGACAGCAACATCCTGGTCGAAACCGCGACCGCCCGTGACCCGCACCACTTCGCCGTGCTGCTGGGCTTCGGCGCCTCGGCGGTGTACCCGTTCCTGGCCTATGAAGTGCTGGGCGACCTGATCCGTACCGGCGAGGTATTGGGCGACCTCTACGAGGTGTTCAAGAACTACCGCAAGGGCATCACCAAGGGCCTGCTGAAAATCCTCTCGAAGATGGGCATCTCGACCATCGCCTCGTACCGTGGCGCGCAGCTGTTCGAAGCCATCGGCCTGGCCGATGACGTCACCGAGCTGTGCTTCCGGGGCGTGGCCAGCCGCATCAAGGGCGCGCGTTTCGTCGACCTCGAAGCCGAGCAGAAAGCCCTGGCCGCCGAAGCCTGGAGCGCGCGCAAGCCGATCCAGCAAGGTGGCCTGCTGAAGTTCGTGCACGGTGGCGAATACCACGCCTACAACCCCGATGTGGTGAACACCCTGCAGGCCGCCGTGCAGCAAGGCAGCTACGAGAAATTCAAGGAATACTCCGCGCTGGTCGACCAACGCCCGGTGTCGATGATCCGCGACCTGCTGAAGGTCAAGGAAGCCGAGCAGCCGCTGGCGATCGAAAACGTCGAGCCACTGGAAGCGATCCTGCAGCGTTTCGACTCGGCGGGGATTTCCCTCGGCGCGTTGTCGCCAGAGGCCCACGAAGCCCTGGCCGAGGCGATGAACCGCCTGGGCGCGCGCTCCAACTCCGGTGAGGGCGGCGAAGACCCAGCCCGCTACGGCACCATCAAAAGCTCGAAGATCAAGCAGGTGGCCACCGGCCGCTTTGGCGTGACCCCGGAATACCTGGTCAACGCCGAAGTGCTGCAGATCAAAGTGGCCCAGGGCGCCAAGCCTGGCGAGGGCGGCCAGCTGCCCGGCGGCAAGGTCAACGGCCTGATCGCCAAGCTGCGCTATGCGGTGCCCGGCGTTACGCTGATTTCCCCACCGCCGCACCACGACATCTACTCGATCGAAGACCTCGCGCAGCTGATCTACGACCTCAAGCAGGTCAACCCGGCGGCGCTGGTGTCGGTCAAGCTGGTGTCCGAGGCCGGCGTGGGCACCATCGCCGCCGGCGTGGCCAAGGCCTATGCCGACCTGATCACCATCTCTGGCTACGACGGCGGCACCGGCGCTTCGCCGCTGACCTCGATCAAGTACGCCGGCTCGCCGTGGGAACTGGGCCTGGCTGAAACCCACCAGACCCTGCGCGGCAACGACCTGCGCGGCAAGGTGCGGGTGCAGACCGACGGCGGCCTGAAAACCGGCCTCGACGTGATCAAGGCGGCCATCCTCGGCGCCGAGAGCTTCGGCTTCGGCACCGCGCCGATGATCGCCCTGGGCTGCAAATACCTGCGCATTTGCCACCTGAACAACTGCGCCACCGGCGTGGCCACCCAGAACGACAAGCTGCGCAAAGACCACTACATCGGCACCGTCGACATGGTGATCAACTTCTTCACCTACGTGGCCGAAGAAACCCGTGAGTGGCTGGCGCGCCTGGGCGTGCGCAGCCTCGGCGAGCTGATCGGCCGCACCGACCTGCTCGACGTGCTGCCGGGTGAAACCGCCAAGCAGCAACACCTGGACCTCACACCGCTGCTGGGCAGCGACCTGATCCCGGTGGAAAAACCGCAGTTCTGCCAGGTTGACCGCAACCCGCCGTTCGACAAGGGCGAAACCGCCGAGAAGATGGTCGACATGGCCCTGGCCGCGATCGAGCGTAAAAGCGGCGGCGAGTTCGAGATCGACCTGTGCAACTGCGACCGTTCCATCGGCGCGCGGGTGTCGGGCGAGATCGCCAAGCGCTACGGCAACATGGGCATGGCCGGCGCGCCGATCACCTTCCGCTTCAAGGGCACCGCCGGGCAAAGCTTCGGCGTGTGGAACGCCGGCGGCCTGAACCTGTACCTCGAAGGCGACGCCAACGACTACGTGGGCAAGGGCATGGCGGCGGGCAAGCTGGTGATCGTGCCGCCCAAAGGCAGCCCGTTCAAAACCCAAGACAGCGCCATCATCGGCAACACCTGCCTGTACGGCGCCACCGGCGGCAAGCTGTTCGCCGCCGGCACCGCCGGTGAGCGTTTCGCCGTGCGTAACTCGGGTGTGCACACCGTGGTCGAAGGTACTGGCGACCACTGCTGCGAGTACATGACCGGTGGTTTCGTCTGCGTACTGGGCAAAACCGGTTACAACTTTGGCTCGGGCATGACCGGGGGCTTTGCCTACGTGCTGGACCTGGACAACACCTTCGTGGACCGCGTGAACCACGAACTGGTGGAAATCCAGCGGATCAGCGGCGAGGCGATGGAGGCTTACCGCAGCCACCTGGACAGCGTGTTGGCCGAATACGTGCAAGAGACCGACAGTGAATGGGGCCGTAACGTCTGGGAAAACCTCGACGACTACCTGCGCCGCTTCTGGCTGGTGAAGCCGAAGGCCGCCAGCCTCAAGAACCTGTTGTCTTCGACGCGGGCCAACCCGCAATAAGCAAGCCGCAAGCCCCAAGCCACGCTTGGGGCACGCTGCCCCCGACACCGAATTTATGCTTGCAGCTTGAAGCCTGACGCTGATAGCTGCGCCGAGAGGCGACCATGTCCGAACGCTTGAGTAACGACTTTCAGTTCATCGAAGTAGGGCGCAAAGACCCGAAGAAAAAACTGCTGCGCCAGCGCAAGAAGGAATTCGTGGAAATCTACGAACCCTTCAAGCCGCAGCAATCGGCCGACCAGGCGCACCGCTGCCTGGGTTGCGGCAACCCGTATTGCGAATGGAAGTGCCCGGTCCATAACTTCATCCCCAACTGGCTGAAGCTGGTCAGCGAAGGCAACATCCTCGCTGCCGCCGAACTCTCGCACCAGACCAACACCCTGCCGGAAGTGTGCGGCCGCGTGTGCCCGCAAGACCGCCTCTGCGAAGGTGCCTGCACCCTCAACGACGGCTTTGGCGCGGTGACCATCGGTTCGGTCGAGAAGTACATCACCGACACCGCCTTCGCCATGGGCTGGCGCCCCGACATGTCGCGGGTGGTGCCCACCGGCAAGCGCGTCGCGATCATCGGCGCCGGCCCTGCCGGGCTGGGCTGCGCCGACGTGCTGGTGCGCGCCGGTGTGACCCCGGTGGTGTTCGACAAGAACCCTGAAATCGGCGGCCTGCTGACCTTCGGCATCCCCGAGTTCAAGCTTGAGAAAAGCGTGCTGAGCAACCGCCGCGAAGTGTTCACCGGCATGGGCATCGAGTTCCGCCTGAACACCAACGTGGGCACCGACGTGACCATGGAGCAACTGCTGGCCGAATACGACGCCGTGTTCATGGGCATGGGCACCTACACCTACATGAAGGGCGGCTTCCCCGGCGAAGACCTGCCGGGCGTGCACGACGCGCTCGACTTCCTCATCGCCAACGTGAACCGCAACCTGGGCTTTGAAAAAGCCCCGGAAGACTTCGTCGACATGAAGGGCAAGCGCGTAGTGGTACTGGGCGGTGGCGACACCGCGATGGACTGCAACCGCACGTCGATCCGCCAGGGCGCGAAAACCGTGACCTGCGCCTACCGCCGTGACGAAGCGAACATGCCTGGCTCGCGCAAAGAGGTGAAAAACGCCAAGGAAGAAGGCGTGAAGTTCCTCTACAACCGCCAGCCGATCGCGATCGTGGGTGAAGACAAAGTCGAAGGCGTGAAAGTGGTCGAAACCCGCCTGGGCGAGCCCGACGCCCGCGGCCGCCGCAGCCCCGAGCCGATCCCGGGCTCCGAAGAAATCCTCCCGGCCGACGCCGTGGTGATCGCCTTCGGCTTCCGCCCCAGCCCGGCCGGCTGGTTCGAGCAGCACAGCATCAGCGTCGACAGCCAGGGCCGCGTGGTCGCCCCAGCGCAGGCGCAGTACAAGCACCAGACCAGCAACCCGAAAGTGTTCGCCGGCGGCGACATGGTGCGCGGCTCCGACCTGGTGGTCACTGCCATCTTCGAAGGCCGCACCGCGGCGGAAGGGATTCTGGACTACCTCGGGGTGTAAGCCCTCTGGCGTTTGGTGCCTTCCCAGAAAACCCAGCCCTGAACCGGCTGGGTTTTTTTATGGGGGCGTGGGCCCTCAAACCCCTTGCCCGGCAAAGCCGGAGTAGCGGACCACGGCCTCCTACCAGATTTGTGTAAACCCTTGATTTAAAGGGAAATACGCCGCCCGTGGGAGATTCTATGGTTTTGAGCCAGTGAGCTGATCCGTTTTTTCTGGAGACACCACTTCACCTTTCCGCCCTTACGGCGGGTTACTTTTGGTTTCGCCCAAAAGTAACCAAAAGGCATTGCGCTCAATCGTCCGGCCCCCGCCTACGGCGGGGGTTCCCTCGCTCCGGCGCCGCTCCAGGGGCCCGCGGCGAAGGGCCATCCCTGGCCAATCGCCGCTCTCGGCGCATCCCTGCGCCTCGACCCCTTCCGCGACACCTCCACTCGGCCTCCCGAATCGCGCGTTCGGCGGCGCCTGGGCGATCGCGCACCAAAAGCAAAAGCAAAAGCAAGAGCAAGAGCATTCCCCAAGCCCTTCCTGTGATTTCAATTCACCGTCGTGGGCAGGCTGTGCCGTAATGCTATTCACTAAAGCAATCAGAGCGCTAAATCGAGGCTTAGAAGCCATGGATTTTTTTAGGTGGTTTTACCGAGCGCATCACCTGATTGGCCCCTCGCCCGGCGCAGCCGGAGTGCCGGACCACGGCCTCCCACCAGATTTATGTAAGTACTTGATTTACTAGACAACACAGACCCCGTGGGAGGCCGGCTGTGCCGGGCGATAGGCCCTAAAACCTCAGACACAGACCCCCCCGCGTACTGCGTACTCAGCGCACCTCGGACGTAGGCGCTTACGCGCGGCTGGCCGATGCCGCACCGACACCAGCGCCCCCGGCAGCCCCTACGCCACCGTGGTGGCGCTGAACCCACAACTGCCGCCGGCGCTGGCGCAACAGCAAGTCAGCCCTACCACGCTGCCGGGCTTCAGCCTGCCCAGTGGGCAAAACGGCTTGTTCCGCCTCAGCGGCCAAGGCACCGGCAACCCCGCCGAGAACACCGCTGTGGGCCCGGTCGCGCTGGCCAGTACCCGTGAAACCCAAAGCTACGACAGCACCAATGTGGCCTCGGTGATCAACGCCGGGCACGACCTGACCATCAACAGCCAACAGGGCAGCGATGGCGGCGTAAGCCTCAATGGTGGCCGTGATGTGACCGTGATCGGCAGCCGGCTGGCGGCCGGCAATGACCTGCTGCTGGGCGGCACGGGCGACGTAACCGTGGCGGCCGGGGAGAACGAAAGCGGCGCCTCGAGCAAGAAAACCAAATCGGGGATGTTCGGCCTTTCAAAAAGCGGCCGCACCGAGCTACAGACCCAGACCACTCAAGCGGGTAGCGTATTGGCCGCCGGCAACGATGCAGTATTGGTTGCCGGCCGGGATGTGCAGTTGAGCGCCAGTGCCGTGGAGGCTGGGCACGATGCGCAACTGCAGGCGGGGGTACTGGATACCAGCGGTGACGTGCGGCTTAACGCTGGCAGCAATGAAGCGTATGTGTACGCAGAGTCCTGGAAGAAGAAAGTGGGCCTGTCGCTCGTCGGCGGCTCGAGCCTAACAGGCAGCGGAGGCGGTACCGGCTTTGGTATTAGCCTCGCCCAGGGCCGGAAAAGCGGGCATGAGAGCAGCCAGGCGACCAACATTGGCAGTTCGGTTAGCGCGGGTAACGACGCTTCGCTCAACGCGGCGCGCGACATCAGCCTGACCGGCAGCGCCGTGAGCGCTGACGGCACCCTGGCCCTGAATGCCGGCCGCGACATAACCCTGGCCGCTGGTAGCGAAGCCGCCCAACAAGCGAGCTGGAGCAGCAAAACGGCCGCCGGGCTGAGCCTGAGCGCTGACCGCAATGGGTTCAGCGCATTTGCCGGGCAGGAGGCTGCCAAAGGCAAAACCACCCAAGGCCACGACGGCGCTAGCCCTTCCACGCTGGACGGCTGGGATGTGACCCTGGCGGCCGGGCGCGATATTGTTCAAAGCGGTTCGGATGTCAGCGCGGTGCGCGATGTGGCGTATTCCGCCGGGCGCAACATCACCCTGGAAGCCGCTCGCGAGCGTGACACCGCTAGTAGCGAGGCGAGCCTGTCACGCTCAGGCGCCAGCGTGACGGTCAATCACAACCTGGGCAATACCGCCGATGCCCTCAAAGGCGCGGGCAAAGGCGAAGACAGCGTCAGCAAAGCTTCGAGCACCCTCGCGGCGGTGGATGCATTTGATCAGTTTGCCCGTGGCCCTACCCTCGACGGCACGCTGGGCAATAGCAAAACCCGGGAGAGCAGTGCTGGCACTACCGTCGGCGCCCGTGGCTCGACGATCAACGCCGGCGGCGACACCACCCTGGTGGCTGGAGACACCCTGGCCATCAATGGCAGCCAGCTCAGTAGCGGCCGCGACATCAATCTTGGCGCCCGAGATATAACCCTGGGTGTGGCCAACGGCCAAGTAAGCCAACACAGCGAACAGCAACAAAGCAACGGTGGCATCAAGGGCGGCACCACCAACGGCTTCAAGGTGGGCATCGGCGCGGGCAGCGGCGTAGCTGACCAGAACAGCAGCCAGCAAACCTCTCTGGCCAGCAGCCTGAGCGCTGGCCGCGACCTCAACGCCACCGCGCAAAACGACTTGACCCTGATCGGCACCCAGGCCAGTGCCGGGCGCGATGTTCAGCTCAAAGCGGGCAACGACCTGAATATCCTCGCTGCGCAGAACGCTACCGCCAGCCAGGACGCCCGCCACAGTGGCAGCGGCGAAGTAGGGCTGACAGTCGGGCAACAAGGCGTTGGCGTGTACGCCAGCGTAAGCATGGGCAAGGGCACCCTCGACCGCGAAGCCAACCAGGCGCAGATGGCCCAGGTGCAAGCGGGCAATGCCATGCACCTGGCCAGCGGCCGCGACACCACGGTAGCTGGCGCGCAGCTGCGGGCTGACAGCGTGAGCGCCGAGGTAGGCCGCGACCTCACCGTGAGCTCGGTACCCGATACCGGCAAGGCCAGCGGCAAGCAGCAGGATGTGAGTGCCACCGTCACGGTCGGGCTGGGCTGGGCGAGTGCCAGCGGCTCGCTGGGCTATGGGCGTACCACCGGCGAAACCCATTGGGTCACCGAGCAGACCGCGATCACCGCCGCTGAGCAGCTGGCGATCGTCACGGGTGAGCACACCCAGCTCAACGGCGCGCTGCTCAATTCAGACACCGGCAAGCTCAAGCTCGATACCCAAACCCTGGGCTACGCCGACATCGCCGGGCTGGACAAAGAACACAGCTACTACCTGAACGTAGGCGGCAGCTATGGCACAGGCGGCACCCAGGACAACAGCCAGACTGGCAAGGGTGAGCCAGGGCAGAACAACTGGAGCGTGCAAGGCTACAACGCCACCACCGACCGGCAACAAGCGGTGCGTGCCACGGTGGGTGCGGGTGAGATTGTGGTGCGGGGGGATGCGCCGGGTGAGGATTCTACCGCCGGGCTGAACCGTGACCCGAGCAAGGCTTATGAGGTGACGCGGGATGAGGTGCATCGGACGGATGTGTATGCCTCGTCGAACTCGATAAATGCCGCGCTGCACCCGTTTGCCACCGTCGATAATTGGAAAAACCAACTAGCCCAGTATGGTGACAACACCCAGGCTGCGTTGGATCAGGGCGCTGCCTTGGTACGTGGAGCAGGCAAGGCGGCTGAGAGGGCTTGGCATGAAATACAAGCGCAGCAGTTATCGATCGACGAAGTACCTGCTTCCGCAAAGTCGGCATTAGGGAGTGATGAAACTGCCCTGCTGATTGCCAAGAATCTGGTCCGCAATGGCAAGTCGCCTGCGGAGCTGGCACAGCTGACCCCTGGCGACCTCGAGTTTGTAAAAGCGGCGGCCCAGATTTTGTCGCAGTACGACAGTGGCACCGGCACCTGTGTTGGCCAGACAGGTTGCTCGCAAGGCGGTCAAGTTCCTTACAAGGATGGGTACGCCTGGGCTGACGAGCAAGGTAATAGGCAGGTTGCGGAGACTAGCGGTCTCGTGGTGAAGACCCCTGGTCAATTACTGCTGGCGAAAATGGAGGTAGTGGGTAGTTACCTCAGCGCGCTGGACCCTGAGAAGGCGCAATTGGTTGCGTTGAGCATTCAAGCGACGATGGGGCCAGCCAAGGCTGCGGTTGGGCTAGCGGGGAATGCGCTGGTGGGCGCCTTGCTAGGGGATCAGATCCAGGCGGTGAAGGACCAGGTTGCGCTGACAACGGCTGCGGCGCTTAGCGGTAATTCGAGCAGCGACATTGCGGCCAGTGATGCGTATCTCAAGCGTTTGCATGATGCGGGCATGCTTGATCAGGAAGGCGATACCTATCTGAAGGGGGCGTCTACGCTCCTTGATATTGCGCTTGGTGTGGGCGTACCGGTAGGTGGTAAGGTAGTCGCGCGGACTGTTACCGTTGGGAGTGGTGCAAAAGGGGAAGTTTCCGGTCTTCTTCCAAAACCTGGCGCTACGTCCATTCCAGCAAGTGGCGTAGGGGCTGGTGCAGCATTTAAGGTAGATTCGAAGCAGCTAGGTAAAAAGCTCGGTAAGCACGTTGAAGATTTCGGCGGCAATGCGGCTAGTCCAGCAGATCGTAAAATGGTACTCGACAAAATTCATGACGTTGCGAGTAACCCTGAAAAGGTAGTTCCTGGGACTTTTGCTGGGCAAGGGGAAAATGGCGCACGGGGTGATGTGTTTTTCAGGATTAAGGGTAATGATGTGGTCGTCACTAAGCCTGATGGAACGTTCGTTACCATCTTGAAAGATGGGGCAATTCAGAATCCATCTGTACAGAGCGCATTAAAGGGAGGTGTCAGGTAATGAGCTCCACTAGACTTATGGTTGATTGGCTGTTAGCAGTGCTCGGTAAGAAGTTGCTATCAGTAAATGCTCTGTCTCATGTTTTCTCTTTCGAGAGGGATTCTGCTTTTCAAGAGATTGCTCTTCTATTCGAAAACTCTGAAGCTGGGAAGGTTTATGGCGGACCTGATGGTTCATCCATCTTTTTTTCTTTGAATCCAATTTCAAGCTGCGATCTAGGTGAGTACGGCAGGCAAGAAATTTTTTGTATTTCTGATGAACTTTATTTCTCCGATGTTGTGGGAAAGTATTTGGTGTCAGCATCACTTGTGCAGTCCTTAACAGAAAACCTAGTGATAGGCGTTGCTCTCTCGTTTGATAACGATTTTTGCCTGTTCATTTTGAACTTAGGTGATGAGCTTTTTATCTATGATGAGATCCCAGAGGAAATCGTGATCAGTGAGGGAGTGAGCCTTACCTCTGTGAGATAAAGGTGCATAAGGAATAGGGAATGCTACATAGGCGGGTTCTGTTTTCACCCAACAGCGTAATTTCTGGTCAAAAGATCCTATTCAGTTTGATAGGAATAAGGTTTTTCAGCGGAATGCTTTATTTGATACTAACTTGCAGGCTAGTTGGCGTGAAGGTGGCAAGGTCATAACGGGTGCTAAGGCTGAGTGTATGGCCTCTGGCCGAGCGCCCATTGGTGTAGATGGAAAATCAGTGAACCTTCACCATATGACGCAAACACAGTCTGGACCTATTGCAGAAATGACGCAGAGCTTTCACTAAACCAATAGCGCAACTATTAACATTAACCCTAATACAATTCCTTCTGGAATTGAGAGGGCTGCTTTTGATAAGTGGAAGGTACAATACTGGCAGCAACGATCTGCAGATTTTAGGAATTGAGAATGAGCCAAGTTACGACGCATCAAATTGAGGATTTAGTATCACTGCACCCTGATATCGTGTGCTTTGGTAGTGAGGCCGATCGTGTGGGTGACGACTGGATTCAGAAGGCGGAGCAGAGGCTAGAGCTTAAACTGCTAAGGTCGTACAAGTGGTTTTTAAAGACGTATGTGGGTGGAGAGATTGGTACTGAAGAAAATTACAGTATCTATGGTGTGGACTTTGAGGGTGTCAATGGGGGGATATTGTCTGTCAACATATTGTGGGTATGAAAAATAATCTGGTAGATGGCAAAAAGCTTGTGATTAGCGAAACTGATATAGGGGGAGTCTTTTTCTTTGACTATTCAAAGTTTAAAGATGGTGAATGCCCCCAGTGAGTCTTCGGCTTCCGTCTGGCAAGAGTGTTTATTACGCTTCAGATTTTTATGAGTTTTTATATAAACGAATTTCTGCCCATATTTGATAGATGTCCTCATCCTACACCGGCCTCGTGCCGGTGTTGTTTTATCTGCTTACTGTAAAATTTCCTTTCCTTCGCTGCTCGCTTTGGTCGTTGCTTGCAAGGCCAGCGGCAAGCAGCAGGATGTGAGTGCCACCGTCACGGTCGGGCTGGGCTGGGCGAGTGCCAGCGGCTCGCTGGGCTATGGGCGTACCACCGGCGAAACCCATTGGGTCACCGAGCAGACCGCGATCACCGCCGCTGGGCAGCTGGCGATCGTCACGGGTGAGCACACCCAGCTCAACGGCGCACTGCTCAATTCAGACACCGGCAAGCTCAAGCTCGATACCCAAACCCTGGGCTACGCCGACATCGCCGGGCTGGACAAAGAGCACAGCTACTACCTGAACGTAGGCGGCAGCTATGGCACCGGCGGCACCCAGGACAACAGCCAGACCGGCAAGGGCGAGCCAGGGCAGAACAACTGGAGCGTGCAAGGCTACAACGCCACCACCGACCGGCAACAAGCGGTGCGTGCCACGGTGGGTGCGGGTGAGATTGTGGTGCGGGGGGATGCGCCGGGTGAGGATTCTACCGCCGGGCTGAACCGTGACCCGAGCAAGGCTTATGAGGTGACGCGGGATGAGGTGCATCGGACGGATGTGTATGTCACCAGTTCAGCCATCGATGCGATTACTCACTACGAAGAGACGGGCCGCCGGTGGCGCGATGGCCTAACGAACTATGGAGATGCACAGCAGAAGCAGATATCCGATGGCGTAACGACCATCGTCAACCAGTACAGGTCGATGGCGTTGACGGTGGATCAGCTGCCGCCGGGATTGCGGGCAAAGCTGGGCGATGACCAAGCGTTGAGCGTGGCTAAAGGGCTGGTCGCCGCGGGTGCAGCCACCGAGGTTATGAACGGCCTCCCTCAGCGAGGGCTCGACGCTCTGGTAGATCTGGCCACCCTGGGCCAACAGCTTGCGAGTTGCCAGGGCACCTGCCCGAGCAAAGCGACGATTGGGGTTATGCCCATTTCAACTGCTGATGGGCTAGAGCTGCCAGCCACCAGTATCACCTTGGGGCAGGGCCAGGCGTTTCTAGGAGCTGTGGTTACGCTGGCGGACAGCCTACCGGGTGAGGACGTTGCCAAAGCCCTCCTGCTTGCACAGGCGGCGATGGGGCCAGCGAAATTCCTCGTTAATACGTTGGTGCAGCAAGCGATTGCCCAGACAGTGGGCGAGAAAATCGATGACGTAAAGCACGAGCTTTCAATCCTGCTGGCGAGCAAGTTGACTGGGGTGCCGGTTGACGATGTCCGGACCAGCGACAGTGAAGGTCGCAAGGCTTATGCTGACGATCCGACGGCGGAGGTGATCAACGGCAGCATTGATGTTGTCGGGGCGCGGTATTTGATTGATAGTATCACCCAGGTTGCGACGGGAGTTGCGGGTAAGGCGGCGGGGCGGGTTGTTGCTGTTGGGGGTGGTGCAAAAGCAACTGGTGGCGCTGCTGGAAAGGTAGATGATCTTGCCTCTACTGGGACACCTGTTCGTCCCACACCCCAAAAGTCTGAAATTGATGTCGGCGCTGATCTTGGTACTGGAGCTCGCCCACAAGTCAGTTATAAAAATGGACAAGAAGTTCCTTACGGTACTTCGGGTAGTGTTCGTCCAGACTGGTGTATAGGTAACGTATGCAGTGTTGAAGTGAAAAACTACAACATCGCAAATAATCAAAGCGGATTGATTAGTAATGTTTCCAAGCAAGTCCTTCAGCGAGCTGAAAACTTGCCTCAGGGAATGCAGCAGCAAGTGGTTATTGATATTCGAGGGCAAGCTGTTACGCCTGTGCAGCGCGCGCAAATAGTTCGTGGAATAGTTGATAGGTCAAATGGGGCAATATCTTCCTCATCCATCAGGTTTAAAGCAGAATGAAAAATGTAGGTGTTCTTGCCGCAATGACAATATCTGTCTTAGGTCCAGCCTCTGATGTTGACTGTTTTTTTAAGTCAGTTGTGTTTTTTCTAGAGGGCGGCAAAAGAGGAAGCAAGTATCCCTTGGTTACAGAGAAGCTTTATTGTCGCTCTTTAAGCAAAAACGAACTGGCTGATTTAAAGATGGATTTAGAGAGTGTAAGGGCTGAGTTTAATAGCATTCCTGCGGATAGCTTTGATATAAGTGCTTTCGGGGTGGACGAGAAAAATACTCGTTTGATTTTGAGTGGTAATACTCTGGCTGACATCTTTGCTCGTTTCTTCAAAATTATTTTTGATGCTGTCGAATGTTCAGATGTTTTTTATAAAGAATTTAATGATTACGTCCCTTTAAGAATCGGCTTTACCGACGCGCCTGATTATGTTTTTGATGTGAATCGTTCCGAAGATTTGTATAACTCTCTTGCTTCTGACGAGTTACCTTTCTGGCGTCGCTGATCTGTAGAAATTCTATTTTTTTAGCACCGGCTTAACGCCGGTGTTTTTTCATCCGATTTGCAGCTCTTTTGCTATCTATTTGCTTACCTTTTGCTCCCACGTTGCATCCTTTCTGCACTCAGGTTGCACACCTTCCGCACCCATCCTTACGACCTACGGTCTACCTGCTCAATACGCCCTTTTTTCAGCACGATTTTTCGCTCCTTAACAGGAGCAAAATTTCAATACACATCACGCACCTCTTGCGAGGTGAGTATTTTTTCTATGTATCAATTGGTTATCCGACTTCTGCCTTCTAGGCTCTGTACGAAATTGGATGAAACCATTCAGACGAGCGCAAGCCGCTGAATTCAGTAAAGTATTCACCCCTCGAAGGTGGAGATTTTTTGGTGGCCAAGCGCTATGAAATTGCAGACGAGTCCTGAGCGCTGCAAATGGTTGCTGGCCGATAAAGGCTACGACGCAGAGGCCCTGCGTCAATACTGCAACCGGTACCCCATGCAGCCTGTGATCCCGCTTAGATCAATGAAGCGGAAGCCCCGGCCAGGGCTGCCTCGACTGTTCGACAAGCCCAAATATGTGCAGCGCAACATCATCGAAAGGATGTTCGGCTGGCTTAAGGAAAATCGCCGCATCGGAAGCCGTTACGACAAGCTGGCCAGAAGCTTTTCAGCCATGGTCACGCTCGCCTGCTCGCTTCGGTGTTTGCGAAAATTAGTTTCGTACAGAGCCTAGCGAGCAACCAGGCATTGCTTCGCGGGGAAACTGTAGGACCTAGCGCTCCGCTGATTCCGAATGATGATAAACAGTTGCAAAAGGCGCCGGCCGAGACGGGCTACGCGCCGCGCTGAGGGCGAGGTGCGGGCCACCGCCCCTTCACCAACCTGCGCCAAGGCTAACGCGCTGCGCTTGTTGGCACCCGCCCTGCCCGGCGGCTGCGCCGGACAGGGGCTTGAGTTTTTAGCTGCGCAACGCTGGCCACGCCGCTAAGCTGGTGCCCATGAACAGAATCCACTCTGGAAATCCGCTGCTCTGGTTATGCCTGCTGTTGCTGGCCGGGGCGGTTCTGGGCGTGCAGCTTGCAACGCCGAAAGTCGCGTCGGGGCCGTTTTACGCGGCGCCGGAGCATCACCTGGGCGTAACGCGCTGGGAAGTCGCGCCGCGCCTGGGCCTAGGCGCTCGGACAACGAAATTCGCGTCGGGTGTTGAGGCTTATCCGGGCAAGACTTTCAATGAATTAGCGGCTGATCAGCTAAATAATAAGATCCCACCTACAGGGGCGGAGCAACTTAAGTCGGTGCGTCCATGAAGATTGGTCAGCCAAAATTAATCTTGAATCCGTATGAGTGGTTACCAGGGTATGGCGAGTCAAAAGTGTCATTCCGCTCAGTAGGGGCTGACGTAGTACTTGATGTCGAATACGAGAGAGATGACTCAGATACTGATGGAGTTGACGTTGTACTTAGCTTAAGAAGGGAAATTGTTTTCAAATTTGTGCGTGATTTTGTGCGAGTTAGTTTCCCAGGTAGCGCCTTTTTTGAATTTGAGGGTGACTCAAGTAAATTTAGGCTGGGTGAGTTGACCGAGTTTGTAGATTCAGAGTTTGTTCGGGTTAGCCTGGAGTCCGCGCATTCGGTGTCGAGTGGTGAGTTATCAGGGATAAGGCATTTTAGCATTCAGTTTTTATCTGAAAATGTTGCGTTCCATGTCTTGGCCGAAGACGTGATTTTATCGGGGGAGCAGCTAGTTTCTTAATCTTTTTTAATCAAAACGGCTGGTGCATGGCTTGTTAACCAGACTCCATTCTCCGCCTGAAAGAACTTGAAGCCCTGCTAATGTGTGGCAGGCAAGTGCGGCATCAGTGGGGACGAAGGTGGGCACTTGATTGCTAGTATATTCAACGGGCCTGGGGAGGGCTTGAACCTCCTTCCCATGAATGGGAACTTGAATAAAGGTACTTGGAAATCTATGGAGAATACATGCGCATCTGCACTTAAGGAGGGCAAGCAGGTTAGCGTGAAGATTGAGCCTGTGTATTCTGGCAACAGTGTTCGGCCAGATAGCTTTAATGTGGAGTATCCAATAGGCGGTGCTCGTCCAAAAGAGATTGTATTTAAAAGCTCACCGGGGGGGATTGATGCGTAGTGATGATGATATCTACAATGACATTGGGGGAGTTTTAATTGAAGTTGCTCCCGCCGGAGCCTGTAAAATTATAATGCGTGTACAGCTATCTCAAGAGCTAGATAGCTGTGAGTATGAGTATGACTACATTGATGAACAAGGTGTCGTTGCCTGGTTCACGGCAGGCGGGCGAGCCAATACAGATATTTTAAAACTTTTAACAGAGCTGTGCAGTTGGTATGTTGAGAATAAACTTACAGGTGGGCTGCCAGCGTGGAGTGGCTGTGAGGTGATCTTGGACTTGGTTAAAGTTAAGATAAGTATAGACTTTATTTATTCTTGAAAATTAAGCAGTAGGTTTAGATGTAGAGGCTGAGGTGTAAAAGTCTCAGACTTAATCTGAGTCTTCGGCTTCCGTCTGGTGAGATTGTTAATTGCGCTTCAGGTTTTTATGAGTTTTTCTATAAACGAATTTCTGCTCATATTTGATAGATGTTCTCATCCTGCACCGACCTCGTGCCGGTGGTGTTTTATCTGCTTACTGCAAAACCTCCCTTCCTTCGCTGTTCGCTTTAGTCGTGGCTTGAGCGATCAGAGCATCGAGCATCTGCGTAACAAATTTCTGCTGGCTCTTGGGTAGGCATTAAAAATATTTCAGTGAAGGTGATTCGTGAGCCAGGAAATTAATAAGCACGTTGCGCAAGCCATTGTTGAGTTTGCTATGCTCCTTGAGTTTTCGGGGGGAGATGCCTTGAATCCAGATGCTGCAATGCAGGGGCTTGAACAATTAGCTTCGACATTGCAAATGATGGACTTTGAATCTAAATCATCTTTGTGCTTGCAGTTTAAAAGCATTGCAATAGAGTACTCAGATGAGCAGGCAGCGTTTGTGGAAAGCTTGGGAGAAACGCTGGGGTTGATCGAGGAGTAGTTGCTCATCAGTAGAAGCCCCAAATGTTAGGCAAGGGCGATTCTGTCCCGTTACCTTGAATTTTCGGAGGGCTTGTGGCTTCAATTCATATTGAGGAAATTCAAAAAATCCTATTTGCGCAAGGCAATAAAGATTCCTTGCCAAATCAAGATAATGGGGAGGGCTACTTTCTAGAGATTAAATTTGACAGCTCTACTCGCAAGGCATCTCGGATTGTTGATGAGGAGTATAAGGATAAAGTAATAACTCTGGATTGTCATTACGGCACAGTAGTTATTTTGTGTGATGAGGAAGGGCAGTTAAAATCAATTGAGTTAAGTTAGCTGCACTAAATTGATATTCCCAGCACCGGCCTTGCACCGGTGTTTTTGCACCCTGTTTGCCCTCTGGCAGCACCCTTTCCGCACTCAAGTTGTACCCGTTCTGTAGTCATCCCCACCTCTGTGATAAAAGTATTCACCGACAAAGCCGGCAACCTGATCACAACCTTTCCAGTTAAGGCGGGTAATTGATGCGATCTCTCTCTACAAAAGTCTGGCATGAGTTGCAATCGACTGTGACGCTCTTGGGTGATAAGTCATCGCCGAGGGATGTGCTCGAGATGATTCTTATGTGGATAAGGCGCAATTACAAATATTTCGCTGTCGATCCGTTCTCGGCCTATAGTTTCGATCAGCTTTCGAACGTGAATGAGAAATTGATGCCCGTTGAGTTTTCGACTTTTAGACTTGACGACATAGCTCATTTTAGAGGAATTATTTTACGCTATAAGGCCAGCGACGTAGAGGCAATTGCGCGGTTTTTACGCGATACGATAGAGGAGTTGGTTACTATCGAGATTGATGAACAATGCCCTAGGTGTGAATCTCCTGCTATGCGCATTTTTATAGGAAACCAGAACGGATTGTTGGCTTTTCAGTGTAATGTCTGTGGCCACTCCCATTACTCAGATGGATCTAAGGTCGAGATTGGGGGATTGGAGTTTGTGAGTGAGGTAAGGTTGCGAGAGTTTGGATTGATTTAAGGGTGCAAAAGGCATTAGATTACTCTTCTATTCGAAAACTCTGAAGTCGGGAAAATTTATGGCGGACCTGATGGTGCATCTATCTGTTTTTCTTTGAATCCAATTTCAAGCTGCGATCTAGGTTCAAAGATATAGGGGCTTGGAAATGATTAAGACAAAGATATTTATCGATGGGGATTTGTTGAGGCCAAGTGAGGATTTTCACCGGCAGTTTGCTAGGCAGTTGGGTATTTCTAAGTACTACGGTGCAAATTTAAGTGCTTTGCGAGATACTCTTTTTGGAGGGGTGGAGTGCCCATGCCTACTGATTTGGAAGGGCCATAAAAACTCCAAAGGTAATATGGGTGATGATTATTATAAGATATTGGCGGTGCTAGAATCTGTGCACTCGAACTTCTTAAGATTCTCCGAGGGGTTTGATTTTGCTCTTGAGTGATGAGCCCAGTCTAAGAACTACCCGAATAAAGAAGTTTATATTCAGCGACCACAAGGGGAATGGCTATTGTCGTGTTGATTCGTATAACCCCATAAATGGCGAAATCGTCTCTCGTAAATTGACACAGTTTTCTGAGGCTCAGAGGCGACAGCAAAGAGCTAAATGGTGAGGCTATTACGAAGTACCCTTCTGGCGCGACCATTGCGAAAGTTACATCTAGAGGGTTTTGGATGGCCAAAAATTGCAAGAGACCATTATTCTGGAGGTTCCTCCACAGAATGGAGTAATTTAAAAAGCCATCTTGGATTCTGGCAATAAGGCAGGGTTTTTAGTTAGAGATACTAATGGGAAGGTGTGTTGATGGGTCTGCCTATTTATTATTGTAAGTCTTGGTTTCGGATGAAAAAGTTTGCGATAGAGCCTATGGATGAATCTCTGGCACATTCTAGGCATCTCTCGGGCGAGTCATATACGGCTCTCATTGGGTCGGACTCTGCGCCATCTTGCTTTGTTGAGTTCTCCATAGACAAAGGAATGGTTGGTGTCGGTTTTTTAGATAGAAAGTGTCGTGAGTATCTGACCTACCAATTTAAAGTAACAGATGCGGATAATTTATTTTTGACTATGGCGACTCATCGTAAATTTGAAGCGGATGGAGACGAGGTCATAGGTGGGGAGTCCTATATTTTCAATGAGGAAGGCAGCCTTGTTATCAGGCGAGAAAAATTCAATTCTCATGAGATTGAAGAGGCCAGATCCAGTTTCGAGCCGTCTCGGAATTATGAAAAAATCCCCATATTTGGTTGTTACTCTAATTTAACAAAAGCTGATAGATGAACAGGTAGGTGAGTTTCATTATCAATTTCAAGGGGGTGCTCTATTGATGGTTGACGTCCAGTGATTGTTGATTTCAAAAATTCCCCAGGTGGTATCTAGTGAGTGATTAGGAGATATGTCATAAAGTCGGGCAGGTCCTAGTTGATGCGGGCTCAGAGTTGTTGATTAGTTGCGTGAATACTTATTCCGCTAATAAATTGACTGCCGGAGCAGATGCCTGGACTGGTTGTGAGACTAATTTAAGTGTTGGAGGGGTGAAGTTTGGGATTGAATTTGCATGTAGTAAGTAGATCAAGGTTTTATTCGGGGCGTGTGTTTTAATCCTTAGGGGCAAAGTGTGATATTCAACTCGACACTCTAACAAGTGGGTTCCGGAATGACACTATCTAAATGCTTTTCAATATCGTGGTTTGCTCCAGTTGTGCCATCCATATCTCTCGCAGGTATACCGCTTGGTGCGAGCGACGAAGTGCTGTCTCGTGTATTTCTCGAGTATTTGGTTGATGCAAGTGGCCAACTTTATAAATTTGAGGGTTCGCCAATTCTCCGATTGAGAACTCGTGGCTTGGACGAGTTTGGAAACGGCGGCTACTCTTTTTTCCTGTTTGACGACTCCGTTGTCAATGAGATGTTAAAAGGAACACCTGCTCTATCAGTGATGATCAGAGGGGGGAGGGTTTATGCCGTTAAGGTGTATGATTTTAGTTTTCCTGGGGACCGTTCGCAAAATCTTGTCTACAAAGGCACTTCGCCAGGAGGTGTTGGTTTAGGTAATCTGGTTTCAGATTTATTGCCGTTTGCAATTTTGAATTTTGATAGTGCTGAAGAGTGGTTTTGTACCGATCAGAATTATGGAGGGCTGGAGGTTACCGGTTGGGGAGTCCCGCTGGAAGATCATCCAGATCAAATCATCACTGCGTTGTGTGTGATTTCAGGGGTTATTGGCTAATTCGCTTGCGGAAAAGCCGGTGTGCATGACCTTAGGGTAAGGTAATTATGAAACGTATCAGGCTTCAAGAGTTTCCCGAAGATGTAATTCCTCGAGGTAGTCTGTTAAGAGTGCAGGGTGCTTATCCTTATGAAAAATCAGTGGATTTCATGTTGTTTGATTCCAATGATCAAGAAAGCCCTACCGGCCTTATGGTTACTACTGGCTACAAGGCCGGGCTGACTTTAGTGCTCCTACCTAAAGAAGCAGCACCCTTTCCCGGTGCGCTGAGCAAGGCTTGGTTAGTTAAGAACTGGGATTTTTGGGTATATCCAGAATGTCAATTATCCAATGTATTGCTAATTTTTGGATATGATGCTGATGGGGCGATCTGAGAGCCTGCGAATAGATAGGGTGAGTATGCCCCGCCAGAGAGCCTTTGGGACGGATTCCTCGAAGTAGTTGTTGAGGGTAAAGTGTGCTTATCCCTATGAAAAACCGTTAGATTTCATGCTGTTTTATTTCAACAATCACTAAAGCCCCATCAGCCTTGTTGTGATTACCGGCTACAAAACCAACCTATTTTTAGTGCACTTTCCTAAAGAAGCAGCCCTCTCACCCTCAAATGCGACAAATTCTCAACAAAATCCGCTACCATAGCCCCCCCACGCGAGCCTTGCCAGGATGCAACCTTGTCCGAAACCGACCTCAAGCGTTTGTTCCAGCTGCACGCCCAGCCCCTGCAGCTCTACCTGCGGCGCAAGGGCAGTGACCTGCACCTGGCCGCAGACCTCACCCAGGAGAGCTTCGTACGCCTGGCCGAGCAGCGCGACCTTGGGGCGATCGGCAATGTGCAGGCCTGGTTGTACCGCACCGCGCAGAACCTGTTCATCGACCACCTGCGCCAGCAGCAGCGGCGCAAAACCGACAGCGTGGGGCACGATGAGCTGGCTGGCATTCTCGAAGATGTGCCCACCCTCGACGAGCGCAGCATCGAGGCGCAGCACCGCCAGCGGCTGCAGCAGGCGGTGGCGCGGTTGCCCGAGCGTACGGGCGAGATTTTCCGCCTCAACCGCCTGGAAGGGCTGACCTACGCCGAAGTGGCGGCGCGCTTGGGGATTTCCGAAAGCTCGGTGCAAAAGCACCTGGCCAAGGCGTTGGCCGAGGTGATGCGCCTGCTGCAGGTGCCCACATGAGTGGCCCGTTACCGGAAATACCGTTGCCGAACGTCTCATCGATAACCAGAAAAAACAGAGCCTAGCCCGTGACCAGCCAAGCACCTGACCAGGAGCAAATCCGCGATGCCGCCGCGCTTTGGGCGGTACGCTTGAACGAAGGGGTTTTGCCGCCCGATGCCCGTGGCGAGCTGAACGCCTGGAAGGCCGCCGACCCACGCCATGTGGCCGCGCTGGAGTTCGCCCTCAGCACCTGGGCGGCGCTCGGCGACCTGGCAGCGCCTACGGCTGCGCCAGCACCTGCCCACCTGCCCGCGGCCCGGCCGGTGCGGCGGCGGCGCTGGCGTGGCGCGGCGGTGGCGGCAGTGTTGCTGCTGGCGCTTGGCGTGGCGCTGCCGGGCGCGCGGCAAGCCTGGGCGCCGTTGTTCGCCGATTACGCCAGCGGCACCGGGCAGGTGCGCAGCCTCGACCTGCCCGACGGCAGCCAGGTGACGCTCGACGCGCAAAGCGCATTTGACCTGGCGTACACCGCCAGCGAGCGGCGCATCCGCCTGTTGCGCGGGCAAGCGGTGTTCACGGTGGCGCCCAGGGTGGGTGCCGAGCAGCGGCCGTTCGTGGTCGAGTACGCCGGCGCCACCACCCGTGCGCTGGGTACCCAGTTCGTGGTGGGCGAGGGCGGCGGCGGGGCCTGGGTTGGCGTGCTCGAGCACAGCGTGGCGGTGGCGCTGGCCAGCCCGCCGCGCCAGGGCGAGGCGCAGCGGGTGGTGCAGCAGGGGCAAAGCGTGAGCTACAGCGCCGCGGGCGGGGTGCAGCCGCTCAGCCTCGATGTAACCCGCGCCACGGCTTGGCGCCAGGGCCAGGTGATCTTCGAGCGCGAGCCGTTGCAGGCGGTGGTCGCGCGCCTGCAACGCTACGCGCCGGGGCATATCGTGATCGCCAACCGCGCCCTGGCCGCCCGTGAGGTCAGCGGGCTGTTTCGCCTCGACAGCCTCGGCGGCCTGGCCGACACCTTCAGCCGCGAGCTTGGCGCCCGCCAGTTCAACCTGCCCGGCCTGACCGTACTCTACTGACCCTTCCAGCCCGCGCCAGCTCTGGCGCGCGGCCGCCCGCTGAAAACCTTCCTGAAAAAAAACCGGGAAAAACCTTACTGGGTTTTTGCCGGTGGCGCGTCTTTGTTTCCGAGCCGAACAAAATGATAGTGATTTGCATTCGCTGCCATACAACGAGAAGCATCAGGACGCACCAATGGATACAACCCCCCGCCTGCCACGCCGTACCCCCTTGGCAGCCGCCGTGACTCTGGGCCTGCTGGCCCTTGCCTGGTACCCCGCCCATGCCGCGCCGGCTACGGCTGCCGCGGCCACCGCGCACACCGTGCGCGTGCCGTTCAACATTCCCGCCCAGCCCCTCGGCGAGGCCGTGCTGGCCTATGCCGAACAGGCTGGGGTGCAGGTGTTCTTCGAAAGCACCCGCCTGGCCGGCCTGCGCAGCATGGCCGTGACCGGCGAGCATACCCCGCGCGAGGCCCTGGCCTTGCTGCTGGGCAGCAACCCAGTGAGCTACAGCTTCCAGAACGAGCACAGCGTCAGCCTCGAGCGCCTGCAAGCCCAGGGCGACGCCCTGCTGCTCGGCCCGGTCGACATCACCGGCCGCACTGAAACCGCCCAGGATCGGGTATTCGAAACCCCGCGCTCAGTGGCGCACATCGGCCGCGAGCAGATGGACCGGCACATCGTGCGCAACGCCGCCGACCTGCTCGAGGAAACCGAAGGCGTGTACAGCGCCGTGTCGCTGCGTGACCCGGGGCTGTCGGTGAACATCCGCGGCGTGCAGGACTACGGCCGGGTGAACATGAACATCGACGGCATGCGCCAGAACTACGCGCAGATGGGCCATCAGGCGCGCAACGGCACCATCTACGTAGACCCCGAGCTGCTCGGCGGGCTGGACATCTACAAAGGCAGTTCCGCGGCCCAGGGCGGGGCGGGGGTGTCGGGCGGCATTGCGACGTTTCATACCCTTGAGGTGGGCGACATCCTCGAGCCTGGCCAGGAAGTGGGCGGCCGCTTGCGCGCCAGCCATGGTATCGGCGCCGCGGCCAATGGCATGCATTTCACCGGCAGCAGCGTGTTCGCGGTGCGCAACGAGGTGTGGGATGGGGTGTTTGGCTACAGCGAACGCCACGTCGGCAACTACGATGCCGGCAGCAAAGGCACTGGCAACCTCAGTGATTTCATCGGCGGCCAGTACGATGGCCAATACGCCGCCGCCGGTGAGCGCTGGCGCCGGGACGAAGTGCAGTACGCAGGCTCCGTGCAGCGCTCGTACCTGGCCAAGTTTGGCCTGAACCTGCCGAACGACCAACGCCTGCAACTGACCCATGCCAACACCCGGGTGGGCTATGCCGACGCCAGTTGGGACCCGGTCAACTCCAACAGCACCGCTGCCACCGTCTACAAGCTCAACGGCAGCAACCAACTCGAAAGCAAAAGCACCGGCCTGGACTACAGCTACAGCCCTGATAACCCGCTGGTCGAGGTAAAGGCCAAGCTCTATTACGTCAGTACGCGCAACTTCCAGCGCAACGCCGCCACGCTCACCGTCGATGCCGCCACCGCCCACTACCGCACCGACACCTACGGCGTGCAGTTGGAAAACACCTCGCGCTTTGCCCTCGGCAAGGCCGGCACGCTGGCCTACAACTATGGCGGCGAGCTGTACCGCGACGCATTTCGCCCCAACAACTACGGCGACCTCGATGGCGATACCACCAAGCCCTACGCCACTGGGGTGAACCCCGACGGCGAACGCACCATGGCCAGCCTGTTCAACAACCTCACCTGGGATTACGGCGGTTGGCTGACCATGAGCGCCGGCCTGCGCTATGACCATTACCGCATGAGCGGCACTGCCGGGCTGACCCGCACCGGTGCTGGCGCCGAGGGTGAGTACGGCCTGGCGACCCGCACCTACACCTACGATGTGGATGAAAGCCAGGGGCGGTTTTCACCGTCGGCCAGCCTTGGCGTCAAGCCGGGCCTGGAATGGCTGCAACTGTACGCCAGCTACGGGCGTGGCTGGCGCCCGCCCACGGTGACCGAGGTGTTCACCAGCGGCCGCCCCCACGGTGGTGGCACCGAGCGGGTGTACCCCAACCCGTTCCTCAAGCCCGAGCGCTCGCGGGACTACGAAGTGGGCTTCAACATCGTCAAGGACTCGCTGTTCGTTAACGGTGACCGGCTGCGGGCCAAGGTGGCGTACTTCAACACCCGCATAGATGACTTTGCCTTCCTCGACCTGGCCATCGACACTCCGGGCGCCACGGTGCCCGCCTTCGGCTCGAAGATGGCTTATGTGAACAACCTTGAAACCACCCGCTTTCGTGGTATCGACTACAAGCTGAGCTACGACACCGGCCGTTACTACGGCGACCTGACCTACACCCATATGGTTGGCTCTAACACCTTCTGTGCCAACTCGGCCTACCTCGGCGGGATCGTTCAAAGCGACAGTTCGCAGCCCAGCATCCGCGTGCAAACCGGCACGCGAACGCTGGCCTCGGGGCTGGTGGTGCCGGTGTACAGCACTGTGCGCGCCTACACCGCCAATAACGAGGCCAATAGCCAGGTGCTGTGTGGCTCGATTTTCGGCAACGCCGCCTACATGCCGGCCGACCGTGGCGCCCTGACCGTCGGTAGCCGCTGGTTCGACCAAAGCCTCGACCTGGGCCTGCGCGTTCGCTACAGCGAGGGCGATACGGCCGACCAGAGCGAACAGAACAACAGCACCCTGAGCCAGCGCATCTGGCCCCGCTACCGGGTTTTCGATGCCTACGCCAGCTGGTGGGTGACTCCCAACCTGAACCTCGGCCTGCTTTTGGAAAACTTCACCGACCAGGCCTACCTGGTGGCGATGGGCGATTCCGGCAGCCTGACCAACCTCACCCTGGCCCGCGGGCGCACGCTGGTGGGCAGCATGGAGTATCGGTTCTAGCAGCTTCCCCCAAGGGAAACCGCGGCACGCCGGTTTGCGTGCCACCTCAAAAGGAAGAGAGACAATGGCAACCTTGAGCACTACCACTGCCTACAGCGCTTACACCCTGACTGACCTGGTCGAGGCCTGGGCGTATAACTTCGGCACCGCCGCCCATGGCGCTGGCAATACCGGTGGCTTCAACACCGGCTACCTGGCGGGCACCCAGTACGCCAGCTCCTCGGCCACCAGCTACGGCTTCATCGCCGAAAGCGACACCGGCCTGAGCTACAACATCCTCAGCCACGTGGTTACCGGCAACCTCGATAGCCTGGCGTTCGGCGAAGACCTCAACGGTACCAACCTCAATACCAGCAGCGGCAACTACACCCTGACCGACGTGACCTTCAGCATCACCGACCTGGGCTGGGACAGCAGCACCACCAACGCGGCGCTGGCCGACCTGCTCACCCTCGATGCCGACAACGGCGACGTGCTCAGCCAACTCTCCGACCTGCTGGCCGGGCTGGAAGATTCCTTCGCCAGCGCGATCGCCAGCTACAACAGCACCTATGGCGCCAGCGAAACCTTCGAGACCATCACCGTGGCCGAACTGGCCCAGGTGGGCGCGGCTGAGCTGGCCACCGTGGGTGTGGCGGCGTTCAGCGAAAGCGACCTGGCCCTGGCGGCCTGATGCCGGCACGCCGTTTCTGAACCGTTGTGTGGCGCCGAGGCCTGTGGGCCGCGGCGCCACCTCCTACCTGGACGCTTTCCATGCCTCGGCTTACCGCCAACGAATTTCTGATCGCCCTGCGCCAGTGCCGCGCGGGGTTCGCCAACGTGGCTGTGTTTTCGGCGGTGATCAACCTGCTGATGCTCACGCCCGCGGTGTACATGTTGCAGGTGTACGACCGGGTGCTGCCCTCGAGCAATGCCACCACCCTGGCCATGCTGACCCTGATGGTGGTGGGGATGTTTACCTTCATTGGGGTACTTGAGTGGGTGCGCAGCGCGCTGGTGATCCGCCTGGGCGTACGCCTGGACGCGCAGCTCGGCCAGCGTGTATTTGATGCCACCTTCGAACACAACCTGCGCGAGCCACGCCAGGCCAGCGCCCAGGCGCTGGCCGACCTGGCAAGCCTGCGCCAGTTCGCCACCGGCGGGGCGCTGTTCGCGTTCTGCGATGCGCCGTGGTTTCCCGTTTACCTGTTGGTGATCTTCCTGTTCAACCCGTGGCTCGGCCTGCTGGCGCTGGCCGGTGCCTGTGTACTCGGCGCCCTGGCGTACCTGAACCAGCGCCTGCAACGCCAGGCCATGGCCGAGGCTTCGCGCCTGGCCATCGCGGCCCAGCAACAGGCCCAGGGCAGCTTGCGCCAGGCCGATGCCATCGAGGCGATGGGCATGCTTGGCGCCATGCGTGAACACTGGGCGCGGCTGCAGCGGGGCGCGCTGGGCTGGCAAAACCACGCCAGCGAAACCAGCGCGCGCTTCACCGCGGCTGCCAAGTACGTGCGCCTGGCGCTGCAATCGCTGGTGCTCGGCCTGGGCGCTTGGCTGGCGCTGGACCAACAGATCACCGCCGGCATGATGATCGCCGGGTCGATCCTGATGGGCCGGGTACTCTCGCCGATCGACCAACTGATCGGCGTATGGCGGCAATGGGCACAGGCGCGGCTGGCCTATGAGCGGCTGAGCCAGTTGCTGCGGGCGCAGCCCCCGCGCCAGCCGGGCATGCCCTTGCCGGTGCCCGAAGGCCGCTTGCGGGTCGAGCAACTGGTGGCCTGCGCGCCCGGTAGCCAAGCCCCGTGCCTGCACCAGTTGGCCTTTAGCCTCGAACCCGGCGAGGTGCTGGGTGTGGTGGGCCCCTCGGGCAGCGGTAAGTCGACCCTGGCGCGCGCGATGGTTGGCATCGCACCGCCGCTCGCCGGCCACGTACGCCTGGACGGCGCCAGCCTGCAGCACTGGGACCGCGCCGCGCTGGGCCCACACATAGGCTACCTGCCGCAAGACGTACAGCTGTTCGCCGGCAGCGTGGCCGCCAACATCGCCCGCTTCGCCCAAGCCGACCCCGCGCAGGTGGTTGCCGCCGCGCGTTTGGCGGGGGTGCATGAATTGATCCTCCAACTGCCAGCCGGTTACGACACTGAGCTGGGGGAGGGCGGCGCTGGGTTGTCTGGCGGGCAAAAGCAGCGAGTGGGCCTGGCCCGGGCGCTGTACGGCGGGCCGGCATTGATCGTACTCGACGAGCCCAACGCCAACCTCGATGACGCCGGCGAGAAGGCCCTGCTGGCCGCCATCGAAAGCCTGCGCCAACAAGGCCGCACCGTGGTGCTGGTGACCCATAAGCCTGCCCTGCTGGCGGTGGCCGGCAAGTTGCTGGTACTCGCCGCTGGCCGCCAGCAAGCGTTCGGCCCCACCGCCGAAATCCTCAAGCCCGTGGCCCGCCCGGCAGCACCCGCGCCCAGGCCCAGCACCGCGTTCGGCCTGAACTACGCCGTGGCCCGCCCTGAACCGCAAGGAAAACAATGATGGCCGGTTCGGTCGCACCTTTCCCCCTGTCTACACCGCCAGCGCCGCCCCAGGCCCCCGCGCCCGCCGATGATCGCCGCTACTCACGCCTTGGCTGGGGCCTGTTGCTGGCCGGTTTCGGTGGTTTCGTGCTGTGGGCCGCGCTGGCGCCGCTGGATAAAGGCGTGGCCGTCAGCGGCCAGGTGGTGGTGGCCGGCAACCGCCAGGCGGTGCAACACCCCAGCGGCGGTATCGTGCAGCGCTTGTGGGTCAAGGAGGGTGACGCTGTCGAGGCCGGGCAGGTGCTGCTCAGCCTCGACACCACCCGCGCCGCGTCCGAGCGGCTGTCGCTGGGTACTCAGTACTTGAGCGCATTGGCCACCCAGGCGCGGCTCAGTGCCGAGCGCGATGGTTTGGACAGGGTCGAGTTCCCGTCAGCCCTGAGCGCCTCGGCGGCCACGGAGGTAGCGCCGATCATGGAACTGCAACGGCAACTGCTCTCCAGCCGCCGCGCAGCCCTGCGCCTTGAGCTGGCCGGGCTGGCGCAGAGCATCGCCGGTTACCAGGCCAGCCTGGATGCCACGCTCGCGGCTCAGCGCCAGCACCAACAGGCGGCCGCCTCCTTGGCGGGGCAGCTCGAAGGGCTGCGCGGGTTGGCGGCCCAGGGCTTCGTGGCGCGCAACCGGGTGCTGGAACTTGAGCGCCAGTACGGCCAGCTCAACAGTGATCTCGCGCAAGATGCCGGTAGCGCCGGCCGCACCCGTGGGCAAATCCTGCAGGCCCGGCTGCAGGCCGAGCAGCGCCGCGAGGAATACCAGCAAGACGTGCGCGAGCAACTGGCCGACGCCCGGGTACGGGCCGCCGACTTGCACAGCCGTTTGGGCAGCGCGGAATTCGAACTCGCCCATGCCCAACTGCGCGCGCCGGTGGCCGGCACGGTGGTGGGCCTGAACGTGTTTACCGAAGGCGGCGTGGTGGCCGCCGGCCAGCCGTTGATGGAGCTGGTACCGCGCGGCGCGCCGTTGTGGGTCGATGCCCGTGCCCCGGTTGACCTGGTCGACCGGCTGGCCCCCGGGCAGCGGGTCGAGTTGCTGTTCGTGGCCTTCAACCAAAGCCGTACGCCGCGGGTGGAGGGGCAGGTCAGCCTGGTATCGGCCGACCGGCTGGTCGACGAAAAAACCAACCAGCCCTATTACCTGGTGCGCGTGCAAGTGGCCGGCCCCGCCTTGAGCGCGTTGCAGGGCCAGGTGCTACGGCCGGGCATGCCGGTGGAGGCGTTCGTGCGCACGGGGGAGCGCTCGCTGCTGAGCTACCTGTTCAAGCCGCTGCTCGACCGCAGCCACCTGGCGCTGTCGGAGGAGTAAGCGATGCGTATTGCCCTGATGTTTACCCTGTTGCTGGTTGGCCGCGGCGCCTACGCGGTCGATGTACTCGACGCTTACGCGTTGGCGCTGCGCCACGACCCGGCCTTTCAGGCGGCGCTCCAGCAGCACGAGGCCGGCCTGCAGGAGCGTCGCATCGGCCTGGCGAACCTGCTGCCGAACCTCTCCTACGCCTACCAGACCGCGCGCAACCGCGCTGACGTGACCGCGCCAACGAGCACCGGTGGCGGCAGCGTGCACCGCAACTACACCAGCAGCGTGGGCGCGCTGACCCTGCAGCAACCGCTGTTCGACTACGCGGCCTGGGCCCAGTACCGCCAGGGCGTGGCCCGCGCGGCGCTGGCTGGCGAGCAGTTTCGGGGGCGCGGCCAAGCCTTGGTGGTGAGGGTGTTTGCCGCCTACAGCCAAGCCCTGCTGGCGGGCGAGCAAATCGACCTGGCCCGGGCACAACGGCGTGCCTACGCCGAGCAGTTGCAGATGAACCGGCATACCTTCGAGGCCGGAGAGGGCACGCGCACGGACATCCTGGAAACCCAGGCCCGCTTCGAACTGGCCCAAGCCCAAGAGCTGGAGGCCGGCGATGCCCTCGACGGGGCCCTGCGCGAACTGCAGGCCATGACTGGCGCGCCGGTCAGCCTGGAACAACTGGCGCCGCTGGCCGAGCCGTTCACGGTGCCCAGCTTGCAGCCGGCGCGCTTCGAAGCCTGGCGCGACCTGGCCATGCAGGCCAACGCCGAGCTGGCGGGGCAGCGCCATGGCCTGGAGGTGGCCGAGCAGGAAGTGGAGCGCCAGCGGGCAGGGCACCTACCCACTTTGAAGCTGTACGCCAGCGCACGGCGTACCCGCTCGGAAACCGAAAACACCTATGGCCAGGAGTACGACACCGGCAGCCTGGGCCTGCAAGTCAGTGTGCCGTTGTTTGCCGGCGGCGGTGTGCTGGCGGCCCAGCGCAAGGCCAGCGCGAGCTACGCCCAGGCAAACTACGAGTACGATGCGCAGCGCAACACGCTGCTCAATGACCTGCGCAAACAGTTCAACCTGTGTACCAGCGCGGTGGCGAAGGTCCGCGCCTACGGCTTTGCCGCCGAGGCTGCGCAGGCACTGGTCGAGGCCACGCGCCAGAGCGTGGCCGGTGGTGAGCGGGTCAACCTCGATGTGCTCGACGCGCAGCAGCAGCGCTACAGCGCCCGCCGCGACCTCGCCGAGGCGCGCTACGGTTACCTCAATGCCTGGCTGCAACTGAAGTACTTGGCCGGCCACCTCGATGAGGCAGACCTCGTAGCGGTCGCGCGGTTTTTCCAACGAGGGCAATGAGGGGTCACTTACGCCGCTCTGGCCGCGACCAGATAAACGCCGCGCCGCAGGCCATGCCGGCGGCGGCAAAGTACACCGACGGCCGATGGCTGACCGTCAGCACCATGATCGCCAGGCTGGCCAGCATAGCCACCGCCGAGGTGACCTTGGTGCGCCGGCTGATCACCCCGCCGTTGCGCCAGTTCAGCAGCATCGGCCCGAACAGCCGATGCTGCTCCAGCCACGCGGCCAGGCGCGGCGAACCGCGGCTGGCGGCCCAGGCGGCCAACAGCACGAACTCGGTGCAGGGCAAGCCGGGCAGGATCGCGCCAAGAAACGCCAGGCCGATGAACAGGTACGCCAGTGCTATCCAGCACCAGCGCAGCAGTAACGGCCGGGTGTTCGGCAGCTCAGCCAAAGCAACGCTCCAGGTGCGCGCCAAAGCGCTCGAAGGCCTCGATGGCGGCGGCCTCGGCCTTGCGCTCCTGCTCGGCGTCCAGGGCCAGGCCATCCAGCGCCTTGACGAAGGCCTTCCAGCCCTGGGCGCGGCCACCTTCCGGGGCGGCCAGGTGGCGCGCGCCGAACTGCTCGTTCAGTTCCAGCGCCGCGGCTTTCTTGAACAGGAACTCCGCGCCCAGCTTGGAGCCTTCAGACACGAAGATCCACGCCAGCGCCTCGCCCAGGCCCATCTCGCGGGCGCGGATGCTGTCGTCGCCCGCCGGCACCGGCACGCCGAAGTCGGCGAGGTCCAGCCGCGCCGCCTCGACCCGGCAGCGGGCGGGCAGGTCTTCCACGTGGGCGGCCAGCACCGGGCTGGCATAGAGGTGTTGCAGGTCGTACTGGAACAGGTACTGCGCGGCGACGAAACGGGCGAAGTTGTCGCGGCTGGCGAACGGTTCGCGCGCCTTTACCAGCGCCTCGAGGCGCTCGTGGGGGGCGTGGGTCACGGCGTTCAGGCGCTGCGATCGCAGCGGGTGGTGCAGTTGGGTTTGCGGTGCGCTCATGGGCGGGGGTCTCGCGGGTCAAGGTTGAAAGCGGGTGCCTCAATAGATAAGACGTATCAACCGCATTCAGCCAGTAATGCTTTGCGTCAAGCGCCAGGGCTTTTGCCCACCGGCCGTCCCGTTCGGCCGTGCCTTTTGTGCCTCGCTCTGCGAAAATGCCCGCACTTTTTTGCCGGATGCCGTTATGACTGCCCTGAAGAACGACCGTTTCCTGCGCGCGTTGCTGAAACAGCCCGTAGACGTCACCCCCGTGTGGATGATGCGCCAGGCCGGCCGCTACCTCCCTGAATACCGCGCCAGCCGGGCCATGGCCGGCGACTTCATGAGCCTGTGCAAGAACCCGGCGTTCGCCTGCGAGGTCACCCTGCAACCGCTGGAGCGCTACCCGCTCGACGCCGCGATCCTGTTCTCCGACATCCTGACCATCCCCGACGCCATGGGCCAGGGGCTGTACTTCGAAACCGGTGAAGGCCCGCGCTTTCGCAAGGTGATCAACACCCCGGCCGACATCGAAGCGCTGCCGGTGCCCAACGCCGAAACCGACCTCGGCTACGTGATGGACGCCGTGCGCACCATCCGCCAGGCGCTGAACGGCCGCGTGCCGCTGATTGGTTTTTCCGGCAGCCCATGGACGCTGGCCACCTACATGGTCGAAGGCGGCTCGTCGAAAGACTTCCGCAAAACCAAGGCGATGCTCTACGACACCCCCGAGGCCCTGCACCTGCTGCTGGATAAACTCGCCCAGGCGGTCACCGCGTACCTCAATGGGCAGATCCGCGCCGGCGCCCAGGCCGTGCAGATTTTCGACACCTGGGGCGGCGCGCTGTCGGCGGCGGCCTATGAAACCTTTTCGCTGGCGTACATGCGCAAGATCGTCAGCGGGCTGATCCGCGAACACGAAGGCCGCCCGGTGCCGGTGATCCTCTTCACCAAGAACGGCGGCCTGTGGCTCGAAAAAATCGCCGCCGCCGGTGCCGATGCCCTTGGCCTCGACTGGACCTGCGACATCGGCGAAGCGCGCCAGCGCGTCGGCCAGCAGGTGGCCCTGCAAGGCAACATGGACCCTAGCGTGTTGTACGCCAAGCCGGCGGCGATCCGCGCCGAAGTGGCGCGCATCCTCGCCAGCTACGGCAGCGGCAGCGGGCACGTGTTCAACCTCGGCCACGGCATCACCCCCGAGGTGGACCCAGCCCACGCCGGCGTGTTCATCGAGGCGGTGCACGAGCTGTCGACGCAGTACCACGGTTAAGGCTGGCTTCAGCTTGTGCGGTTAACGTGGGCCCATCTTCTTCAATAAAGATGGGTTCATGTGATGAAAACCAAGTTTATGCCTGCCGCCCTCCTGCTTCTGGCCAGCACCTCGGCGTTGGCCGCCACCCCCAGCGGTTATACCGGCCCCAACGCGGGCAATATCACCACGGTCGCCGCCGCCCACAATGCGCCGGACGACGCCCCGGTCACCCTGCAGGGCACGCTGGTGCAGAAGGTCAAAGGCGATACTTACGAGTTCCGCGACGCCACCGGTAGCATTCAGGTTGAAATCGACCACGACAAATGGCCGCAGGGCCGGGCGGTGAACGAAAACACCCCGGTGCGCCTGCATGGCGAGGTGGACAAAGACCTCACCAGCCGCGAGATCGATGTGGACCGGGTGGAGGTGGTGGAGGGGTAGGCGCGCGCAGGGCTTCAGGGCCCATCGCCCGGCACAGCCGGAGTGCCGGACCACGGCCTCCCACCAGATTTGTGTAAGTGCCTGATTTATCAGGAAACACAGAACCCGTGGGAGGCCGGCTGTGCCGGGCGAAGGGCCCTGAACCCTTACCTCAAGCCACATCCTTGGCCGTGGTCGGCAACACCCGCAGCTTCATCGCCACGGCAAACGCCACCAGCAGCAGCGCGCCGATAAACGCCCCCACGCCATTCCAGCCCCCCGCATGGTAAGCCACGCCACCGAGCGTGCCGGCCACGCTCGAGCCCACGTAATAGCTGAACAGGTACAGCGAAGACGCCTGCCCCTTGGCCCGTAGCGTGCGCCGGCCGATCCAACTGCTGGCCACCGAATGCGCGCCAAAGAAGCCAAAGGTGAACAACAGCATGCCCGGCAGGATCACCCCCAACTGCGGCGCCAGGGTCAGCGCCAGGCCGGCGGCCATGACCAGCAGCGACACCCAGAAGGTGGTGCGGCGGCCGTACTTGTCGGCCAGCGCGCCGACCTGCGCCGAGCTGTAGATGCCCGCCAGGTACACCACCGACAACAGCCCCACCAGCGCCTGGCTCATGTGGTACGGCTCGGCCAGCAGGCGGTAGCCGATGTAGTTGAACAGGGTCACGAAGCTGCCCATCAGCAGGAACGCCTCGAGGAACATCCACGGCAGCCCGGCATCCTTGAAGTGCACGGTGAACCCGTCGATCAACCCGCGTGGGTTCAACCGTTGCGGGCGGAAGTTGCGCGAGGCCGGCAGGCATTTGGCGAACACCACCGCCGCCGCCAGGGCCAGTACGCCGATCACCAGCATCGCCACCCGCCAACTGGTGAAGTCCACCAGCACCCCGGTGATCAAACGGCCGCTCATGCCGCCGATGGCATTGCCGCCGATGTACAGGCCCATGGCCAGGCCGATGTGCTCGGGGTGGATTTCTTCGCTCAGGTAGGTCATGCCCACCGCGGCCAGGCCGCTCAGCGACAACCCCACCAATGCGCGCATCAGCAGGATGCCCTGCCAACTGGGCATCACTGCGCTGAGCAGGGTGCACAACGCGGCGCAAAACAGCGCGGCGACCATCACCGGCTTGCGGCCGATGGCGTCGGATACCGGCCCGGTGACCAACAAGCCGATGGCCATCAGCCCGGTGGCGATCGACAACACCAGGCTGCTTTGCGCGGCATTGATCGCAAAGTCATGGCTGAGGATGGGCATCAACGGCTGCACGCAATACAGCAACGCAAAGGTGGCGAAGCCGCCGGCGAACAGCGCCAGCACGGTGCGCACGAAGGCCGGGGTGCCCTTTTCGATAAAGGCGTCTGGCAAGGGGGTGGTGGCGGTAGCAGGGGGAATGTGTTGCTCGCGCTCGGCGACGGCAGCTTTCACGGCGGGGGCCTCTGGGGTGTTACGGTTCAGCGATGTAAAAAGCATAAAGCGACAAAATTAATCCTTCCAATATATTATTCGACCTAATTGATAGGCTGTGCGACTCATTCGGAGGGGCCATGGAACTGCGCCATTTTCGTTACTTCGTGGCCGTGGCCGAGGCCCTGCACTTTGGCCGCGCCGCGCAGCAGCTGGGCATCTCCCAACCGCCCCTGAGCCAGCAGATCCAGGCGCTGGAAGCCCAGCTTGGGGTGCGCCTGTTCAACCGCACCAACCGCCGGGTGGAGTTGTCCGAGGCCGGCCGGTTGTTTCTCGACGAGGCCCGCCAGGTGCTGGCCCAGGTCGACAAGGCGGCCGACGTGGCCCGCCGCGCCCAGGCCGGTGAGCTGGGTGAGCTGAAAGTGGGCTTTACCTCTTCGGCGCCGTTCAGCTCGACCATTCCCCAGGCCATTCATCAGTTCCGCCGCGCCTTCCCGGCGGTGCAGCTCACCCTGCTGGAAATGAGCAGCCACGAGGTGGTGGCGCAAACCGCCGCTGGCCATGTAGACGTCGGCCTGACCCGCCCGGTGCCGTTGCCCGATAACGTCGAGATGCGCGAACTGTTCCGCGAGCCGCTGGTGGCCGTGCTGCCGGCCGGGCACCCGCTGGCCGAGATCAGCAGCGCCGGCATACCGCTGGCGGCCTTGGCCGATGAGCCTTTTGTGTTCTTCCCGCGCAATTACGGCAGCAGCGTGTACGCGCAACTGCTGCAGCTGTCGCGCAACGCCGGGTTCAGCCCGCGCTTCGCCCAGGAGGCCAGCGAGGCGATGACCATTATCGGCTTGGTCTCGGCGGGGCTGGGGGTGTCGGTGCTGCCGGCGTCGTTCCACTGGATGCGCATTGGCGGGGTGGTGTACCGGCGCCTGCTCGATGAAGGTGCGCAAACCGCAATCTGGTTGGTGCAACGCAAGGGCGTGAACGCCGAGATGGTCAGCGCCTTTGGCCGGTTGTTGACACTCTCTGAACTCACTTGATACGCACTTAACTCTTTATTGCCGTGGTTTTCACTAATCTTTGACCTTTGAACCGTTGAAGTGGGTACCGTGTACACGCCTTGTTATTTATTGGCGGTTGCGCCGAGAGGGGGCGCTCACGTTATAGTGTGCCCGCTTATGTTGCGGCGTTGTTATGCGCCACGAATGCCACGGATAAAAGTGAAACCACCATGCTGCACAGTGATCGCGCCGGCCAAGTTGTGACCAAACACCATGCCGCCCATTACCTTCAGGCCCACGCCGGCGATGAAAACCACTTCCTGCGGCAAATGATGCAGCAACTCGGCCTGCGCACCAGCCTGATGCGGCTGAAGGTGGTGTCGGTACTGCTGCACACCCCCAGCGAGATCGGCCTGCGCGCGCAAGACATCTGCGCCGCCCTGCAGCGCGACGTTGGCGTGGGGCTGAACCGCCCGAACGTGTACGACGTGCTGCGCCGCCTCGAGGCCGGCGGGGTGGTTGCGCGTACCGCGCAGCGCACCTATCTGATCACCGCCACCGCGGTGGCGCACTTGTCCGGGCAGATACACGACGTTGAACATGGGCCTGTTGTGTAAGTTTTGTAAACGCCCCATGGCACATTGAAATACTCCACTTCCCGGTTTATCCGGGCCCGCCGCCGGTGCATTTGTAAGTAAGGTAAAACTGCTTTTATTGTTAAACGGAATCACTATCTTTCGGGTGCGCTACAGGCGTGTGCGCTTTCTCGTTGCCCTCGAAGGATTTGACCGATGTCCAACTTGCTTAACTTGTCCCGGCCGCCGAGGAAAGCCACCCATCAGGAGGTCAGGCGCTATGTCCAACACATCCAAAACTGATTGGGATCGCCTTGCACGGCAAGGCGACCAAGACATCGATACCAGTGACATACCCGAGCTGGGGCCAGAATTTTTCGAGAGTGCTCAGGTGTATCTACCGGCAAAAAAAACCGTAACCATTCGCCTGGATGCTGATGTTCTGGAATGGTTCAAGGGGCAAGGCAGTGGCTATCAAACGCGCATCAATCAATTGCTGCGCCAATACATGCAGGCGCAGCAGCGGTAATCGGGGCGCTATGGGCGGCGCTGCAAGTGCCCAGTGGTGCCTTGCCTCACCTTTACTTCACCTTCGCCAAATCCCCTTTCAACGCCACCCCGCCGATGATCGCGCCAGCGTGGCATTCGAAGTTCACCGGGTCGGCGTGTTCGTTGCTTTTGTAGTAGCTGACGATGTTGGTCACTGCGTTGGCGCCTACCTTGTGGGCGGCTTCCTGCAGGGTCAGCAGGGCGCTTTGCAGGGCCCAGTTGCAGGCCTCTTCGTCGGTTTTGTTGAAGGCGTTGGTTTTCTTGTTGGTGATCGCGTTGGGGCTGACCACCTGGCCGGCCGGGCCGCTGCCCTTGAGGTAGAACTTCACGCTGCCGTCGAGCTTCTTCTCGGCGAGCATCTGCTGCACCACCGGCTGGAAGGGCAGCATGTGGGTGGTGTCACGGGCCTGGCTGAGGCTGGGCACGGTGGCCAGCAGCAGGGCGCTGGCGGCGATCAGGGCTTTGCTGTTCATGGGTTCACTCCTGTGGTTTAGGTCCAGCGTTTGAAAATCAACGAGGTGTTCACCCCGCCGAAGGCGAAATTGTTGTTCATCGCGTATTCGTGGCTCATCACCCGCAGGCCGCCGCGCAGGTAGTCGAGCTCGCCGCAGCGTGGGTCGACGTCGTCGAGGTTGAGGGTGTGCACGTAGCGCTCACCGCGCAGCATCTCGATGGTGAACCACGACTCCAGCGCGCCGCAGGCGCCGAGGGTGTGGCCGAGGAAGCTTTTTTGCGAGCTGATCGGCATGCGCGGGCCGAACAAACTGCTGGTGGCCAGGGTTTCGGCGATGTCGCCCTGCTCGGTGGCGGTGCCGTGGCCGTTCACGTAGCCGACTGCTTCGGCGGGCAGGCCGGCGTCTTCCAGCGCCAGCTCCATGGCCCGGCGCATGGTCGCCTGCTCGGGGCGGGTGCTGTGCTGGCCGTCGGCGTTGCTGCCGAAGCCGACGATTTCCGCGTAGATGGTCGCGCCACGGGCACGGGCGTGTTCCAGCTCCTCTAGCACCAGCATGCCAGCGCCTTCGCCGATCACCAGGCCGTCGCGGCCGCTGTCGTAGGGGCGCGGGCTCAGGTGTGGGGTGTCGTTCTTCAGGCTGGTGGCGTACAGCGCGTCGAACACCATCGCCTCGGTGGGGCACAGCTCTTCGGCGCCGCCGGCGAGCATCAGCGGCAGGCGGCCGAACTTGATCGCCTCATAGGCATAGCCGATGCCCTGGCTGCCGCTGGTGCAGGCGCTGGAGGTGGGGATCAGGCGCCCGGTCAGGCCAAAGAAGATGCTGATGTTCGCCGCGGTGGTGTGCGGCATCATCCGCACGTACGAGTTGGCGTTGAGCCCGTCGGCCACCGAATTGAGCAGCATGTTGCCGAAGGCTTTGATTTCATCGGTGCTGCCGGTCGACGAACCACAGGCCACGCCCATCCGGCCGTCGGTGATGGCTGCCGCGCCGAGCAGGCCGGCATCGGCCAGGGCCCGTTCCGAGGCAGCCACGGCCAGGCGCGACACCCGGCCCATGCTGCGCAATTGTTTGCGCGTCCAGTGCGCCGGCACGGCAAAGCCGTCTACCGGGCCGGCCAGGCGGGTGCCCAGTTCTTCGAAACGGTCCCATTCAGCCATGCGCCGGATGCCGCTGCGGCCGGCCTCGAACTGCGCGGCAATGCTCGCCCAGTCGCTGCCCAGGGCGGTGATGCCGGCCATGCCGGTGACAACCACGCGTTTCATCAGCACAGCCCCCCGTTCACCGCGAGCACTTGGCGGGTGATGTAGCCAGCCTCGGCCGACATCAGGAAGTTCACCGCGCCGGCCACCTCTTCGGGGGTGCCCATGCGCTGCGCCGGGATCATCTTCAGCAGTTCTTCGACCGGTACTTGTTCATCGAGCATGGCCGTGTCGATCAACCCTGGCGCCACGCAGTTCACGGTGATCTTGCGTTTCGCCAGCTCGACCGCGAGGGCCTTGGCCGCGCCGATCACGCCGGCCTTCGAGGCGCTGTAATTCACCTGGCCACGGTTGCCGATCAGCCCCGACACCGAGGTGATGCAAACGATACGCCCCGGCGCGCGGCGGCGGATCATCGGCATCGTCAACGGGTGCAGCACGTTGTAGAAGCCGTCGAGGTTGGTGCGCAGCACTTGGTCCCAATCGGCGTCGGTGAGCGCCGGGAAGGCGCCGTCGCGGGTCAGGCCGGCGTTGCAGACCACGCCGTAATAGGCGCCAAAGGCTTCTACGTCGGCCTCCAAGGCCTGCCGGCAGGCGCCGCGGTCGGCCACGTCGAATTGCAGCACCCGGGCGTTGCGGCCCAGGGCCTGCACCTCGGCGGCCACGGCTTGGGCCTCGGCGAGGCCGGCACGGCAATGCAGCACGAGGTCGAAGCCGGCCTGGGCCAGGCGCAGGGCGATGGCCCGGCCAATGCCGCGGCTGGAGCCGGTGACCAGGATGGTGTCAGTCATGGGGTGTTTCCTGTACGTGGGCCAGATAATCACCGGCGTTGGGCGGCCGATACACGTTCAAGCGTGCCTCGGCCTGCAGCCCGTCGCCGCTGATGTGGCATTCGAAAACGCCCATGCCGCTCTCGTCTTCGAGCGAGCGCAGGGCGCGCAGGGTCAAGCGGCTACCGGCGGGGAAGCGCTCTACGTTGCAGCTGTACTTGCGGGTGCCGAGCAAGAAACCCATGGCGATCGGCACCCCTTCGCGGCGCGCGCGGCAGCCGGCGTAGGCGGCGATGGCCTGCGCCATCAGTTCGACGCCGGCCCAGGCCGGCAGGCTGCCGTCGGGGTCGTTGAAGGGGCCGCCCGGGCGCACGGTGGCGCAGGCCTCGAGGCTGTCGTCGTCGAAGCGCAGCACGCCGTCGAGCAGGATCATGTTGCCGGCGTGGGGCAGCAGCTCTGCGATGGGCCAGTCGATCATGGGGCGGCTCCGATCACCAGGCTGACGTTATTGCCGCCAAAGGCGAATGAATTGCTCATCAGGTACGGCTGCAGCAACGGCTGGCCGGGCTCGGCCAGGCGCAGCGCCGGCAGGCCTGGGTCGGCCACGCCGTCCCACAGGTGTGGCGGCAGTTGCCGGTGCTGCAGGCTCAGCCAGCAGAACGCCGCCTCCAGCGCCGCCGCGGCGCCGAGGGTGTGGCCGCTCATGGGTTTGGTCGATGAGCACGGCACGCCCTGGGGGAAGACCGCGGCCACCGCCAGGCTTTCCATGGCGTCGTTGTGCAGCGTGGCGGTGCCGTGCAGGTTCAGGTAGCCGATCTGCTCGGGCGCCAGCCCGGCCTGGGCCAAGGCCTGGCGCATGGCGCTGATGGCCCCGGCGCCGTCGGGGGCGGGGGCCGAGATATGGTGCGCGTCGGAGCTGGCGCCGGCGCCGAGCAGGGCGATCGCCGGGCCCTCGGTGGGGCGCTCGCGGGTCATCAGGAACACCACCGCCGCCTCACCGATGTTGATGCCGTCGCGGTTCGCCGAGCAGGGGTTGCAGCGCTCGGCGGAGACCGCTGCCAGCGAGCTGAAACCGGCCACGGTGAGCTGGCAGAGGGTGTCTACCCCGCCGCACACCACCGCATCCACGGCGTTCATCGCCAACAGCCGGCGCGCGCTCATCAGCGCCCGGCCGCTGGAGGTGCAGGCGGTGGAGATCACGTAGGTCGGGCCCTGGCTGCCCAGCCACTGCGCCAGGCACTCGGCCGGGGACTCCAACAGTTGCTGCGGGTAGGGGTAGCCTGCCGGCAGCGCGCCGCTGTGCAAGTAAGCCTGCAGGCCGCCGCGGGATTCCTCGATGCCCGAGGTGCTGGTGCCGAGGATCACCGCCACCCGCGCCGCGCCGTAACGCTGCACGGCCTCGCGCAGGGGCGCTTCGATCTGCCCGGCGGCCTGCAGCAGCAGGCGGTTGTTGCGGCTGCCGTGGGCGGCCAGGGCTGGCGCCAGCGCGGCCGGCTCCGGGCCACGCAGCGGCGCCACCAGCGCCAGGCCTTCGGGCAGCCAGCCGGCCTGGCGGCGCAGCCCGCTGCTGTCGCCGGCCAGCAGCGCGGCGGCGACGGCAGCCTGGTTTTGCCCCAGGGCGCAGTTCAGGCCCAGGGCGTTGAGAAACGCGGTCATTCTGTGATCTCGGCGGGCAACGGGCTGACCATGTAATGCAAACCGTGCGCAAGGTTCAGGGAAAAGTACAACGGCTGGCCGTAGTTCACCGTCCAGCGGCTACCCAGGCTGCGTAGGGTGCCATCACGGCTGGCCTTCGGGTAGCTGGCGAGCAGTTGGTCGTCGGGGGTGAGGGCAAACAGCAGGCCGGCGAACAGCTCACGCGCCGCCGGGTTGGGCGGCAGCAGGCCGTCGGCTTCCCAGCGGTGGCCGAGCAGGCGCTGGCGGGCCTGGGGGATGCCGAGAAAATCCAGCAGCGACCAGCGCAGCGCGCCGTTTTCTTCCTGCACCACGAGCATCCAGTCTTCGTGCTGGTCGCCCTGCTGGCGCACCACGTGCAGTTGCAGCGGCAGTTGCAGGCGTGGCGTATCGGCCGGCAGCGGCGGGTGGCCGGCGCAACCGGCGAGCAGCATCAGCGCCAGCAGGCAAAAGCCGTACAGGCGCCTCACGCGAGGCTCCCCTGGCACACTTCGGCGAGCATCCGCAGGCGCCGCTGGGGTTCACGTACAAAGGGGTTGCTTTCATCCCAGGCGTAGCCGGCGAGGATCGAGCAGATCATCTCGCGAATGTTCGCCTGGGCGTCGGGGTAGTAGATCACGTCCTGGAAGTACCCGGCGTACCAGCCCTCAACGTAGGCGCGGAAGGCATCCACGCCGCGCTGCAGGGGCGTGGCGAACTCGCCTTGCCAGTCTACCGCCTCGCCTTGCAATTGGCGGTGCAGCAGTGCCGCGGCCATGCTCGCCGAACGCATGGCGATGGTCACCCCCGAGGAGAACACCGGGTCGAGGAATTCCGCCGCGTTGCCCAGCAGGGCAAAGCCCGGGCCGTGCAGGCGCTTGACGTTCGCCGCGTAGCCGCCGAGGGTGCGCGCGGGGGTGTCCCAGCGCGCCTGTTCCAGCACCCGCGCCAGGCTTGGCGTGCTCGCCACAAAGCCCTTCAGGCAGGCATCGAGGTCGTCGAGCTTACCGGCGTAATGCTCCTCGCCGGCGACCACGCCCAGCGAGCAGCGGCCGTTGCTGAAGGGGATGGTCCAGAACCACACATCGCGGTGTTCGGGGTGGGTGGTGATGAGGATTTTCTCGCGGTCGAAGCCCGGGCCGGTGATGCGGTCTTCGAGGTGGGTGAACACCGCCCGGCGCACCGGGAAGGCGCTTGGCGCTTCGAGGTCGAGCAGGCGCGGCAGCACCCGGCCATAGCCGCTGGCGTCGAGCACGAAGCTTGCCGCCAGGTGGTACTCGCTGCCGTCGGCGCGGCGCACCCACAGCTGTGGCTGGGCCGAGAAGTCCACGCGGATGACCTCTTCTTCATAGCGCACCACCACGCCCTGGGCCTCGGCCTGGTCGGCCAGCACCTTGTCGAAGTCCGCGCGCTGCACCTGGAAGGTGGTTGGCCGGCCGTTGCTCGAGGTTTGCCCGAAGTCGAACGCGGTGTAGCGCTCGCCCCAGGCGAACGCCGCGCCGTTCTTCAGCTGGAAGCCCGCGGCCTGCACCGCCGGCAGCATGCCGGCTTCCTCGACGAAATCCAGGCAGTGCGAGAGCAGGCTTTCACCGATGGAGAAGCGCGGGAAGCGCTGGCGCTCGATGATCAGCACCTCATGGCCACGGCGCTTGAGCAGCGCGGCGGCGATGGCGCCGGCGGGGCCGGCGCCGATCACGACGATAGGGTGAAGGGGCTCTGGGGTATCAGGCACGGTGCCTCCTGGCGGTTTCGGAAGGGCGGGGCCTGGCGCGGTGCAAACCGGCCAGGGCGGGCATCAGGGTGGCGATCAGGCCCATGAGCATCAGCGCCAGGTAGGCGGCGGGGCTGATCAACTGCTGCTTGAGCAGCAGGTTGAGGAACACGATTTCGCTCAGGCCGCGAATGTTCAGCAGCAGCGCCTGCGGCCAACGCTCGGCGCGCGGCATGCCGGCCCAGGCCAAGCCCAGCCAGTTGCCGGCGATTTTCGCCACGGTGGGCGCCAGCAGCAGCGCCAGCCACTGCGCCAGGCTCAGGCTGGCCAGGGCCCCGGCGAGGTCTACCTGGACGATACCGGCAGTGAGCAGCAGCGGGATGGCCACGCCGTTCTGCAGCGGGCCCAGCCAGCGTGCGGGCAACGGCGGCACCAGCGGCTTGCCCAACCAGGCCAGGTTGAGCACGTAGCCCACGCCCAGCAGCAACGCGTTCAAGCGCAGTTGCTCGGCGGCCACCAACAGCGCGAAAAACAGCAGGCTGTAGGCCCACGGCGCGCGTACCCGGCACACATGCAGCAGCCACGGGCTGAATGCCGCCAGCAGCGGCCACAGCAGGCTGGCCAGGTGCAGGCTGCCCTGGGCCAGGCCGAGCAGGCTCCAGCAGGCCAGGTCGATGATGATCGCCGCCTGCATCAGCCGCGCGGTGGCCTCGGGCGGGTAGCCGATGTGCTTGAGGTACAGGTACAGCACCGGGATCGCGGTAATGGCGAACACCAGCCCCAACGCCAGGTGGCTGAGCCACGGCAGCCCCGGCAGTAGCCAGGCGGCCAGCGCCAGCCCGGCGCTGAACGGCACGGCAAAGCTGGGGGCGGCAATCTTCAGGCTTTGGCGGTTCAGGTCGAGGCCGATCACATCGCCGATGATCTGCCCCAGCAACAGCGCAAAGGCGCCGCTGTACAGCGCGTGCACCCAGGCGGGGGCCACCAGCGCGGCACCGTCGAGGTGCCAGTGCGGCTGCACGCCGTAGAGCATCAGCAACGGCAGGCCGAGCCCGGCCAGCAGCAATTGGCTGACGATCGGGATCAACCCGGCGCGGCGGCCCAGGCCGGTGGCCAGGGCGAACAGCCCCAGGGTGGCCAGCCAGAACAGTGCGACCATCATCGGGATGCCTCCTTGGCGGGGTTGGGTTTGGCCGCCCAGGGCGCGAGCAAAAAGCTGAACACCAGCCCCAGGCTGACCGCCAGGCCGAAGTTGCTCACCGCCGGGGTGCTCGACACCATCAGCAGCCCGAACGACAACCACGTGGTGATGGCCGCCAGCAAGGTGCCGAGCAGGCTGGTGGCGGTCCCCCCCACCTGCTCGCGCATGAGGATTGCGTAATCCACGCTGATCGCCGTGGCCAGCAGCAGGCCGAACACGCTGAAGAGGGTGAGCGGTTGCCCCAGCCAGCCCAGCCCGGCCAGGCTGCACAGCGCCGCCAGCAACGGCAGGGCGACCAGCTTGGCGGCGCCGCCGAGGCCAAAGGGCGCGATCAACAACAGTAGGATCAACCCGCAAGAGAGCAGCTTGAGTTCTGCGGCGCTGACCTGGGTGGCGGCAAAGGTGTGGTTCAGCGCGCCCAGGCGGTCGACCCACTGCACGCCGGGCAGGCCGTCGGCGGCGTGCGCCAGCAAGGTGGCGTCGGCCAGCCCCTGCAGGCTCACCGCGCCGGCCACGCCGTGGGCATTGGGGCCCAACCAGAGCAAGCGCCAGGGCTCGCCAAGTGGCCCGGCGAGGGCTTGCTCAATGCTGAGCACCGGCAGTTGCTGAAGCTGCGCCAGCTCGGCGCGCAAGGCCGCCTCGGGCACCCCGGCCGCCACCAGCGGCTGCCAGTGGGCGGGTAGCTGGGCCAGCCCCTCGCGCAGCGCCGCTTGCTCGGCCGGCGCGCTGACCAGTTGGCTGAGGGCCATGAAGCCTTGCAACTGGTGCGCCGCCACCAACGGCTGCAGGCGCTCGGCCAGCGCCTGTTGGCGGGCCAGCAGCTCGCCTTCGTCACGGCCCTGCACCAGGAAGAACTGGCTGGTGGGCTGGTAACCGGTGATGCGCGCCACCGCCTTGGCCTGGGCGAGCAGTGCTGGCGAGCTGTCGATCCACTGGCGCAGGTCGTTGCGCACCTGCAACTGGTACACCCCGCCAGCGCACACCAGCAGCAGGCCGGCCAGCAGCCAGTAGCTGTTGACCCGCGCCAGCAGGGCCAGGCGCAGGCTGACCAAACGTTCGGCCAGCGCCAGCGGCCAGGCCGCCGGGCGCGGCGCGCCGGCCTTGAACAGCGCCGGCAGCAGGCAGGTGGCGGTGAGCCAGGCGCCGCACAGGCCGCCGGCGGAAAACAACGCGATCTGGGTCAGGGCCGGGAACGGCGTGAAGGCCAGCGCCAGGTAACCGATGCAACTGGTGGCCAGGCTCAGCGCCAGCCCCGGCAGGGTGGCCCGCAGCGCCGGCCAGGCCTGCCAGGGGCGCAGGCTCCAGCATTTGCTCAGGTAGTGCAGCGGGTAATCGACCGCCACCCCGATCAGGCTGGCGCCGAGCACCAGGGTCATCACGTGCACCTGGCCGAACACCGCCACGCACAGGGTGGTGCCGGCGAGCATGCCCACCGCCACCGGCAGCAACGCCAGCAGCACGCGGGCGCGGCGGAAGGCCACCAGCAACAGGGCGATGATCCCCAGGGTGGCGCCGCCGCCGACCCAAGTGATCTCGTTGCGCGCCTGTTGCTGGCCATTGGCGGCATACAGCAGGCCACTGGCGGCCAGCAGTTGCCCGCCAGCACGGCTGCTTTGCTCGCGGGCCTCGGCCACCCGCGCGGCGATTCGTTCCGGCAGGTGCAGGTCAAAGGCATTGCCGGCGGTGCGCGCCCGCAGCAGCACCCAGGTGTTGCCCTCGGCGTGGGCCAGCAGGGCGCCGCTGTTGAGGTCCAGTTGCACATTGGCGTGCTGCGGCTGGCTGTTCTGAATGCGTTGGCTGAGGCCCAGCCAGTCGTCCTGGCTGGGCACCAGGCTGAAGCCGGTGAAGGGGTCGAACAGTGCTTGCAGGCGCTGCTGGATGAACGCCTCCGGCTGGCCAAGCAGTTGCGCGCGGTCGGCGCTGGCGAGCATTGCCAGGCGGCCTTGCAGCAATTGCTGGCGCACCGTTGGGAGGTCGGCCTGCAGCGACCACTGCACTTGTTCGAACAGCCCGCTGGCCTGCCATTGCTCACCCAACTGGCGCGCCAGGGCAATCGCCTGGCCTTGCTCGGGGTGGCCTACCAGCACCAGCAGTTCACGGTTGAGCGGGGCCTGCATGCGTTGCTCGGCGGCGTGCACCAAGGCGTCGCTGTGGTCACCCGGCACCAGCGCCATCAGGTCGGCCGACACCGGCGCCGCGCCGCGCCACTGCCAGCCGGCCAGCGCCAGCAGCGCCAGCAACAGCAGCAGGAACAGCCGCGGCAGGCCGCGCTCAGTGCGCAAAGGCTTGTTGCTCCGTGGCGCTCAGGGCATCGCTGCCGGTGCTGGCCGGCAGCCGCAGCAGGGTGCGGTCGCCCTGGGTTTCGAACAGCTCGATCTGCTCGACGTACTGCCCGCCTTGCAGGTCGATGTGGCTGAACACTTGCTTGAGCAGCAGCGAGCGCGGCGTCAGCTGCACCTGCCAGTGGGCCAGGTCGCCTTGCAGGCTGAGCTCGAAGTCTTTGTTCAGCGCCGTGGCATCGCCACGCAGCACGGCAAAGAACAGCCGGTTTTGCTCGGCCCCGGCGGTTTTCGCCGGCAGCGCCTGCCAGCCGTTGGCGTCGCGGCGCCAGAGGCCGTTGTCGTCGATGCGGTAGTCCTGGCGCAGTGGTGTTTGCAGCAGCCAGAGCAGGCCGTGGTCCCGCGCCAGCACGAACTCGCCGCGGCTGGTGAGCGGCTGCGGCAGGCTGCGCAGGTATTTTTCCTGCACGAACGGCCCGCGCACGGCGGCCGGCTTGCCCAGTTGGGCGGCGAGTTCATCCAGGCTCAGCGCCTGGGCACTGCAGGGCAACCCGGCCAAGGCCAGGCACAGCAGGGCGAACAGGCGCTTCATGGCAAGGCCCTCTGTACGGCGTCGAGGAACACCTGCGGCGAGGCCAGTTGCATTTCGCGGCTGGCGATGGCCACCGCCACCTGCACGGTGCTGGCGCGGGTCAGCCGTTCGCCGCTGGCGGCGCAGCTGATCAGGTAGTGGATCTTCAAGCGGTTCTCCCATTCCACCAGGTCGGCGCGCACCACCAGCCGCTGGCCGAAGGTGGCGCCGCGGATGTAGCGCAGTTGCAGGTCGATCACCGGCCAGGCGTAGCCCGACGCGCGCATCTGCACGTAGTTGTGGCCGATCTGCTCGAGCAGCGCGCAGCGCGCCACCTCGAGGTACTTCACGTAATGGCCGTGCCAGACCACATCCATGCTGTCGACGTCGAAGAACGGCACCAGCACCTCGGTGTTGGCGTGGATCACGCCCTGGCTACGCATCGGCCATCTCCCAGTGCTGCGCGGCGATCCGCTCCAGGCAGTGGCGCAGCTCGGCTTCCAGCGCGCGGTCTTCTTCGAGCGGGGCGAACTCACCCAGCAGTTGCTCGTGCATCGCCGCCAACGCCGGCGGCAGTGGCCGCGCATCGTGGGCCTGGCCACGCAGCCACACGCCCTGGTTGGCCGCTAGCAGGGTGGCGGCGGCCACCTGTTCGGTGAGCGCCAGCACCCGCAGGGCGTCGCGCGCGGCGATGGTGCCCATGCTGACTTTGTCTTGGTTGTGGCATTCGGTGGAACGCGAGAACACGCTGGCCGGCATGGTCAGCTTGAGCGCTTCGGCGGTCCAGGCGCTGGCGCCGATCTGCACCGCTTTGAAGCCGTGGTTGATCATCGCGCGGGCCGGCGCGGCGCCGGAGAGGTTGCTCGGCAGGCCGTGGTTGTAGCGCACGTCTACCAGCAGCGCGAGCTGCCGGTCGAGCAGGTCGGCGACGTTGGCCACCAGGGTTTTCAGGCTGTCCATGGCAAAGGCGATGTGCCCGCCATAGAAGTGCCCGCCATGCAGCACCCGTTCGTGCTCGGCGTCGATGATCGGGTTGTCGTTGGCGCTGTTCAGCTCGGTTTCGATAAACCCGCGCAACCAGCCCAGGCTGTCGGCCAGCACCCCCAGTACGTGCGGCGCGCAGCGCAGTGAGTAGCGGTCTTGCAGGCGGTGCAGCGGCGCGGCGGGGGCATCAAGGGCCAGGTCCTGGCGCAGCCAGGCGGCCACCTGGGCCTGGCCGGGGTGGGGCTTGGCGCTGAACAGGCGTTCGTCGAAGTGCTCGGGGTTGCCCTGCAGCGCCAGCACGTTCAGCGCGGTGATGCGCGTGGCCAGGCGCAGCAGGTACTGCGCGCGGCTGAAGGCCAGGCAGGCCAGGCCGGTCATCACCGCGGTGCCGTTCATCAGCGCCAGCGCTTCCTTGGGGCGCAGCACCAGGGGCTGCCAGCCCAGTGCCCGGTGCACCTCGGCGCTGCTGCGGCGTTCGCCTTGGTAGAGCACTTCGCGCTCGCCGCAGAGGGCCGCGGCCACGTACGACAGCGGCGTGAGGTCGCCGCTGGCGCCCACCGAGCCCTCCTGGGGGATGATTGGCAGCACGCCTTCGGCGAGAAACGCCTGCAGGCGCTCGAGCAGTTCCAGGCGCACGCCGCTCATGCCGAAGGCCAACGATTGCAGGCGCGCGGCCAGCACCGCGCGGGTGGCTTCGGCGTCGAGCACCTCGCCCAGGCCGCAGCCATGGAAGGTGTACAGGTGGCGCGGCAGCGCTTCCACATGCTCGGCCGGCACGCCGACCACGCAGGAGTCGCCGTAACCGGTGGTCACGCCGTAGATCACCCCTTCCTTGGCCAGTAGGGTGTCGAGAAACCGCGCGCCACGGGCGATGCTTTCACGCCAGGCCGGCGCCTGTTCCAGGCGGGTGGGGGCCTGCAGGCGGGCCAGCGCCACGACCTGTTCGATGGAGAGCGGCGCGGGGCCGAAGGTGACCGGCTCAGACATGGGGCGGTTTCCAGAACGAATAGAAGTTGTACCACTGGCGCGGCGCGCGCTGGGCATAGTGGCCCAGGCGCTCGGCATAGCGTGCCGCCCATTGGCCGATGGCCTGCTCGCGCTCTGGCCGGCGCCAGGTAATGGCATTGGCGAAGGGCTCCAGGCTGACCCGGTAGCGCCCCTCGTGCTTGAGGCAGAACAGTAGGTTCACCGGGCACTTGAGCAACCCGGCGAGCAGCCACGGCCCTTGCGGGAAGGCCGCCGGGGCGCCGAGAAAGTCCACGGTCACGGTGCGCCCGCCGTGCAGCGGCACGCGGTCGCCGGCAATCGCCAGCCACTCGCCGCGCTCCAGGCGTTCGCTCAGTTGCAGCATGGTTGCCGGGTCCAGCTCGCTCACCTGCACCAGCCGCACATGGCTGGCGCCGGCTTCGCCGAGCAGGCGGTTGAAGCGTTCGGCGTGGCGGGTGTGCACCAGCACGTTCATCGCCACCCGCTCGCCGAGCTCGGCCAGCGCGCGGCACACCTCGAGGTTGCCCAGGTGCGCGCCCACCAGCATCTGCCCGCGGCCGCTGCGCAATTGGCTGCGCAGGCCGGCCGGGTCGTCGATGCTGATGTGCTCGAAGCCCAGCTTGCCGTTCCACACGTCGAGTTTGTCCAGCAGGGCGTCGGCAAAGGCCATGAACTGGCCAAACACCGAGCGCTGGCTGGGCGCCAGCGCCGGTTGCCCGGCCCAGGCCGCCAGCCGCGTTTGGTACTGCCAGGCGGCTTGGCGGGCGCGCCGGCCAAACACGAAGAAGTACAGCACGATGGCGTAGATCAGCGGCGCCAGCGCGCGCCGGCCGAGAACCTTCACGCCCCAGGCGGTGAGCTTCATCAGCCAGAAGCTGCCGCGCTCGCGGTGCGCGGCCCAGTGGGCCTGTGGCTCGCTCATCGGGCGCCCCGGCCTGGCGCCAGGCGCCGCCAGAGAATCGCCGGCCAGCGCAGCAACATGCCGAAGAACAGCCGCGCGTGCATGCGCGAGATCAGCACGTTGTCTTCGAAGGGGCGAAAGTGCGACACGCCATCGCTCGGGTAGTGCACGCGGGTTTGCAGCCAGTGCATCGGCTGGTTACGCCAGTGCAGGCGCACCAGCACCTCGGGGTCGAAGTCCATGCGCCGGCCCAGCCGGGCCTGGGCCAGCATCGCCAGCACCGGCGCCAGCGGGTACACGCGAAAGCCGCACATCGAATCCGGAATGCTCAGCGACAAGGTGTTGATCCACACCCATACGTGGGTGAGGTAGCGCGCGTAGAGGCGGCCCTTGGGCACGCTGGCGTCGTATTGCGGGTAGCCGCAGATCAGCGCGCCAGGGCGCTCGGCCGAGGCGCTGATAAAGCGCCGCACGTCGGCGAGGTCGTGCTGGCCGTCGGCGTCTACCTGCAGGGCGTGGCTGAAGCCCAGGCGCTGGGCCTCGCGCAGGCCGGCCATGACCGCGCCGCCCTTGCCCTGGTTGGCCGGCAGGCGCACCAGCCAGGTGTTGGGCTGTGCGGCCAGCGCATCCAGTACGCTGGCGCAGGGCGCGTGGCTGGCGTCGTCGACCAGCACGCAGGGCAGGCCCTCGGCCAGCAATGCGTGCACCACCGCCGGCACCGCGCGTTCGTGGTTGTACACCGGGATCACCGCGCAGGGCTTATGCATCGGCGGCCTCCAGCACCACGCGGCCGCTGGAGCAGGGCGCGCCGTCGCGGCTGTAGGCGAAGTACAGCTTGCCGCGCTCGGCGTCGAAACGCAGGGTGAGCTGCAAGGGGTCCCCCGGGCGCACCAGTTGCTGGAACTTCAGCACTTCCATGCCGGCGAAGCGGGGCGGCAGCGCCAGCCGTTCGCGGCCCAGTTGCAGCGCCCAATCGACCTGCACCACCCCCGGCAGCACCGGGGCGCTGGGGAAGTGGCCGGTGAAGCAGGCGAGGTCGACCGGCACCCGCAGTTGCAGCGCCCATTCGCCGTTGGCGTTTTGTTCGGCGCTGAGCTGTTCCGGCGCGCGTGGGCGTTCGGCGTGCAGCAGCGCTTCAATGCTGGCCTGGGGCAGCTTGCCCTGGGCGTTGAACGGCAACTGCGTGACGAACCGCCAGCGCCGCGGCAGGGCCAGGGCTTCGCAGTGCCCGGCCAGGTGTTCCCGCAGGCCCGCGGTGAGCGCGCGGCGGCCCTGGCTGCGCAAGGCGTGCAGGCCGGCGCGGCTGAGCACCAGCAGCGCGCCGAGGTTGGCGCGGCCGCCCTGCACCAGGCCGAGGCGGGCGTCTTCCACCCACGGGTGGGCGGCCAGTGCCTGTTCGAGCATCGGCAGCGAGATGCGTTTTTCTTCCAGCTTGACGATGCGGTCGAGCCGCCCCAGCAGGCGCAACTGGCCGCTGGCGTTGAGCTCGGCGGCATCCTGGGTGGCCTCTACATGGCCCGCGGGCAGGTACGGCGAGGCTACCTGCAGGGCGCCGTGTTCATCCAGGCCGAGCTGCACGCCAGCGAACGGCTGCCACCAGTCGCCACCCTGGCGCCAGGCGATGCCGCCGGTTTCCGAGCTGCCCAGCACCTCCGCCGGCCACTGGCCCAGGCGTTCGGCCAGTTCAGCCGCGGCACTGGCCGGCAGCGCGCCACCGGAGGAAAACACCCGCGCCACCTTGGCCAGCGCCGGCCAGTCGAGGTTGCCGCCCATGCGCTTGAGCAGCGCCGGGCTGGCCACCCAGGCGAAGGCCGGGTGCTCGCGGCTGGCTTGTTGCAGGTCTTCGGCGAACGGCAACTGCCGGCGCAGCGTGGCGCGCCCGGCGCACAGCGGCCAGAGCACGCGGAACAGCAAGCCGTAGATGTGCTGGGTGGCCACGCTGCCGATCACCGTCGCCTCGCCCAGGGCCGGGCCCCAGAGTTGTTCGAGGGCGGCCACTTCATTGGCCAACTGGCCCAGGGTTTTATCGATTTTCTTCGGCTCGCCGCTGGAACCGGAGGTGCACAGGCTCAGTTGGCAGGCATCCAGGCCGAGCGCGGCGGGGGCCAGTGGCGTGCCCTGGGGCAGTTCATCGGCCTGGGTGATCCACAGCTCGGCCTCGGCCGCCCAGCGTTGGCGGGTGTGCGGCTGCAGGTCGGGCGGCAGCATGACCTGGGCGCCGCAGCGCCAGGCGCCGAACAGCGCGATGGAAAACACCGCGGCGTCTTCCAGGCAGATCGCCACCCGGCGCACGCCCTGGGCCTGCAGCGCGCCGGCGCAGGCCAGCACGGCGGCCAGCCACTGGTCATGGGCCAGGGCCGGGCCATGGCTGACCGGGCGCCCAGGCAGCGGTTCGAGCAGCAGGTGTTCGGGTGCCAGCCAGTTCATGCGCTGGCCCTCAGCCGCTGCCGCAGCAGCCATTCGCCGGCGAACAGCAGGCCCATCAAGGCGTAGGCGATCACCCCGGTGTAGAGCGTCCACCAGGCCAGCGGCGCCCAGGCCGCGAGGGCGGCGGCGGCCAGGCCGTTGCCGAGGAAGAACAGGCACCACACCTGGGTGACCCGGCGCGTGTAACGCACCGCCTGGGGCGGCAACTTCGGCTCGCGCAGCCGCGCCAGGCGCTCGACCATCGGCATGCCGCGCACCAGGCTCAGGCCGAACACCGCCAGCAGCGCGGCGCTGATCAGCACCGGGTAGGCGCGCAGCCAGCGTGGGTCATCGGCCCAGGCCAAGGCCGCGCAGAACGCCAGCGCCAGCCCTGCCAGCCAGCGCTGGCCACCGCCGGCCAGCGCGCGGCCGGCCCACAGCAGTGCCAGCAGCGCGGCGAATTGCCAGGGGGCGAAGTGCCCCATCCCGTAGTGCACCGCAAAGGGGTACAGCAACCCCATCAGCAGTAACGCCGCGCCCGCCCACTGCTTCATGCGGCGGTGGCGACCATGCGGTGAACGGCCTCGACCACATCGCCCACGGTGCGCACCGACTTGAAGTCTTCGGCGGCGATCTTCTTGCCGGTCTGGCGCTTGATGTGGTCGATCAGGTCGACGGCATCGATGCTGTCGATCTCGAGGTCCTGATACAGGTGGGCTTCCAGGGTCACGCGCTGCGGCTCGATCTCGAACAGCTCGACCAGGGCGGCCTTCAAGGCCTGGAAAATGTCTTCACGGGTTTGCATGGTACGGTCTCAGGCGGCCTGTTTCGCGGTCACGAACGCCGCGAGGCTGGCAACGGATTGAAAATGGGTACGGGTGTTCTTGTCGTCGGCGTCGATCTTGATGCCGTAGCGCTTCTGGATGGCCAGGCCCAGCTCCAGGGCGTCGACCGAGTCCAGCCCCAGGCCTTCGCCGAACAGGGTGAGGTCGTCGCCGATGTCGTGGGTGCTGATGTCTTCCAGGCCCAGGGCGTCGATGATCAGTTGCTTGATTTCAGTGTGCAGTGCGCTCATCCAGCCTGAGCTCCTTGAGATAGTGTTGGTGCAGATGGTCGTTGAGCAGGCGTGAGGCCTTGGGCGGCGGCCCCAGGGCACTGAAGCTGGCCGGGGTGATGTCGGCGCCCACGCTGAAGCTGAAGTGCACGCGCCGGCACGGGATGCGGTACCAGGGCTCGGCCTTGGTCAGGGTGGTGGGGGTTACGCGGATGGTCACCGGGGTGATCACCCGTGCCCCACGCAGGGCGATCGCCGCCGCGCCGCGGTGGAACGCCGGCGCCTGGCCGGGGGTGGTGCGGGTGCCTTCAGGGAAGATGATCAGCGCCTGGCCGCCCTGCAACGCCGCCACGGCGGTGTCGAGCATCGCCAGGCTGCCGTCGTTGCTGATGTACTGCGCGGCGCGCACCGGGCCGCGGGTGAACGGGTTGCGCCAGAGGCTTTGCTTGACCACGCAGTTGGCGTTGCGCATCAGCCCGATGAGAAACACCACGTCGATCAGCGAAGGGTGGTTGGCGATGACCATTTGCCCCGGCTGGCCGAGGCGCTCGCCACCGTTGACCTCGAAGGTGAGCACGCCGCTGGCGCGCATGAAGCGGATGAACTGCCAGAACAGCCAACTGACCAAGTGCCGCGCGCGGTCGCGCTGGCGCGCCACGCCGCCAGGCAGGCAGCCGAGCAGTGGGAACACCAGCAGCCGCAGGCACAGCCCACCGATGCCGAACAGCGCGAAGCTCAGGCCGGTGGCGAGCAAACGCCGGTAATAGCTGCCGCCCCGGCGGGGGCTCAGTGCGTCAGTTGCCAGTTCCATGCGCGGTGCTTCCAGCAGTGGTGCAGGTGGGGGTGCGCCCCGGCCAGGGCCTGGAGCAAGCTCAAGGCATGGGGCAGGGCGGCCGGGGCGGTGGCCGGGGCATGGCCCAGGCTGAGCTGGCAGCGCTGGCCGGGGGTGATCAACAGGCCCAGGGCGTAAGGGAATGGCACATCGTTGACCCATTGCCCGTAGGCCTGCGGGGGTTGCTCTTCGGCCACTACCAGCAGTACCGCCGGGGCGCCTTCGGCGAGCAGCGCGCAGGCTTCGAGCAGGCCGTGCTCCAGGCCGTCGCCCTCGGCGGCCAGCGCGGCCATTTCGCAGGTTTGCCCGCGCAGGATCGACCACAGGCCGATCACCGCGTTGTGCACCGACAGGCTAAAGTGAGTGGGCGACAGTGGTTCGCCCCGGGCGAGCTCGGTCAGCAGCTCGAAGGTGCGCGGTGTTTCGCCATGGCGTGAAACGAAAATGAACGGCAGGCGGTCATAGCCTTCTGCCAAAGGCCAGGCAACGTGAAACGCCATGCGCGCCAGGCGGCTGAGGCGCCGCCGTTGCATAGCCGGCAGGAACGACACATCCGGTGCGCCCTCGCCATCGGCGGCCACCTCGGGTGCGGCGCTCCAGCGCTGCCAGTCTTGCACGGACGCCAGGCCCGGGGCCCAGGCACGCCAATGCGCGATGTCGAAAGTGAACACGTGATTCGATCCCGCCCTCTGTGGGGCTTCCAGTCCATGGTGAAGCATCGGGAGGCGCGTTGTGGCCCCCTGCACGGCAAGGCGCGCGCGGCGCTATTATCCCGGTGACCTGAGTGTGTAGCAAATTGTGGTTACATTTTTCCCGTTGCGATACGCGGTTTCGGGGGGGCGGCACCCCTGAGCGCTTCAGAATGCGGAGTTTACCGTGTTGCCGTGGTAAAAAAATATCCGACAGGCGTTGTACATATTTCGCCTTTTTGCAAAGGTGTTCGGCTGGTTATCAAGGAGGGTTTGCGATGCGGCGCGTGGTGTTCAATCAAAAAGGGGGCGTGGGCAAGTCGAGCATCGCCTGCAACCTGGCGGCGGTCAGTGCCCGGGAGGGGTACCGTACGCTGTTGATCGACCTCGACGCCCAGGCCAACTCCACCCAGTACCTCACCGGGTTGGCTGGGGATGACATCCCCATGGGGATCGCCGAGTTCTTCAAGAACACCCTGAGCACCGGGCTGGCCAAGAAGAACCACGTCGACATCTACGAAACCCCGTTCGACAACCTGCACGTGGTCACCGCCACCGCGGAGCTGGCCGACCTGCAACCCAAGCTCGAGGCCAAGCACAAGATCAACAAGCTGGCGAAGTTGCTCGACGCGCTGGACGAAGACTACGAGCGGATTTACATCGACACCCCGCCGGCCCTGAACTTTTATGCGGTGTCGGCGCTGATCGCCGCCAATCGGGTGCTGATCCCCTTCGACTGCGACAGCTTCTCGCGCCATGCCCTGTACGGCCTGCTGCGCGAACTCGAAGAGCTGAAAGAAGACCACAACGAGGGGCTGGAGGTGGAGGGCATCGTCGTCAACCAGTTCCAGGCCCGCGCGGCGTTACCCCAGCAGATGCTGCGCGAGCTGGAGGCCGAGGGCTTGCCGGTGCTGCCGGTGTACCTGAGCAGTTCGGTGAAGATGCGCGAGTCTCACGAGGCCAACTTGCCGTTGATCCACCTGGACCCAAACCACAAGCTGACCCAGCAGTTTGTAGAGCTGCATGATTTGCTCGAAGGGCATTGAGGGCGGGGCTGCCGAATCAGGCAAACTGCCCCGCCGCATGGCCGCTGGCCCAGGCCCACTGGAAGTTGAACCCACCCAGGTGCCCGGTCACATCCAGCACCTCGCCGACGAAATACAGCCCCGGGCTTTTCAACGATTCCAGGGTTTTTGACGACACTTCGCGGGTGTCTACCCCGCCCAGGGTGACCTCGGCGGTGCGGTAGCCCTCGGTGCCGGCCGGCACCAGTTCCCACGCGCTGAGCTGCGCGGCGATGGCTTCCAGCTCGGCCGGGGTGTACTGCTTCATCGGTTTCGAGGCAAACCAGCTGTCGGCCAGCAACTGCGCCATCTTGCGGGTGAATACCTCGCCGAGCAGGGTGCGCAGCTCGCTGTTGGGCCGCTCGGCCTGTTGCTCGCGCAGCCAGGCGAGGCTGTCGCGGTCGGGCAGCAGGTTGATCGCCAGGCTGTCGCCGGCCTGCCAGAACGACGAAATCTGCAGCATCGCCGGGCCGCTCAGGCCGCGGTGGGTGAACAGCAGGTTTTCCCGGAAGCTTTGCCCGTTGCAGCTCACGCTGCAGTCGACCGAGGTGCCCGACAATTCCGTGCACAGCGCCTTGAGCTGGTCCGTAATGGTGAACGGCACCAGCCCGGCGCGGGTGGGCAGCACGCTGTGGCCAAACTGCCGGGCCAGCTCGTAGCCAAAGCCGGTGGCGCCGAGGGTGGGGATCGACAACCCGCCGGTGGCCACCACCAGGGATTGGCACTGCACGGAGCCCAGGCCAGTGGCCAGCAGGTAGCCGCCGGCGTCCAGGCGGGTCACCGTTTGCACCGCGGTGTTCAGGTGGATGCTCACCCCGGCCCAGTCGCACTCGGTCAACAGCATGTCGAGGATGTCGCTGGCTTTGTTGTCGCAAAACAACTGGCCGAGTTTTTTCTCGTGGTGGGCCACGCCGTGGCGGTTGACCAGGTCGATGAAGTCCCACTGGGTGTAGCGGGCCAGCGCCGACTTGCAGAAGTGCGGGTTCTGCGAGAGGAAGTTGGCCGGTTCCGCGTACATATTGGTGAAGTTACAGCGCCCGCCACCAGACATCAGGATTTTCTTCCCGGCCTTGTTGGCGTGGTCGAGCAGCAGCACCTGGCGGCCGCGGTAGCCGGCCTGGGCCGCGCACATCAGGCCGGCGGCGCCGGCGCCAATCACCACTACATCGGTTTTTCTCACAGCAGCCGCACCTTCAGCGCGCGGCCCTTGATCTTGCCGCTGGCCAGCCGCGACAGGGCCTGGCGGGCAATGGCGCGGTCTACCGCGACGTAGGCCTGGAAGTCGAAGATGGCAATTTTGCCCACCTGCGCGCCAGGGATGCCGGCGTCGCCGGTGAGGGCGCCGAGGATGTCTCCAGGGCGCAGTTTGTCTTTACGCCCGGCGGCGATGCTCAGGGTGACCATCGGCGGCACCAGCGGGCCGTCGCCGCGATGGGTGAGTTCTTCCAGCGGGCGCCAGTTCAGCGGGGCCTTTTGCAGGGCTTCCACGGCCTGGGCGCGGTGCGCCTCGGCCGGTGCCACCAGGCTGATTGCCGTGCCGCTTTCGCCGGCGCGGCCGGTGCGGCCGATGCGGTGGATGTGGATTTCCGCGTCGCGGGCCATCTCCACGTTGATCACCAGGTCCAGGCCGTCGATGTCGAGGCCGCGGGCGGCGACGTCGGTGGCTACCAGCACCGACAACGAGCGGTTGGCGAACAACGCCAGCACCTGGTCGCGGTCGCGCTGCTCCAGTTCACCGTGCAGGGCCGCGGCGCTGATGCCCTTGGCGGTCAGTTGCTCGACCACGTCCTGGCATTGCTGGCGGGTGAAGCAAAACGCCACGCAACTGGTCGGGCGGTAGTGCCCGAGCACCTTGACCACCGCCGGCAGGCGCTGCTCGGCGTCGATTTCGTAGAAGCGTTGCTCGATGCGGCTGTCGCTGTGCAGCGCCTCGACCTTCACCTGCACCGGCTCCTTGAGGAACTGCCCGGCCAGTTGCTCGATGCCCTTGGGGTAGGTGGCCGAGAACAACAGGGTTTGCCGGCGGGCCGGGGTTTGGCTGATCACCGCGGCGATGGCGTCGAAAAAGCCCATGTCGAGCATGCGGTCGGCTTCATCAAGCACCAGGGTGTTCAGCCCGCTCAGGCTCAGGGTTTGTTTGTCCAGGTGCTGCTGCACCCGCCCCGGGGTGCCGACGATGATGTGCGCGCCGTGCTCCAGCGAGGCGATCTGCGGGCCGAGCGACACGCCGCCGCACAGGGTGAGCACCTTGATGTTGTCTTCGCCACGGGCCAGCCGGCGGATTTCCTTGGCCACCTGGTCGGCCAGCTCGCGGGTGGGGCACAGCACCAGCGCCTGGCAACCGAAGTAGCGCGGGTTGATGGCCTTGAGCAAACCGATGCCGAACGCCGCGGTTTTGCCGCTGCCGGTCTTGGCCTGGGCGATCAGGTCACGGCCCTGGAGGATCACCGGCAAGCTTTGCGCCTGGATCGGCGTCATGCTCTGGTAGCCGAGGCTCTCGAGGTTGGCGAGCATCGCCGCGGGCAGCGGCAGGGTGTTGAAAGCGGTAACGGTCACGAAGAAGGCCCTTGGAAGGAGACAAGGGCAGTTTTTGCCCAAAGGGGCGCGATTATACGCTGTGCGGCAGCACTGCGCTGGGCGATCGGTCGGCGCAGCTCAGCGGTGCCATGGGCCGCTCAACCACGGCGCATCGCTGAATAGCCAGGACTTGGCGCGGTGGCTGTTTGGCTTTCTGGCTGCGGTTGGGGCTACGGCCGTGGGTGGAGGCACGGGGACGTAGTGTTGCAGCCTAATGGCTGCGTTCAGGGCTCTGGCCGTGGACTTAACCCGGGGGCCGCGCCCAAGGTCGCCAAAGAGGGCGTTATCCAGGATCAACCGGTCGAGGTGATCAGGCGGAACGCTGTCAGGAATCCTAAGGCTGTAGCGCCTCAGCAGCGCGCGGACGCTTTGAGTGTAACGGTCATCAATACTGCCATAACTTCTGGTGTGTTCCCTGAATACCGCTGTGATGTCTGCCTCTGTTGCGATCCGGGGTAAATCAGTGATTGGCACTCGCTCCAGTGTGTGGGGCGAAACGCTCCGCCAAATGTCTCCCATGAACATCGCATCTGCGCCCTCGTGGAACAGCGCACGTGCACGGCCGTGCGCAACTTCTTTGATCAAACCTAGCCTTCCAGCCAGCCAGCGATGTTGAGGCACCCCGGCGTCAAGGAGCGCTCTGGTGGCGAGCGCTGCCAAGGACGGTATCTTGATCATGCCCGATGGGTCTGCCTGGTTAATAGGCTCGGCGGCACAATACGCATACGCGTTCATCCCCCCTGGGCCAAAGGGCGATGCGGGGTCCGGTTGGTTGAACCTGTTAATCGAGGGCTGGTAGGCGCGGCGGCCATGGCCAAGCAGTTGCAGGCCGTTGCGCTCGGTCCAATAGCCGTTGTAACCGCTTTGGCCTTGAGTGGCCGCGCCCGCGGTGTCGCCATAGGGGCCGTAATGGCGATGGCGCGTTGCGCCGGCGTTCAGCCCTATCAAAACGGTTTGCTTGTGATCACCCATCGTCAGCATTGCGCGCCTTCCCGTTGGCTAACAGGCCCAACTTAGGGTGGTCGTGGCGCCAGGTCTAGCTAGCAAATCTACTGGGGTGGCTCAAAGCTCAGGGGGATGGCCAGGCCGTTGGGCCTGCTTGCGCCCCACCTGGCTGTCCAACTGCACGAAAATCGTCGCCGCCAGCATGGCCATCAGGCCGATGGTCAAAAAGGTGAGCTGGAACGCGCCGAGGATGGTACTGACCCCATCGGCGCTCACCGCCGAGGTAAAGCCGCCCAGCAGCGCGCCGGCGCAGGCCACGCCCAGGCTCATCGACAACTGCGCCACCACCGACAGCAGGCTGTTGCCGCTGCTGGCCTCGAGGTCGTCGAGGTCGATCAGGGTGACGGTGTTCATCGCGGTGAACTGGATCGAGTTCACCCCGCCCAGGATGCCCAGGTGGATCAGCAGGCTGAGGTAGGACGTGTCGGCATCGACCAGGCCCATGCTCGCCAGCAGGGCGCCGAGGGCCAGGGTGTTGCCGGTCAGCACGGTGCGGTAGCCGAAGCGCTCGATCAGCGGCTTGGCCAGCGATTTGGCGACCATCGCCGAGGCGGCCAGGGGGATCATGCTCATGCCTGCCGCGGCCGGGCTGTAGCCCAGCGCCACTTGCAGCAGCAACGGCACCAGAAAGGGCAGGGCGCCGCTGCCCAGGCGGGCGAACAGGTTGCCGAGAATACCCACGGCAAAGCTGCGGGTGCGAAACAGCGACGCGCTGAACAGCGGGTTAGGGTCGTGCACGGCGCGCAGCCAGTAGGCGGCCAGGCAGGCCATGCCGGCAAACAACAGCAGGATCACCCGCAGGTGCGACAGGTGCAGTTCGCCCAGGCCCTCGAGCGCCACGGTGATCAGCACCATCGCCGCGCCAAACAGGATGAACCCCTGGCCATCGAACGGCGTGCGCTCGCCGCGTAGGTCTGGCAGCACCTTGCGCACCGCCCAGACGCCAAGCGCGCCCACGGGCAGGTTGATCAGGAAGATCCAGTGCCAACTCAGGTACTCGACCATCCAGCCGCCCAGGGTGGGGCCGATCAGCGGGCCGAACAGGCCGGGGATGGTGATGAAGCTCAGGATGCGCACCAGCTCCGAGCGGGGGTAGGCGCGCAACACCACCAGCCGGCCGACCGGCACCAGCAGCGCGCCGCCAAAGCCTTGCAGCACCCGCGCGCACACCAGCACCGGCAGGTTCGGCGCCACCGCGCAGACCAACGAACCGGCGGTGAACACGCCGATGGCGCCCATGAACACCTGCTTGGTGCCAAAGCGGTCGGCGATCCAGCCCGAGGCGGGCATCAGCAGGGCCACCGTGAGCATGTAGGAGATCACCACCGACTGCATGCGCAGCGGGTTTTCGGCGAGGTCCCGGGCCATGGACGGCAGGGCGGTGTTGAGGATGGTGGCGTCCAGCGATTGCATGAAGAACGCGATGGCGACGACCCAGGGCAACCAGCGGGCGGTGGCGGGGTCCAGAACGGGGCGGTCAGACATGAGCAGGGTACGGCCTTATGTCGGGAGGGCGTGTTGAGTTTATGCTGCTTTCGACGGGTGTACTGTGAAAAGGGTTCTGTCGGGCCCTTTAAGCCGTGCTACAAATCCCGCCACAACGAATCGAAGTTCTCTTCCGGCGCGGCCTCTTCGGCCCCCGGCGCCAGCACGGGTGGCTCGTTGGGCTGTTCGAGGGTGCGGTATTCGAACTGGTTGAAGCTGCCGGTGGCGGCCACGCGCTTGCCCAGCCCGGCGCGGCGCTCGTCGCCGAGGGTGTTGATGATCACCTTTTGCCCTTCCTGGAACGGCAGGCGTGGCGCCATCAGGGTGGCGGGGATGTCGATCGCGCGGATTTCCGGCAGCAGCAGGCCGCGCAGGTACTCGCTGTTCGGCTCGTTGCTGCGCACCAGTTGCAGGCCGCACGGCTGCGCGTGGGGGGCCAGCAACTCGATGCCCATTTGCGTGCCGCCGCTGCGCACCTGGCGGATCCAGCGCACCACCGCCACGCTCCAGCCTTGGCCGGGCGCGTCCTGGATGCCGACCATTTCACCGGCCTGCAATTGGGCGGGCACTTCCCGCGGCCACGCCAGGCAATAGCCGCCCGGGCTGTGGTTGACGATCTGCAGGCTGTAGGTGGGGTATTCACGCTGTTGCGAGAGCGCCGCGCCGGCACTGGCGCGCGGTTCGCTGGCCGGCGCGGCGTACTGGATCTCTTCCATCACGATTTCGTGCTTGTTGGCCTCGAACATCTGCGCCCAGCCCTGGCCCTGGTTGAACTGCGCCTGGCCGGCGGAAGGGCGTTGCAACATGTCGCTGAAGGCCCGCTCGCCACCCAGGTAATAGTGCAGCGCGCTCATGCCCACGCAGAGGGTGAGGTTGCCGGTGCCGGGCACCCGCTCGAAGCTGCGCTCCGACACGTTGCCCCAGGCCGCGGCCAGGTGCTGCAGCAGGTCGAGGCTATAGGTGGGCGGCACGGCCAGGCGCGACACCTGGCGCTGCTCCGGGGTGGAGGCCACGTAGTCCTTGAGTGCGTCTGACAAACCCAGGGTGTCGAGGCCGATCAGCGAGGGCCATTGCGCCTCGGAGAACAGCGACTTGTAGCGCGGCGGTGCGTCGAGCGCCGGCGACACGGCGAACAGGCTGGTCTCGGCCAGTGCCGGTTGCAGCCGCGCGTGGGCGCTCCAGGCCTGTACCGCCTCGGCGAGCCGGGCGATGGAGCTCTGGCGCATCTGGTTGCAGCGCGAGCAGCCCAGCAGCAGCGCCGCCACATAGGCCTGCTCGGGGCTCAGGGCCTTGACGTGGGCGGCCAGGTCGTCGGCCACCGGCACCTGCTGGACTTTTTGGTCCACCGCGACCAGGTACAGCTGGTGCAGTTCGACCCACAGCCCTTCGGGCACCGGGCAATACAACAACGCGGCGCGTACCAGTGGCCCGTTCAGCGCGTGGGTGGCGCGCTCCAGGGCAATGGCCATGAGCGTGGAGCGTTCTTTCGGGTTGCTCTCGGCCTGGCGCACGACGATCTGCTTGTAGCCCACCGCCAGGTGGTTCTGCAGGGCCTGGCAAAGGTTGGCCACCTTGCGCGCGCGCTCATCGAGCACGATCGCCTGGTTGAGGAAGTGTTTTTCGAGGTGCCGGCAAACGTAGTACACCTCGGGCCGCAGCAGCTCGAGCAGCTGCATGCGCACGTCGCTGGCGATCACCAGCGCGTTGAGTTCGGTCAGGCCCTGATAGAGCAGCCGCGCGGTTTCGCCGATGTTGGCCTTGGGCAGGCTGGCGATCCAGCCCTTGAAGTCACGCGGGTTCGCCTCGCAGAAGCTCAGGCTCTTCTGCGAGGGCGTAGGCGCGCGCAACAACAGGTGAGGGCTGGGGCGAGACATCGTCTATTCCGGGTTCATGGTCCAAGCTTCGACCGTAGTTTGGCACCAAAATGCCACTTCCATTTGACGCGAATGTACCAGCAATGCAGCAAGGTTGAGAACCTTGCCGCGGTACCGGTCAGATTTCGCCCGCCGGGGCCCCCAGGCCCTGGCCCATCTTCACCGTGCTCAGCGCGGCGTATTGGTGTGCCCACTTCACCTGCTCGGGGCCGAACAGCACGATCACCGTGGAGCCCAGCTTGAAGCGGCCCATTTCGGCGCCCTTCTCCAGGTGGATGGGCGCGCGCGCGGCTTCGTCGTAGGCCCAGCGCTTGACCTCGCGCTTGGGCGGCGTGACCAGCCCGGCCCAGACGGTTTCGATCGAGGCGACGATCATCGCGCCGACCAGCACCATGGCCATCGGCCCACGCTCGGTGTCGAAGATGCACACCACGCGCTCGTTGCGGGCGAACAGCTCGGGTACGTTCTCGGCGGTGGTCTGGTTGACCGAGAAGATGCGCCCGGGCACGTAGATCATTTCCCGCAGGGTGCCGGCCAGGGGCATGTGCACGCGGTGGTAATCCCGCGGCGACAGGTACACGGTGGCGAACTGGCCGCCCATGAACGGCGCGGCGTTGGCCGGGTCACCGCCGAGCAGCTCGAGCACGCTGAAACTGTGGCCTTTGGCCTGGAACACGCGGCCGTGCTCGATCGGGCCAAGCTGGCTGATCGCGCCGTCGGCCGGGCACAGCACCGCGCCAGGGGTAGGGTCGAGCGGGCGGGCGTCGGGCTTCAGGGCGCGGGTGAAGAACGCATTGAAGTGCTCGTAGGCGTCGAGGCTTTCGACCTGGGCTTCGCTCATGTCGACCCGGAAGTGCCCGGCGAACCAGCGGGTGAAGCTGTTCTTGACCCAGCGCACGCGGCATTCCGCCAGGCAGCCGGCCAGGCGCGAGAGCAGGTGGTGCGGCAGCAGGTATTGGGCAAGGATGAAAAGGCGGTCTTTCATTGAAAATCCTTAGAGGCTGACAGGGGTGTCGGGGCGGTTGCCCCATTCGCCCCATGAACCGGCATAGGCCTTGACCCGTGGGTAGCCAAGGGCCTTGGCGGCCAGGTAGGTGAAGCCTGAACGGTGGTGGGTCTGGCAGTGGGTGATCACCTCTTTATCAGGGGTGATGCCCAAGGCCAGCAGCTCGGCGGCCAGGCCTTCGCGAATGCGCAGCTGGCGGTTTTTGTCCATGCCGGCGGTCCATTCGTAATTGACCGCGCCGGGGATGTGCCCGCCACGGGCGGCGACGACCTTCTCGCCGGAATACTCCAGCGGGCCGCGGGCATCCCAGATGGCCAGGTCGGCGGCGCCGAGGCGGCCGAGCAGGTAATCGAGGGTGGCGGTAGGGCCTGGGTGCAGGGTGAGGGCCACGGGGCCCGCCACCGGCGCCGGCACCTCGGTGCTCAGCGGCAGGCCTTCGGCCTCCCAGGCCAGCACGCCGCCGTTCAGGTAGTGGTAACGGCTGTGGCCGATCACGTCGAGCAGCCAGATGAAGCGCCCGGCCCAGCCGCCACCTTCGTCGTCGTAGACCACGTAGACCGCGTTGGGGTTGTGCCCCAGTTCACCGAACAACGCCTGCAGCGCGGCCATCTCGGGCAGCAGCCCGGGCGCTGGCGGCTGGCCCAGTTGGGTGCGTTTGGGGTCGACGAAGCGGGCACCGGGAATGTGCCCGGCCTGGTAGCGCGCGGGGCTGGTCAGATCGACCAGCACCAGCTCGGCGCAACCCAGGCGGCTGTTGAGCTCGGCCGCTTCGATGACCAGCGGCAGGCCGGAAAAATCAGGCATGTAGGCTCACCCTTGAGGGGGAAAAACGCCGATTGTAGCGCAAGGCTCACTTCTTGCGGTTGCTGAAGGTGGTCAGGGCCTTTTCGATGCATTGCGAGGTTTTGCCAAAGGCCTGCACGGAGAGGTCGGCCAGCGGCCCGCCGCCCTGATCGGCCACCACCAGCATCACCACCCGCTCGTGGCTGGCCAGCGAGCGCATCAGCAGGTGCTCGCCGCGAAACAGCGTGCGCAGGCTGCTCGGCAGCAGTGGGCTGAGTTGCTCGTTGTTCTCCGGGCTCAGGCGCAGTTGCCCGGGCTGTTCGATCAAGCGCTTGAGCACCGGGCCTTGGTCCAACGGGAAGGTCAGTTCGGCGGCGGGCTTGGGCAGCCCGGCGATCTGGTGCACGCGCAGTATCGTCTGGCTTTTATCGAGCATCAGCAGCATCACCCGCTGCATGCCGCAGGCCACCAGGGCGTCGCGGGCCGAGGTGGTCAGGTGCATGGCGTTGTTGAACGGGCTGGGCTCGACCAGCAGGTCGGCGCAGCGCCTGCGCCACATCGCCAGGGCTTCGGCGGACGGCGGCGGCGCCGGTTGCAGCTTGCGGTGGATGCGCCGCTCGGTCCACGGCCAGATCAGCGCCACGGCCGGGTGCCAGAGGTCGGGCTGGGCCACCGAGCGCGCGCTTTGCGCCGATTGCTGGTGCACCTGGGCTTGCACGTCGTCCAGCGGCAGTTGCGTGTACAGGGCGATCATCTGCTGCCAGCGCAGCACGTGGGGGGTGTCCCAGGCCTGCTGCGCCGCCAGTGCCAGGCCGTTGGCCAGCAAGATGGTATTGGCTGGCTGGTTGGCGAAGCGGCGGATCTGCGGCTCGGCGTCCAGCCGGCGCTGCTGGCGCAGCGGGTCGTCGAGGTCGCGGGCAATCAGCATCACCGTGGCCAGCGAGCGGCGGTCTTCGACCAGCGTGCGGTAGCCCTGCAGCACCCACAGCGGCAGGCGCCAGCGTTCGGCCAGGGCCTTGCACACATCCAGCAGCGGTACGCCAAACAGCTGCTGCTCAACCTTCATCGCCGGCTCGCCACGGTGCACCACGCGCAGCTCCCACTCTTCGATGAGCTTGGGGTGCAGCAGCGCCATCGGCCACAGCGGCGAGAGGAACAGCAACGCGCCCCAGTGGATTTCCTGCCACAGCCGCGCCAGGCGGGCGGCGAACAGGCCATTGGCCAGCTGGGTGGCGTGCTGGCTGACCAGTTGCAACTGCCGCAGCGCCGGCGGGATCTCGCCCGGCTCGACCGCCGGTAGCCGGCGCAGCAAATCGCCGGTGCGCTGCAGGCCCATGCGGGTCATCGCCACTTCCAGGCTTTCGGCCGGCTCCAGCAGGCCGCCGCCGGCATGGGCATTGGCTTCGCGGATGACGTTGAGCACCAGTGCCGGGCTTTCCTGCATGCGTTCGGCGATGTCGCGCAGCGAGCGCCGGCTATCGTTCAAATAAGCGCACACCCGTTCGTGGCTCTGCTTCGGAACGGGGAGGCGGACATCGCCCAAGGCTTTGACCCAGCTGTCGACGGAATTCGGTGTGGCGGCTGTCATAAAGGGCCCGCAGGGTGGCTGTTCTGGCTTTTCACATCTTGTGACTATAGTCTGGCGCACTTCTGCCGATAGGTAGAAGCAGAGATTGAGGCGGCAGCCCGTGCCGCGTTCCCCTTTGGTTTTCGAAGTGCTCCTGACCTATGGCTAAAATTATCGGCATTATCGTCGTATTCGCGAGCGTGATCGGCGGCTACGTCCTTTCCCACGGCCAGCTCGCGGCGCTGATCCAGCCTTTCGAGGTCATGATCATCGGCGGTGCGTGCCTCGGTGCATTCCTCCAGGCCAACCCCGGCTCGATGACCATGCACGTCTTCAAGAAAGCCTTGAAGATGTTCGGCTCGCGCTTTACCCATGCCTTCTATATCGAAGTGCTCAGCCTGGTCTACGAGATTCTCAACAAGAGCCGCCGCGAAGGCATGATGGCGATCGAGGCCGACATCGAAGATGCCGCCGCCAGCCCGATCTTCGCCAAGTACCCCAGCGTGCTGAAAGACGCCCGCATGACGGCGTTCATCTGCGATTACCTGCGCATCATGTCGTCGGGCAACATGGCCCCGCACGAGCTCGAAGGGCTGTTCGACATGGAACTGCTGAGCATGAAGGAAGAGCTGGAGCACCCGTCCCATGCCGTGCAGGGCATCGCCGACGGCCTGCCGGGTTTCGGTATCGTGGCCGCGGTACTGGGTATCGTGGTGACCATGGCCTCGCTCGGCGACGGCGACAAGGCCGCCATCGGTGGCCACGTGGGCGCGGCGCTGGTGGGTACCTTCCTCGGTATTCTCGCCGCCTATGGCTTCTTCGGCCCGCTGGCGTCGTGCCTGGCCCATGACGCCAAGGAAGAAATGAACACCTACGAGGCGATCAAGGCCTCGCTGGTGGCCTCTGCCTCGGGCATGCCGCCGACCCTGGCCGTGGAATTCGGCCGCAAGGTGCTCTACCCAGCGCACCGCCCGAGCTTTGCCGAGCTCGAAGAAGCGGTACGTGGTCGCTAAGCCATGGAGAACAATCAGCCAATCATCGTAAAGCGCGTCAAGCGCTTTGGCGGGGGGCACCATGGCGGTGCCTGGAAAATCGCCTTCGCCGACTTCGCGACGGCGATGATGGCGTTCTTCCTGGTGCTCTGGTTGCTGTCCAACGCCACGCCTGAGCAGAAAATCGCCATTGCCGGGTATTTCAAAGACCCGATCGGCTTCACCGAAAGCGGCTCGCCCTACGTGATCGACCTGGGCGGCTCGCCGCAGCTGTCGCCGGACCACACGCTGAACCCGGAAACCCAGGAGTCGCCGCCCAAGCCCGACACCGAGGCCCAGCCGCAAACGCAGATCAACCCGGAACAGGCTGAGAACATCGCCGAGAAGGTCGAAAAAGACCGCCTCGAGCTGCTGTTGCAAGAGCTGCAGAACAAGGTGGATGAGAACCCGCAACTGGCCAAGTTCAAGGACCAGATCCTGTTCGAGATCACCCAGGACGGCCTGCGCATCCAGATCATGGACGCCGAGAACCGGCCGATGTTCGACATCGGTAGCGCGCGCCTGAAGCCGTACTTCGAAGACTTGCTGCTGGCCATGGCCGACACCATCAAGGAAGTGCCGAACAAGGTCAGCATCAGCGGCCACACCGACGCCAAGCCGTACGCCAGCAATGGCGACTTCGGTAACTGGGAACTGTCGGCCAACCGCGCCAACGCCGCGCGCCGCGCGCTGGTGATTGGCAGCTACCCGGAAAGCCAGGTGGCGCGGGTGGTGGGGTATGGCTCGTCGGCGCTGTTCGACCGCAAGAACCCGCTGAACCCGGTGAACCGGCGCATCGACATCACGGTATTGACCAAGAAGGCCCAGCAGGCCATCGAAGGCGATGCCAACGAGGACGACAAAACCCCACCGGCCGCTGCGCCTACGCCGCCACCGGGGGCCGCCAACGGCGCCCCTGGCAGCGCCCCGGCTGCGGCAATCGACCCGAACCGCCCGGTGCAGCCGCGTGAACTGCGCGAGAAGCTGAACATCTTCGACAACGGCGCGATGGCGCCGGGGGCGGGCGGTAAGCAGTTGTAAGGCGGCTGGCCCTTCGCCCGGCACAGCCGGAGTGCCGGACCACGGCCTCCCACGAGATTCGTGTAAGTACTTGATTTACGGGGCAACACAGAACCCGTGGGAGGCCGGCTGTGCCGGGCGAAGGGCCCCGTCAGTATTCGCTTTTCGGCAAACTGGCAATGATCGAGCGGTAGCTGTGCATCCGTTGCGGTTTGATCTGGCCGGCTTCCAGCGCCCCTAGCAGCGCGCAGCCCGGCTCGCGGTCGTGCTTGCAGTCGCGAAAGCGGCAATGCCCGAGCAGCCCGGCAAACTCGATGAAGCCCGCTTCGACGTCGTCACGGCTGACGTGCACCAGGCCAAACTCGCGGATGCCCGGCGAGTCGATCAGGTTGCCGCCGCCGGGGAAGTGATACAGCCGCGCGGTGGTGGTGGTGTGGGTGCCCTGGCCAGACCACTCCGACAGCGCCCCTACCCGTGTGCCAACCCCCGGCAGCAGGCTGTTGACCAACGAAGACTTGCCCACCCCCGATTGCCCGACGAACACGCTGGTGCGGGTTTTCAGCTGCTCCTGCAGTTGCTCCATGCCATCGCCCTCGTGGGCAGACACCTCCAGCAGCGGGTAGCCCAGCTCGCGGTACACCTGCAGCAATGCCTGCAACGCCGGGGCGTTTTCGGCGTTGATCATGTCGGCTTTGTTCAGCAGCAGCAGCGGCTGGATGCCGGCGTGCTCGGCCGCGACCAGGTAGCGGTCGATCAGGTTGGCATGGGGCTCGGGCGCCGGGGCGAACACGATCACGATCTGGTCGACGTTGGCCGCCACGGGCTTGAGCTGGCCGCGGGAATCCGGCCGGCACAGCTCGCTGTGGCGCGGCAGCTGCGCCACGATCACGCCATCACCTTGGTTGCCGGCACGCCACACCACGCGGTCGCCGGTGACCAGCGTCGGCAGGTTGGCGCGCAGGTAGCAGCGGGCGATTTCGCCGGGGGCGGCCTCGACCTCCACCTGAACGCCAAAGTGGGCAATCACCAGGCCTTCCTGCTCCGGGCCCAGGTCGCCCCCTTCGAGCACTTCCAGCGCTTGTGATTCACGCTTGGCCGCGCGCGAAGCACGTTCGTTCTGGATCTTGTCGATGCGCCAGGACTGGCGGCGGGTGAGCTGGCGTTTGGCCATGAATGTCTCGCGGTAGCGCGGTATGATCCGCCGGCTGAATGAAGCCCGCGAGTTTAGCACGCCACGTGCGCTAAACTGCGCAGCACTAGCCGAGGAGTCCCCCATGCAAAACCCACAGAACCTGATCTGGATCGACCTGGAAATGACCGGGCTGGACCCAGACAACGACGTGATCATCGAGATGGCCACCATCGTCACCGACAGCGAGCTGAACACCCTGGCCGAAGGCCCGGTGATCGCCGTGCACCAGAGCGACGAGATTCTCGCCGGCATGGACGAGTGGAACACCCGCCAGCACGGCGGCTCGGGCCTGACCCAGCGCGTGCGCGAGAGCAAAATCTCGATGGCCGAGGCCGAAGCGCAAACCATCGCCTTCCTGGAGCAATGGGTACCGAAGGGCAAGTCGCCGATCTGCGGTAATAGCATTTGCCAGGACCGCCGCTTCCTCTACCGCCACATGCCGGCGCTGGAAGGCTACTTCCACTACCGCAACCTCGACGTGTCGACCCTCAAGGAACTCGCCGCGCGCTGGGCACCCGAGGTGAAAGACAGCTTCAAGAAGGGCAGCACCCACCTGGCGCTGGACGACATCCGCGAGTCGATCGCCGAGTTGCAGCACTATCGGAAGCATTTTATCAGGGGGTAAGCCAGGCTGTGCCCGGAAGCGGCAAGCGGCAAGCGGCACGTTAGGGCTTGCAGCTTGGAGCTTGGTACTTCCCGCTTACCTCCCCATGCCTGCCCAGCGCCCACTCCACGTGCTCGCGCACCAGCGCCGAGGGGTCTTCCCGCCGTGCCTTCAATGCCTCGATCACCGGCACGGTGGTCGGCGCGTTGCCCAGCCCCACTGCCAGGTTGCGCAAAAAACGCTCGTAGCCGGCGCGGCGCAGCGGTGAGCCTTCGGTGTGGTGCAAAAACGTTGGCTCGTCCCAGCGGAACAGGGTGGCCAGCTCGGCGTTGTCGAGGCCGTGGCGGGGTTTGAAGTCGCCTTCGCCGCTGGGCCGGGCGAAGCGGTTCCAGGGGCAGACGATCTGGCAGTCGTCGCAGCCGAACACCCGGTTGCCGATCAGCGGGCGCAGTTCCAGCGGGATGGCGCCCTTCAGTTCGATGGTCAGGTACGAGATGCAGCGCCGCGCGTCGAGCTGGTAAGGGCCGGCGAAGGCCTGGGTGGGGCAGATGTCGAGGCAGGCCTGGCAGCGCCCGCAGTGTTCGCTGCTGTGGGGCGGGTCTACCGGCAGCGGCAGGTCGATGAACAGCTCGGCCAGGAAAAAGTAACTACCGGCCTGGCGGTTGAGCACCAGGGTGTTCTTGCCGATCCAGCCCAGCCCGGCTTGTTCGGCGAGGGCTTTTTCCAGCACTGGTGCGCTGTCTACGAACGCCCGGTGGCCGAACGGGCCGATCAGCCCCTGGACCTTCTCCGCCAGTTGCGCCACGCGCTTGCGCACCAGTTTGTGGTAGTCGCGGCCCAGCGCATAGCGCGACACGTAGGCGGTGGCCGGCTGGGCCAGGCGTTGCGCCATCAGGGTGTCGCCGGCGAGGTAGTCCATGCGCAGCGACACCACGCGCACGGTGCCCGGCACCAGTTCGGCGGGGCGCGAGCGCTTGCTGCCGTGGGCGGCCATGTAGTCCATCTCACCGTGGAAGCCCCGCTCCAGCCAGCGCGCCAGGTGCTGCTCGTGGGCGCCGAGTTCGATGCCGCCGATGCCGACTTGCTGGAAGCCGAGTTCGCGGCCCCAGGCCTTGATCTGCTCGGCGAGGCTGGAAAGGTTTTCGGGAAGGGCGGTCATGGGCCTGAGGAAACAGAAAGGACAGGGGTATAATTCTGCCAGACATTCACTTCGAGGGCAGCGCATGCCGACCGACACCTTGCTACCCGACCGCCTCTACAGCGGCGCCCAGGTGCGTGAGCTCGATACGCGGCTGATCGCCGCGGGTACCCCAGCGTTCGAATTGATGCAACGCGCCGCGCTGGCCACCTGGCGCGCCCTGCGCCGGCGTTGGCCCCAGGCTGGGCAGCTGACGGTGCTGGCCGGGCACGGTAACAACGCCGGCGACGGCTACCTGGTCGCCGCCTTGGCCCAGCGCGCCGGCTGGGCCGTGCAGGTGTGGTACGTGACCGCCCCGCAGCGGCTGCAGGGCGCCGCCGCGCAAGCCTACGCCCAGGCCGAGGCCGAGCAGGTACCAGTGGGCGCCTGGCAGGCCGGCGCCGCGCTGCGTGGGGTGGTGGTCGACGCGATGCTCGGCACCGGCCTGCAGGGTGAGGTGCGTGCCCCCTATGCCGAGGTGATCGGCACCCTCAATGCCCGCGGCCTGCCGGTAGTGGCGGTGGATATTCCCTCCGGGCTGTGCGCCGACACCGGCAGCCTGCTCGGGTGCGCGGTGCGCGCCCAACTGACCGTGACCTACATCGGCCTGAAGCTCGGCCTGTTCACCGGGGAGGCTGCCGAGCATGTGGGCGAAATCGGCTTCGCCAGCCTCGACGCCGAGCCGGCTTGCGTGCGCGAGCAGCCCTACAGCGCCCGCCGCCTCGGCCCGCACAGCCTGGTGCTGCCGGGCGCCCGCCCGGCCACCGCGCACAAGGGCCAGTTCGGCCGGCTGCTGGTGATCGGCGGTGACCACGGTACCGGTGGCGCCAGCCTGATGAGCGCTGAAATGGCCCTGCGTGGCGGCGCTGGTATGGTCAGCCTAGCCACCCGCGCCGAGCATGTGGCCGCTGCGCTGGTGCGGTTGCCCGAGGTGATGGCCGCCGCGGTGCACTCGGCCAACCAGTTGCTGGCCCTCGCCGCGCCGGCCAGCGTGCTGGTGGTCGGCCCGGGCCTGGGCCAGGGCGCCTGGGGCCGCAGTTTGCTGTCGGTGGCCGCTGCCAGCGATAAACCCCAGGTGTGGGATGCCGACGCCCTGAACCTCGCCGCCAGCGGCCTGGCCAAGGTGCCGGCCGGCACGGTGATCACCCCGCACCCGGGCGAGGCGGCGCGGCTGCTCGGCCTGGCCACCGCCGACGTGCAGGCCGACCGCCCGGCGGCGGCGCGGGCCCTGGCCGAGCGTTTTGGCTGTGTGGCCGTGCTCAAGGGCAGCGGTACGCTGGTGGCGGCCCCCGACGGCCGCCTCGGGGTATGCGCCCATGGCCACCCGGCGATGGCCACCGCCGGCCTCGGCGATGTGCTCGCCGGGCTGATCGGCGCGCTGCTCGGCCAAGGCCTGGCGCCTTATGAGGCCGCGTGCCTGGGCGTGTGGCTGCACGCCCGCGCCGGCGAACGCGAAGGCGTTCATGGCCGTGGCCTTGCCGCGGCCGACCTGATTCCGACCATCCGTCAGTTGCTAGAAGAGATTTCGCCATGCCAGAAGTAACCCTTTCGCTCGTGGGCGAAGAGGCCATGACCGCCTTCGGCGCCCGCCTCGGGGCCTTGACCGGCGGGGCCGGCACGTTGTTTCTCAACGGCGACCTGGGGATGGGCAAAACCACCCTGTCGCGCGGCATCATCCGTGGCTTTGGCCACCAGGGGCCGGTCAAAAGCCCCACCTTCACCCTGGTCGAACCCTATGAGATCGGCGCAGTGCGGGTGTTCCACTTCGACCTGTACCGCTTGGTCGACCCCGAAGAGCTCGAATTCATGGGCATTCGCGACTATTTCGACGGTTCGGCCCTGTGCCTGGTGGAGTGGCCTGAAAAGGGCCAGGGTTTTTTGCCAAACCCTGACATCATCATTAACATATGCGCCCAGACGCCAGGGCGTTCGCTGACGTTGGTGCCACACAGCACCCGCGGCGAGAGCTGGAGTGCCGCGTTGGCGAAAGAATTCATGTAGGGGTGGGGACAATATGCGCATTCGCGCACTGGTCGCGGTGGTGGGGCTGCTGCTGGCGGCGTTCGCCGCGCAAGCCTGGGCGGTAACCCAGGTCAAGAGCATGCGGCTGTGGCGCGCGCCCGACAACACCCGGCTGGTGTTCGACCTCTCAGGCCCTGTGCAGCACAGCGTGTTCACCCTGACCGCCCCCGACCGCCTGGTGATCGACATCAACGGCGCCACCCTGGGCGGCCCGATCAACCCGTCTACCGCCAATACGCCAATCACCAGCGTGCGCGCCGCGCAGCGCACGCCCACTGACCTGCGGGTGGTGGTCGACCTGAAGAAAGCCGTGACGCCGAAAAGCTTCGTGCTGGCGCCCAACCAGCAGTACGGCAACCGGCTGGTGGTCGACCTCTACGACCAGGCCGCCGACGCCGCCGAGGCCAGCGCGCCCACGCCGCCGCCGGCGAACGTGGCCAGCACCCCGGCGCTGCCGGTGTCACCGGCCAAACCAGACATCAAGCTGCCGGCCTCGCCCAGTGGCAAGCGCGACATCGTGGTCGCCATCGACGCCGGCCACGGCGGCGAAGACCCAGGTGCCTCTGGCGCGCGCGGCCAGCATGAAAAAGACATCACCCTGCAGATCGCCCGCGAAGTGCAGCGGCAGATCAACCAGGAAAAAGGCTTCCGCGCCGAACTGACCCGCAGCGGCGACTATTTCATCCCGCTGCGTGGCCGCACCGACATCGCCCGCAAAAAGGGCGCCGACCTGTTCGTGTCGATTCACGCCGACGCCGCGCCGTCGTCGGCGGCGTTCGGGGCGTCGGTGTTTGCGTTGTCTGACCGCGGCGCCACCTCCGAGACCGCGCGCTGGCTGGCCGACACGGAAAACCGCTCCGACCTGATCGGCGGCGCCGGTAACGTCAGCCTCGATGACAAAGACCGCATGCTCGCCGGGGTGCTGCTCGACCTGTCGATGACCGCCACCCTCACCAGCAGCCTGAACGTTGGGCAAAAAGTGCTGAGCAACATTGGCCGGGTGACCTCGCTGCACAAGGGGCGAGTGGAGCAGGCCGGGTTCATGGTGCTGAAATCGCCGGATATTCCGTCGATCCTGGTCGAAACCGGGTTTATCTCCAACGCCGCCGAGGCGGTGAAGCTGCAAAGCCCGGAACACCAGCAGGCGCTGGCGCGGTCGATCCGTGCTGGGGTGAAGGCGTTCTTCGAGCAAAACCCGCCGCCGGGCACCTACATCGCCTGGCTGCGTGACCAGGGCAAGATCGCCAGCAGCGCCCAGGACCACCGCGTGGCACCGGGCGAGTCGCTGTCGATGATCGCCGTGCGCTACAACGTACCGATCGACACCCTGCGCAGCGCCAATGCGCTGAAAACCGACGAGCTGAAGGTGGGCGAACTGCTCACCATTCCCCCGGCCACCACCTTGGCAGCCCAGCAATGACCGACCGCGCCCGTATCGAACTGCTCAGCCCGCGCCTGGCCAACCAGATCGCCGCCGGCGAAGTGGTCGAGCGCCCGGCGTCGGTGATCAAGGAACTGCTCGAGAACAGCCTCGACTCCGGTGCCCGGCGCATCGATGTCGACGTCGAGCAGGGTGGGGTGAAGCTGCTAAAAGTGCGCGACGACGGCGGCGGCATCGACGCCGACGACCTGCCACTGGCCCTGGCGCGCCACGCCACCAGCAAGATCCGCGACCTCGAAGACCTCGAGCGGGTGATGAGCATGGGCTTTCGCGGTGAAGCGCTGGCCTCGATCAGCTCAGTGGCGCGCCTCACCCTGACCTCGCGCACTGCCGCTGCGGGCCAGGCCTGGCAGGTCGAAACCGAAGGCCGCGAGATGACCCCGCGGGTGCAGCCGGCGGCCCACCCAGTGGGCACGTCGGTCGAAGTGCGCGATTTGTTTTTCAATACCCCGGCGCGGCGCAAGTTTCTTAAAACCGAGAAAACCGAATTCGATCACCTGCATGAGGTGATCAAGCGCCTGGCGCTGGCGCGCTTCGACGTGGCGTTCCACCTGCGCCACAACGGCAAGAGCATCCTCAGCCTGCACGCCGCAGCAGACGAAACCGCCCAGGCGCGGCGGGTCGCGGCGATCTGTGGCGCGGGCTTTCTGGAGCAAGCGCTGCCGATCGACGTAGAGCGCAGCGGCGTGCGCTTGTGGGGTTGGGTCGGTTTGCCGACCTTCTCGCGCAGCCAGGCCGACATGCAGTACTTTTTCGTCAACGGCCGCGCGGTGCGCGACAAACTGGTCGCCCACGCGGTGCGCCAGGCCTACCGCGACGTACTGTTCAATGGCCGCCACCCGACCTTCGTGCTGTTTTTGGAGGTCGACCCGGCCTCGGTCGACGTGAACGTGCACCCGACCAAGCACGAAGTGCGCTTCCGTGATGGGCGCATGGTGCATGACTTCCTCTACGGCACCTTGCACCGCTCGCTGGCCGACGTGCGCCCTGAAGACCACCAGCCTGCCCCCGCCGCGGAACCGGCCGTGCCCCGCGCCAGCGGCGCGCAGGCCGGCGAGTTCGGCCCGCAAGGCGAAATGGGCCTGGCCGCCAGCCTGCTCGACAGCCCCCAGGGTGGCTACGCGCCGCCACGGGAGAGCGCCGGCAGTGGCAGCGGCGCCGGTTACCAGTACGTGCCGCGCCCGCCCCAGGGCCAGCCGTTGCCGGTGGCCGAGGCGCGCGAGGTGTACAAAAGCTTTTTCGCCCCGTTGCCGGCCGGCAGCGCGCCGGCGCCGGCGTTGCCGGACGCCCAGGGCGACATCCCGCCGCTGGGCTACGCGCTGGCCCAGCTCAAGGGCATCTATATTCTCTCCGAGAGCGCCCAGGGCCTGGTGCTGGTCGACATGCACGCCGCCCACGAGCGGATCATGTACGAACGGCTGAAGGTGGCCATGGCCAGCGAAGGCCTCAGCGGCCAGCCGCTGCTGGTGCCCGAGACCATCGCCCTGAGCCAGCGCGAAGCCGATTGCGCCGAAGAGCACGCGCAGTGGTTCTCCCGGCTGGGCTTCGAGCTGCAGCGGCTGGGCCCGGAAACCCTCGCCATCCGGCAGATCCCGGCGTTGCTCAAGCAGGCCGAAGCCAACCAGTTGGTGTTCGACGTGCTCACCGACCTGATCGAATATGGCACCAGCGACCGCATTCAGGCACACCTGAACGAACTGCTCGGGACCATGGCCTGCCACGGCGCGGTGCGCGCCAACCGCCGGCTCACCTTGCCGGAAATGAACGCCCTGCTGCGCGACATGGAAAACACCGAGCGCAGCGGCCAGTGCAACCATGGCCGGCCGACCTGGACCCAAATGGGCCTGGACGATCTCGACAAACTGTTCTTGCGGGGGCGCTGACATGGCCGCTTTGCCTCCCGCCATCTTCCTGATGGGGCCCACGGCATCGGGCAAGACCGACCTCGCCATTGCGTTGTCGCAGGTGCTGCCGTGCGAGCTGATCAGCGTCGATTCGGCGCTGGTGTATACCGGCATGGACATCGGCACCGCCAAGCCCGGCAAAGACGTGCTGGCCGCGCACCCGCACCGGTTGGTCGACATTCTCGACCCAGCCCAGGCCTACAGCGCCGCGGAGTTCCGCCGTGATGCCCTGGAGGCCATGGCCCAGGCCACCGCGCGCGGCAAGATCCCGCTGCTGGTGGGCGGCACCATGCTGTACTTCAAGGCGTTGGTTGATGGCCTGGCCGACATGCCCAGCGCCGACCCGGCCATCCGCGAAGCACTCGAGGCCCTGGCCGCCCGTGATGGGCTGGCCGCGCTGCACGCGCAACTGGCCGAAGTCGACCCTGTTTCGGCGGCGCGCATTCACCCCAATGACCCGCAGCGGCTGATCCGCGCGCTCGAGGTGTACCGCGCCAGCGGCCTGAGCATGACCGCCCTGCGCGAGCAGCAAATGGCGCAAAGTCGCGAAACAGGGGCATCGGGCGCTTCGCAATTGCCCTATACTGTGGCCAGCCTTGCCATCGCCCCGCAAGATCGCAGTGTGTTGCACACGCGCATCGCGCAACGTTTCGACGCCATGCTGGAACAGGGCTTCGTCGAAGAAGTCAAAGCCTTGCGCGCGCGGGGCGACCTGCACTTGGGGTTGCCGTCGATGCGCGCGGTGGGGTACCGGCAAGTCTGGGAATATCTTGATTCCAAACTGTCATCTGAGCAGATGCGCGATCGCGGTATCATCGCCACCCGCCAGTTGGCCAAGCGGCAATTTACCTGGTTGCGCAGTTGGCAGGGGCTGGAATGGCTCGACAGCCTGGCTTGCGACAATCTGACGCGGTCCTTGAAATACCTGGGCTCGATCTCCATATTGAGCTGAGATTCCCGTTTGCCGTCTATCCTTGGGGGAAAAACGGCATGCGCCATTGTTTTTGAAATTATTATTATTGATCCTTAAAGGAGTGCGGCACATGTCAAAAGGGCATTCGCTACAAGACCCTTACCTGAATACTTTGCGAAAAGAACGGGTTCCGGTTTCCATCTACCTGGTTAACGGCATCAAGTTGCAAGGCCAGATCGAATCGTTCGACCAGTTCGTGATTCTTCTGAAAAACACCGTCAGCCAGATGGTCTACAAGCACGCGATCTCTACCGTCGTGCCTTCGCGCCCCATCCACATTCAGCAAAGTGCCGGTGGCACCGAGCCGGGTGATAGCGAGCCAGGCAACGCCTGAGCCGCCTGACAGGAGCCTGCTTTGTTCTTCGAGCGCCACGGTGGTGGTGAACGGGCTGTACTCGTTCACTTGGAAGGTCAAGACCCTGAGGCGCGTGAAGATCCGCAGGAGTTCCAGGACCTGGCAGTGTCCGCCGGTGCCGAGACGGTCGCATTCGTATGCGTCTCACGGCATCAGCCCACCGCCAAGTACCTGATCGGCAGTGGCAAGGTCGAGGAGTTGCGCGACCTGGTCAAGGCCGAGGAAGCTGACCTCGTCATCTTCAACCACACACTCACCCCGAGCCAGGAGCGAAACCTGGAGCGGGCGTTCGAGTGCCGGGTGATCGACCGTACCGGCCTGATCCTCGACATCTTTGCCCAACGCGCGCGCACCCATGAAGGCAAGCTGCAGGTCGAACTGGCCCAGCTTGAGCACATGAGCACGCGGCTGGTGCGCGGCTGGACCCACCTTGAGCGGCAAAAGGGCGGTATCGGCCTGCGCGGCCCGGGTGAAACCCAGCTCGAAACCGACCGCCGCCTGTTGCGGGTGCGCCTGCGGCAGATCAAAGGCCGCCTGGAAAAAGTGCGCAGCCAGCGCGAACAGGCCCGCCGTGGGCGGCGCCGCGCAGACATCCCCTCGGTGTCGCTGGTGGGCTACACCAACGCCGGCAAGTCGACGCTGTTCAACGCCGTGACCCAGGCCCACGTGTACGCCGCCGACCAGTTGTTCGCCACCCTCGACCCGACCTTGCGCCGGCTCGAGCTGGCCGACCTCGGGCCGATCGTGTTGGCCGACACGGTGGGGTTCATTCGCCACCTGCCGCACAAGTTGGTCGAGGCGTTTCGCGCTACGCTCGAAGAATCGAGCAACTCCGACTTGCTGCTGCACGTGATCGACGCCCATGAGCCGGAGCGCCAGGCGCAAATCGAGCAAGTACTGGCGGTGCTCGGCGAAATTGGCGCCGCCGACTTGCCGATCCTCGAGGTGTACAACAAACTCGACCTGTTGGAGAACGTCGAGCCGCAGATTCAACGCGGCGAAGACGGTAAGCCCCAGCGGGTATGGTTGTCGGCGCACGATGGCCGCGGCCTTGAGCTGCTCGAGCAGGCGATCGCCGAGTTGCTGGCCGAAGACCTGTTCGTGGCCACCCTGCGTTTGCCCCAGCAATTGGCGCGTTTGCGCGCGCAATTCTTCGCCTTGGGCGCGGTGCGCGAAGAAGCCCACGACGACAGCGGCGCAAGCCTGCTGGCGGTGCGGGTGCCGCGTGCCGAGCTCAACCGTTTGGTCAGCCGGGAAGGGATGGACCCTGAAGCCTTCATAGAGCAACACACTTTGCAATAAAAGCCTTTCGCCGCCATTTGGCCGGCAGGGTAGGCATTCTGTAGCATTGGCCGGCGCGCCGTGGGTGCGCCTTTGCTTTATCAGATGGAGAGCGCTATGGCTTGGAATGAGCCCGGTGGCAATTCGAACAACCAGGACCCCTGGGGCGGCCGCCGTGGTGGCGGCGGCGGTGGCGGCGGAGACCGCAAGGGCCCACCGGACCTCGACGAGGCCTTCCGCAAACTGCAGGAAAGCCTGAACGGTCTGTTCGGCGGTAAAAAACGTGGTACCGGCGGCAATGGCTCGTCGTCCAAGGGCGGCGGCTTCGGCTTGCTGGGTATCGGCGTGGCCGTGTTGGCGGCCATCTGGCTGTACAGCGCCGTGTACGTGGTCGATGAACAGGAGCAGGCCGTGGTGCTGCGCCTGGGCAAGTACTACGAAACGGTCGGCGCGGGCCTGCACATCTACTTCCCGCCCATCGACCGCAAGTACATGGAGAACGTCACCCGCGAGCGGGCGTACACCAAGCAGGGGCAAATGCTCACCGAAGACGAGAACATCGTCGAGGTGCCCTTGACCGTGCAGTACCGCATCACCAACCTGCGCGACTTCGTGCTCAACGTCGACCAGCCTGAAATCAGCCTGCAGCACGCCACCGACAGCGCCCTGCGCCACGTGGTGGGTTCCACCGCGATGGACCAGGTGCTGACCGAAGGCCGCGAGCAAATGGCCGGCGAGATCAAGGAGCGCCTGCAGCGCTTCCTCGACACCTACCGCACCGGTATCACCGTGACCCAGGTGAACGTACAGAGCGCGGCCGCCCCGCGTGAAGTGCAGGAAGCCTTCGACGACGTGATCCGTGCCCGCGAAGACGAACAACGCTCGCGCAACCAGGCCGAAACCTACGCCAATGGCGTGGTGCCCGAGGCCCGCGGCCAGGCGCAGCGGATCATCGAAGACGCCAACGGTTACCGCGATGAAGTGGTCGCCCGCGCCAAGGGTGAGGCCGACCGCTTCGTCAAGCTGCTCGGTGAGTACCGCAAGGCGCCAGACGTCACCCGCGAACGCCTCTACCTCGAAACCATGCAAACCGTGTACAGCAACACCAGCAAGGTCATGGTCAGTGGCGACAAGGGGCAGAACCTGCTCTACCTGCCGCTCGACAAAATGGTCGAGAAGTCCCGTGGCGCACCGTCGCCGTCGGCTTCGCCGGTGTCCGCCGCGGGGGCTGCCGCCGCGTCTGGCGCCAGCGACCTGCAACAGCAGCAGCGTGATGTGCGTACGAGGGAGAGCCGCTGATGGGCAATAAATCCGTGATCGCCCTGATCGCTGCCGTGGTGCTGGCGGTCGTGGCCTGGAACAGCTTCTACATCGTTCAGGAAACCGAACGCGCGGTGCTGCTGCAATTCGGCCGCGTGGTCGAGTCCGACGTCACCCCAGGCCTGCACGTGAAGGTGCCGATGATCAACCAGGTGCGCCGTTTCGACGCCCGCCTGATGACCCTCGACGCCCCCACCCAGCGCTTCCTGACGCTCGAGAAAAAGGCCGTAATGGTCGATGCCTACGCCAAGTGGCGGGTGAAAGACGCCGAGCGCTTCTACACCGCCACCTCCGGCATGAAGCAGATCGCCGACGAGCGCCTGGCGCGCCGCCTGGAGTCTGGCCTGCGCGACCAGTTCGGCAAGCGCACCCTGCACGAGGTGGTGTCTGGCGAGCGCGACGCGTTGATGGCAGACATCACCGCCTCGCTCAACCGCATGGCCGGCGCCGAGCTGGGCATCGAGGTGCTCGATGTTCGCGTCAAGGCCATCGACCTGCCCAAAGAGGTCAACCGCAGTGTGTTCGAGCGTATGAGCACCGAGCGTGAGCGTGAGGCCCGTGAGCACCGCGCCAAGGGTAACGAGTTGGCCGAAGGCATCCGTGCCGACGCCGACCGCCAGCGCCGCGTGCTGTTGGCCGAGGCGTACCGGGAATCGGAAGAGGTGCGCGGTGATGGCGATGCCCAGGCAGCGTCCATCTATGCCAAGGCCTACAACCAGGATGCCGAGTTCTACGGCTTCTACCGCAGCCTGCAGGCCTACCGCGACGGCTTCAACAGCAAAAGCGACGTGCTGGTGCTCGATCCAAAAAGCGACTTCTTCCGCTACATGGAAAAGGCCAAGCCTTGAGCAAGATCACCCCGCTGGGCGGTTGAGCCGCCGGGTGGGGTGATCGTTTGGCGAAACGTGTGTATGATGCGGCAGCCGGGAAATTCCCGGCTTTTTTGCGTCTGCGGGTTTGAATGCCGTCATGGCATCAGGCCGGTAAACATTTAGAGGGTGTTGGCCCAAGGTTCCGATGGCATGAGCGCTGCCGGGCCCCGGGCTGCGCCTGCGTTACGAACGGCCAGGCAAAGCCTGGCAGCCCGGATTAAGGGGATTGGCGTAATGGCAACGGTTGACCGCTGGCTATTGCCGGATGGTATCGAAGAAATACTCCCGCCGGAGGCGCAGCGCATTGAAGTCGCGCGCCGCCAGGTGCTGGACCTGTTCCAGAGCTGGGGCTACGAACTGGTCGTCACCCCGCATATCGAGTACCTGGAGTCGCTGCTCACCGGCGCCTCCCAGGACCTGGACCTTCGCACCTTCAAGGTGGTCGACCCCCTTTCCGGCCGGCAGATGGGCTTTCGGGCCGACATCACCCCGCAGGTCGCGCGCATTGACGCGCACTCGCTGCGCCGCAAGGGCCCCAGCCGCCTGTGCTATGCCGGCAGCGTACTGCACGCCATGCCGCGGGCGTTGTCTACATCCCGTAGCCCGATCCAGCTCGGTGCCGAGTTGTATGGCGATGCCAGCACCAGCAGCGATGTCGAAATCATCAGCCTGATGCTGGCCATGCTCGAGCTGTGGCAAGTGCCCCAGGTGCACCTCGACCTCGGCCATGTTGGCATCTACCGTGGCCTGGCCCGTGCGGCGCAGTTGTCTGGCGATGCCGAGCAGCAGTTGTTCGATGCCTTGCAGCGCAAGGCCATCGACGAGGTGGTCGAATTGACCGCCCAACTGCCGGCGGACCTGGCCACCATGCTGCGCGCCCTGGTGGGCCTGTGCGGCAGCCGCGAAGTGCTCGGCGAGGCGCGCCAGGTGCTGGCACGCGCGCCGTCGCAAGTGCTGGCCGCGCTGGATGAACTGCTCGACGTGGCCGAACGGCTGTCGGCGCGCTTCCCGGGGTTGCCGCTGTACTTCGACTTGGGTGAGCTGCGCGGCTATCACTACCACACCGGCATGGTGTTCGCGGCGTTCATGCCGGGCAGTGGCGGTTCGATCGCCCAGGGCGGGCGCTATGACGACATCGGCGCTGATTTTGGCCGTGCCCGCCCGGCGACCGGTTTCTCTACCGACCTGCGTACGCTGGTCACCCTCGGCAACGCCGAGGTCGAGCTGCCCGCCGGTGGTATCTGGGCGCCCGACAGCGCCGATGCCGCCCTGTGGCAGGCCGTGCTGGCGCTGCGCGCCGAAGGCCAGCGGGTGGTGCAGGCGCTGCCTGGCCAGCCGGCCGCCGCGGCGCGTGAGGCGGACTGCGACCGCCAGTTGATTTTGCAAGCCGGGCAGTGGCAAGTCGCTGCTCTTTGATTATCGGGTTTTCCGCCGGCGCCGCTCGCCGGCGCCCAGTTTGCGCGAATGAGGACAAGTGTTATGGGTAAGAATGTCGTAGTCCTGGGCACCCAGTGGGGTGATGAGGGCAAAGGCAAGATCGTTGATCTCTTGACCGAACATGCTGCCGCCGTAGTGCGTTACCAAGGGGGCCACAACGCTGGCCACACCCTGGTGATCGACGGCGAGAAGACCGTTCTGCACCTGATCCCCTCCGGCATCCTGCGTGAGGGTGTGAAGTGCCTGATCGGCAACGGCGTGGTGGTCGCTCCCGACGCCCTGCTACGTGAGATCACCAAGCTGGAAGAAAAAGGCGTACCGGTGCGCGAGCGCCTGCGCATCAGCCCGGCTTGCCCGTTGATCCTGCAATACCACGTGGCGCTGGACCAGGCCCGTGAAAAAGCCCGTGGCGAGCACAAGATCGGCACCACCGGCCGTGGCATCGGCCCAGCGTATGAAGACAAAGTCGCGCGCCGCGGCCTGCGCGTGGGCGACCTGTTCCACCGCGAGCGTTTCGCCGCCAAGCTCGGTGAGCTGCTCGACTACCACAACTTCGTGCTGGTCAATTACTACAAGGAAGAGCCGATCGACTTCCAGTCGACCCTCGACCAGTGCATGGTCTACGCCGACGAACTGGCGCCGATGATGCAAGACGTCACCGCCGAGCTGCACGCGCTGCGCAAAGACGGCAAGGACATCATGTTCGAAGGCGCCCAGGGTTCGCTGCTCGACATCGACCATGGCACCTACCCCTTCGTGACCAGCTCGAACACCACCGCCGGCGGCATCTCCACCGGTTCCGGTTTCGGCCCGATGTACCTCGACTACATCCTCGGTATCACCAAGGCCTACACCACCCGCGTGGGTTCGGGGCCGTTCCCGACTGAGCTGTTCGATGACACCGGCGCCTACCTGGCCAAGCGTGGTCATGAGTTCGGCGCCACCACCGGCCGCGCTCGCCGTTGCGGTTGGTTCGACGCGGTTATCCTGCGCCGCGCCATCGAGATCAACAGCATCTCCGGCCTCTGCCTGACCAAGCTCGATGTGCTCGACGGCCTGGAAACCCTGCGTATTTGCGTGGGCTACCAGAACGAAGCCGGCGAAGTGATCGAAGCGCCCACCGACGCTGACAGCTACATTGGCCTGGTACCGGTGTACGAAGAGATGCCCGGCTGGACCGAAAACACCCTGGGCGCCAAGTCGCTTGCTGAGCTGCCGGCCAACGCCGTGGCGTACATCAAGCGCCTCGAAGTGCTGGTCGGCGCGCCGATCGACATCATTTCGACCGGCCCGGACCGCAACGAGACCATCGTGCTGCGCCACCCGTTCGGCTGATTAAGCCTTCAGGGGTGAAGCAAAGGGCGCCTTTTGGCGCCCTTTGTCGTTTATGCCTGCTGCAACGGCACGCTGTTTGCTGTAAAGATCGTCAAAATGATGGCCATTGTTTTAATGGCGCACCTTGCGAGGATCCCACCGTGTCGGCCGTTCTCTCTTTGCTACGTAGCCGCTTGCTGCGGCCAGTGTTCATAGCCTTGGGTATTGCGCTTCTGGTGCAGGTGATCGTGGCGGTTGCCCTGACCCGGAGCACGGTGACCGCCCTCGAGGTCGACCTCGGCCAGCGCATGGGCGCCGACAGCCAGCGCCTGAAGCAGGAGCTGGACCAGGCCAGCGCCGAGGTGACCAGCGGCCTCGACAAACTCTCCGCGAGCACCCGGCAAAGCCTGGCCGCCGGTTTGTCGGCGCGCTTGCATCAGGAGCAGCAACAACTGCGCGCCACCCTGGAGCAAAACCTCAAAGACTCCACCAACGACATGGCGCTGTTGTTGGCCTCGGTGGCGCCGCGGGCCATGTGGGACAACGACATTCCTACCTTGTCTGAATTCGCCCGCCGCGCCCAGCGCAACCCCAACGTGCTGTTCGTGGTGTACGACGACGCCCAGGGCGAACACCTGACGCGCTACCTCAACCGGGAAAACCCGATCAACCAGGCCTTGGTGGAGAAGGGCAACGGTGACCGCGCCCTGGATAAAGCCCTCGACGCCGCCCGTACCGACCCCGCGGTGTACTACGTTGAGCAATCGATCAGCCCCAACGGCGTGGAGATCGGCAAGGTGCGCATGGGGGTAAGTACCGCCGCGGTCGAGGCGCAGTTGGTCGACCTCGACAAACGCTTCGCCACCCTGATCGATAGCAGCGAAAAACTGGTGGGTGAGAGCGTGGCCGCCGCCGCCACGCAAAGCAGCAAGGCCTTGAGCGACCGCCTGCGGGTGGCGCAGGACGGCGCCGCAGCGATGCAGGCCAACACCCACAGCGCGGTGGCCGAAGCCGCCGACATGCTGCGTTGGCGCATCGGTGCCGGCCTCGCCGTGGTCGGCGTCGGCGTGCTGTTGATGCTGGCGGTGGTGCTTGGCCGCCGTGTGGTGAACAAGCTGCGCCTGTTGATCAGCGCCCTGGACGACCTGGCCGCCGGCGAAGGCGACCTGACCCGCCGGGTGACCATCGATACCCGTGACGAAATCGGCGAAATGGCCGGGGCGGTGAACCGCTTCGTTGCCAAACTGCAGCCCATCGTTCGCGAGGCCGGTGAAGTGGCCCAGCGCACCGGGGTGGAAATCAACGCCATGGCCCAGCGTAACGCTGGCGCGGATGCCGCCGCCGCGCGCCAGCGCGACGAAGTGGCCGCCAGCCTGCAGGCGCTGTCGAAAATGGCCGACCAGGCCCAGGCTGAAAGCGTGGCCATGCAGCAGGCCCTGGCTCAAGTCGCGGAAATCCGCGACGCCACCGACCAGACCTCCCAGGCCGCCAGCCAGGTCAGCACCTTGATCGAGGCCTTGGCCGGCCAGGTGCAGACCGGCTCGAAGGTCATCGAGCGCTTGGCCAACCAGAGCCAGCAGATCGAGGTGGTGCTGGAGGTGATTCACGGCATCGCCGAACAAACCAACCTGCTCGCCCTGAACGCCGCGATCGAAGCCGCCCGCGCCGGTGAAACCGGCCGTGGCTTTGCCGTGGTGGCAGACGAAGTGCGCGCGCTGGCGAGCAAGACCCAAAGCTCCACCGGCGACATTCAGGCGCACATCGGCGCGTTGCAGTCCGGTGCCAAGGAGGCGGTAGCTGCCATTAACCAAGCCGGCCGCCAGGCCAGCGAAGGTTTGCTGGTGCTGCGTGACAGCGCCCGCCTGCAGCAAACGGTGCAGGTGTCGGTGGAGGAGATCCACGCCGCGATCGGCCTCGCGACCCAGGCGGCGGAGCATCAGGCGCAAGGCGCGCAGGCGGTGAAGGGCAGGGTAGAGGTGATCCACGCCCAGGCGGAGCGTTCGGCCAATGTGGTGAAGGAAACCACTGCCAGCAGCCAGGTGCTCGACGGTTTGGCGGCGCAATTGAAAGCCAGTCTCGGGCAGTTCCGGGCCTGAATGCAAAAAGCCCGCGTAAGCGGGCTTTTTGGGGGAGTACGATCAGTGTTGACCGTTACTTCGAAATTGGTGCCCAGGAGAAGACTCGAACTTCCACGACCGTAAGGTCACCAGCACCTGAAGCTGGCGTGTCTACCAATTTCACCACCTGGGCATCTCGAATAACGCTTGGCGTTACCGATGGCGCGCACTATACGGCCCGGAAAACACCCTGTAAAGCCCCCGTCAAAAAAATTCCTGAAACCCTGATCGGCGGGCACAAAAAAGCCCGCGTGAGCGGGCTTTGATGTTAGAAGATGGTGCCCAGAAGAAGACTCGAACTTCCACGACCGTAAGGTCACCAGCACCTGAAGCTGGCGTGTCTACCAATTTCACCATCTGGGCAAACCGACGCAGTGCGTCGATGGCGCGCACTATACGAAGCTGCCTTTAAACTGTAAACCCCTGAGCGCAAAAATAATTTAAGCCGCGTAGGGTGCCGCGGGCAATTGCCGGCAAGGGCTGTGCAACCCGCGGATTTCCGGTTTCAATGCGCGTATGCCACACTAACCGCAAACTATTCAAGGTGAACCCGAACTAATGGCCGATTGGCAGTCCCTCGATCCCGAGGCCGCTCGCGAGGCGGAAAAATACGATAACCCTATCCCCAGCCGTGAACTGATTCTGCAGCACCTTGCCGATCGTGGTTCGCCGGCCAGTCGCGAGCAGTTGGTCGAAGAGTTCGGCCTGTCCACCGAAGACCAGATCGAGGCCCTGCGCCGCCGCCTGCGGGCGATGGAACGCGACGCCCAACTGATCTTCACCCGCCGTGGCACTTACGCGCCGGTCGACAAGCTCGACCTGATCGCCGGCCGCGTCAGTGGGCACCGCGATGGCTTTGGGTTCCTGATCCCTGACGACGGCAGCGACGACCTGTTCCTGAGCCCGGTGCAAATGCGCCTGGTGTTCGACGGTGACCGCGCCCTGGCGCGGGTGGCCGGCACCGACCGCCGTGGGCGCCGCGAAGGCATGCTGGTCGAAGTGGTCAGCCGTGGCCACGAGTCGATCGTCGGCCGCTACTTCGAAGAGGGCGGCATCGGTTTCGTGCAGCCCGACAACCCCAAGGTGCAGCAGGAAGTGCTGGTCACCCAGGGCCGCAATAACGGCGCGAAAATCGGCCAGTTCGTCGAGATCAAGATCACCCACTGGCCCACCCAGCGCTTCCAGGCGCAGGGCGATGTGGTCGAGGTGCTCGGCAACTACATGGCCCCGGGCATGGAAATCGACGTTGCCCTGCGCAGCTATGACATCCCCCACGTGTGGCCCGAGGCGGTCGAGAAGGAAGCGCGCAAGCTGAAATCCTTCGTCGAGGACAAGCACAAAGAGAACCGCGTCGACCTGCGCGCGCTGCCGTTCGTCACCATCGACGGCGAAGACGCCCGCGACTTCGACGATGCGGTGTTCTGTGAGCCGCTGGGCAAGCTGAAGCTGTTTTCCGGTGGCTGGCGCCTGTACGTGGCCATCGCCGACGTGTCGAGCTACGTGAAAGTCGGCTCGGCGCTGGACGACGAAGCCCAGGTGCGCGGCAACTCGGTGTACTTCCCCGAGCGCGTGGTGCCGATGCTCCCCGAAGAGCTCTCCAACGGCCTGTGCTCGCTGAACCCGCACGTTGACCGCTTGGCGATGGTCTGTGAAATGACCATCAACAAAAGCGGGCAGATGGTCGACTACAAGTTCTACGAGGCGGTTATCCATTCCCACGCGCGGCTGACCTACAACAAGGTCAGCACCATTCTCGAGCATTCGCGCAGCAGCGAAGCGAAGAGCCTGCGCGAGGAATACGCCCCGGTCGTGCCGCACCTGAAGCAACTGTACGCGCTGTACCAGGTGCTGCTGAGCGCGCGCCACCAGCGTGGCGCGATCGACTTCGAAACCCAGGAAACCCGCATCGTGTTCGGCGCCGAGCGCAAGATCGCCGACATCCGCCCGACCCAGCGCAACGATGCCCACAAGCTGATCGAAGAGTGCATGCTGGCAGCCAACGTGGCCACCGCGGCGTTCTTCCAGAAGCACGAAATCCCCGCGCTGTACCGGGTGCACGACGGCCCGCCGCCAGAGCGGCTGGAAAAACTGCGCACCTTCCTTGGCGAGCTGGGCTTGTCGCTGAACAAAGGCAAGGACGGCCCGTCGCCGAAGGACTACCGCGCCCTGCTCGAGCAGATCAAGGACCGCCCGGACTTCCAGTTGATCCAGACGGTGATGCTGCGCTCGCTGAGCCAGGCGGTGTACACCTCCGACAACAACGGCCACTTCGGCCTGAACTACGAGGCCTACACCCACTTCACCTCGCCGATCCGCCGCTACCCCGACCTGCTGGTGCACCGGGCGATCCGCAGCGTGATCCGTTCCAAGCGCGAAACCCCGCACGTGGTGCGCGCGGGCGCGGCGCCGATGCCGAAGGCCCGCCTGTACCCGTACGACGAAGCCGCCCTGGAGCAACTGGGCGAGCAATGCTCGATGACCGAACGGCGCGCCGACGAGGCCACCCGTGACGTGGTCAACTGGCTCAAGTGCGAATACATGCGTGACCGCGTGGGCGAAACCTTCCCGGGCGTGATCACCGCGACCACCGGTTTTGGCCTGTTCGTCGAATTGAAGGAAATCTACGTCGAAGGCCTGGTGCACGTGTCAGCCCTGCCGGGCGATTACTACCACTACGACCAGGTGCACCACCGCCTGACCGGCGAGCGCAGCGGGCGGTCGTTCCGCCTGGGCGACAGCGTCGAGGTCAAGGTGATGCGCGTCGACCTCGACGAGCGCAAGATCGACTTCGAACTGGCCGAGGCCGGTACCGCCAACAGCGGCACCCGTAAACCGAGGGCCGGCGCAAAAAAAGCTGACGGCCAGCCGGCCGCCACGGCGCCTGGCCGCAACGCTGCACCGGCGCGCGCCGAGAAACAACCCGAGGCCGAAAAGCCCCTGGCCAAACCCCGTGCGCGCAAAGGTAAGGACCCGGCCCTGGCCGATGCCTACCATTCGTCCCATGCGGTGGCCAACAACACCGAAGTGCGCAAAAGCCGTGAAATGAAAAAGGCCTTGATGGCCGAGGCCAAGCACGGCGGTGGCAAGGCCGCCAGCGGCGCGAAAAAAGCCGATGGCAAGCCGACCAAGCACCGCAAGGGGCCGCCGAAGGCTTCGTCGCCGTCGCGTAAGGGTAAAGCATGAGCCAGTTGGAAAAGATCTACGGCGTGCACGCCGTCGAGGCCCTGCTGCGCCATCACCCCAAGCGGGTCAAGCAGATCTGGCTCTCCGAGGGCCGCAGCGAGCCGCGCCTGCAGCCATTGCTGGCGCTGGCTTCGCAGAACCGCGTGGCGGTCGAGCACGCCGATCGCAAAGACCTGGACAGCTGGGTCGAAGGCGTTCACCAGGGCGTGGTGGCGGATGTCAGCCCGAGCCAGGTGTGGGGCGAGGCAATGCTCGACGAATTGCTTGAGCGCACCGAAGGCGCGCCGTTGCTGTTGGTGCTCGACGGCGTGACCGACCCGCACAACCTCGGCGCCTGCCTGCGCAGCGCCGATGCCGCGGGGGTTACCGCGGTAATCGTGCCCAAGGATAAGTCCGCCACGCTCACCCCGGTGGTGCGCAAGGTGGCCTGCGGCGCTGCCGAAGTGGTGCCGCTGGTGGCGGTGACCAACCTGGCGCGCACCTTGGAGAAACTCCAGCAGCGCGGGCTGTGGGTCGTCGGCACCGCCGGCGAGGCCACCACCCTGATCTACGAGCAGGACCTCAACGGCCCGCTGGTGATGGTCATGGGCGCCGAAGGCAAGGGCATGCGCCGGCTCACCCGTGAGCACTGCGATTACCTGGTCAAGCTGCCGATGGCCGGCAGCGTGAGCAGTCTGAACGTGTCGGTGGCGGCCGGGGTTTGCCTGTTCGAGGCGGTGCGGCAGCGGCGCAAGGGCTAGGCCTTGGGGCCCTGGCACTCAAACCCCACTGTTCAAATATTCGCCAATTCCCTTGCGCCCGCCGGGGCGCTTCTCTACAATTGCGCCCCTTGCTCGTGGCGGCCGGCCAAGCCCTGCGCCACCACAGGCAAGGTACGAAAAACATCCACTCCTTGTCTGACCGCGCGAGCGGCAGGCTACAACCCGTAAGGAGCATTCATGCGTCATTACGAAATCATCTTTCTGGTCCACCCGGATCAGAGCGAGCAAGTCGGCGGCATGGTCGAGCGTTACACCAAGCTGATCGAAGAAGACGGTGGCCAGGTTCACCGCCTGGAAGATTGGGGCCGTCGTCAACTGGCCTACGCCATCAACAACGTTCACAAGGCTCACTACGTGATGCTGAACGTTGAGTGCACCGGCAAGGCCCTGGCCGAGCTGGAAGACAACTTCCGCTACAACGACGCCGTGATCCGTAACCTGATCATCCGTCGCGACGAAGCCGTTACCGGCCCGTCCGAGATGCTGAAGGCTGAAGAAAACCGCAGCGAGCGCCGTGAGCGTCGCGAGCGTCCTGAAAACGCTGACAGCGCCGACGGCGAAGACGGCGACAACAGCGACAGCAGCGACAACGCTGACGAGTAATCCACGGATCTTTAGAGGAGCCTGTTAAATGGCACGTTTCTTCCGTCGTCGTAAATTCTGCCGTTTCACCGCAGAAAACGTAAAAGAGATCGACTACAAAGATCTCAACACCCTGAAAGCCTACGTATCTGAAACCGGCAAGATCGTTCCGAGCCGTATCACTGGTACCAAAGCTCGTTATCAGCGTCAGCTGGCCACCGCAATCAAGCGCGCCCGCTTCCTGGCCCTGCTGCCTTACACCGACAGCCACGGCCGCTGAGACTGGGCACAGGCGTTAGTCAAAGGATAGAAACCCATGCGACCGTTGGCTGATTTCATCATGCGCGGCCGTGTGCAGGCCACCCTGGTGGTGGCGGGATGTGCGGCATTGCCGCTGTTGTACTGGTTGAGTGCCGCCGCTGCCTGCCTCGTGCTGCTGCGGCGGGGCATGCAGAGCGCCGTTGGCGTTCTGGCCTGGGGGGTGCTGCCGGCCTTGGTCTGGTGGTACTACGGTGAACCGCGCACGCTCATGGTGCTGCTCGGTTCGCTCGGCCTCGCCGCGCTGTTGCGCGCGGGCCACCCCTGGAGCCGCGTGTTGCTTGCCAGCATCGGGCTTGGCCTGGTGTATGGCGTGATCCTGGGCACGGTTTACCGTGAGCCCATCGACGAGTTGGCGCAGGTGTTGCAAACGCACATGCCGCGCATGCTCGAAGGGGTCTACCAAAAGCTTACGCTGGAGGAGCAGGCGCGCTTGGAGGCATTGATTGCCCCGGTACTCAACGGTTTGATAGCCGCGATGTTGCAAGCTGGCAGTGTGCTGGCCCTGATGTTGGGCCGCTACTGGCAGGCAGCGTTGTACAACCCTGGCGGGTTCGGGCGTGAGTTTCGCGCGCTCCGGATCCCTCGCGTGGCGGCCTTGGTGCTGCTGGCGCTGATGCTGGTGGGGCCCAATTTCGGGGTCCAGGTCGCCATGCTCACGCCACTGTGCAGTGTGCCGCTGATGTTCGCCGCGCTGGCCCTGATTCACGGGCTGGTGGCGATGAACAAGCTGGCCCGCTTCTGGCTGATAGGGTTGTACCTGATGCTGGTCCTGTTCCTGCAGGCGATCTATCCATTGCTGGTGCTCGTGGCCATTGTCGACAGCCTGATTGATTTTCGCGGTCGCCTGGCCCCTGCGAAGGGTGATGAAGGCTCCGCGAACGGTGAAGGTTAAAAGTTAAGAGGTTAATACCAAATGGAACTGATCCTGCTGGAAAAAATCGCCAACCTGGGCAACCTGGGCGACAAAGTAAACGTTAAGGCCGGTTACGGCCGTAACTACCTGCTGCCGCAAGGCAAAGCGACCGCCGCGACCGAAGCCAACCTGGCTGCGTTCGAAGCCCGCCGCGCCGAGCTGGAAAAAGCCGCTGCTGACAAAAAAGCTTCGGCCGAAACCCGCGCTGCCCAACTGGCCGAGCTGGAAGTGACCATCACTGCCACCGCTGGCGACGAAGGCAAGCTGTTCGGTTCGATCGGCACCCACGACATCGCCGACGCGCTGACCGCTTCGGGTGTTGAAGTGGCCAAGGCGGAAGTTCGCCTGCCGAACGGCACCATCCGTAACGTTGGCGAATACGACGTTGCCGTGCACCTGCACAGCGACGTTGAAGCCACCGTTCGCGTGGTCGTCGTAGCTGCCTGAGCCCCTCAGGTTGCTTGAGCCGCCGGTGGCGTTATCGCTGGCTGGCTAATAAGATGAGGGCGCGCATTCGCCAACGCGGTGCGCGCCCTCAGCTTTTTCCGATACTCCCGAATTTCCTGTGGCCATGAACGAGATATCGACCCCCGAACAGTTCGACCTGCAAACCGCGGCGTTGAAGGTCCCGCCCCATTCCATCGAAGCCGAACAAGCGGTGCTCGGTGGCTTGATGCTAGACAACAACGCTTACGAACGCGTGCTCGACCAAGTCTCGGACGGCGATTTCTACCGCCATGACCACCGTTTGATCTACCGCGCCATCGCCAAGCTGGCCGAGCAGAACCAGCCCTTCGACGTGGTGACCTTGTCCGAGCAGCTCGACAAGGAAGGCCACAGCAGCCAGGCCGGTGGTTTGGCCTACCTGGGCGAACTGGCCAAGAACACCCCCTCGGTGGCCAACATCAAGGCCTATGCGCAGATCGTTCGCGAGCGCGCCACGCTGCGCCAACTGATCACCATCAGCAGCGACATCGCCGACAGCGCCTTCAACCCCGAGGGGCGCAACGCCACCGAGTTGCTCGACGAAGCCGAGCGGCAGATTTTCCAGATCGCCGAGGCGCGGCCGAAAACCGGTGGCCCGGTGGGCGTGACCGAGTTGCTGACCAAGGCCATCGACCGCATCGATACCCTGTTCAACACCGACGCGGCCATCACCGGCCTGACCACCGGCTTCACCGACCTCGACGACAAAACCAGCGGCTTGCAGCCGGCCGACATGGTGATCGTGGCGGGGCGGCCGTCGATGGGTAAAACCACCTTTGCCATGAACCTGGTCGAAAACGCCCTGATGCGCACCGACAAGGTGGTGCTGGTGTACTCGCTGGAGATGCCCGGTGACTCCCTGGTGATGCGGATGCTCTCCTCGCTGGGGCGTATCGACCAGACCAAGGTGCGTAGCGGTAAGCTCGACGACGACGACTGGCCGCGGCTGACCAGCGCAGTCAACCTGCTCAACGATCGCAAGCTGTTCATCGACGACACCGCCGGCATCAGCCCCTCCGAGATGCGCGCCCGCACCCGGCGCATCGTGCGTGAGCACGGCGAGGTGGCGCTGATCATGGTCGACTACCTGCAGCTGATGCAGATCCCTGGCTCCAGCGGCGACAACCGTACCAACGAGATTTCCGAGATCTCCCGCTCGCTCAAGGCGCTGGCCAAGGAATTCAACTGCCCAGTGGTGGCGCTGTCGCAGCTCAACCGCTCCCTCGAGCAGCGCCCCAACAAACGCCCGGTCAACTCCGACCTGCGGGAATCCGGTGCTATCGAGCAAGACGCCGACGTGATCATGTTCGTGTACCGCGACGAGGTGTACCACCCCGAAACCGAGCACAAGGGCGTGGCCGAGATCATCATCGGCAAGCAGCGGAACGGCCCGATCGGCACCGTGCGCCTGGCGTTCATCGGTAAGTACACGCGCTTCGAGAACCTGGCGCCGGGTAGTTATCAGTTCGACGATGAATGATGAAGGTACTTCCGGCTCCTGAAACATATCGCCGCTTGAAGGTCATCGGTAGGATGGGTAGCATTGGCCTTGAGGACTGCAAATGCGCATTTCTGGGCTGGTTTCCAGTATTGGCCCCCCAGACTTCTGGCGGCGGCGAACTGGCTCTCGCCGGCATAGGGACAACCCCATAGGCTTTGCCTTTGATTGGGCTGGATTCCGACCCTTAAAGCTAAGGAATCGCTGCGACTATGCCTCGTAATTCGAAAAGGCGGCTCAATGAGCCGCCTTTTTTATCGCGGGCATTTCGTTACGGTGCCGACCAGGATGCCTTTGGCGCGGATCCGCGGGGTCCAAGTGACGATCTGGTACTGAAACCCCAATTCCCGCTCCTGCCTGGGTTCGAGCACGACTGTCCCATCGCGTGTTTGTAATAGCGTAATGCGCTTCTTGCTCGCGGTGCGGTGCGTGAAATCGTGGAAAAGCGGTGCACCAATGGATATCAGATTGGCTAGGTAGGCGGGCACGCCTTCAGGTTGAAAGATGCCTCGGCTGTACAACAGTGCTTGCTTGCCGGACCAGATGTGCCTGATGCCATAGCCCCCAGGCATTCCATTTCGGACAAAGTGGTTGCCTGCTCGCAGGTAGATCGGCCCGCTTGGCTGCTCCAGCAATGGCAATACCGGCACCTGGCCGAAAACCTCCCCACCGCTGGGGTGGGGCGCTAGCCAGTTGCTGTTTTGTTCAAGGATGCGCGACACGGAACCGCCGATTGGAATGTTGCTGGCGGCAGATTTTCAGTGGTGTGCAGTGAATAAGAAACGACGAATGGTTTTCAGGAGGTTTCTCAGAGGCCTAGAGGCATGCCGTCGTGTGATCGTGTGCCGGCAACCCGTTAACAGTCTGTTTTGATCATTTTTTGTGCTATATTCCGCGGCCGCGAAAACTCGCCGCCCATGCCTCTTCAATACCGGTCATCGCCATGCAAGCAGCCAAGCCGTTGTTCGACTACCCCAAGTACTGGGCCGAGTGTTTCGGGCCAGCGCCTTTCCTGCCCATGAGCCGGAAAGAAATGGACGCGTTGGGCTGGGATTCCTGCGACATCATCATCGTGACCGGGGATGCCTACGTCGACCACCCGTCGTTCGGCATGGCGATCATTGGCCGGCTGCTGGAGGCCCAGGGCTTCCGCGTGGGCGTGATCGCCCAGCCAGACTGGCAGTCCAAAGACGACTTCATGAAGCTGGGCGAGCCGAACCTGTTCTTCGGCGTGGCCGCCGGCAACATGGACTCGATGATCAACCGCTACACCGCAGACAAAAAAGTCCGCTCCGACGACGCCTACACCCCCGGCGGCCTGGCCGGCTCGCGGCCCGACCGCGCCAGCCTGGTGTACAGCCAGCGCTGCAAAGAGGCCTACAAGCATGTGCCGATCGTGCTCGGCGGCATCGAGGCATCGCTGCGGCGTATCGCGCACTACGACTACTGGCAGGACAAAGTCCGCCATTCGATCCTGATCGACGCCTGCGCCGACATCCTGCTGTACGGCAACGCCGAGCGCGCGGTGGTCGAGGTGGCCCAGCGCATGGCCGCCGGTGAAAGCCTGCAGACCATGACCGACATCCGCGGCACTGCCTTTGTGCGCCGTGACACCCCGCCGGGCTTTTTCGAGCTGGACTCCACCCGCATCGACCGCCCCGGGCGCATCGACAAGATCATCAACCCGTACGTGAACACCCAAGACACCCAGGCCTGCGCGATCGAGCAAGCCAAGGGCCCGGCCGACGACCCGCAAGAAGCCAAGGTGGTGCAGTTGCTGCCCAGCCCGCGGCTGGAGCGCGACACCACGGTGATCCGCCTGCCGTCGTTTGAAAAAGTGCGCAACGACCCGGTGCTCTACGCCCACGCCAACCGCGTGCTGCATCTTGAAACCAACCCGGGCAACGCCCGCGCGCTGGTGCAGAAGCACGGCGAGGTAGACGTATGGTTCAACCCGCCGGCCATCCCCATGACCACCGAAGAGATGGACTACGTGTTCGGCATGCCCTATGCGCGCATTCCGCACCCGGCCTATGGCAAGGCGAAAATCCCCGCCTACGACATGATCCGCTTCTCGGTGAACATCATGCGTGGCTGCTTTGGTGGCTGCACCTTCTGCTCGATCACCGAGCACGAAGGGCGGATCATCCAGAACCGCTCTGAAGAGTCGATCATCCGCGAAATCGAAGAGATCCGCGATAAAGTGCCGGGCTTCACCGGGGTGATTTCCGACCTCGGCGGGCCCACCGCGAACATGTACCGCATCGCCTGCAAAAGCCCGGTGATCGAAGCCGCCTGCCGCAAGCCCTCGTGCGTGTTCCCGGGTATTTGCGAGAACCTCAACACCGACCACTCGGCGTTGATCCAGCTGTATCGCAGCGCCCGCGAGCTGCCTGGGGTGAAGAAGATCCTGATCGCCTCGGGCCTGCGCTACGACCTCGCGGTCGAATCGCCGGAGTACGTCAAGGAGCTGGTCACCCACCACGTGGGCGGCTACCTGAAGATCGCCCCGGAGCACACCGAGGAAGGCCCGCTCAACCAGATGATGAAGCCGGGCATCGGCAGCTACGACCGCTTCAAGCGGATGTTCGAGAAGTATTCCAAAGAGGCCGGCAAAGAGCAGTACCTGATCCCGTACTTCATTGCCGCCCACCCCGGCACCCGCGACGAAGACATGATGAACCTGGCGCTGTGGCTCAAGGGCAATGGCTTCCGCGCCGACCAGGTGCAGGCCTTCTACCCCTCGCCGATGGCCTCGGCCACCGCCATGTACCACTCGGGCAAGAACCCGCTGCGCAAGGTCACCTACAAGAGCGAAGGGGTGACCATCGTCAAGAGCGAGGAACAGCGCCGGCTGCACAAGGCGTTCCTGCGCTACCACGACCCGAAGAACTGGCCACTGCTGCGGGAAGCCCTGCAGCGCATGGGCCGCGCCGACCTGATCGGCCCGGGCAAGCACCAGTTGATCCCGGCCACCCAGCCGGACAGCGACAGCTACCAGAGCGCCCGGCGCAAGAACTCGACCCCGGCCGGCAGCCACAAGGTGGCCAAGGAAACCAAGATCCTCACCCAGCACACCGGCCTGCCGCCGCGTGCCAGCGACGGCAGCAAGCCCTGGGGCAAGCGCGAGGAAGCCCGCGCCGCCGCCGAGGCCCGGCGCAAGGAAGAAAGCCGCGCCCCGGCCAACAAGGCCGGCAAAGGCAAGAAGCGCCCGGCCCGGCAACCGGTGCTGCCGCGCTAAACAGGTGCGCCGGCCGGGTGCCTGAATACCCGGCTGGCACCTTCGTGGTGCTGTGCTTAGCTTGGCAAGGCGCTGGCGCGCGAGTTCTGTCCATGGCATAACTCTTGCGCGGTGCTCTCACCGCCCAGGCCTGCAGGAGGCACGCTGTGTCGATCCATGTCGCATTGCACCACGTTACCCATTACCGGTATGAACGCGCGATTGGGCTGGGCCCGCAGATTGTGCGCTTGCGCCCTGCACCCCACAGCCGCACCCGCGTGCTCTCCTACTCGCTGAAGGTCGAACCCAGCGAGCACTTCATCAACTGGCAGCAAGACCCTCAGGGCAACTACCTGGCGCGCCTGGTGTTCCCGGAAAAAACCCAAGAGCTGCGCATCGAGGTCGACCTGGTCGCCGAGATGGCGGTGTTCAACCCGTTCGACTTCTTTCTCGAGCCCTACGCCGAGCAGTGCCCCTTCGCCTATGCGGCCGAGGAGCGCCACGAGCTGCAGCCGTACCTTGAAACCCTACCGCTCACCGACCGCGTGCAGGCCTACCTCGAAGGCATCAGCCTGGAGCCGCGGCCGACGGTGGATTTCCTGGTTGAGCTGAACCAGCGCGTCAACACCGACATCCGCTACCTGATCCGCATGGAGCCGGGCGTGCAGTCGCCGGAACAAACCCTCGAGCTGGGTTGCGGTTCGTGCCGCGACTCGGCCTGGTTGCTGGTGCAGGTGCTGCGCCACCTCGGCCTGGCGGCGCGCTTCGTGTCGGGTTACCTGATCCAGCTAACGGCTGACGTAAAGGCCCTGGATGGCCCCTCGGGCACCGAGGTGGACTTCACCGACCTGCATGCCTGGTGCGAGGTGTACCTGCCGGGTGCCGGCTGGATCGGCCTGGATGCCACCTCCGGGCTGTTCGCTGGCGAAGGGCACATCCCCTTGGCCTGCAGCCCCGACCCCGGCTCGGCGGCGCCGATCAGCGGTATGGTCGAGCCGTGTGAAAGTGAGTTCTACCACGAGATGTCGGTCGAGCGCGTGTGGGAAGCCCCACGGGTGACCCGGCCCTACAGCGAAGAACAGTGGCAAAGCATCGTTGCCCTGGGCGAGCGCATCGACAGCGAGCTGAGCGAAGGCGACGTGCGCCTAACCATGGGCGGCGAGCCCACCTTTGTGGCCATCGACGACCCCGACGGCGCCGAATGGAACACCGCCGCCCTGGGGCCGACCAAGCGCCGCTTGGCCGCGGAGCTGTTCCACCGCCTGCGCGACCATTACGCGCCGCAGGCGCTGGTGCACTTTGGCCAGGGCAAGTGGTACCCGGGCGAGCAACTGCCGCGCTGGTCGTTGAACTGCTTCTGGCGCGCCGATGGCGAGCCGGTGTGGCGCAACCCGCAACTGATCGCCAGCGAGCAGGACAGCTACGGCGCCACCCCGGCCAAGGCCGCGGAGTTTCTCGGGCAGTTGGCCGAGCGCCTGGGCCTGGCGCCCAAGCACGTGTTCCCGGCCTTCGAAGATGAACTCTATTACCTCTGGCGCGAAGGCCGCCTGCCGGCCAACGTGACCCCAGCGGACTCGCGGGTCAGCGACGCGCTGGAGCGCGCGCGGCTGCGCAAGGTGTTCGAGCAGGGCCTGGGCCATGTGGTCGGCCACGTGCTGCCGCTGGCGCGCAGCGACGACGGCAAGCAGTGGATCACCAGCGGCTGGCACCTGCGCGACGACACCTGCCGGTTGGTCCCAGGCGACTCGCCACTGGGCTACCGCTTGCCGCTGGCCTCGCAGCCGTGGGTGTCCGAGGCAGACTACCCGTTCCTGCACCCGGCAGACCCTAACCAAGGCTTTGGCCCGTTGCCGGGCCATCAAAGCTTCCCTGGCAAAGCGCCGGTGCGCACCCAAGACCCGCGCAACGAACGTGAGCCCGCGCTGAACGAGTCCGCCAGTTGGCTGGCGCGCACCGCCCTGTGCGCCGAGCCGCGCGATGGCCGGTTGTACCTGTTCATGCCGCCGCTGGCGGAGTTGGAAGATTACCTCGCGCTGGTCGCGGCCATCGAAGCCACCGCCGAGGCCCTGCGTTGCCCGGTGCTGCTCGAAGGCTACGAGCCACCGCGCGACCCCCGGCTGCTGAACTTCCGGGTGACCCCGGACCCTGGCGTGATCGAAGTGAACATCCACCCCAGCGCGAACTGGGGCGAGTTGGTCGAGCGCACCGAGTTTCTCTACGAGCAGGCGCGCCAGTGCCGGCTCACCAGCGAGAAGTTCATGGTCGATGGCCGCCACACCGGCACCGGCGGCGGCAACCACTTCGTGCTGGGCGGCGCCACCCCGGGGGACTCCCCCTTCCTGCGCCGGCCCGACCTGCTGCGCAGCCTGATCAGCTACTGGCACAACCACCCGTCGTTGTCTTACCTGTTCTCGGGGCTGTTCATCGGGCCTACCTCCCAGGCCCCGCGGGTCGACGAAGCCCGCAACGACTCGCTCTACGAGCTGGAAATCGCCTTCGCGCAGATGCCCGCCATGGGCGAAGCCTGCGCGCCCTGGCTGGTCGACCGCCTGCTGCGCAACTTGCTGATCGACGTGACCGGCAACACCCACCGCGCCGAGTTCTGCATCGACAAGCTGTACTCGCCCGACAGCAGCAGTGGCCGCCTTGGCCTGCTGGAGTTGCGCGCGTTCGAGATGCCGCCGCATGCGCGCATGAGCCTGGCCCAGCAGTTGTTGCTGCGCACGCTGATCGCGCGGTTCTGGGCCAAGCCTTACGCGCCGGCACGCCTGGCCCGCTGGGGCACCGAGCTGCACGACCGCTTCATGCTGCCGCACTTCATCGCCCAGGACTTCGCCGACGTGATCGCCGAGCTGAACCAGGCCGGCTACCCGTTCAGCGCCGATTGGTTCGATGTGCACCTGGCGTTCCGCTTCCCGAAAGTCGGCGACTATGCCGTGGCCGGCATCGAGCTGGAGCTGCGCCAGGCGCTCGAGCCGTGGCACGTGCTGGGCGAGGAGGGCGCCGCTGGCGGCACGGTGCGCTATGTGGATTCCTCGCTCGAGCGGCTGCAGGTGAAGCTCACCGGGCTGCCACCGGAGCGCTACGTACTGACCTGCAACGGCCGGCCGGTGCCGCTGCGCAACACCGGCACGGTGGGTGAGTTCGTGGGCGGCGTGCGCTACCGCGCCTGGCAGCCGGCCAGTGCGTTGCAGCCGACCATCGCCGCGCACGCGCCGTTGGTGTTCGACCTGGTCGACACCTGGATGCAGCGCTCGCTGGGGGGGTGCCAGTACCACGTGGCGCACCCGGGTGGCCGCAACTACGAGACCTTCCCGGTCAACGCCAACGAAGCCGAGAGCCGCCGGCTGGCGCGTTTCTTCCGCCTGGGGCACACTCCCGGCGAGATTCACGCGCCCACCCTTCAGCTCAACCCAGAGTGGCCGATGACCCTGGACATGCGCCGCCCGTAACGGGCGGCCTGCCACCGTAGAATTGCTGCCGAGCCCTCCATGCCAGACCTGCTTGACCGATACCCGCTGAACGCGGGCAGCTACCACGAGATGCTCGAACGCGACGGCAGTGTGCGCCCACACTGGCGCCGCCTGTTCGATCGCTTGCAACGCAGCAGCACGGCGCAGCTCAACCACCGGCAGGCCTTGCTGGCGCGGCAGATCCAGGAAAACGGCATCACCTACAACGTTTACGCCGACCCCAAGGGCGCCGACCGCCCCTGGGAGCTCGACCTGCTGCCCAACCTGATCGAGGCCAACGAGTGGCAGTTCCTTGCCGACGGCATCGCCCAGCGCGCGCGGTTGCTCAACGCGGTGCTGGCCGACCTCTACGGCGACCAGCAGTTGTTGCAAAAAGGCCTGCTGCCGGCCGAATTGGTGTACGGGCATAACAACTTCCTCTGGCCGTGCCAGGGCATCGAACCGCCTGGCGGCACTTTTTTACACGTGTACGCCGTGGACCTGGCGCGCACCCCCGATGGCCGTTGGTGGGTCACCGCCGACCGCACCCAGGCGCCGTCCGGTGCCGGCTATGCGCTGGAAAACCGCTTGATCGTGTCGCGGGCCTTCCCAGACCTGTACCGCGACCTGCAGGTGAGCCACCTCAGTGCGTTCTTCCGCACCTTGCAGGAAACCCTGGCGCGCCTGGCCGCCCAGGGCAACGAGGCGCCGCTGGTGGTGCTGCTGACCCCAGGGCGCTTCAACGAGAGCTACTTCGAGCACCTGTACCTGGCCCGCCAGTTGGGTTACCCGCTGGTCGAAGGCAGCGACCTGACCGTGCGCGATGCCACCGTGTACCTGAAAACCCTCAGCGGCCTGCGCCGGGTGCACGCCATCATGCGCCGCCTCGACGACGACTTCTGCGACCCGTTGGAGCTGCGCACCGACTCGGCCCTGGGCGTGCCCGGGCTGCTGCAGGCGGTGCGCCAGGGCCGGGTGCTGGTGGCCAATGCGCTGGGCAGCGGGGTGCTGGAATCCCCTGGCTTGCTGGGCTTTTTGCCGAAGGTCAACGAACACTTGTTCGGCGAGGCGTTGCAGCTGCCGTCGATCGCCACTTGGTGGTGCGGCGAGCCGCCAGTGATGGACCAAGCCCTGAAAACCCTCGACCGCCTGGTGATCAAGGCGGCGTTCCCGTCGCAAAGCTTTGCCCCGGTGTTCGGCCGCGACCTCACCGCCAAGCGCCGCGAGGCGTTGATCGAGCGCATTCAGGCGCGCCCCTATGCCTACGTGGCCCAGGAAATCGCGCAACTGTCGCAGGCGCCGGTGTGGCAGCCAGAGGCCGGCGTGCTGCAGCCGCGGGCGATTGGCATGCGGGTGTACGCAGTGGCCAGCGAAGACGGCTACCGGGTGCTGCCCGGCGGCCTGACCCGGGTCGCCGGCATGGCCGATGCCGAAGTGATCGCCATGCAGCGCGGCGGCGCCAGCAAAGACACCTGGGTGCTCGGCGAACGTGCCCCGGGGGGTGAGCAATGGCGTGCCCAGCGGCCGATCGGCGTGCCCGAGCTGGTGCGGCGCGACCCCTACCTGCCCTCGCGAGTGGTCGAGAACCTGTTCTGGTTCGGCCGCTACTGCGAACGCTGCGACGGCCTGGCGCGGTTGCTGCGGATCATCCTCGCGCGCTACGTGGAAGACGACGACCCCAAGGCCCTCGCCGCCGCCGTGGAGCTGGCCGAGAGCCTGAACTTGCTGCCCGAAGAGGGCGACGACCTGCAAGCCCGGTTGATGGCCGCCGTGCTTGACCCAGAGTGGGCGTTCAGCCTGCGCGCCAACCTGCAGCGCCTGCACGGCGCCGCGGCCCAGGTGCGCGGCAAGCTCTCGCGGGAGAACTGGCACGCGTTGGTCGAGCTGCAGCGCGAGGTGCTGGCACTGGGCGACGAGCCGCCGCCGTTGGGCGAGCTGCTGGATTTTCTCAACCGCCTGTTGATGTCGCTGGCGGCGCTGTCGGGGTTTGCCCTCGACGACATGACCCGCGACGAAGGCTGGCGCTTCTTGATGATCGGCCGGCGCATCGAGCGCCTGCAAACCCTGAGCTCCAGCCTGGCGGCGTTCGTTCGCCACCCGGCGCCGTTCGACGCGGCCAACCTCAGTTGGCTGCTGGAACTGGGTAACAGCAGCATCACCTACCGCTCGCGGTACCTCGCCGAGCCGCAGTTGATCCCGGTGCTCGACCTGCTGCTGCTCGATGATCAAAACCCCCACGCGGTGCTGTTCCAGCTCAAGCTGCTGGGCACCTCGATCCGGCGCCTGGCCGAAGACCTCTCCACCCCCCGGGAGAAGGCCCTGAAGCCGCTGATCGCGCGGCTTGGGCATTTCGACCTGGGCACTTTAGAGTATTCGTTGTTCGGCGTGGCCAGCACCCGCGCGGTGCTCGATGGCCTGGCCGCGCTGCTCGACGACGTGGTCGCGGCCAGCTCGGAGGTGTCCGACCGCCTGGCCTTGCGCCATTTCGTTCACGTCGACGACGTGAGCCACCGCACGGTGTCGGCCTGATGAAACGCGCCCGTTATCACGTATTGCACGAAACCACGTACCAATACTCCAGCACGGTGTCGCTGGCCCAGCAGCTCGCCCACCTGTGGCCGCGGCCGTGCGCCTGGCAGGTGTGCCGCGAGCAGGCGCTGGTGATCGACCCGGTGCCGGCCCAGCGTATCGACGAATTCGACGTGTTCGGCAACCCGCTCACGCGCCTGGCCTTCGAGCGCCCACACGACGCGCTGGAGGTGGCCGCGCAACTGACCGTGGATGTGCTCGCCCGCGCGCCGCGCGACTTCGCCAGTTCGCCGCCGTGGGAGGCCGCCCGCGCGGCGCTGTGCTACAACAGCGCGCCGGTAGACCCTGACCTGCTCAAGGCTTGCCGGTTTCGTTTCGAGTCGCCCTATGTGCGCCTGAAGAAGAACTTCGTGGCGTTCTCCGATGATTGCTTCCCCCTCGGCCGGCCGCTGCTCGAGGGCGCCCAGGCGCTGATGGAAAAGATCTTCGAGGAGTTCACTTTCGACGACACAGCCACCCAGGTGGCGACGCCGCTGCTCGACGTGCTCGAGCGCCGCCGCGGGGTGTGTCAGGACTTCGCCCACCTGATGCTCGCCTGCCTGCGCTCGCGCGGGCTGGCGGCGCGCTACGTGAGTGGCTACCTGCTTACCCAGCCGCCGCCCGGCCAGCCCCGGCTGATCGGCGCCGACGCTTCCCACGCCTGGCTGGCGGTGTTCTGCCCGGTCAACGGCTGGGTCGATTTCGACCCCACCAACAACGTGCAACCGGGGCTGGAGCACATCACCCTGGCCTGGGGGCGGGATTTCAGCGACGTGTCGCCCTTGCGTGGGGTCATCCTTGGTGGTGGGCAGCACGACCCCGAAGTGCAGGTGACCGTCACGCCCCTGTAGGGCCTTGGAGCCGGTGCATGAGCTTCAGGGCCCATCGCCCGGCACAGCCGGCCTCCCACCAGATTTTTGTAAGCCATTGCTTTACGAGGCAACACAGAACCCGTGGGAGGCCGGCTGTGCCGGGCGATGGGCCAGTCAGCTCGTGCACTCAGTAAAACCATTTGAAGAAATCAGGGCTTTTTAACCCCGATTCAGCGTTCTGATTGCTTAAGTGAACAGCATTACGGCACAGCCGGGATGCCGGACCACGGCCTCCCACGGGTTTTGTATTGCCCCGTCAATCAAGGGTTCACACAAATCTGGTGGGAGGCCGGCGATGGGCCCTCAATCCGGCTTGCGGTCAGTCCACTTTGGCACCACGCTCGGCTGCCATTGCGCCAGCGCCGCGATCAGCTCAGGGGCGTTGCCGCGCACCTGGAGCATGTCGCGGTGGCTGGCGCGCACGAAGTTTTCCTGCACCAGGTGGTCCAGGAACCCCGTGAGCTTGCTGTAGAAGCCGTTCACCTCGAGCAAGCCCAGGGGTTTGCCGTGGTAGCCCAGTTGGCCCCAGGTCCACACCTCGAACAGCTCCTCCAGGGTGCCCAGGCCGCCGGGCAGGGCGATGAAGGCGTCGGCCAGTTCGGCCATGCGCGCCTTGCGCGCGTGCATGCCTTCGACCACTTCCAGTTGGCTCAGGCCATCGTGGCCCACCTCCAGGCTTTTCAGGGCCTGGGGGATGATCCCGACCACCTCGCCGCCAGCGGCCAGCGCGGCGTCGGCTACCACCCCCATCAGCCCCACCTTGCCGCCGCCGTACACCAGGCGGATGCCCTGTTCGGCCAGGTAAGTGCCCAGCGCCGCGGCGGCGGCAGTGTAGGCGGGGTTGGCGCCACTGCTGGCGCCGCAGAATACGCAAATCGATTTAAGTGCCATCGGCTACCTCCTGTACAGGCCGCACAGGGTAGCGTGGCCGCGTCAGTCTTGCCGGGGAATATCGTAGCCGGTGGCGCCACTGGCGTAGGCCGCCAGCAGGCTGCGCAGCAGTTCATAGGTCATGATGAAACCTCCTGTTCAGTGTTGTGCAACGATAGAACCGGCAGGCATCATCGGGCTTGTTGATTGTTTCGATAAAACCGATAGAGCCGCTCTTGGCTCTGGAGAAACCGATGTTCGCCAAAGCCTGCCTGCTGGCCGCACTGTCCCTGGCCAGCGTTTCCGCCTTTGCCGCCGAGTGTGAAACCACGGTGGACTCCACCGACACCATGACCTTCAGCACCGACGAAATCACCGTCAGCAAACAGTGCAAGACCTTCACCGTGCACCTCACCCACTCCGGCGGCCTGCCGGCCCAGGTGATGGGCCACAACTGGGTGCTGAGCAAGGCTGATGACGCCGTGCCCATCAGCACCGATGGCATGGACGGCGGCTTCGAAAACGCCTACCTCAAGCCTGGCGACACCCGGGTGATCGCCCACACCAAGCTGATCGGCGCCGGCGAAACCGATTCGGTCACCTTCGACGTAAGCCAGCTCGACCCCGCCCAGGCGTACACCTTCTTTTGCAGCTATCCGGCGCATATCTCGCGGATGAAAGGCACGCTGAAGGTGATACCGGGGTAATGGAGGGGAGGCAGTAGCAAGCAGCAAGCAAGCGAAGGCGCACCACCGTCTCGCTTGCCACTTGAAGCTGACCCCTTGCCCCTCAAAGCCCCCTCAGGGGGCTTTGAACACATGCCGCAGGTAGTGCACGAAGTTCTCGTCGCGGCATTGGGTCTTGGCGGGCTCGTCAGAGATTTTCGCCACTGGCTGGCCGTTGCAGTCGGTCATCTTCATCACCACGCTCATCGGCTTCACCCCGGGGATGTCGCAGGTCAGGCTGGTGCCGATGCCAAAGCTCACGTTGATCCGCGCGTGCAGCGCGCGGTAGATGGCGAGCATCTTCTTCAGGTCCAGGCTGTCGGAGAACACCAGGGTTTTGCTGAGGGGGTCAATGCCCAGCTTGCGGTAGTGGGCGATGGCTTTTTCCGCCCAGGCGAGAGGGTCTCCGGAGTCATGCCGCAGGCCGTCGAAGAGCTTGGCGAAGTACAGGTCGAAGTCACGCAAGAAGGCATCCATGGTGATCGTGTCGGTCAGCGCGATGCCGAGCAGCCCACGGTACTCACGCACCCAGCAATCGAGCGCGGCGATCTGGCTGTCGATCAGCCGTGGGCCCAGTTGCTGGTGCGCCATCACCCATTCATGGGCCATGGTGCCCAGGGGTTTCAGGTCGTACACCCGCGCCAGGTGCATGTTGCTGGTACCGACGAAGCGCCCGGGGAAGTCCTGCTTGAGGGTGCTGACCACCGCCTCCTGCACCTTGTAGGAAAACCGCCGGCGGGTGCCGAAGTCGGCCAATTGCAGGCCGGCCAGTTCGTCGTCGCTGGCGTTGCGGCGCAGCCAGTCGAACTTGCTGTGCAGGTGGGCCACCGCATCGCTGACTTTTACCTCGGGGTGCAGGTAGCGGTTGCGCACCTCGCTCACCGTGGCCAGCAGCGGCACCTCGAAGAGGATCACGTGCAGCCAGGGCCCGCGTAGGCGAATGAACAGCTGGTCGTGCTCGATGCCGAGGGTGATGTAGCGCAGGTTGAAGCGGAACAGCCGCAAAAAACGCAGGAAGTCTGGCTTCATGAAGTTGATGCCTTCGAGGAAGGCCATTTCTCCATCGCTCAGGGCCAACTCCGCCAGCCGCTCGAGCTGGTAGCGGATTTCATTCAGGTAAGGGCGCAGGTCTTCGCCGTTGCGGCAACGGAACTCCCATTCCACTTCCACATTGGGGTAGTTGTGCAAAACCGCCTGCATCATCGACAGCTTGTACAGGTCGGTGTCGAGCAGGTTCTGGACCAGGCGATCGGCGAAGGGGCTATCGATCATTGAGGCTCCGAAGGGTGCGCATACAGGTTCTAGGCAACAGTTGCGCATATTAAAGGCGAATAACGCCAGCATTTTTTGGCCAATAGCGTAGCCGCTGCCCCGCGCTGGGGCGCTGCCTGGGCCGTATTCGCCCGGGCGGGCAAGGGGCCTGTGGCAAGTGGGGTGGGCACTCGCGAAAAAGGTGCGGGCCGTAGCGAATGTGCACCGCGTTTGTGCAGTAACGTTACGCACGGTGTTACAGGCAGGTTGCGCTTGCCCTGCTGGAATGGTTGCAACTGCAAGCACAATAGGTTGCGCTAAATTATGCCAAAAGGTTGCACCGCCCTTGCAATAGAGGGTTGCACGTCCCGTTTCGAAGGGCCGCGGGCGGCGCTGCGCTGGGCCTGGCATACGACTAAAGGCCAAGGCAAAAACGGCTGGCACGGCGCTTGCTCTGTGCTTGGGGCTGAAGTTGTAGTGCCAACCATAATGTTCAGGAGCACCACTCATGTCGCAATCGTTTTACAGAAAAGGCGTTCTGGCTCTTGCGGTAACCGCAGCAATGGGCGCTACCGCCGTTGCTCAAGCTGACATCAAGATCGGTGTTGCCGGCCCGATGACCGGTGCCAACGCATCGTTCGGCCAGCAGTACATGAAGGGCGCCCAAGCCGCGGCGGATGCGATCAACAAGGCCGGCGGCGTGAACGGGGAAAAAATCGTGCTGGTGGCCGGCGACGACGCCTGCGAGCCCAAGCAAGCCGTAGCCGTGGCCAACCGCCTGGTTGACCAGGACAAAGTCGCTGGCGTGGTCGGGCACTTCTGCTCGTCGTCGACCATCCCGGCCTCCGAGGTGTATGCCGATGCTGGCGTGATCGCCATCACCCCCGGCTCGACCAACCCCACCGTGACCGAGCGCGGCCTGGCCGATATGTTCCGCATGTGCGGCCGCGACGACCAGCAAGGCGTGGTCGCCGGCGACTACATCGTCGACGTGCTCAAGGCCAAGAAAGTTGCGGTGATCAACGACAAGGACACCTACGGCAAAGGCCTGGCCGACGCCACCGCCGCCCAGCTGACCAAGCGCGGCGTGAAGCCGGTGCTCGAAGAAGGCCTGACCCGCGGCGAAAAAGACTTCAGCGCCCTGGTCACCAAGATCCGCGCCTCCGGCGCCGAAGTGGTGTTCTTCGGTGGCCTGCACCCGGAAGCCGGCCCGCTGGTGCGGCAGATTCGCGAACAAGGCCTGAAAGACGTCAAGTTCGTGTCTGACGACGGTATCGTCACCGACGAACTGGTCACCACCGCCGGTGGCGCGCAATACGTCGACGGCGTGTACATGACCTTCGGCGCCGACCCCCGCATGCTGCCTGACTCCAAGGCCGTGGTGGACGAGTTCCGCAAATCGGGCTACGAGCCGGAAGGCTACACCCTGTACGCCTACGCCTCGATCCAGGCGCTGGCCGCCGGCTTCAACGGCGCCAAGTCGAACAAGGGCGACGACGCCTCCAAGTGGCTTAAAGCGCACCCGGTGAAAACCGTTATGGGCGAGAAGAGCTGGGATTCGAAGGGCGACCTGAAAGTCTCCGACTACGTGATGTACCAGTGGGACGCGTCGGGCAAATACAAGCAGCTCGACAAGCAAAAATAAGTTGTAACCGGCGCGCGGCGTCCTGCCGCGCGCCTGCCTTCGCTTCGCTTGCCTGACTGCCCCCCAACCTTGTGACTACGCGTTTTTACCGCGTGGCGTGAGGGCAGCCCACTACGTTCACGAGAGCGCATGATGGACGGTATTTTCCTGCAGCAAATGGTCAATGGCCTGACCCTCGGGTCGGTCTACGGCCTGATCGCCATCGGTTACACGATGGTCTACGGCATCATCGGCATGATCAACTTCGCCCACGGCGATGTGTACATGGTGTCGTGTTACCTGGCCGCCATCGGCCTGGCCGTGTTGTCCTACTTCGGCCTGGAGTCGTTCCCTTTCCTGATTCTCGGTACGCTGATCTTCACCATCGTGGTGACCGGGGTGTACGGGCTGGTGATCGAGCGGGTGGCCTACAAGCCGCTGCGTAACTCGACCCGCCTGGCACCGCTAATCAGCGCCATTGGTATTTCCCTGATCCTGCAGAACTACGTGCAGATCAGCCAGGGCTCACGCCAGCAGGGCGTGCCCACGCTGCTCGAGGGCGGCTGGCGCTGGCACATCGGCGAGGGCTTCGTGCAGTTGAGCTACACCAAGGGCTTCATCATCCTGGCGGCCTTCGCCGGCATGGCGATCCTCACCTACATCATCAAGTACACCAAGCTCGGGCGCATGTGCCGCGCCACCCAGCAAGACCGCAAGATGGCCTCGATCCTGGGCATCAACACCGACCGGGTGATCTCCTACGTGTTCATCATCGGCGCCGCCATGGCCGCGCTGGCCGGCGTGCTGGTGACCATGAACTACGGCACCTTCGACTTCTACGCCGGCTTCATCATCGGCATCAAGGCGTTCACCGCCGCGGTGCTCGGCGGGATCGGCTCGCTGCCGGGCGCCATGCTGGGTGGCTTGATCCTGGGGGTTGCCGAGTCGCAGTTCTCCGGCTTGATCAACTCAGACTACAAAGACGTGTTCAGTTTCGGCCTGCTGGTGCTGATCCTGATCTTCCGCCCCCAAGGCCTGTTGGGCCGCCCGCTGGTGACGAAGGTATAAGCATGGCCACTTCCCAATCTGTCGATTTCAAGAAGGTGCTGATCGACGCGGTCGTTGCCGGGCTGATGGCCCTGATCGTGTTCGGCCCGGTGGTAGGCGTGGTGCTCGACGGCTACGGCTTCAACATGCAACCGGTGCGCGTGGCGTGGATGGTGCTGGCCGTGATGATCGGCCGCGGCGTGCTCAGCGCGTTCCTGCAAACCCCGCGTGGCCAGGCCATGGCCCACAGCCTGGACAGCGGCGGCGCCGGCGTGCACGTGCGCGCGCCGGAGTACAAGTCGCGGCTGCGGTTTATCATCCCGGCGTTGATCGTGATCGCGCTGGTGTTCCCGGTGTTCGCCAACAAGTACATCCTCACCGTGGTGATCCTCGGTTTGATCTACGTGTTGCTGGGCCTGGGCCTGAACATCGTGGTCGGCCTGGCCGGCCTGCTCGACCTCGGCTACGTGGCGTTCTACGCCATTGGCGCCTACGGGCTGGCGCTGGGTTACCAATATCTGGGCCTGGGCTTCTGGTCGGCGATCCCGTTGGCGGCCATCGCCGCGGCCTTGGCCGGGTGCATTCTGGGCTTCCCGGTGTTGCGCATGCACGGCGACTACCTCGCCATCGTGACCCTGGGCTTCGGTGAAATCATCCGCCTGGTGCTGAACAACTGGCTCGATTTCACCGGCGGCCCGAACGGCGTCGCGGTGCCGTCGCCGACCTTCATGGGCCTGGAATTCGGCCGCCGCGCCAAAGACGGCGGCGTGCCAATCCACGAGTTCTTCGGCTTCGAATACAACCCCGACCTCAAGTTCATCTTCATCTACGGCGTGTTGTTCGCCATTGTGCTGCTGGTGCTGTACATCAAGCACCGGCTGACCCGCATGCCGGTCGGGCGCGCCTGGGAGGCGCTGCGCGAAGATGAAATCGCCTGCCGCGCGATGGGCCTGAACCACGTGCTGGTCAAGCTCTCGGCGTTCACCATCGGCGCCTCGACCGCGGGCATCGCCGGGGTGTTCTTCGCCAGCTACCAGGGCTTCGTCAACCCGACCTCGTTCACTTTCTTCGAGTCTGCGTTGATTCTCGCCATCGTGGTGCTGGGCGGCATGGGCTCTACCGTGGGCGTGGTGATCGCGGCGTTTGTGCTCACCGTGGCCCCGGAGCTGCTGCGCAGCTTTGCCGAGTACCGCGTGCTGCTGTTCGGTTTGCTGATGGTGCTGATGATGATCTGGCGCCCGCGTGGGTTGATCCGTATCAGCCGCACCGGGGTGATGCCGCGTAAAGGAGTAGCGCCATGAGCGACGAAATCATTCTGAGCGTCGAGCACTTGATGATGCAGTTCGGCGGCATCAAGGCGCTGGCCGACGTCAACCTGCAGGTCAAGCGCAACTCGATCTTCGCCCTGATCGGCCCCAACGGCGCCGGCAAAACCACCGTGTTCAACTGCCTGACCGGCTTCTACCGGGCCACTGGCGGGAAGATCCACCTCAACGCCAAGGGCCGCGACGTGGATGTGATCAAGCTGCTCGGCGAGCCGTTCAAGGGCGCGGACTTCGTCTCGCCAGCGCGGTTCTTCAGCCGCGTGTACTACAAGATGTTCGGTGGTACCCACTTGGTCAACCGCGCCGGCATGGCGCGCACCTTCCAGAACATTCGCCTGTTCAAGGAAATGTCCGTGGTGGAAAACCTGCTGGTGGCCCAGCACATGTGGGTGAACCGCAACATGCTGGCCGGCATTTTCAACACCAAGGGCTACCGCAAGGCCGAGGAAGACGCGCTCAACACCGCGTTCTACTGGCTGGAGGTGGTCGACCTGGTCGACTGCGCCAACCGCCTGGCCGGCGAGCTCTCGTACGGCCAGCAGCGGCGCCTGGAGATTGCCCGGGCGATGTGCACGCGGCCGCAGATCATCTGCCTCGACGAACCCGCCGCGGGCCTGAACCCGCAGGAAACCGAAGCGCTCAGTGGCATGATCCGCCACCTGCGCGACCACCACGACATGACCGTGGTGCTGATCGAACACGACATGGGCATGGTGATGAGCATTTCCGACGACATCGTGGTGCTGGACCACGGCAACGTGATCGCCAGCGGCAAGCCGGAGGCCATCCGCAACGACCCGAAAGTGATCGCCGCCTACCTGGGCGCCGACGAGGAGGAGCTGGTATGACCGCGCCGATCCTCGAGTTCAAGGCCGTAGATGTGTACTACGGGCCGATCCAGGCCTTGCGCCAGGTGTCGCTGCACATCCAGCCCGGCGAAACGGTGAGCCTGATCGGCTCCAACGGCGCGGGTAAGTCCACGCTGTTGATGTCGATTTTCGGCCAGCCCCGCGCCGCGGCCGGGCAGATCGTCTACCAAGGCACCGACATCACCCGCAAAACCCCGCATTACATTGCCTCCAACGGCATCGCCCAATCGCCCGAGGGGCGTCGGGTGTTCCCCGACATGAGCGTGGAAGAGAACCTGATGATGGGCACCATCCCCATCGGCAGCCAGCACGCCAGCGAAGACATGCAGCGCATGTTCGAGCTGTTCCCGCGGCTGAAGGAGCGGCGTAACCAGCGGGCGATGACCATGAGCGGCGGCGAGCAGCAGATGCTCGCCATCGCCCGGGCATTGATGAGCCGGCCCAAGCTGCTGCTGCTCGACGAGCCGTCGCTGGGGCTGGCGCCGATCGTGGTCAAGCAGATCTTCTCGACCCTGCGCGAACTGGCGAAGACTGGCATGACCATCTTCCTGGTGGAGCAGAACGCCAACCACGCGCTGAAGCTCTCTGATCGCGCCTATGTGATGGTCAACGGGCAGATCCGCCTGAGCGGCACCGGCCAGGAGCTGCTGGCCAACGACGAGGTGCGCAACGCCTACCTCGGCGGGCACTGACAGGCGCCGCGCCCGGTGCAGGCGGCCTCTCGGCTGCGCCGGGCGAAGCCCCCCTCAGACGTTTCCCAAAATGTGGAAAACCCTTTTCCACAGCCTTGTGCTGCGACATTCCAACGCGCTTTTTGCCCGGTTTTGAGCTGCCTGGGGTTGTTCACGTTTTATGTGGAACCGCCTGTTAACAACTTGGTGGCATAGCGCCACAGCCCGCGGAATTCGGGGCCTGTAGCGCGCAGGTTGTTTTTTGTACAGTGCTTTTGCGGGGCGCTTGAGGCAAAATTGTCAACTGTTTTAATATCCAGTGGTGCCTGCCTGAAGGCCTGTGGATAACTCTGTGGAGAATCCTTGAGTACATCCCTGTGGCCAGCTATTTCAGTGGGCCGGACCGCTCAGGCGGTGAAGCGTTCAAGCGCCGGGGAACGGCACTGACCGGTGGCGTCAAGCAAAATACTTTTCCGCGTCGTTTTCCGGCGCCCCGCCGGGGGGTTTCCCGGTGCATCCGGTTGCCCACGGTTTGTGTGGAACCGGTTGTGGATAAGCTGCTCAAAACTCGCTGCAGCCCTTATGCGGCGAGGCTTTGCGCCGGTTGGTCAATATTTCGGCAATACGCCCGAACCTTGCCTGGCGCGGCGCCGCGGTGCATGCTGGCCGGCCCGCCACCCACGGCTGCCCCCCTCAAGGAGAACATGATGGCTTCTACCGTTTTTATCACCGGTGCGACTTCCGGCTTTGGCGAGGCCTGTGCCCGCAAATTTGCCGAGGCGGGCTGGTCGCTGGTGCTCACTGGCCGCCGCGAAGAACGCCTGAACGCCTTGGCCAAAGAGCTTTCGAGCAAGGTTGACGTGCTGCCGCTGGTACTCGACGTGCGTGACCGCGCCGCCATGGAGCGCTCCATCAACGGCCTGCCAGCCGGCTTCGACACGCTCACCGGGCTGATCAACAACGCCGGCCTGGCGCTGGGCGCGGACCCAGCCCCCAAGTGCGACCTGGACGACTGGGACACCATGGTCGACACCAACATCAAGGGGCTGATCTACGCCACCCGCCTGCTGCTGCCCCGCCTGATCGCCCACGGCCGCGGCGCGAGCATCGTCAACCTCGGTTCGGTCGCCGGTAACTACCCGTACCCGGGCAGCCACGTGTACGGCGGCAGCAAGGCGTTCGTCGGGCAGTTCTCGCTGAACCTGCGCTGTGATCTGCAAGGCACCGGCGTGCGCGTGACCAACCTGGAGCCGGGGCTGTGTGAAAGCGAGTTCTCGCTGGTGCGTTTCGGCGGTGACCAGGCCAAGTACGACGCCACCTACAAGGGCGCCGAGCCGGTACAGCCGCAAGACATCGCCGACACCATCTTCTGGATCATGAACCAGCCCGCGCACCTGAACGTGAACAGCCTGGAATTGATGCCGGTGACCCAGTCCTGGGCCGGCTTCGCTATCGAACGTAATCGCTGAGGGCGGCGTACGCCGTGGCCAGGTGATACGGCGTGGTAGACGGCATGTCTTGCCGGCTGACCGCGCCCTGGGCGTCACGGCACTCGTACCAACCCGCGGCGTGCAGGTGCTGGGCGCGCAAGTGTTGCAGTTGCGCCAGCACCTTGCCTTGCTCGCCCTCGCGCACGGTGAGCGCGCGCAGGTACTCGGCCTGGGCCCAGATGCGCCGGGTAGGGTCTTTGACCTCGCCGCTGGCCGAGAGCATTGCCAATACGTCGCCATCCTTCACGCCGATCTGCTCGCTGTAGGCGAAGGTGCGCTCCAGTTGCGCGCACAGCGGGTGCGCGCGCAGCAACGGCGAGGCCTTGAGCAGGAAGTACCACTCGAACTGGTGCCCTGGCTCGAACCAGTTGCCGGCGCTGCCGTCGGGTTTTTCCATCAGCACGCCGTGGGTTGGGTCGACAAACCGCGCCAGCATGGCGTCACACAAGGCCACCAGCGCCGCCTCGCAGGCGGCATCCGGGCGTGCTTGCAACACCGCCAGGAAGGCCTCGGCCAAGTGCATCAGCGGGTTTTGCAGGGGCCCTTGGCCGAGGCTCGCCCAGTTTTCGGCGAGGGCCGCGTGGTACAGGCCATCGCCCGAGGCAAAGCGCTGGGCGATCACCTCCAGCGCGGCGTTGAGGCCGGCTTCGGCCGCCTCGCTGCGGCTGGCGGCGTAGTAATGGGCGCTGGCGAACACGATGAAGGCGTGGGTGTAGAGGTCTTTGCCGCGGTCCAGTGGCTGGCCGTTGGCATCGATGCTGTAGAACCAGCCACCGTGGGCGGCGTCGTGGAAGTGCCGGCCCAGGGAACTGAACAGCGCTTCGGCGCGCTGCGGTGCGCCAGGGCGGGCGCCCAGGCTGCTGAACAGGTACAGCTGCCGCGCGCAGGCCATGGCCCGGTAGCGTTGCACCGGCATCGGCGTGTGGTCCGTGCCGAGCGCCTCGTAGGCCAGTTGCAGGGCGGGGTTCCAGCCCGGGCCTTCCCACAGCGGTACCACCTGCTGCAAAAAGTGGTTGTGGATAACAGCGAACGAGGCAGGTAATTCAGCGTGGGGTGCAAGGGCGGGCATGGTCGTCACAGCACGGGGCGAAAGCGCGCACTGTAACAGATCCGGGCCCGCCCGGCAGGCTCAGGCGGCCAGCAGCCAGGCACCGGCCACGGCCGACAAGGCGCCGGCAACGCGCACCAGTGGCGCCGCAGCGCGCGGCAGCAGGCGCACCACGGCAAAGCCCAGGGCATGCAGCGCGGCGGTCGCGCCGGCGAAGCCCGCGGCATACGCCCAGGGGCTGGTCATCGCAGGCAGCTCCAGGCCGTGGGCCACGCCGTGAAACAGCGCGAACAGCGCGGTAGCGGCGATCGCCAACGGCAGCGGCGGGCGCACCGCCAGGGCCACGGCCAGGCCCAGCGCCAGCACCGAGGCGGCGATGCCGCTTTCCAGCGCCGGCAGTGCCAGGCCCTCGAAGCCCAGCAGGCCACCCAACAACAGGCTGGCGACGAACGCGCACGGCAGCGCCCAGCGCGCCTTGCCCTGTTGCTGCGCCGCCCAGAGGCCGACCGCGACCATGGCCAACAGGTGGTCCAGGCCGCCCAGTGGGTGGCTGATGCCGGCGGCCAAGCCGCTGCCGCCGTGGCCGGGGTGGGCAAAGGCGATGGCCGGGGTGGCGAGCAGGGCGAGCGCGGCGAAGGCTTTGTTCAGTGTCATGGCAATTCCTTGTGAGGGGTGGGTCAGGCCGCGGTTAGCAGGCCCTGGCGTTCGATGAAGGCGATGATTTCTTCAAGGCCCTGGCCGGTCTTCTGGTTGCTGAACACGAACGGCTTGCCGCCGCGCATGCGCGTGGTGTCGCTGTTCATCAATTCCAGCGAGGCGCCCACCTGGGCAGCCAGGTCGATCTTGTTGATCACCAGCAAGTCGGACTTGCAGATACCCGGGCCGCCCTTGCGCGGCAGCTTGTCGCCGGCGGAAACGTCGATCACATAGAGGGTGAGGTCGGATAGCTCCGGGCTGAAGGTCGCCGAGAGGTTGTCGCCGCCGGACTCCACCAGGATCAAATCCAGCCCGGGAAAGCGCCGGTTGAGCTGGTCGACGGCTTCGAGGTTGATCGAGGCGTCTTCGCGGATGGCCGTGTGTGGGCAGCCGCCGGTTTCTACGCCGATGATGCGCTCCGGCGCCAACGCCTGGTTGCGCACCAGGAAGTCGGCGTCTTCACGGGTGTAGATGTCGTTGGTGACCACCGCCAGGTTGTAGCGGTCGCGCAGCGCCAGGCACAGGGCCAGGGTCAGCGCGGTTTTGCCAGAGCCCACGGGGCCGCCGATACCGACGCGCAAGGGTTGGGTGTTCATCGTGTTCTCCTTATGAACGGAACAAGCGGCTGTATTGGCGCTCGTGCGCCATGCTCGCCAGGGCCAGGCCAAAGGGCGCGCTGCCCAGTTGGCCAGGGTCGAGCTGTTCGGCCTGGGTTTGCGCCGCCTGCAAGGCCGGCAGCAGTTCGCTGGTCAGGCGTTGGGCGGCCTGCTGGCCCAGGGGTAGGGTTTTCATCAGCACCGCCAGCTGGTTTTCCAACCAGCTCCACAGCCAGGCCGCCAGGGCCTGCTCGGGGCTCAGGCCCCAGGCGCGGGCGGCCAGCGCCCAGCCCAGGGCCAGGTGCGGTTCATCGGCGGCCGCCAAGTGCTCACGGGCGGCGGCGTCCAGCTCGGGCAGGCCATTGAGCAACTGCTTGAGCGAGTAGCCCATCTGCCGGCTTTCGAGTTGCAGTTCGCGGGTTTCACGGCTGGCGCGGTGTTGTTCGGCCAGCGCGCCCAGGGCGGGCCAGTCTTGCGCGGCGGCGGCCCGGCAATGCGCCAGCAGCAACGGTGCTTCAAAACGCGCCAGGTTCAGCTGCAGTTGGTCCCGCAGCCAACTGGCAGCGCTGGCGGGGTCATGCACCAGGCCGTTATCCACAGCCATCTCCAGGCCCTGGGAATAGCTGTAGCCGCCAATCGGCAGCTGCGGGCTGGCCAGGCGCAGCAAGGCCCAGGCGCTGTTCACGTGCGCACGCCGAACTGGTGCAGGCGCGGGGCATAGTTGAACTGCTCATCGCCGTGGTGTGAATGGTGGTGGCCACCGCCATAGGCGCCGTGTTCCGGCTGGAACGGCGCTTCGATGGCTTCAACGTGGGCGCCCAGTTGCTCGAGCATGGCCTTGAGCACGTAGTCGTCGAGCAGCCGCAGCCAACCGTCGCCCACCTGCAGGGCCACATGGCGGTTGCCCAGGTGGTAGGCCGCGCGGGTGAGCTCGAAGCTGCTGGCGCAGGTCACGTGAAGGAGTTTTTCCGGCAGTGCGCGAATCTTCACGATGCGCCCGTCCTGGGCCTCAAGGCACTCGCCGTCTTGCAGCGGCGGCTGGCCGCGCTCCAGGAACAGGCCAACGTCTTCGCCACTGGCACTAAAACAGCGCAGGCGGCTTTTGCTGCGGGCTTCGAAGTTGAGGTGGATTTCGGCTGACCAGTCAGGTTTTTCCGTGGTCCTGCGGTGGATTACCAGCATTGTCGGGGCTTCCAGCTATGTTCTGGCAGCTTGTACAGCAATCGCCTTGCCAATACGGCAATCAGCGCCGAGCCGCGCCAGAGGGGGGGGTTGTGCCAAATCTGGGGGCGGCAATATGCATCGTTAAGGTGCGCGCGGTGGTGGCGTGCGCCGTTAGGGGGCTATGGGGGCCAGCCCCGCCCAATGCTTACCGCCCAGAAAGATGAAGCGTAGCTGCTGGCGGATCTTCTGCGCCGGGCTCATGCCGGTGGCGTCGGCGTATTCCGGGTCTAGCAGCTCGGGGAGGGTGGCGAACACGGTTTTTACCACCAGGTCGGCGAGCATCTCCAGGGCAGGGCGGTCGAGGTGCTGCCAGCGCGGCATGCTGGCGAGGTCGGTGGCGAGGTCCGAGCCGATGTCTGAGCGCAGCGCGCGCAGGCCTTGGCGCACGCGCGCGGAGCTGCCGTACTGCTCGCGCGCGAGGAACAAAAAGTGCGGGCGGTCGGTTTGCACCGCGTCGAGGAAGATGCGCACCGAGGCGTCGGTCAGCCCGCCGAGTTCCAGTTCGTTATGGCGCACCAGGCGGATAGCGCCGCGGAAGGCTTCACCCACTTCACGGACCAGCGCCAAGCCGAGGCTGTCGATGTCATCGAAATGCCGATAAAAGCCGGTGGGCACGATGCCGGCAGCCTTGGCCACCTCACGCAGGCTGATGCTACCGAACGCTTTGCCACTGGCCACGAGCTGCAGGGTCGCGTCGAGCAAGGCTTGGCGGGTCTGGCGTTTTTGTTCGGCGCGTACGGACATGGCGGCGGGCTTTGGGCTGGCGACAGGCGGGCACTTTAACAAAAGGGGGCGGGGGGCGCAGGCAGGAAAAAATCAAGCCCGGCTACAGGGCCGGGCTTCTACAGGGGCATTACCGCTAAGCGACTCAAGCGACGTCGTTCAGTTTGCGGTCAGCGCCGTCTTGGGCAACGGTGTTCAGGCTGCGGTCAGCGCCGTCTTGGGCGACGGTGTTCAGGCTGCGGTCAGCGCCGTCTTGGGCAACGGTGTTCAGGCTGCGATCCGAACCGTCTTGGGCCACGTCGTTCAGTTTGCGATCCGCGCCATCTTGGGCAACGGTGTTCAAGCTGCGATCGGCGCCGTCTTGGGCGACCGTGTTGAGGCTGCGGTCGGCACCGTCCTGGGCAACCAGGGTGGCGGTTTTCACGTCGACTTGGGCGCTGTCATGGGACAGGCTGCGGGCTTGCGCGGCCTGGAAGGTCAGGCTGCTGGCGGCGAGGATCGACAGGGTCAGGGCGAGTACTTGGCGTTTCATGAGGGCGTGCTCCGTAACTGGGCTGAAATTTGTCTACGAAGCCAATGTTACGCCGAGTATTTCGATAGAAAAGTTGAAAGCCGCGATGGTAACAATCAACCAAATTGATTGTTGGCTTAATGCCTTGATAATCAATGGCTAGCGCATAATTGAAATGCCCTGTTACGGGGAGTCGGGGAACTTTTCGCACCGGCTGGGTGCGCCCCGCCCTATCGAAAAAACTGGACGGTTAGCCGCGCACCGAACCCGTGGGCCTCGCGGGCGTCTACCCACTATGCGCTTGTATAAAGCTTGTACAGCCCGCCTCACGCCAAAGGAAACCCAGCATGACGCGCACCCGCAAGATCCTGTCCTGGACGTTGGCCGTCCTTGTATTGCTCATCGCCGCGTTAGTGGTGTTCATCGCCACCTTCGACTGGAACCGCATCAAGCCGACCTTGAATGAAAAGGTCTCGGCCGCGCTGCACCGGCCCTTCGCGATCAACGGCGACCTGGCCGTGCAATGGGCGCGCGAGCCCGACGAAGGCGGCTGGCGCGCCTGGGTGCCGTGGCCGCGGTTCGTTGCGCAAGACATCACCCTCGGTAACCCGGACTGGGCGCAAACCCCGCAGATGGCCAGCCTCAAACGCATCGAGTTCCGCCTGGCGCCGCTGCCGTTGTTGGCGCAGCGGGTGAGCATCCCGCGCATCGACCTCAGCGAGCCTTCGGCGGCACTGTTCCGCTTGAAAGACGGGCGCAACAACTGGACCTTCGACTTCGGCCCGAAAGACCCAGCCGCCGAGCCGTCGAAGTGGGTGATCGACATCGGCGCGATCAAGTTCGACAAAGGCCACGTGACCTACAACGACCAGCAACTGAACACCGACGCCGACGTGATCATCGACCCCCTCGGCAAGCCGATCCCGTTCAATGACCTGGCCGGCAAGACCGAAGCCGCCAAGCGCGTGAGCGAGCAAGGCGCGACCGCCCAGGACTACGCTTTCGGCTTCAAGGTGACCGGCCACTATAAAGGCATGCCACTGAACGGCGACGGCAAGATCGGCGGCCTGCTGGCCCTGCAAGACGCGAAGCAGCCGTTCCCAGTGCAAGCGCGGGTGAGCATTGCGCAAACCGAAGCGCAGGTGGTGGGTACCTTGACCGACCCGCGCAACCTGGGCGCACTGGACCTACAACTGAAGCTGGCCGGCAGCAGCCTGGGTAACCTCTACCCGCTGACCGGTGTGACCCTGCCCGACACCCCGCCCTACGGCACCGACGGCCACCTGATCGCCAAGCTGCACGACCCGGCGGGCGCCAGCTTTCGCTACGAAGGTTTCAACGGCAAGATCGGCAACAGCGACATTCACGGTGACCTCGGCTTCGTCAACGGCCAGCCGCGGCCGAAGCTGAGCGGCAAGCTGGTGTCTAACCAGCTGCTGTTCGCCGACCTGGCGCCGCTGATCGGCGCCGACTCCAATCAGGAGCAAAAAGCCCGTGGCGGCGCCAGCAAGCAGCCGGAGGGCAAGGTGCTGCCGGTCGAGCAGTTCCGCACCGACCGCTGGCGGGCAATGGATGCCGACGTGGAGTTCACCGGCAAGCGCATCGTCAAGAGTGAGAAGCTGCCGTTCACTGACCTCTACACCCACGTGGTGCTCGACGACGGCCGGCTGAACCTGCAACCGCTGAGCTTTGGCGTGGCTGGCGGCAAGCTCGACGCGCGCGCCAACCTCAATGGCCAGGCCACACCGCTGCAGGCCCGCGTGCAGCTCACCGCCCGGGGCTTCCAGCTCAAGCAGTTGTTCCCGGACTTCGAACCGATGCGCACCAGCCTCGGCCAGCTCAACGGTGACGCCGACTTTGCCGGCACCGGCAATTCAGTAGCGGCGCTGCTCGGCACCTCCAATGGCAGCCTGAAGCTGTTGATCAACGACGGCGCGGTCAGCCGCGACCTGATGGAAATCGCCGGCCTGAACGTGGGTAACTACGTGGTGGGTAAAATCTTCGGTGACAAGGAAGTGGAGATCAACTGCGCCGCCGCCGACATCGGCATCAAGGACGGCCTGGCCTCGACCAACCTGTTCCTGTTCGACACCGAGAACGCAATCATCTACATCGACGGCAACGCCAACTTCAAGACCGAACAGCTCGACATGAAGGTCACCCCGGAGTCCAAGGGCTTCCGCTTCATCTCGCTGCGCTCGCCACTGTACGTGCGCGGGCCATTCGCCAAGCCTTCGGCCGGTGTGCAGGCGGTGCCGTTGATCCTGCGCGGGGCCGGCATGGTCGCCTTGGGCGCGATCGTCGCCCCGGCCGCGGGCCTGTTGGCGCTGGTGGCGCCCAGCGGTGGCGAGCAGAACCAATGCACGCCGTTGCTGCAGCAGATGCAGGCGGGCAAGGCGCCCAAAACCGTGAAACCGTAGGTGGGGCAGGGGCAAGTGGTCAGTTGCAAGCGGCAAGAAAAAGGCCGCATCCCGGGAGGGATGCGGCCTTGGTGCGTCTCTAACTTGCCGCTTGCCGCTTGCCGCTTGCCGCTTGCCGCTTGCCGCTTGCCGCTCAAACTTACCTGTGTCAGCTGAGCGCCCCAGCGCTCAGCTGATCTCCTCATAAATATCCGCCATATCATCGGCATGCTCTTCTTCCTGGGCGAGGATGTCTTCGAAGATGCGCCGGGTGGTCGGGTCTTTGTCGCCGATGTACTGGATGATCTCGCGGTAGCTGTCGATCGCGATGCGCTCGGCGACCAGGTCTTCGTAGACCATTTCCTTGAGGCTGTTGCCGGCCTTGTACTCAGCGTGGGACATCTGCGAGATCAGGTCGGGGTTGAATTCCGGCTCGCCACCCAACTGCACGATACGCTCGGCCAGCTTGTCGGCGTGCTCGCTTTCCTGCTGGGCATGCTCGAGGAATTCGTCGGCGGCGATACTGGCCTTCAGGCCGTTGGCCATGAAGTAGTGGCGTTTGTAGCGCAGGGTGCACACCAGCTCGGTGGCCAGCGACTCGTTGAGCAGGCGCAGGATTTCCTCGCGGTCGGCGTGGTAGCCCTCGGTCACCGCGCCTTGGTCCACGTGCTGGCGCGCGCGCTCGCGCAGGGTGTCTTTGTCGGTCAATTGAACATTGAGCATGGTTGTCTCCAGGCTAGGTGAGGTCACGGTTACTGCCGCGCTCTGAAGGCATGGTCAGTAAGGATGGGAGTGGCTGCTGGGTTGAAAAGTTTTATCGCATCAGGCCAGTGGTGCGGGGTTCATGGAGGGGGGGGCGGTCTGTGAGCGCTGCTGATTCGGTGCATGAGCTTCAGGGCCCCTCGCCCGGCACAGCCGGCCTCCCACCAGGTCTGTGTAACTACTTGATTTACGCGGCAACACAGAACCCGTGGGAGGCCGTGGTCCGGCATCCCGGCTGTGCCGGGCGATGGGCCATGAAGCTCATGCGCTCAGTAAAACCACCTGAAAAAATCAGGGCTTTTACTTGCCACTTCCCACTGACCCCTTGCCCCTCCCCGCCAGCGGGCCTACATCGCCGCCTTTTCGTTCTGCTTGCGCTGGTCGCAGGTCATGAAGCCCTTGCTGGCCACATGCCCGGAGCTGTCGAAGCTCACGTAGTACGGCTGCTGGGCGCCGTCGCGGTTGAGGATGTAGTTGTTGCAGGTGCCATTGGGCGAGCCCGCGGTGCCGGCCACGACGGTGGAGGGTGGCCCGGCAACGGTGTTGACCTGCTGCATGGTCATGCCGGTTTGCACCTGCTTGACCAGCGGCTCATTGCGGTAGGTGACGAAATCCACCGGGTTCTGCGGGGTGGTATTACAGCCGGCGAGCAGCGCGGCGGCGCAGAGGGTGGTCAGGGTAAGTTTGTACATGGCATCGCTCCTTCGAGGTGGCCGATAGCGGCCCTGTAATGGCTCAGAGCCGCCCAGCTGGCAAAGAGTTCGAAGTTTCTGTCGAGCCAAAGGTTTGTAAGCAATTTTGTCTAAGCTTTCTCCAGGCTAGCCATGCGGGCCAGCCGCTACGGAGAACGCATCATGAACAAACTGCATGTGCTGGCGTGGCTGATGTGTGCTTGCCTGGCCACCCCGGTAATGGCTGCCACGGCCCAGCAAGAGCGGATGAAAACCTGCAACGCCGAGCCCCAGGCGAAAACCCTCAAAGGCGATGAGCGCAAAGCGTTCATGAGCAATTGCCTCAAAGGCGGCAGCGCTGCGGCGCCCACCCAGCAGCAGAAGATGAAAACCTGTAATGCGGATGCCACCAGCCAGAACCTCAAGGGCGATGCGCGCAAAACATTCATGAGCACCTGCTTGGAGAAATAGCCTCACTTGCGCACCGGCCGTGGCCTGGCCACTGGCCGAGTGCGCGCAAGGCTGGCAGACTGCCTGTCCCCTCATGCCTTGCCGAGGCCGTATGCCGACCTTTTCCCAGCGCCATGTGTTGTTTGCCAGTTGGCTGATCGTCATGGGCGGGCTGCTGCTTGTGCTGCCGCTGCGCCTGCTGCCCAGCCTGCTGGCCGGTTTGCTCGTGTTCGAGCTGGTCAACATGCTCACCCCGCAACTGCAACGGCTGATTGCCGGGCGCCGCGCGCGCTGGCTGGCGGTGGCGTTGCTGGGCACGTTGATCGTCAGCGTGCTGGCGTTGATCTTCGCCGGGGCGATCAGCTTCGTGCTGCACGAGGTGGAAAACCCCGGCGCCTCGCTCGACAAGTTCATGACTGTGGTCGACCGCGCCCGTGGCCAGTTGCCGCCGGCGGTAGACGCCTACCTGCCGGCCAGCGCGGCGGAGTTCCGCACCGCCATCGGCGCCTGGGGCAGCAAGCACCTCTCCGACCTGCAACTGATCGGCCGCGACGCCGCGCACACCTTCGTCACCCTGCTGATCGGCATGGTGCTGGGGGCGATCATCGCCCTGCAGCAGATTCCCGAGCAGAGCACCCGCCGGCCGTTGGCCTCGGCGCTGTACGACCGCCTGCACCTGCTGGTCACGGCGTTTCGCAACATCGTTTTCGCGCAGATCAAAATCTCGCTGCTCAACACCGCGTTCACCGCGGTGTTCCTGGCGGTGGTGCTGCCGCTGGTGGGGATCAAGCTGCCGCTGACCAAAACCCTGATCGTGATGACCTTCTTGCTCGGCCTGCTGCCGGTGATCGGCAACCTGATGTCGAACACCTTGATCACCATCGTCGGCCTGTCGATTTCGATCTGGGTGGCGGTGGCGGCGCTGGGCTATCTGATCCTCATCCACAAGGTCGAATACTTCCTCAACGCGCGCATCGTCGGCGGGCAGATCCGCGCCAAGTCCTGGGAGCTGCTGCTGGCGATGCTGGTGTTCGAGGCCGCCTTCGGCCTGCCCGGGGTGGTGGCCGGCCCGGTGTACTACGCGTACCTCAAAAGCGAGCTGCGCGAGGCCGGGCTGGTCTGATCAACCGTAGCGGCGGCGCGCCTCGATCGCCAGGCCGCTGCCAATGCTGCCGAAATTGTCGCCTTCAACGTGGCGGGCCTTGGGCAGCAAGGCCGCCACGCTGTTACGCAGCGCCGGGATGCTGCTCGAGCCACCGGTGAAAAACACCGTGTCGACCTGGCCAGCGCTCACCCCGGCGCTGGCGAGCAACTCGCCCACACCGCCGCGCACCCGCTCCAGCAGGCCGTCGATGGCGCTTTCGAACAGGTCGCGGGTCAGCAGTACATCCAGCCCGGCTTCGATGCGGCCCAGGTCGACCCGGCGCTGCGGCTGGTCGGTCAACTCGATCTTGCTCGCTTCGACTTCCATCGCCAGCCAGTGGCCGGCGCGCTGTTCGATCAGCTTGAACAGCCGGTCGATGCCAAGGCTGTCTTCGATGTCGTAGCGCATGTTGGCCAAGGCCAATTGGGATTTTTGCGCGTACACCGCGTTGATGGTGTGCCAGGTGGCCAGGTTCAGGTGGTAGCTGGTGGGCATCAAGGCCTGGCTTTTCATCCGGCTGCCGTAGCCGAACAGCGGCATCACGCCCTGGATGTTCAGCTGTTTGTCGAAGTCGGTACCGCCGATGTGCACGCCGCCGGTGGCGAGGATGTCGGCTTGGCGGTCGTCGAGGTAGTGGCGCTCTGGCGCCAGGCGGATGAGCGAGAAGTCTGACGTACCGCCGCCGATATCGACGATCAGTACCAGCTCTTCGCCCTGGATGTTGGCTTCGTAGTCGTAGGCCGCGGCGATCGGCTCGAACTGGAACGACACCTCGCTGAAGCCAACCTTGCGCGCCACCGCGGCGAGGGTGTCTTCGGCTTCCTGGTCGGCGGCGGCGTCGTCATCGACGAAGTGCACCGGGCGGCCCAGCACGACCTGGTCGAAGCCGCGCCCGGCGCTGGCCTCGGCGCGTTTTTTCAGCTCGCCGATGAACAGCCCGAGGAGGTCTTTGAACGGCATGGCCGTGCCCAGCACGCTGGTGTCGTGCTTGATCAGCTTGGAGCCCAGCAGGCTTTTCAGCGAGCGCATCAGCCGGCCTTCGTAGCCTTCGAGGTATTCGTGCAGCGCCAGGCGGCCGTACACCGGGCGGCGTTCTTCAGCGTTGAAGAACACCACCGAGGGCAGGGTAATCTTGCCGTCTTCGAGGGCGAGCAAACTGGCCTGGCCAGGGCGGTGCCAGCCGGCGGTGGAGTTGGAGGTGCCGAAGTCGATGCCGCAGGCGCGGGCCGGGGTGTCGTGCTTCATGGTACTGCCCTTGAAGAAAAACGGCCGCGCAGTGTATGCCAGCGCGGCACGGAATCGAAGGCCGGGTATCCGTTATTTCTCTGGGGGTTGCCTTGAAAGATCGCCGGCCACCCCAATCTTGAAGGCATCGATCCGGCGCACACCTTGCTCCCGCCCGTGGCCAAGGCCAACGGCGAGGGGCGCCCCGTGCGCTTTCAACTGTTTGAGGTGGTGATCCGAGCATGGATTTCAAAGACTATTACAAGGTACTGGGCGTTGCGCCTACGGCCGACGACAAAGAAATCAAAGCGGCGTATCGCAAGCTGGCGGCCAAGTACCACCCGGATAAAAGCAAGGCCCCGGGCGCCGAAGAAAAGTTCAAGGAAGCCTCCGAGGCCTACGAGGCCCTGGGCGACCCGGCCAAGCGCGCCGAATACGACGAAATCCGCCGCTACGGCGGCCAGCGGCCGTTCCAGGGCCACCCGGGCGCTGGCGGCTTTGGCGGCGGCGGTGGGGATTTCTCCGACATCTTCAGCAGCCTGTTCGGCAACCAGCGTGGCGGCAACCCGTTCGGTGCCGCCGGCGGCGGCCGCGGCCAGGCCCGCAGCGCAGCCCGTGATGGGCAGGATGTCGACCTCAACCTCGCGGTGTTCCTCGAAGAGGCCCTGAGCGAGGAGCCCAAGCAGGTGAGCTTCAAGGTGCCGCAGTACAACGCGGCCGGCCAGCGCACCAGTGACGTGACCAAAACCCTGAAGGTGAAGATCCCCGCCGGGGTCAGCGACGGCGAGCGCATTCGCCTCAAGGGCCAGGGTGCGCCGGGGGTGGCCGGTGGCGCCGCCGGCGACTTGTTCATCACCCTGACCCTGGCCCCGCACCCGCTGTTCAAGGTCGAGGGCGCGGACCTGGTCGTCGAAGTACCCGTGGCGCCCTGGGAGCTGGCGCTGGGCGGCAAGATCGAAGTGCCGACGCTGACCGGCAAGCTCAACCTCACCGTGCGCGAAGGCAGCCACAACGGCCAGCGCCTGCGCGCCAAGGGCCACGGCCTGCGCGCCAAGGCCGGCGGCCGGGGTGACCTGCTGGTGCAGTTGAAGGTGGTGATGCCGCCGGCCAGCGAGGCCGATCGCGAGCTGTGGGAGCGCCTGGCGGCGCAGTCGCGCTTCGATCCGCGGGCGGGCTGGGGGCGGTAGCCGGGTTTCAGGGCCCCTCGCCCGGCACAGCCGGCCTCCCACGGGGTCTGTGTTGCCCAGTAAATCAAGCACTTACACAAACCTGGTGGGAGGCCGGCTGTGCCGGGCGAAGGGCCCTCCGGTCAGAACAGAAAGTACCGCTGCGCCATCGGCAGCTCGTCGGCCGGCTCGCACCACAGCAGCACGCCGTCGGCCTTCACCTGGTAGGTTTGCGGGTCGACGTCGATGTTCGGCAGGTAGCCGTTGTGGATCAGGTCGGTTTTCTGCACGCTGCGGCAGCCCTTGACCACGCCGATGCGTTTTTTCAAGCCCAGTTGCTCCGGCACCCCGGCCTCCAGCGCGGCCTGGCTGATGAAGGTCAGGCTGGTGGCGTGGCGGCTGCCGCCGAAGCTGGCGAACATCGGCCGGTAGTGCACCGGCTGCGGCGTTGGGATCGAGGCGTTGGCATCGCCCATCAGGCTGGCGGCAATCGCCCCGCCCTTGAGGATCAGCGTGGGCTTGACCCCAAAGAACGCCGGGCGCCAGAGCACCAGGTCGGCCCACTTGCCCACTTCCACCGAACCCACCTCATGGCTGATGCCGTGGGTGATGGCCGGGTTGATGGTGTACTTGGCGATGTAGCGCTTGATCCGGAAGTTATCGTTGCCGGGGGCGTCTTCGGGCAGCGCGCCGCGCTGTTTTTTCATCTTGTCGGCGGTTTGCCAGGTGCGCGTGATCACCTCGCCGACCCGGCCCATGGCCTGGCTGTCGGAGCTGATCATGGCGAACGCGCCGAGGTCGTGGAGGATGTCTTCGGCGGCGATGGTTTCGCGGCGGATGCGGCTTTCGGCGAAGGCCACGTCTTCGGCGATGCTCGGGTCCAGGTGGTGGCAGACCATCAGCATGTCGAGGTGTTCGTCGATGGTGTTGCGGGTGAACGGCCGGGTCGGGTTGGTCGAGCTGGGCAGCACGTTCGGGAAGCCACAGGCCTTGATGATGTCGGGGGCGTGGCCGCCGCCGGCGCCTTCGGTGTGGTAGGTGTGAATGGTCCGCCCCTTGAACGCGCCAAGGGTGGTTTCGACAAAGCCGGACTCGTTCAGGGTGTCGGTGTGGATCGCCACCTGCACATCGTACTGGTCGGCCACACTGAGGCAGTTGTCGATCGCCGCCGGGGTGGTGCCCCAGTCTTCGTGCAGCTTCAGGCCGATGGCACCGGCCTTGACCTGTTCGATCAGCGGCTCGGGCAGGCTGGCGTTGCCCTTGCCGGTAAAGCCGATGTTCATCGCGAAGGCGTCGGCGGCCTGCAGCATGCGCGCCATGTGCCAGGGCCCGGAGGTGCAGGTGGTGGCGTTGGTGCCGGTGGCCGGCCCGGTGCCGCCGCCGATCATGGTGGTCACCCCGCTCATCAGCGCTTCTTCGATCTGCTGCGGGCAGATGAAGTGAATGTGCGTGTCGATGCCACCGGCGGTGAGGATCATCCCTTCACCGGCGATCACCTCGGTGCTGGCGCCCACGGCGATGGTCACGTCGGGCTGGATGTCCGGGTTGCCGGCCTTGCCGATGGCGGCGATGCGGCCGTCCTTGAGGCCGACGTCAGCCTTGACGATGCCCCAGTGGTCGATGATCAGCGCGTTGGTGATCAGCGTGTCGACCACCTCGGCGGCCAGCAACTGGCCCTGGCCCATGCCGTCGCGGATCACCTTGCCACCGCCGAATTTCACTTCCTCGCCGTAGGTGGTGAAGTCTTTTTCGACTTCCAGCCACAGCTCGGTGTCGGCCAGGCGCACCTTGTCGCCCACGGTCGGGCCGAACATGTCGGCATAGGCTTGCTTGCTTATTTTCATGCGGGTCCTCTAAACAGTTGAAAGCGCCGAGCAAACCGCAAGCCAGCCCGAGCCGACTTGCCGCTTGCCGCTTGCCGCTTGCCGCTAAACGCTTGCGGCGACCCTAAAGGGCGCCCATCACACGCCCGGCAAAGCCGAACACCCGGCGCAGCCCGGCCAGCTCGACCAGCTCGACCTCACGGCTTTGCCCCGGCTCGAAGCGCACCGCGGTGCCGGCCGGAATGTTCAAGCGCATGCCGCGGGCGGCGGCGCGGTCGAACGCCAGGGCGTCGTTGGTTTCGAAAAAGTGATAGTGCGAGCCGACCTGAATGGGCCGGTCACCGCTGTTGGCCACGGTCAGGGAGACGGTGCGGCGGCCGGCGTTCAGTTCGATCTCGCCGGGCTGGATGGAGTATTCGCCAGGAATCATTCAGGGCCTCAAAGCGTTTTGTAGTAGAAGGCGGTGGTGCGGTAGTCGCCGTCAGGGCGGCAGGCGAAGCCCGGGATTTCCCCGGCGCGCACATAGCCCTGGGCACGGTAGAAGGCTTCGGCCGGCGAGCCGGCTTCGGTGTCCAGGTGCAACAGCCCACGGCCCATCTGCCGCGCCGCCTGCTCGGCGGCGGTCATCAGTTGCGCGCCCAGGCCGTGGCGCTGGGCGTGCTCGTACACCAGCAGCTTTTGCACCTCGGCGCGGTTGGTGCCGTTGGCCCGTTGGCACAGCGCCAACTGCACGCTGGCGATCACCTGCTCATGCTTGACCACCACCCAGATCAGCGTGTCGCCAATCGCCAGCCGGGCCTTGATCTCGCTGTAGTAGGCGTTGGCCTGCTGGGCATCGAGGTCGGCCATAAAACCCAAGGTTGCGCCTTGGCGGACGGCATCGAGCAACAACTCGACCAAGCCCGTTCGATAGTGGGCAAAACTGTCGACAGTGACACGGCGCAATTGGGCTGCATTCATCGCGTTACTCCGAAGGGGGTGGGGCCCCGGGGTTGAGGATCAACTGCATGAAGGTAAGGTCGAGCCAACGGCCGAACTTGATGCCCACCTGCGGCATCTGCCCGGTGGTGGCGAAGCCCAGGCGCTGGTGCAGGGTGATCGAGGCGCTGTTGCCGCTTTCGATCGCGGCCACCATCACGTGCTTGCCGCCGTCGCGGGCGCGTTCGATCAACGCCTGCATCAGCCGCGCGCCGAGGCCTTGGCCGCGCTGCTCGGGGTGGATGTACACCGAGTGCTCGACACTGTGGCGAAAGCCTTCGAACGGCCGCCAGTCGCCGTAGGAGGCATAGCCGAGCACCTGGCCGGCGGCATTCACCGCGACCAGGATCGGGTAGCCCTGGCTGGCGCGAGCGTCGAACCAGGCCTGGCGGTTGGCCAGGTTGGCCGGTTGTTCGTTCCAGATGGCGGTGGTGTTGCGCACCGCGTCGTTGTAGATGTCGCGGATCGCCGGCAGGTCAGCGGCGGTGGCATCGCGCAGCGCGATGGCGGGGGTGGCGGGCACGCTCATGCTGGCCTCAGGCGATCGGCTGGTGGACGGTGACGAGCTTGGTGCCGTCGGGGAAGGTGGCTTCTACCTGGATTTCCGGGATCATCTCCGGGATGCCCTGCATCACCTGCTCGCGGCTGAGCAGGGTGGTGCCGTAGTGCATCAGCTCGGCCACGGTCTGGCCGTCGCGGGCGCCTTCGAGCAGGGCGGCGCTGATGTAGGCCATCGCTTCCGGGTAGTTCAGCTTCAGCCCACGGGCCAGGCGGCGCTCGGCAACCAGGCCGGCGGTGAAGATCAGCAGCTTGTCTTTTTCGCGAGGTGAAAGGTCCATGGGGCTTTCCGTAAAGTGAATTCAGGTGTTCCAGATTCGCGGGGGCAGCGCCGGGCGCCCCAGCATCAGGGGGCGCAACACGCGCCACAGGGCAATCAGCCAGTCCCGCGCGTGCAGGGCCTCCGAGGCCAGGCAGCGGGCCACCAGCAGCCCGGGGAGTTGGGTCAGGTCGCCGCGCCCCTGGCAGGGCAATGCGCGGCAGTGTTCGAGCCATTCGGCTTCGGCGGTGCCGGTCAGCAGCAGGGTGCCGAACACCGGGTAGCCGGCCAGGCCCATCGGCGAGCGTAGCAGGCCATCGCCGCCGTGGATGCGCTGGCGTTCATGCCAGATCAGCTCGCCGTCGCGGCGCACATCCAGCCGGGCCTGAAAGTAACCGTGGTCGAACGCCTCGCCACTGGCGGGGCGGCCGAGCGCGACCACATCCCAATAGCATAGGCGGGCATCACCGCGCAGGTCGATTTCCGTGGCCAGTTGCGCCTGGGCGTTGCTGTACACGATGGTTTCCTGAGGCAGCCACTCCAGCGTCGCGCCGGCCTCGGCGCGCAACGTCACGCTTTGCTGCGCGGGGCTGGCGGCGCGGTACCACTTCGCCGCGCCGGGGCTGGTCAGTTGTGCCCAGGCGCCGGCCTCGGCGGTGGCGCGGATGGCCAGGCGGTCGCCACCGGCGATCCCGGCGGGTGGGTGCACGATGATGTGCTGGCACACCTCGGGGCCTTCGGCGTACAGGTGCTTCTGGACCCGCAACGGCCCCAGGTGGCGGCGCAGCACCGGGCGCGTGGCGCCGCCGCTGCGGGCATAGGCCAGCTCGAGTTCGGCGGGCCAGCTGGGGGTGAAGGTGCAGGCAGGTGCGGTCATAGGCTCGGGTGTGTGCGGTAGGTTCGAAACAGGGAGCAATTGCCATGCCGATGCGCCAAGGCGGTGCGCAAAGTGCCCGCCCAGGCTGAAGCGAGGCGGCACGAGCCGGCGATGGCGTGGCGTTTTTTGCATCATAAAAGCGCGCGAAAGGTTTTGTATACACTTTTGCCGCCCCGCCTTAGAGCGCCCGGCTGGCTCGCCGGCGCGGGCTAACTGGCCCTGCCGTGGGCCGCGTTGCAGCGCCTAGAGTGGGCGCCAATCACGGCGCGGAGGTGGGGCATGTTCATGGGCTTGGCGGCATTGGCCGGGTTGATCCGCGGCTACACCGGCTTTGGCTTCGCGATGATCCTCGCCCTCGGCCTGCTCACCCGCTTGCCGCCGGCGCTGGTGATCCCGGTCACGCTGATGCTCGACCTGGCCTGCAGCGTGGGCCTTTGGCCGGGGGCCTGGCGGCGCTTTGACAGGGCCCTGGCGCGGCCGTTGCTGCTTGGCATGCTGTTGGCGCTGCCGCTGGGCAGCGGCTTGCTGGCGTGGCTGCCGGGGCGCTGGTTGGCGCCGCTGATTGCGCTGTTCTGCCTGGCCGGCGGGTTGCTGGTGCTGTGGCGCCCCGCGGCGGTGCCGGCGCGCCCGCCGCGGCCGGGCGCGGCCTGGCTGGCCGGGTTAGGGTCCGGGCTGGCCACCAGCCTGGCCTCGGCCGGCGGGCCGCCGCTGATGCTCTACCTGCTGCGCAGCGGCCTGGCGCCAGCGCCGATGCGTGCCACGGCGATCGTGTTCTTCTTCGCCAGCAGTGCCTGTGCGTTGCTGATGCTGTTGGCGTTCGGTGTGCTGGGCCAGGCCCACCTGGCCCTGGCCGCCAGCCTGCTGTTGCCCGCGCTGGCGGGCAGCCTGGCCGGGCAGTGGCTGCACCGGCACTGGCCGCCGCGCTCGGTGCGTGGGGTGATGGGCGGGTTGCTGGTGGTGCTGTCGGTGTTGACGCTGTACAGCAGTTTGGTGAGGTTCTAGGCCACTGCCTGTTCTAGTCGCGATCCACCGCGAACGGCGACCAGGCCTGGCGGCTGGGCATCACTTCGAGGCGGTTGACGTTGATGTGGTCGGGCAGGCTGGCCACGTAGTGGATCTGCTCGGCGATGTCTTCGGCGGTCAGCGGCGTAGTGCTGGCGTACAGCGCATCGGAAGCGGCCTGGTTGCCTTTGGTGCGCACCAGGGTGAACTCGGTTTCGGCCATGCCCGGGGCGATGTCGGTCACCCGCACGCCGGTGGCGAGCAAGTCGCAGCGCAGGTTGAAGCTGAACTGTTTGACGAACGCCTTGCTCGCGCCGTACACGTGCCCGCCCGGGTAGGGCCACTCACCGGCCACCGAGCCGAGGTTGATGATGCTCGCCCCAGCACCCGTTTGCAGCAGCAGCGGCAGCACCGCGTGGGTCACGTTCACCAGGCCGGTGATGTTGGTGTCGATCATCGTGTGCCAGTCTTGCAGCGCCACCTTTTGCGCCGGCTCCGGGGCCAGCGCCAGGCCGGCGTTGTTCACCAGCGCGCGCACCGGGGTGAAGCCTTCGGGCAGCGCTTCGACCATGGCCGCCACGGCGCTGGCGTCACGCACATCCAGCGCGGCGATGTGCACCGGCACCTTGGCTTGCAGTTCCTCTTGCAGCGCTTGCAGGCGCTCCAGGCGCCGGCCGCTGAGCACCAGTGCCCAGCCTGCCTCGGCGAAACGCCGCGCGGTGGCGCGGCCAAAGCCGGATGTAGCGCCTGTGATGAATACCACCTTGTTCATGTGCAACCTCGTGTGAATGGAAAGTCAGCGGGACAATTCAAGGAATTTTCGCACCCGGTCGGTTTCCGGTTGGGTGAAGAATTTCTCCGGTGGGGCCTTTTCGATCAGGATGCCTTTTTCAAGGAACACCACCTGGTCCGACACGGCCCGGGCGAACTCCATCTCGTGGGTGACCACGATCATCGTATAGCCCTCGGCCGAGAGGTTTTTCATCACCGCCAGCACCTCGCCCACCCGTTCTGGGTCCAGCGCCGAGGTGGGCTCGTCGAACAGCATCACCTCCGGGCTCATGGCCAGCGCGCGGGCGATGGCCACGCGCTGCTTTTGCCCGCCGGAGAGGGTGAAGGGGTAGGCGTCGGCCTTGTGCTCCATGCCGACTTTTTCCAGCAGCGCCTGGGCCGCTTCACGGGCCTGGGCCTTGGGGGTTTTTTTCACCTGCACGGGGGCTTCCATCACGTTCTGCAGCACGGTCAGGTGCGGCCACAGGTTGAAGCTCTGGAACACCATGCCGGTGCGCGCGCGGATCGCCGCCAGCTCGCGGGCTTTCATCGCCTGGCCGCTGGCGCTGGCGCCGATGCGCTCGCCGGCGATGTGGATGCTGCCGCGGTCGGGTTGCTCCAGCCAGTTGATGCAGCGCAGCAGAGTGGATTTGCCCGAGCCCGAAGAGCCGAGCACGCTGACCACCTCGCCCTTGTTGACGGTCAGGTCGATGTCGCGCAGCACCTCTACGCCATCGAAACTCTTCGACAGGCGCTCGATGCGCACCGCGGGGACTTCAGCCATGGTCGAACCCTCGTTTGGCGCCGAACCGGCCCGCCCACTTGAGCGCCAGTTCCAGGCAAATGCTGATGGCCCAGTACACCGCGATAACCACCACGAAGGCCTGGGTTGGAATGAAATAGGTCGCCTGCACCGAGTTGGCGGCGGCGGTGAGTTCCTGCACGGTGATGATGGTCAGGAAGGCGGTGTCTTTCAGCGCGTAGATCAACTGGTTGCCCAGCAGCGGGCGGGTTTTGATCACCAGTTGCGGCAGGATGATCCGCCAGTACAGCCGCAGCGGCCGGAAGCCATGGGCGCTGGCCGCCTCGACCTGCCCCGGGGGCAATACCAGCCGCGCGCCGCGCAGTATTTCCGCGAAGTACGCCGCGTGGTACAGCGTCAGTGCCACCAGCCCGGCGCCCCAGGCACTGGGGCGCACGCCCAGCGAGGGGAAGCCGTAGTACAACAGGTACACCAGCACCAGGAACGGCACCGTGCGCATCAGGTTGATCAGCCCACGCAGCACCCAGGCCAGGGCCTTGCCCTGGCTGAGCGCGTACACCGCCGCGCAGCCCAGCACGAATGCCGCCAGCACGGACACGGCAAACAGCAACAGGGTGTTGGCCATGCCCGTGAGAAAGGCGCCGCGCGCTTCCCAGACAATACTCCATTCGGTCATGCGGGCTCCTCAGGTGGCCAGGCGGTTGGCTTTCTTCTCAGCCAGCGCCTGCAGCTTGATCAACACGCCGATGATCAGCATGTACAGCAGCCCCGCCGCCAGGATCGGCGGCAATGGCTGGTAGGTCACCGCGCTGATGCGGTTGGTCACCCGGGTAAGGTCGACGATGCCGATCACCGCGATGGCCGGGCTGCTCTTGATCAGGAACGACATCTCGTTGACCAGCCCAGGCAGGCTGCTGGTGATCATCTGCGGCAGCATGATGCGCCGGAAGAACAGCCCTTCGGTCATGCCGCAGGCCAGCGCCGCCTCGCGCTGCTCGCGGGAAAAACTGATGAACGCCGCGCGCCACACCTCGGCGTTGAACGCCGCGGTGTTCATCGTCAGCGCCAGCACTGCGGCGGTGTTGCGGTCCAGCGCCAGGCCGAAGCTGGGTGCCGAGAGGAACAGGAACAGCACCAGCGTGACCAGCGGCGTGGCGCGCGCCAGGCTCACGTAGGTCACCAGCAGTTGGTCGAGAAACGGGATGCGGGCCATGCGCAGCAGGGCGATCAGCAGGCCCAGTACCACGCCGATGGAGATGGCCAGGGTGCAGATCCACAGGGTGGTCCACGCGCCTTCGAGCAGCAGCAGCCAGGCGGTTTGGTTCATGGTGGGCTCTCGGGAAGGTGTTCGTCGCGTAGGGCCCTTCGCCCGCCGCGGCCAGTTTGCCGTGGTGGGGGAAGGGCCGGTTAGCGTGTCAGGTCATTCCATCCCGGCCAGCTTGTGGAACTGCTCGACGTTGGTCACCGGTTCCTTGGGCATGCTCGGGAAGGCCTCGCCGAACCACTTGGTCTGCAGCGCGGCCAGGCGGCCGTTGTCGCGGATGTGGTCCATGAAGCCGGTGAGGAATTTCAGCAACTCCGGGCTGGCCTTGGGCACCGGCCAGGCGGCGAAGCCGTCACCGGAAACGGCAATGCCCTTGGCGAAGGTATCGCCGCGGGTCTTGACCAGGTCGTTCACTGAAATCAGCGCGTTGACCACGTAGTCGAGGCGGCCGTTGGCGAGGTCGGCGTAGGCTTCGGGGTAGGAGGGGTACTCGACCACGTCGCCCATCTGGCAGTTTTTCGCGGCCATCATTTTTTTCAGTTCCGGCAGGCGCGCCAGCAGCGCGCTGCCGGCTTGCACGCCGACGGTCTTGCCGCACAGGCTGGCGATGTCGCTGAGGCGGTTGTCGCCGGCGCGCTTCACGTAGAAGTGCTGGGCCGAGGCGAACGGCGGGGCGAAGTTGAACACCCGCAGGCGCTCATCGGTGACCAGCGCGCCGGTGAAGGCCATGTCGTATTTGCCCGAAGACACCGAGGCCAGCAGGCCGGTCCAGGGCAGGATTTCCTGGCGCACATCGAAGCCTTGGGTCTTGGCGTAGGCCTTCAGGTCTTCGAGCAGCTCCTTGTGGAAACCCTCCGGCTTGCCGTCGACGATGTAGTTGAACGGCGCGTAGTCGTCTTCGGTGGCCACGCTGAGGTAGCCACGGGTTTTGATGTCCGCCACGTCGGCGCTGGCGGTGCTGGCCACGCCCAGCAGGCAGGCGGCCAGGGCCAGGGTGCGTAGCAGGCCGGCGGGTTTGCAAACGGTGTGCGAGTGTTTCATGGGCATGCTCCGTGAGGTTGCCGGAAGGGCTGGTTGCCACCATAGAGAGCTGCCTGGCACGGGCGATAGGGACAGTTCAGGGCCGCGCACTGGCCAGCGAAACGGCGGGTTTTTCTGGCGTGGTAATTGCAACTTCAGTGGGTTGCGGCCAGCGGAGGGAGCGCCATGATCGATCACGTGTATCACCTGGATTTCGACCAGCAACGGGGCCTGCAGGAGCAGCTGCGTGAGTCGTTGGTGTCGGCGATTCTCAGTGGCGGGTTCCCCGCCAGCGAGCCGCTGCCGTCGTGCCGCAGGCTGTCTCAGCAACTGGCGATCTCGCGCAATACCGTGGCCTTGGTGTACGAAAGCCTGCTCGACAACGGCTACCTGGTCAGCCGCCCGCGCAGCGGCTATTACCTGCACCCCGACTACTGCGACCGCAGCGCCGAGGCGGTGCTGCGCATCACCCCAGGCGGGCACCCGGGCCTGGCCGACGAGCCGGCCGAGCGTGCGCCCGATTGGGCCGCGCGCTTTCGCATGCAGCCCAGTTTGAAGCACGGCGTGCTGCGCCCGAGCAACTGGGCGAGCTTTGAATACCCGTTCATTTACGGCCAGCCGATCAGCGACCTGTTCCCGCTGGAGCGCTGGCGCGAAGTGTCGCGCAACAACCTGCGCGGCGAACGCGACCAGGCCTGGCTGGGCGACCGTTTCGACCGCGACGACGAGATGCTCATCGAGCAATTGCGCACCCGGGTGTTGCCCAAGCGCGGCATCTGGGCGCGCGCCGATGAAATCCTGGTGACCCTGGGTTCGCAGAATGCGCTGTACCTGCTCGGCAGCCTGCTGATGGCCCGCGGGGTGAAGGTGGGCATGGAGAACCCGGGCTTTCGGGACGCCATGAGCATCTTCGACCTGCACGGCGCCCAGGTGCACCTGCAGCCGGTGGACGCCGAAGGCCTGGTGGTCGACCCGCGCCTGCACGGCTGCCAGTACCTCTACCTGACCCCCGGCCACCAGGTGCCCACCGGGGTGACGATGAGCCCGGCGCGGCGCGGCGAGTTGATGCGCCATGTGCGTGAGCATGACCAGGTGGTGATCGAGGACGACTACGACGCCGAGTTCAACCTCGACAACCACCCGCTGCCAGCGCTGAAGGCCGGCGACAGCCAGGGCCGGGTGATCTACATGAGCAGCCTGTCGAAGGCCTTCTCGCCGGGCCTGCGCATCGGCTACATGGTCGCCGACGCCGAGCTGATCGACGAACTGCGCGCCCTGCGCCGGCTGATGTACCGCCACCCGCCACTGAACAACCAGCGGATGCTCGCCGACTTCCTCGCCCAGGGCCATTACGACGCGCACCTGCGGCGCTTTCGCGAAGAACACGGGCGCCGCCGCGAGCTGCTGTACCAAGCCCTGCACGCCGACCTGCGTGAATGCCAGCCGATGGGCAGCCCCGGCGCCAGCGCCTGCTGGCTGGCCGCCCCGGCTGGGGTGTGCACCCAGAAGCTGGCCTGGGCCGCGGCGCAACGCAGCGTGCTGGTCGAGTCTGGCGCGCAGTTTTTCCTCGGCGGCGAGGCCGCGCCGGTGAACTACATGCGGCTAGGCTTCCACGCCATCGACGCGCAGCGGATCAGGCCGGGGGTGCGGCAGTTGGCGCAGGTGTTGGAGGGGTTGTGAGGGTGCGTTGGCCGGCCCCTCGCCCGGCACAGCCGGCCTCCCACGGAAGGTTTACACAAATCTGGTGGGAGGCCGTGGTCCGGCACTCCGGCTGTGCCGGGCGATAGGCCCTTCAGCCGTGCGCCACGGCCTTGAACACCTCGTCGAAAATCCCCAGCGCTTCGTTCACCTGCTCGGCATTGACGATGCACGGTGGCACCACGTGGATGCGGTTGTCGACCACGAAGGTGAGCAGCCCGCGAGCGGTGAGGGCGGCTTTCATGGCTTGCATGCGTGGCGCCGGCATCGGAGTTTTCTGGATGGGGTCGGTGACGAACTCCAGCGCCCAGAACACCCCCAGCCCGCGCACCTCGCCGATGATCATCGGGTAGCGCGCGGCCAGTGCGCGCAGGCCAGGGCCCAGGGCGCTCTCGCCGATCATGCGGGCGTTCTCGACCATGCCTTCGGCGCTCATGGCATCCAGCGTGGCGACGATCGCGGCCATCGCCAGCGGGTGGCCGGAATAGGTCAGCCCGCCAGGGAAGAAGTGATGGTCGAAGTGCTCGCTGATGGCTTTGGAAATCATCACCCCACCGGCTGGCACGTAGCCGGAGTTCACCCCTTTGGCGAACACGATCAGGTCGGGCACCGCGCCGAAGTTGTCCAGCGCCAGCCATTGCCCGGTGCGGCCGAAGCCGGCCATCACTTCGTCGAAGATCAGCACGATGCCGAACTCGTCGGCGAGCTTGCGCACCCCCTGCATGTAGCCAGCCGGCGGCACCAGGATGCCGGCGGTGCCGGGCAGGCTTTCGAGCAGGATCGCGGCGATGGCGCCCGGGCCTTCGCATTCGATCACCCGGCGCAGGTGCTGCAGCGCCCGCTCGCATTCTTCTTCCTCGTTGCTGGCGTTGAACTCGCTGCGGTACAGGTAGGGGTTGAAGAAGTGCTTGTGGCCGGTGGCGTATTCGTTGGGGACCCGGCGCGGGTCACCGGTGGCAACGATCGCCGCGCCGGTGTTGCCGTGGTACGAACGGTAGGCCGAGAGAATTTTATCGCGCCCGGTGTACTGGCGCGCCATGCGCATGGCGTTCTCGTTGGCGTCGGCCCCGGCGTTGGTGAAGAACACCTTGGCAAAACCGGCGGGCGCCCGCGCCAGGATGCGCTTGGCGGCTTCGCCGCGCATCAGGTTGGCGGTGGCCGGGGCCACGGTCACCAACTCACCGGCCTGGGCCTGGATCGCGGCGATCACCTTGGGGTGCTGGTGGCCGATGTTGGTGTTCACCAGTTGGCTGCTGAAGTCGAGGTAGCGGCGGCCGTCGTAGTCCCACAGCGTGCAGCCTTCGCCGCCGGCGATCACCAGCGGGTTGAGGCTGCCCTGGGTGGACCAGGAGTGAAACACGTACTGGCGGTCCAGGTCGTACACGTACTGGTTGTTGATCGAGCTGCTCATGGCGGGCCTCTGCGAAGCGGGTGGGCGATGGCGCACCATAGAAACAAACCGCTGGCCAGCCGTAGGGCCAGTTGCGCAAGGGGCGTGAGCCAGCGCAACTGGCCCGGCCGGGCCGGCCAACTGGCACCATGGCCGGCCGCCGCCGCGCGCTAGGCTATGGGCAGCTACCACCCAGGAGCCCGCCACCATGGCCCATGCCTTCGAAACCCCGCCACCCGCCGCCGCTTCCAGCCTCGAGCTGAACACCCCGGCCATCCGCCAGGCGCGTATCGACCTGGCCGCGTGTTTTCGCATGGCCGCGCGGCTGGGCATGGGCGAGGGGATCTGCAACCACTTCTCCTTCGTGGTGCCCGGCCACCCCGAGCTGTTTTTGGTCAACCCTTATGGCCTGGCCTTTGCCGAAGTCACCGCCTCATCCTTGCTGGTGTGCGATTTCGACGGCCGCGTGATCGCCGGGGAGGGGCGCCCGGAGGCCACTGCGTTCTACATCCACGCCCAGTTACACCGCCTCAACCCACGGGCCACCGCGGCCTTCCATACGCACATGCCCAATGCCACCGCGTTGTGCTTGCTCGAAGGGGCACCGTTCGTGTGGGCCGGGCAGACCGCGCTGAAATTCTACGAGCGCCTGGCCGTGGATGAAGCCTACAACGGCCTGGCCCTGGGCAATGCCGAGGGCGAGCGGATTGCCCGCGCCGCCGGCAACGCCGATGTGCTGATGCTCAAGAACCATGGCCCGCTGGTGCTGGGGCCGACGATTGCCGAGGCCTGGGATGACCTCTACTACCTCGAGCGCGCCGCCGAGGTGCAGCTGCGCGCCGAAGCCAGCGGCCGCCCGCTCAAGCGCGTGCCCCACGCGGTGGCCAGCGCCGCCTGCCGGCAAATGCTCGAAGGCAACGCCGAAAGCGCGCGCTTGCACCTCGAAAGCGTAAAGCGCCAGTTACTGGCCAGTGAGCCAGGTTTTGCCGGCTAGATGGTCACCAGCCCGCGCACGCCTTCGCTTTCCATGTTCTCGCCACGGCCCTGCTGGATGATTTCCCCGCGCGACATCACCAGGTACTGGTCGGCCAGCTCCGCGGCAAAATCGTAGAACTGCTCCACCAGCAGGATCGCCATGTCGCCGCGGGCGGCGAGCTTTTTGATCACCGCGCCGATCTCCTTGATCACCGACGGCTGGATGCCTTCGGTGGGCTCATCGAGGATCAACAAACGGGGCTGGCTGGCCAGCGCGCGGCCGATCGCCAACTGCTGCTGCTGGCCGCCGGAGAGGTCGCCGCCACGCCGGTGTTTCATTTCCTTGAGCACCGGGAACAGCTCGTAGATGAACGCCGGCACCGCCTTGGCCTGGCCGGCGGGAAACCGCGACAGGCCCATCAGCAGGTTTTCTTCCACCGTCAGCCGGCCGAAGATTTCCCGCCCCTGGGGCACGTAGGCAATGCCGGCATGCACCCGCTGGTGCGGCTTGTAGCCGGTGATAGGCTTGCCTTCCCAGGTCACCTGGCCCTCTTTGGCCGGCAACAGGCCCATCAGGCAGCGCAGCAGGGTGGTTTTGCCCACCCCGTTGCGGCCCAGCAGGCAGGTGACCTCGCCAATCGCGACGTCGAAGCTCAGGCCGCGCAGGATGTGGCTGCCGCCGTAGAATTGGTGAAGCTGGTTCACTTGGAGCACGGGGAGACCTCTTTGGGGTTAAGGGGCAAGGGGCAAGGGGCAAGCTGCAAGCGGCAAGAAAAAGCCAGTGCAATCCTGCTTGCCACTTGCCGCTTCCAACTTGCCACTGGGGCGCTCAGCGCCCCAAGTAAACCTCGATCACCCGCTCATTGTTCTGCACTTCATCCAGCGAGCCTTCGGCCAGTACCGTGCCCTGGTGCAGCACGGTCACGTGGTCGGCGATGCTGCCGACAAAGCCCATGTCGTGCTCCACTACCATCAGCGAGTGCTGGCGGGCGAGGGTCTTGAACAGCTCGGCGGTGAACTCGGTTTCGGCGTCGGTCATGCCCGCCACGGGTTCGTCGAGCAGCAGCAGTTGCGGGTCTTGCATCAGCAGCATGCCGATTTCCAGAAACTGCTTCTGCCCGTGCGACAGCAGCCCGGCCGGGCGCTGCACCGAGGCGGTCAGGCGGATGGTGTCGAGCACCTGTTCGATGCGCGAGCGCTGCTCGCCGGTGAGTTTGGCCTTGAGGCTGGCCCACACCGATTTGTCGGTTTTTTGCGCCAGCTCCAGGTTTTCGAACACGCTCAGCGCCTCGAACACCGTGGGCTTCTGAAACTTGCGGCCAATCCCGGCCTGGGCGATCTGCACTTCGCTCAGGCGGGTGAGGTCGAGGGTTTCGCCAAACCAGGCCTGGCCGCTGGTGGGCCGGGTTTTGCCGGTGATCACGTCCATCATGGTGGTTTTGCCCGCACCGTTGGGGCCGATGATGCAGCGCAACTCGCCCACGCCGATGTACAGGTTCAACGCGTTCAGTGCCTTGAAGCCATCGAAGCTGACGCTGATGTCTTCCAGGGTGAGGATGGTCCCGTGGCGGGTGTCGAGGGTGCCGGCCGGGCGGCTGCCCAGGCCGACGGCGTCGCGGCTGGTGCCGGCGTCGCTGTTGGGGTCGAAGGCGGGTTCGAGCATGAACGCGCCGTTGGCGGGTACCTTCATTCGCCACCTCGTTTTTTCAGCAGGCCGATCACACCCTTGGGCAGGTACAGCGTGACGATGATGAACAACGCCCCTAGGAAGAACAGCCAGTATTCCGGGAAGGCCACGGTGAACCAGCTCTTCATGCCATTGACCAGGCCGGCGCCGAGCAGCGGCCCGATCAGCGTGCCACGCCCGCCCAGGGCCACCCACACGGCGGCTTCGATGGAGTTGGTCGGCGACATTTCACTGGGGTTGATGATGCCCACCTGGGGCACGTACAACGCGCCGGCCAGGCCGCACAGCACGGCGCTCAGCACCCAGATGAACAGCTTGTAGCCGCGGGGGTCGTAGCCGCAGAACATCAAACGGTTCTCGGCGTCGCGCAGCGCCGTGAGCACCCGCCCGAACTTGCTCCGCGCCAGCCGCCAGCCTAGCCACAGGCTGGCGCCCAGCAGCGCCACGGTGAGCAGGAACAACACCGCCCGGGTGGCCTGGGAGGTGATCGAAAAACCCAGGATGCTGCGAAAGTTGGTGAAGCCGTTGTTGCCGCCAAAGCCGGTTTCGTTGCGGAAGAACAACAGCATGCCGGCGAAGGTCAGGGCCTGGGTCATGATCGAGAAATACACGCCCTTGATCCGCGAGCGGAAGGCGAAAAATCCGAACACCAGCGCCAGTACCCCCGGCGCCAGCACCACCAGGCACAGCGCCCAGAGAAAATGCTGGGTGCCGTACCAGTACCAGGGCAGTTCGCTCCACGACAGGAAGGTCATGAACGCCGGCAGGCTGTCGCCGGAGGCTTCGCGCATCAGGTACATGCCCATGGCATAACCGCCCAGGGCAAAGAACAGCCCGTGGCCGAGCGAGAGCAGGCCGGCGTACCCCCAGACCAGGTCGAGGGCCAGCGCGACGATGGCGTAACAGAGGATTTTCCCCACCAGGGTGAGGGTGTAGGCCGACACCTGCAGGCTGTTGCTCTCCGGCAGCAGCGACAGCAGCGCCATGGCCACCAGCAGCGCCGCCACCACCACGCCGAGGGCGATGGAAACGCGGGTGCCGGCCTTGTGCATGGCGGTGATCATCAAGGGCTGGTTCATCAGTCGATCACCCGTCCTTTCAGTGCGAAGAGGCCCTGTGGCCGCTTCTGGATGAACAGAATGATCAGCGCCAGGATGAGGATCTTGCCCAGCACCGCGCCGATCTGTGGTTCGAGAATCTTGTTGGCGATACCCAGCCCGGCCGCCGCCGACACACTCCCGGCCAGTTGCCCGACGCCGCCGAGCACCACCACCAGGAACGAGTCGATGATGTAGCTTTGGCCGAGGTCTGGCCCGACGTTACCGATCTGGCTCAGGGCGACCCCGCCCAGGCCGGCGATGCCCGAGCCCAGGCCAAAGGCGAGCATGTCGATGCGCCCGGTGGGCACCCCGCAGCAGGCCGCCATGTTGCGGTTCTGGGTCACCGCGCGCACGTTCAGGCCGAGGCGGGTCTTGTTCAGCAGCAGCCAGGTCAGCACCACCACGAACAGCGCAAAGCCGATGATCACCACGCGGTTCCACGGCAACACCAGGTTCGGCAGCACCTGGATGCCGCCCGACAACCACGCCGGGTTGGCCACTTCGACGTTCTGCGCGCCGAAGATCAGCCGCACGGCCTGGATCAGCATCAGGCTGATGCCCCAGGTGGCCAGCAGGGTTTCCAGTGGGCGCCCGTAGAGGTGGCGGATAATGGTGCGCTCCAGCGCCATGCCGATGCAGGCGGTGACGAAGAACGCCACCGGCAGGGCGACCAACGGGTAATACTCCAGCGCCCCTGGCGCGTAGTGCTGGAAGCCCAGTTGCACCACATAGGTGGCGTACGCCCCAAGCATGAGCATTTCGCCGTGGGCCATGTTGATCACCCCGAGCAGGCCGAAGGTGATCGCCAGGCCGAGCGCCGCCAGCAGCAGGATCGAGCCCAGCGACAGGCCACTGAAGGCCTGGCCGAGCAGGTCGCCGACCATCAGCTTGCGTTTGACCTGCACCAGGCTGGTCTGGGCGGCGGTGCGCACGCCGTCATCGGCTTCGGCGCCGGGCGCCAGCACCGACTCCAGGCGGGCCTGGGCGCTGGGGTCGCCGGTTTCACCCAGCAGCCGCACGGCGCGCAGGCGCACCTGTGGGTCGGGGTCGGTGAGTTGCAGGTTGGCCAGCGCCAGGCCCAGGGCGGTTTTGACCAGGCTGTTCTGCTCGCCCTGGAACTCATGCTCGAGCATCGGCACCTGCGCCGGCTGGGCCGAGCGCTGCAACTGCTGCGCCGCGGCCAGGCGCACGCTGGTGTCGTTGCTGAGCATCTGGTGCGCCGCCAGGGCGTTGATCACCAGCCCGCGCAGGCGGTTGTTCAGGCGCAGCTTGCGCACCTCGCCGTTGGCCGGCGCGGCATCGACCGCGGCCATCGTGCCGGCGGTCTCGATGTAGGGGTGTTTGTCGTCGTCATAGCCTACGCGGCCATCTTGCAGGGCTTGCAGCAGGGCCAGGCGCTGGTCGTTGGGCTGGGCGGCCCAGGTTTCCAGCAATTTGGCCTGGCCGGCGGCGTCGGCAGCGGTGAAGTCGCCGGCGTCACTGGCGTGGGCCCAGAGCGGTGCGAGCAGCAGCACCGCCAGCAGCAATCGGAACAGAACCATGGGGTGCGTCCTCCAGGTTCCGGGGGCAGGGGCCCCCGGAACGGGTGGGGTCAGGCTCAGTTGCTCTTGACCGGGTGGTCAGGCTTGCTTTCGTTGCCCGGAATGTACGGGCTCCACGGCTGGGCGCGGATCGGCTCTTTGGTTTGCCAGACCACGTTGAACTGCCCGTCGTCCTGGATTTCGCCGATCATCACCGGCTTGTGCAGGTGGTGGTTGGTCTTGTCCATGGTCAGGGTGAAGCCCGACGGCGCGGCGAAGGTTTGCCCGGCCATGGCCTCGCGGACCTTGTCGACGTCGGTGGACTTGGCCTTGTTGGCGGCCTGGGCCCACATGTGGATGCCCACGTAGGTGGCTTCCATCGGGTCGTTGGTCACCACGGTGCTGGCGTTGGGGAGGTTCTTGGCCTTGGCGTAGGCCTTCCAGGCGGCGACGAACTTCTTGTTCTCGGCGTTATCCACCGACTCGAAGTAGTTCCATGCGGCCAGGTTGCCCACCAGCGGCTTGGTGTCGATGCCGCGCAGTTCTTCTTCGCCCACCGAGAACGCCACCACCGGTACGTCGGTGGCTTTCAGGCCCTGGTTGGCCAGTTCCTTGTAGAACGGCACGTTGGAGTCGCCGTTGACGGTGGAGATGACCGCGGTCTTGCCGCCGGCGGAGAACTTCTTGATGTTCGCCACGATGGTTTGGTAATCGCTGTGGCCGAAGGGGGTGTACACCTCTTCGATGTCGCTGTCTTTCACCCCTTTGGAGTGCAGGAAGGCGCGCAGGATCTTGTTGGTGGTGCGCGGGTACACGTAGTCGGTGCCCAGCAGGAAGAACCGCTTGGCGCTGCCGCCTTCTTCGCTCATCAGGTATTCCACCGCCGGGATGGCCTGCTGGTTCGGCGCGGCGCCGGTGTAGAACACGTTCGGCGACATCTCTTCGCCTTCATATTGCACCGGGTAGAACAGCAGCCCGTTGAGCTCTTCGAACACCGGCAGCACCGACTTGCGCGACACCGAAGTCCAGCAACCGAACACCACCGAGACTTTATCCTGGGTCAGCAGTTGGCGGGCTTTTTCCGCGAACAGCGGCCAGTTGGAGGCGGGGTCGACCACCACCGGCTCGAGCATCTTGCCGTTTACCCCGCCGGCCTTGTTGATTTCGTCGATGGTCATCAGGGCCATGTCTTTCAACGAGGTCTCGGAAATGGCCATGGTCCCGGAAAGCGAATGCAGGATGCCGACCTTGATGGTTTCCGCGGCCTGGGCGGTCCAGGTCAGCCCCATCGCGGCGATAGAGGCCGAGAGGGTAAAAGCCTTGAGCAAACTGCGGCGCTTCATGTGCGATCTCTCCGTTGATGCAATGTTTGTGGTTATCGGCAGCGTATGGCTGATAAAGCCCATAGCAAGGCTTGTGCCTAAACCGAGCGGAGCGCTCTGGCGTGGGAGTTGACGGGTTGGTCAGGTAAGGCGCTGCACTGGGGTGGTGCGCCCCGGCGGGCATGGTGCGTGCGCCGGGGCCAACTTGGGGCGGGGTCAGTGGGCGGGGGGTAGCGGCAGGCCGAAGCGCTGCAGGGTGGCTTGCTCGTCGGCACCGATGGCCGCGCCGTTGAGGCGTTCACTGTAGCGTTGCAGGTCGGCCTTGGCTTCGGCGCGCTCGCCCAGCCCTTCATAGGCCAGTGCCCGGCTGTAATAGGCCCAGGCGTAGCCGGGCTGCTTGATCAGGCCGGCGCTGAGCGCCTCGGCGGCCTCGTGGTAGCGCTGCAGGCCGTTCAGCGCGCGGCCCATGTGGTAGTAGGTGGGCATGTTGAAGCCACGGCCCTTGCCCGCTTCGCCGAGGCCTTGGTCGAGGTTGGCCTGCACCAGCTTCAGGGCTTCGGCGTAGTTGCCGCTTTCGGTATAGATGCGGCTCAGCTCCAGGGTTGCCCAGCCGTTGGCCGGTGGCGCAACCTCGATCGAGGCGCGCTTGGCGGCGATGGCCTCGGGGTAGCGCTTGAGGTTGGTGTAGCCATCGGCCTGGAGGCTCAGCACCAGGGCCCTGGCCGCGGGGGGCAGCGCGGGGTTGCCCAGGCACAGCTCGGCCTGGGTCACTTCGGCCTGGTATTGCTTGGCGGTGACCAGCGCCGGCAGGCTGCGGCATGCTTGCTGGGCGGGGGTGGGCGCAGGGCGGGTGGCGCAGCCGGCCAGCATGGCCGCGGCGCCGATCAGGGTAAGCAGGCGGTATCGCATGGTGGGCTCCGGGGTCAGTCGAGCAGGTGGGCGTTCAGGTCTGGGCGGTACACCTGCAGCAGCGGCGCGGTCACCGTGCCTTGCAGGGAGCACAGCAGCGTGACCTGGCCACGCAGCTCAGGGGTGGTGTCTTTGCCGGAGATCTCCAGCACACGCTCGACGAAACCGAACGGGGTGGCCACGCCCGAGCCAATCGGGTTGTCGGTGCGCCACTGGTCGATCGGGTCACCCACCCGGCGCATCTCGCTGCGCACTTGCTCGCCACGCTCCAGGCCCATGCGGGCGTGGTCGGCGATCAGCGGCGCCAAGCGTTCGGCCACGGTCTTGGCGTCACCCTCGGCGGTGAAGCCCCAGTACAACAGGTTGCCTTGCTCGCCGAGGCTGCTGGCCTCGTTGTAATAGCCGGTCAGGCGCACGCCATTGACCACCAGTGGGTGCTCGAACGCCTGGTAGCGGCCACCGGGTTGCAGGGGGTTCATCACCCGTGGGCTGGCCACGTCACCCTGGCGGCTGAGCACGACCGTGGCCGCGGGCAATTGCACCTTGGCCAGTGTGCTGAACAGTTGGCTGTCGCAATGGCTAAAGGCGCTGAACACTTGGGTGGCCGCATCGGCAGCCTGCGCGTGAGGGGCGCAGGCCATGGCCAAGGCGGCCGCGGCAGGCAGAAAAAGCCGGTACATCGACATGGGCGTCATCCGTATACGCACTGAAGGGGGCGGCAATGTAACAGCTTGAAAACATTGCTGCCGTGCGTAGTTGGCGTTTTTTTGCGGGCGGCGATCAGTGGCTGTGAGCGCTCGCCGGCGCATCGCTGAGCACGTCGACCTCAACGGTAATGTCGCCGCCGCGCTGGAAGTGCAAGGTCAGCGGGAACTGCTGGCCGGCCTGCAATTGCGTGCGGTCTTCGGCGAGGTCCATCAGCATCACGTGGTAGCCCATCGGCTTGAACGCCACGCTGCCGGCGGCGGGTACCAGCACGCTGTCGACCGCTTGCATCTTCATCATGCCGTCTTGGCCCACGTGCTGGTGCATGCTCGCCTGGCCGGCGAGGGGGGTGTCTACGCCCAGCAGCACGTCGTTTTCGGTGCCGCTGTTGCTGATGCTGAAGTAGGCCGCCGCGGTGGCGGAATTCGGCGGCAGCGCCTGCGACCAAGGCTGCTGGATGGTCAGGGTGCCAAGGGTGTAATCCTGCGCGGTGGCAACGCCGGCCAGGGTGAGCAACGAAAAACAGCAGGCCAGCCGTGGCAGAAGGTTCATCGAAGCGGTCCGGGTAATGAGGTACGGGCTATTAAGCCTGAACCCCGGGGGAAGTCATAGTGCCGCCAGCAGCGCCGCGGCGCTGCTGAAGCTGCGATCTACCACGGGTAATTCCGGGCGGCGCAGCACCAGTACCGGCAGGCCCAGTTCCCGGGCCACTTGCAGCTTGGGTTCGGTGGCGCCGCTGCCGCTGTTCTTGCTGATCAGCACGTCGACCTGGCACCGGGCAAACAGCGCCCGCTCGCCCTCCAGGGTGAACGGCCCACGGGCGCCGATCACCTCGCAACGCGCATTGCCCGGGCAGGCCTCCAGGGCGCGCAGGGTCCAGAACTGCCCGGCGGGGATGCTCCCGAGGTGCTGCAGCGGCTCCCGGCCGAGGGTGAACAACGGCCGGGCAAAGGGCCGCAGCGCCGCCAGCACCCCGGCCCAATCGGCGACCTCGCGCCAGTCATCGCCGGCCTGTGGCTGCCAGCCCGGGCGGCGCACCGCCCAACACGGCACGCCGCAGGCCTCGGCGGCCCACGCGGCGTTGTGGCTGATTTGCGCGGCATAGGGGTGGGTGGCGTCGATCAACAGGCCAATGCCCTGCGCGCGCATAAAGGCCGCCAGGCCTTCGGCGCCGCCGTAGCCGCCCACCCGCACCTGGCAGGCCAGGCCCTCGGGTACCCGGCCGATCCCGGCAAGGCTGTAGATCGCCGAGGCCGGCAGTTGGCGGGCGATGGCCAGGCCTTCGCCGGTGCCGCCGAGCACCAGCAGGCGAGGTGGGTTAAGCATCGTCGGGCTTGGCCTGTTCGAGGAGGGTGATCGGCAGCGCCTGGCGCCAGGTGTCGAAACTGCCCAAGGGTTGCGCCTGGGCCAGGTGCAGGCGGGTGAGCTCGCCGCCGTGGGCTTCGCGCCAGGCCATCAGGGCCATTTCGCTTTGCAGGGTGACGGCGTTGGCCACCAGCCGGCCGCCGGGCTTCAGCGCCGCCCAGCAGGCTTGCAGCACACCCGGCACGGTGACCCCGCCGCCGATGAAGATCGCATCCGGCGCCGGCAGCCCGGCCAGCGCCTCGGGCGCATGCCCGCGCACCAGTTGCAGGCCGGGCACGCCGAGGGCGCCACGGTTGTATTCGATATGGCCTTGGCGGCCCTCGTTGGCCTCGATGGCCACTGCCCGGCAGGCCGGGTGGCTGCGCATCCATTCGATGCCCACCGAGCCGGAACCGGCGCCGACGTCCCAGAGCAGCTCACCGGGTTGCGGCGCCAGGTGGGCGAGGGTGATCGCGCGCACGTCGCGCTTGGTGATCTGCCCGTCGTGGCGGAAGGCGGCATCCGGCAAGCCGGGTACCCGGCCCAGCCGAGGGGTATCGGCGGCGGCGCGCAGGTCGAGCGCGATCAGGTTCAGGCGCGCCACCGGTTGTGCCGGCCAGTGCTCGGCGAGGGTGGCCAGGCAGCGTTCCTGGGGGCCGCCGAGGTGTTCGTAAACGGTCATCTCGCTGCGGCCAAAGCCGCGCTCACACAGCAGCGCCGCCACCTGGCCAGGGGTGTGTTGGTCGCTGCTCAGCACCAGCAGGCGCTGGCCCGCGTACAACTCGGCGTTCAGCCGCTGCACGGGTTTGCCCACCAGCGACACGATGCCGCAGTCGGCCAGCGCCCAGCCCAACCGCGCGGCGGCCAGCGAGCAGGACGACGGCGCCGGCAGGATGTTCAGCTCGGCGATCGGCAACTGCCGCGCCAGCGAGGCGCCGACCCCGTGCAGCATCGGGTCGCCACTGGCCAGCACGCACACTGGGCTGCCGCGTTCGGCCAGCACCGGCGCCAGGCTGAAAGGGCTGGGCCAGAGCACCCGCTCGGCGCCGATGCAGCGCGGCAGCAGGGCCAGTTGGCGCTCGCCGCCGTACACCCGCGCCGCCTGCAGCAGGGCGCGCCGGGCCAGCTTGCCGAGCCCGCTGTAGCCGTCTTCACCGATCCCGACGACGGTCAGCCACGCCACCATGAAAATTCCTCATGTAATACCCATCCGGCCGGCCGTGTTTTCATGCGGCGCGGCAAAGCAGGCATAATATCGCGCCTTGAAACACTTCTCTTAACCGTTTTGCGGACCCTGCATTGAACGAGCCCGTGCCTCCTAGCCCCCTTCGGCCCTCGGCGTGCCCCAGCCTGCTGCGCATCGTGCACGCGCGCGACGGTGGCATTTGCCGGGTCAAGCTGGCTGGCGGCGTGCTGCCCGCGCAGCAGGCCGAGGCCTTGGCGGATGCCGCGCAGCGCTACAGCGGTGGCGTGCTGGAGGCTACCAACCGCGCCAACCTGCAGGTGCGCGGCATCGGTGCCGAAGCGCCGGCCTTGCAGCAGGCGTTGCTCGCCGCCGGCTTGGGCAGCGCCCACCCCGCGGGCGACGATGTGCGCAACCTGATGCTCAGCCCGCTGGCCGGGCGTTGCCCCGCCCAGGCGCTGGACGTGCGGCCGTTGGCGGCGCAGTTGCTGCGGGTGCTCGAGGGCGAGCCGCGCTACCACGGGTTGTCGGCCAAGTTCGCCGTGCAGCTCGACGGCGGCGAGGCCCTGGCCTGCCTGGACCACCCCCATGACCTGTGGCTCACGCCGCTGTGGTGGGAGGGGCAATGGCAGTTCGGCCTGGGCCTGGCCAGCAGCGTGGCCGGCGGGCAGTGCGTCGCGGTGCTGGCGCCGGCGCAGGCGCTGGCGGGGCTGCTGGCGGTGCTCGAGCGTTTTCTCGCCTTGGCCGGTACCGAGCAGTCGCGCATGCGCCAGTTGCTCGGCGCGGTCGGCCTCGAGGCTTTCATGGCGCCGCTGGGCCTGCGCCGGATCGCGCAGCCGGTGCCGCCACGGCCCACCGCGGCGGCACTGGGCATTCACCCTCAAGCCGAGCCCGGGCGGGTGGCGGTCGGCGCGCAGTTTGTGCTTGGCCGCTTCCGCGCCAGCCAGTTGCAGGCCCTGGCTGGGCTGGCGCGGCGGCTGGGCAGCGGTGTGCTGCACTTCACCCCCTGGCAGGGCCTGCTGCTGCCCGATGTGGCCGCGCCCCAGGCCGGCGAGGCCCAGGCGGCGCTGCGCGAGCTGGGCCTGCTGACAGACCCCCAGGCGCCGCTGGCAGCGCTGGTGGCCTGCAGCGGCAGTGAGGGCTGCGCCAAGGCCCAGGCCGACACCAAGGCCGACGCCCACCACCTGGCCACCCTGCTGGCGCCGGCCCGCGCGGTGCACCTGTCGGGCTGCCCACGGGCCTGCGCCGGCGCCCATGGCGCGCCTTACACCCTGCTGGCGGTAGCCCCCGGCCGGTATGACCTTTTCATTCGCGACGCGGCGCACGCCGGCCTTGGCCGCCTGCGTGCCCGCGAGCTGACCTTGCAAGCGGCGGCCACCTTATTGAACGGCCTCCCACGGAGCGACACCCGATGATCGACTACATCCGCGATGGCCAAGAAATCTATCGCAACTCCTTCGCCACCATTCGCGCGGAGGCCCGCCTGGAGCGGATCCCGGCCGATCTGGAAAAACTCGCGGTGCGGGTGATCCATGCCTGCGGCATGGTCGACGTGGTCGACGACCTGGCCTTTAGCGAAGGCGCCGGGCACGCCGGGCGCAAGGCCTTGCTGGCCGGCGCGCCGATCCTCTGCGACGCGCACATGGTGGCCTCGGGCATCACCGCCGCGCGCCTGCCGGCGAACAACCCGGTGCTCTGCACCCTGCGCGATGAGCGCGTGCCGGCCTTGGCCAAGGCCCAGGGCAACACCCGCTCGGCGGTGGCCCTGGAGTACTGGCGCGAGCACCTCGAAGGCAGCGTGGTGGTGATCGGCAACGCCCCCACGGCGCTGTTCTACCTGCTCGAGATGCTCGATGCCGGGGCGCCGAAGCCGGCGCTGATTCTCGGCTTCCCGGTGGGCTTCATCGGCGCCGCCGAGTCCAAGGCGATGCTCGCCGCCGACAGCCGTGGCGTGCCCTTCGTGGTGGTGCATGGCCGCCGCGGCGGCAGCGCCATGGCGGCGGCGGCGGTCAATGCCCTCGCCTCGGAGGTGGAATGATGGCCGGCCGCCTGTTTGGCCTGGGCGTGGGCCCTGGCGACCCTGAGCTGATCACCGTCAAGGCCCTGCGCCTGCTGCGCGAAACCCCGGTGGTGGGGTACTTCGTGGCCAAGGGCAAGAAGGGCAATGCCTTTGGCATCATCGAACAACACCTGCAGCCAGCGCAGCACCTGCTGCCGTTGGTGTACCCGGTGACCACCGAGGTGCTGCCGGCGCCGCTCTCTTACGAGCAGGTGATCAGCGACTTCTACGACGAGGCCGCCGAAACCGTGGCCGCGCACCTGGACGCCGGCCGCGACGTGGCGGTGATCTGCGAAGGTGACCCGTTCTTCTACGGCTCGTACATGTACCTGCACGACCGCCTGGCCGAGCGCTATGCCACCGAGGTGGTGCCGGGGGTGTGCTCGATGCTCGGCGGCGCCTCGGTGCTCGGTGCCCCACTGGTGTACCGCAACCAGTCGTTGTCGGTGCTCTCCGGGGTGCTGCCGGCCGATGAGCTCAAGCGCCGCCTGGCCGACGCCGACGCGGCGGTGGTGATGAAACTGGGGCGCAACTTCCCCAAGGTGCACGCCGTGCTGCAAGCGCTGGGCCTGGCCGAGCGCGCGCTGTACGTGGAGCGCGCGACCATGGCCAACCAGAAGATCGTGCCATTGGCAGAGGTCGACCCGCATTCGTCGCCGTACTTTTCGTTGATCGTGGTACCGGGCGAGCGGTGGCAGGGATGAGCACCTTCAGCCCCGCCATCGTGCTGCTTGGCCAGCACGGCCTAGCCACCGCCCGGCAGCTGCAGGCCCTCTACCCGCAGGCGCGGGTGCTTGGCCTGGCCGCGCGGGTGCAGGGCGCCGATGAGGCGTTCGAGCACTTTGGCGATACCCTGCGCCAGCTGTACCGCGCCAACACGCCGATCATCGCGCTGTGCGCCGCTGGCATCGTGATTCGCACCCTGGCCGCCGAGTTGCTGGAAAAAACCGCCGAGCCGCCGGTGCTGGCGCTGGCCGAAGACGGCAGCGCGGTGGTGCCGTTGCTCGGTGGCCTCAGTGGGGTGAACCGCATGGCCCGCGAGGTGGGCGCGCACCTTCAGGTGGCCGCCGCGATCACCACCAGTGGCGAGCTGCGCTTTGGCACCTGCCTGCTCAACCCCCCCGAGGGCTATGTGTTGGCGGATGTAGAACAGGGCAAGCGTTTTGTCTCCGACCTGCTCGGTGGCGAAGCCCTGCGCCTCGACGGCGCCGCGCCCTGGTTGGAAGCCGCCGGGCTGCCGCAAGCGCCGGGCGCACGGCTGGCGGTGAAGGTCAGCGCGCAGGCCCAGGGCAGCGCCGATGAGCTGTTGATCCACCCGCGGGCCGTGCTGGTGGCGGTGCATGCAGCCGGTGCCGACCTGGCCCAGCGCATCGACCAGGCCTTGGCCGCGGCGGGCTATGCCAAGGCCGCGCTGGGTTGCCTGCTGGCGCCACCGGCGATGATGGCCGACAGCGCGCTGCACGCCTTGGCGGCGCAGTTGGGCGTGCCATTGCGCTTCAACCCGGTGCTGCCCGCCGCCACGGCCCCCGGCCTGGGGCTGGTGCTGCATGGCCAGCCGCTGCAGGCCGACGCCCATGGCCAGCGCCGCGGGCGCCTGGCGGTGGTCGGCCTGGGCCCGGGTTCGGTGCAGTTGATGGCCCCGGCGGTGCGCAGCGAGCTGGCCCGTGCCGAGGATGTACTCGGCTATGAAACCTACGTGCGCATGGCCGGGCCGTTTCGCGATGACCAGGTGCTGCACTGCACCGACAACCGTGAAGAACTGCAGCGCGCCCGGCATGCCTTCGAGCTGGCGGCGCAAGGCCGCTCGGTGGTGGTGGTGTCGTCTGGGGACCCTGGCGTGTTCGCCATGGCCAGCGCCGTGCTCGAAGCCTTGGACGCGTCGCAGAACGAGGCCTGGCAACGGGTAGACCTGCAAATCCTGCCGGGTATTTCCGCGTCGCTGGCCACCGCGGCCTGGGCCGGGGCGCCGCTGGGGCACGACTTCTGCCTGATCTCGCTGTCAGACAACCTCAAGCCCTGGGCGACCATCGAACAGCGCCTGCACTTGGCGGGCGAGGCCGACATGGCCATGGCCTTCTACAACCCGATTTCCCGTTCACGGCCCTGGCAATTGGGGCGGGCGCTGGAGATCCTGCGTGAACACCGCGGCCCGCAAACGCCGGTGGTGCTCGGCCGCGACGTCGCCCGGCCCGGCCAGGCGCTGCGGGTGGTGACCTTGGCTGAGCTGGTACCGGAGATGGTCGACATGCGCACCATGGTCATCGTCGGCAGTTCGACCACCCGCTGCATCCCTCGCCCCGAGGGCGCGCCGTGGGTGTACACGCCGCGCTGGTACCCCGCCGCGCCGCAGTGATGGCCTGGCGCTGCGGCCGCCTCAGGGGCGGGCGGCCTCGGCGTTAGGCCGCCCGTCACGCTGCGCCACCCAATGTTCGACCAGCTCGCGCAGTTGCGACAACTCCACCGGCTTGGCCATGTGGCCGTCCATGCCGGCCTGGCGCGCGCGCTCCTTGTGCTCGCTGAGGATGTGCGCGGTCAGCGCCACGATCGGCGTGCGTGGGCGCTGGTTGCCCAGCTCCCAGGCGCGCAACTGCTGGGTGGCGCTGAAGCCGTCGAGCACGGGCATTTCGCAGTCCATCAAGACCAGGTCGTAACGCTGGGCCTTCATCGCGCGCAGGGCTTCCTCGCCGTTGCTGGCGGTGTCGGGCTGCAGGTTGAGCTTGCCGAGCATGCCGCGGATCACCTTGGTGGAGATGGAGTTGTCTTCGGCCACCAGAATGCGGAAGTCTGGCGGCAGCCCCGGCTCGCTCGGCGCCGGCTCGGCGCGGCCGATCAGGGTGGGCGCCGGCACCGCGCCTTCGCCGCGTTGGGCGAGTTCGTCGGCCAGGGTGGTTTTCAGCGTATAGCCGGCCACCGGCTTGGCGAGGATGCGCTTGACCCCGGCGTTGCGGGCGATGATCTTGCTCGGCGCATTGCTGATGCCGGTGAGCATGATCACCAGGATGTCGTGGCTCAGGCTGGGGTCTTCCTTGATTTTCGCCGCCAGTTGCATGCCGGTCATGCCGGGCATGTTCTGGTCGAGCAGCACCACGTCGAAATAATCGCGCAGGTGCGCCTTGGTGCGCAGCAACGCCAGGGCCTCTTTGCCCGAGGCTGCCGCGCTGACGCTCATGCCCCAGGCGCTGCACTGCTGCACCAGCACCTTGCGGCAGGTTTCGTTGTCGTCGACCACCAGCACGCGGGCGTCTTTCAGCGGGCCGTCGAGATCGGCGATGCCGTGTTCCATGCGCAGTGGGTCGAGGGGTAAGGTCAGCCAGAAGGTACTGCCCTGGTGGCTGCCGCTTTTTACCCCGAATTCGCCGCTCATCAGCGCCACCAGTTGGCGGGCGATCAGCAGGCCCAGGTGGTGCGCGCTGGGTTTGTCGGTGGCGAGCAGGTCTTGGCTGCGCAGCGGCGCGTGCAGCATGGCCTCGCGCTCGCTGTCGGGCAGCGGCGTGCCGCTGTCTTGCACGGCAATGCGCAGCCGCGGCGGGCCGCTGCGCTGGTCGAGTGCCACGGCGATCAGCACTTCGCCCTGGTCAGTGCGCTTGAGGGCGTTTTCGAGCATGGCCAGCAAGGCCTGGCGCAGGCGCGTTGGGTCGCCGCTGATCACCCTCGGCACCTGCGGCTGGGTGAAGCTGATCAGCTCGACGTTCTGCTGTTCGGCCTTGCCACGGAAGATGTTCAGGCAGTCGTCGATCAGCGCGTTGAGGTCGAACTGCACGTCATCGAGTTCAATTTGCCCAGATTCGATCTTGGAGATGTCGAGGATTTCGTTGATCAGCGTGAGCAGCTCGTTGCCGGCGCTGTGGATGGTCTGCACGTAGTCGCGCTGCTTCACCGACAACGGCGTGCCCAGCAGCAGTTCGGTCATGCCCAGCACGCCGTTCATGGGGGTGCGGATTTCATGGCTGAGCTTGGCCAGGAACTCCGCCTTGGCGTTGTTCTCGGCGATGCTCGCGGCTTGCTCGCGGCTGGCGCTGGAGCGCTCGTCGCTGATCCGCCGCAGGCGGATGGTCAGCGCCAGGTTGAGCATGAAGCCCGACACCACCGCGCAGCCCAGCAGGCCGAAGATCAACCACTGCGCCGGCACCCGGGTCAGCCCGAGCAGGGCCGGCATCACGATCACAAAGGCCAGGCTGGCCAGGCCCATGCTCAGGGCGAACACCTTGCCCGGCAGGTAGTGGTGGCGGGTGTTCAAACAGGCGCTGGCGAACATGCACAGGCAGGTCAGGGCCACCAGCACGTAGGTGATGAAGTTCATCGGCAGGGTGCTGACGAACAACAGCAGCAGGCTGCACAGGGCGATCAGCAGGACCATCCCCAGCAACAGGCGGTAAAGCCCCGGCTGGCGGCGCAGGCTGAAGAACCGCAAGGTGAAGAACAGCCCGCACACCGCCGCGGCGAGCATGCACAGGTACGCCGCCGGCGTGCGCGCCGGCCCCCAGGGGATCAGCCCCGGCAGGCCGAAGTTCATCAGCACCATGGCGCTGGCCAGCACCAGCGCCTGGCAGGCGGCCAGCCACAGGCTGCTGGTGGAGCGGCTGTAGGCATAGCGGCTGAGGTTGTGCAGGATCAGCATCGCCATGCCGCCCACCAACAGGCCGAACAGCAGGGTTTGGCGCTGGTCGGCGGCGGCGTCGATGGCGTTTTCGAGGGTCAGGCTGGGGCGCACCTGGTGTTCGGACACCAGCCGCAGGTACAGGTCCAGCGGCTGCTGGGCCAGCGGCAGGGCCAACAGGGTGTCGCCGGTACGCGGCGGCGGCTGGTCGCCGGGGCTGCCGTAGCCGCTTTGGCGGTGCAGCAGCAATTGCTCGCCGTCGAGCACGTAAAGGTCGAGGCGGGCGAGGTCGGGGGCGAACAGCCGTAGCAGTTGTTCATGGCGCATCGGTGGCAGGCGGTAGTGCAGCCACAGGGCGCTTTGTGGGGGGGCGGCGTTGAGCTGGCGCAGGTCCAGCGGGGCGAACTGGTTCTGGTAGCGGTCGGAGCGCACGTCGTTCAGTTGCAGGCTGCCCTGGTCGTCGACCAACGTTAGCCAACCGCTGCCAGTGTCGGCGCGTGCCGCGGGCAGGCCGGCCCAACAGAGCAGGGTGGTCAGCAGTAACAGGGCAATCCTGGGCCGCAGCACGGAGAAATCCTTGTCGAGTAGATCGCTACAGTATAACCACGCCTGCTCCAGCAGGTGCCTGGCCCGGCGCAAAACCCCGCAAAGCCGGGGCTTTCCCGCCGGGCGGCAGGCTGGGCGTCAGCTCAGCCCCTGCTCACGGGCAATGGCGCGGTAGCCGATGTCCTTGCGATAGAACGCGCCGTTCCAGTTCACCCGCGCCGCCAGGGCGTAGGCTTGCTGCTGGGCCTCGAGCACGGTAGCCCCCAGGGCGGTGGCGCACAGTACGCGGCCGCCGGCGGTGACCACATCGCTGCCGTTCAGGGTGGTGCCGGCATGGAATACTTTGCCGTCGAGCTGGGCGGCATCGGCCAGGCCGCTGATGGCGTCGCCCTTGGCGTAGTCGCCCGGGTAGCCGCCGGCGGCCAGCACCACGCCCAGGCTCGGGCGTGGGTCCCACTGGGCTTCGATCTTGTTCAGGGCCTTGGCCAGGGCGGCTTCCACCAGCAGCACCAGGCTGGACTGCAGGCGCAGCATCACCGGCTGGGTTTCCGGGTCGCCGAAGCGGCAGTTGAACTCGATCACCTTCGGGTTACCGGCGCTATCGATCATCAGCCCGGCATACAGGAAGCCGGTGTACACGTTGCCTTCGCTGGCCATGCCACGCACGGTGGGCATGATCACCTGTTCCATCACCCGCTGGTGCACGGCGTCGGTGACCACCGGGGCGGGCGAATAAGCACCCATGCCGCCGGTGTTCGGGCCGGTGTCGGCGTCGCCCACGCGCTTGTGGTCCTGGCTGGTGGCCATCGGCAGCACGTTGTCGCCGTCGACCATCACGATGAAGCTGGCTTCTTCGCCGTCGAGGAATTCCTCGATCACCACCCGCGAACCGGCATCACCGAACGCGTTGCCAGCGAGCATGTCGCGCACCGCGGCTTCGGCCTCGGCGAGGGTCATGGCGACGATCACGCCCTTGCCGGCCGCCAGGCCGTCGGCCTTGATCACGATCGGCGCGCCTTGTTCACGCAGGTAGGCCAGGGCTGGCTCGACCTCGGTGAAGTTCTGGTAGGCGGCGGTGGGGATGGCGTGGCGGGCGAGGAAGTCCTTGGTGAAGGCTTTCGAGCCTTCGAGCTGGGCCGCACCGGCGGTGGGGCCGAAGCAGTCCAGGCCGCGCTGGCGGAACAGGTCGACCACACCGGCCACCAGCGGCGCCTCGGGGCCGACGATGGTCAGTTGCACGTTCTGCGCGGCGAAGTCGGCCAGTTGTTCGAGGGCCAGCACGTCGATGGCGACGTTCTCGCACTTGGCTTCGGTGGCGGTGCCAGCGTTGCCCGGGGCGACGTAGACCTTCTCGATGCGAGGGTCCTGGGCGACTTTCCAGGCCAGGGCGTGTTCACGCCCGCCGCTGCCGATGATCAGTACTTTCATGTTCGGATTCCTGAATCTGGGTACGGGCTGCGCCGTATGAGGTCGCAATGGCGTGGGTAGATGCAAGGCGGGGCCGTTTTCTGAAAGCGCAGTTGCCTGTTGGCAATGAGCATTTCAGGAAGCGGCCCCAACGCAGCAGATGCCCGCGCCAGTGCGGCCGGATTTAGTGCCGGAAGTGGCGCATGCCGGTGAACACCATGGCAATACCGGCTTCATCAGCGGCGGCAATCACCTCGGCATCACGCATCGACCCACCCGGTTGAATCACCGCGCGGATACCGGCCTTGGCGGCGTTGTCGATGCCGTCGCGGAACGGGAAGAACGCGTCGGAGGCCATTACCGCGCCTTCAACCTGCAAACCGGCGTGCTCGGCCTTGATCGCGGCGATGCGCGCGGAGTTCACCCGGCTCATCTGGCCAGCGCCTACACCGATGGTCTGGCGGTTGCGAGCGTAGACGATGGCGTTGGACTTGACGAACTTGGCGACCTTCCAGGCAAACACCAGGTCGTGGATTTCCTGTTCGCTCGGGGCGCGGGCGGTGACCACCTTGAGGTCGTCGGCGCCGATCATGCCGATGTCGCGGCTTTGTACCAGCAGGCCGCCGTTGACGCGCTTGTAGTCCCAGGCGGCGGCACGTTCGCTGCCCCACTGGCCGCAGGCGAGCAGGCGCACGTTGGCTTTGGCCGCCACCACGGCGCGGGCTTCTTCGCTTACGCTGGGGGCGATGATCACTTCGACGAACTGGCGCTCGACGATCGCCTTGGCGGTGGCGGCGTCCAGCTCGCGGTTGAAGGCAATGATGCCGCCGAAGGCCGATTCGGTGTCGGTGGCGTAGGCCAGCTCGTAGGCTTGGCGGATGCCGCCTTCGGCGTCTGGGCACACGGCCACGCCGCACGGGTTGGCGTGCTTGACGATCACGCAGGCCGGCTTGGTGAAGCTTTTCACGCATTCCAGCGCGGCGTCGGTGTCGGCCACGTTGTTGTACGACAGCTCTTTGCCCTGCAGCTGCACCGCGGTGGCGATGCCGGCTTCGGCAGGCTTGGCTTCGACATAGAACGCCGCGCTCTGGTGCGGGTTCTCGCCGTAGCGCATTTCCTGGGCCTTGATGAACTGGCTGTTGAAGGTGCGCGGGAATTCACCGCGGCCTTCGGTGGCCAGGGTGCTGGCGGCCTGGTCAACGGTGCCGAAGTAGTTGGCGATCATGCCGTCGTAGGCGGCGGTGTGCTCGAACGCCTTGAGCATCAGGTCGAAGCGCTGGGCGTAGGTCAGGCCGCCGGCCTTCAGGCCTTCGATCACGCCGGCGTAGTCGCTGGCGTTGACCACGATGGCCACGTCTTTGTGGTTCTTGGCCGCCGAGCGGACCATGGTCGGGCCGCCGATGTCGATGTTCTCGATGGCGGTCGGCAGGTCGCAACCGGGCTTGGCCACGGTGGCTTCGAACGGGTAGAGGTTTACCGCGACCAGGTCGATCGGGCGGATGCCGTGTTCGCCCATGATGGCGTCGTCAGTGCCGCGCCGGCCGAGGATGCCGCCGTGGATCTTCGGGTGCAGGGTTTTCACCCGGCCGTCCATCATTTCCGGGAAGCCGGTGTAGTCGGCCACTTCGACCGCGGCGATGGCGTTGTCGCGCAGCAGCTTGAAGGTGCCGCCGGTGGAGAGAATCTCGACACCAAGGGCTTCCAGCTCGCGGGCGAACTCGAGGATACCGGTTTTGTCGGACACGCTGATCAGCGCGCGGCGAATCGGCAGGCGGGTGGTCTGGTCGGTCATTTCAGGTTCCATTCAGAGCGTTTAGCAAAAAAGGCGACGGGCCCAGGGCCGTCGCCTTTTCGGAATCTCTCTTGCGCTAGAGCAGGTCGTACTGCTTGAGCTTCTTGCGCAGCGTGCCGCGGTTCAGGCCGAGCATCTCGCTGGCTTTGGTCTGGTTGCCCTTGACGTAGTTCATCACGGTTTCGAGCAGGGGCGCCTCGACTTCGGAGAGCACCAGGTTGTAAACGTCCGTGACCGTTGCCCCTTCGAGGTGCGCAAAGTAGTTGTGCAGCGCCTTTTCGACGCTCCCGCGCAGGGTCTGCCCCTCTTCACTGGGCGTGATCAGGTGCTGCTTGAGGTTGACGTTGTCGCTCACGGGCGTTGTTCCACTCACTAAAGTCTCGGTCATCATCGTCATGCGGCCACTTCCTCTTCGTCCCCTTTTTCAAGGCTCTCGTAGCGTTCGCCGAAGAACTCGCGAACGTTGGCGCATTGCGCGTGCTTATCTGTCAGCTGATTGAAGCGGGCACGAAAATCCCGGGCGCCCGGCAACGTGGCCAGATACCAGCCCACGTGCTTGCGGGCGATGCGTACGCCCATCACATCGCCATAAAAGGCATGCAGCGCGGCCAGGTGCTCCAGCAGAATCCGTTCCACTTCTTCCAGCCCTGGCGCCGGGAGTGTTTCACCGGTGCGCAGGTAGTGCTCGACTTCCCGGAAGATCCAGGGCCGCCCTTGGGCGGCCCGGCCGATCAGGAGGCCGTCGGCGCCGGTCACGTTCAGTACGTGGCGGGCCTTGTGCGGCGAGGTAATGTCGCCGTTGGCGAACACCGGGATCGACACCGCCTGCTTGATCGCGGCGATGGTGTCGTACTCGGCGTCGCCGGTGTACAGGTCGGCGCGCGTGCGGCCATGGACCGCCAGTGCGCTGATACCGGCTTGCTCGGCGATGCGCGCAATGGTGGTGCCATTGCGGTTGTCGCGGTCCCAACCGGTGCGAATCTTCAGGGTGACCGGCACGCTCACCGCGGCAACCACGGCGTCGAGGATGTCGGCCACCAGGGCTTGGTCCTTGAGCAGGGCGGAGCCAGCCGCCTTGTTACATACCTTTTTCGCCGGGCAACCCATGTTGATGTCGATGATCTGCGCGCCCGCGGCGACGTTGGCGCGGGCGGCATCGGCGAGCATCTGCGGGTCGCCCCCGGCGATCTGTACCGAACGCGGCTCGGGGTCGCCCTCATGGATGCGGCGCAGGCTCGACTTGCGGCTGTTCCACAGGGCTGGGTCACTGCTGACCATCTCGGACACTACCAGCCCCGCGCCCATGCGCCGGCAAAGCTGACGAAAGGGCTGGTCAGTGACCCCTGCCATCGGGGCAAGGACCAAACCATTGGGCACTGTATAGGGGCCGATGCGTACCGCCGACATAGGTTTACCTGTGGTAAGGCCGGATTCGTACGAAGCCTAAGGTTCGAAAAAGGGAGGGCATAATACCCGCTCTCGATGACCGGATAAAGATGAATCTGGATAAAATCTGAACAGCTGTGGGCTTATGCAAAAACCGTTCGAAGCGCAGCGCCGGGGGTGTGCTATTCCGGCGAGCGGAACGACAGGCTGTAATTCACCGCCCGCGGGCCTGGGTCGAGAATATCCAGGGCGATGTGAATCGGTGTTTGCGGCGGCATTTCCGTTTGTCCGGCCAAGTCCCCGCCGAGGTATTCGGCGGGCTTGAAGCGGCGGCTGGCGATCAGCTGGCCGTTGACGTCGGCGAAGCGCAACTCGAGCATCGGGAAGGGCTGCGAGAACCCCGCGCGGTTGTAGATGATCGCATCGACCACCAGCGCGCCGGCGAAGTCCGGGTGGCTGCGCACCACCAGGTTGCTGCTTTTGATCAGGCCCACCGCGACCTTCGACGGCAAGGTGCAGCCGACCACCGGGCAGAGCGCCTGGAACCAGGGGCGGTATTGGTCCTGGCGGGCCAACTGCTCAAAGTTGTAGTAGCAGTACTGGCCAAGCAGGGCCAGCGCCGCCAGCAGCGACAACAGCCCCCACAGCACCCGCTTGCCGGCCGATGAGCGGCTGCGCTGCCATTGCAGTTGCAGCGGGTCGTCTTCGAGGTCGAGCAGGTGGCTGTCGCGCAGGTTCGGCTCGGTGCGCTCGCGGCTGGTGGCGCGGCCGGCGCGCGGCGCGGCGGTGGCTTCGTCGTCGTCATCCGCGGGGCCATGCTCAGGCTCGGTGTGCAGGGCCTGGCGGCGCTCGCGGGGTGCTGGGCGCAACGGCGCGTCGAGGTCTTCGAGCGGGTCGCTCGGGGCCAGGCGTGGTTCTTCACGCTGGGCTTCGGTGGGCTCCGCGTACGCCGGCTCGTCGGCTTCCTCGGCTGCAATCGCCTCGGTGGCGCCGTGCTCAGCGCCGGTGTGGTCGCCGAAGTGCTCGTCGGGCCAGTGCTCGTCGTGGCTATCGCGGCTGGCGCTGAGGGCATGGGTGGTGCCGCTGGCCTGGGCCGGCGCGCGGCGCTCGAGGCGCGCCAGTTCGCTGTCGAGGTCCATCGCGTCGAGCTGGGCGGCTTGCCATTCGCGCAGGCTCATGGGTGCGCGCGGGGCGTGGGTCGGCTCGGTGGGCTGCCAGGTGGGCGCCTCGGCCAGCGCCGCGGGCGCAACGCCAGGCGCCGGGGCTTCGGTCGGGGCCGGGGCGGCCACCGCGGCCTGGGCCTGTTCGGCGGCGCTCTGCTCGAGCAACTGGCGGGCGGCGTTGAACACCTGCTTGCAGGCACCGCAGCGCACCGCCCCCCGCGCCGCGCCGAGCTGGTTGTAGCTCACGCGAAAGCGCGTTTGGCAATGTGGGCACTGGGTGACGAAGCTGTCGGTCATGCGCGGTTCCGGTTCGAGCAGGGGGGCATTTTAGGCCTTATGGGCGGCGGCGGCCACTGATGCGTACCCAGCCGTCGCGTTCGGCGATCGGGTCGAGGTCGAAGGCCGCGGCATAGGCCTGGGCCACTTCTTCGCCTTGTTCGGCGAGGATCCCCGACAGCACCAGCAAGCCGTTCGGGCGCACCAGGGTTTGCAGTTGCGGCGCCAGGGCGACCAACGGGCCCGCCAGGATGTTGGCCATCAGTACGTCGGCCTGCATCGCTGGCATCTGCTCGGGCAGGTACACCGGGAAGCGTTCTGGCGCGATGCCGTTGCGCTCGGCGTTGTCACGCGAGGCTTCGAGGGCTTGTACGTCGATGTCGGTGCCCACCGCTTCACGGGCGCCGAGCAGCAGCGCGGCGATCGCCAGGATGCCCGAGCCGCAGCCGAAGTCGAGCACCTGTTGCCCGCCCAGGGCCTGGCCGTCGAGCCATTCGAGGCACAGCGCGGTGGTGGGGTGGGTGCCGGTGCCGAACGCCAGGCCGGGGTCGAGCAGCAGGTTGACCGCGCCCGGCTCGGGCGCCTCATGCCAACTGGGGACGATCCACAGCCGCTGGCCGAAGCGCATGGGGTGGAAGTTGTCCATCCAGCTGCGTTCCCAGTCTTGGTCTGCGATCACCTCGGCGTGGTGCTCGGGCAGCGCCGCTTCGGTCATCAGTTGCAGGTGGGCGAACACCGCCTCGGCCTCGGTGTCGGCCTCGAACAGCGCCAGCAGGTGGGTGTGCGACCACAGCGGGGTGGTGTTCAGCTCTGGCTCGAAGATGGGCTGGTCTTCGGCGTCCATGAAGGTCACCGACACCGCGCCGATGGCCAGCAGGGCGTCTTCGTAGGTTTCGGCTTGTTCTGGGCCGATGGCCAGACGGACTTGCAGCCAGGGCATGGCGGGCACCTCGGGAATCAAAGCGCCGCAGTTTACACCAGGGTTCGGGTTTGGTGGGCAGGATCTGGGCCCCTTCGCCTGGCGCAGCCGGCATTCCGGTTACGCCGAGCGAAGGGCCCCTGAGCGCACTTCAAAGCCCGCCGATAAACGCCTCGATCAAGCCGTTCACCTGCTCTGCGGCCTCCATCTGCACCATGTGCCCCTGGCCCGGCAGCACCGTTATCTTGGTGGCATTGAGCCCCTGGGCGTGGGCCGCCGGGATGATCTGGTCATTCTCGCCCCAGATCACCAGCGTGGGCACCGTGCCCACGGTGTCGCGCAGGGCAAAGCGCTGGCGGCTGCCGTCGGCCATCGCCGTGGCCAGGGTACTCAGGGCCGTGCCCACCCCCTCGAGGCGCTTGTACTTGAGCATGTCTTCGAGCATTTGCCGGGTCACCCGCCCGGGGTCTGAGAACAACTGCGCCAGTTGCGGCTTCAGGGCGTTGCGGTTGCTGGCGGCGGTGAACCCTTGCAGGTAATCGCCGTTGATCTGCTCGCCCAACCCGGCACTGGCGATCAGCACCAGCGAGGCCACCCGTTCGGGCGCGTGGGCGGCCAGGTTGAGGCTGACCGCGCCGCCCATGGAGTGCCCGGCCAGGTGCGCCTTGGCGACATCGAGGTGATCGAGCAGGGCCAGCACCGCGCCGCTGAGCTCATCCAGCGTGCCCTGCTGCAAAGCCTTGGCGCTTTCGCCGTGGCCGGGCAGGTCCAGGGCGATCACCCGCCGCTGTTGCGCCAGCGCCGGCTGGTTGAACAGCCAGTTGTTCAGGTCGCCGCCAAAGCCGTGCACCAGCACCAGCGGGGTGCCGCCTTCGCCGAGGTCGAAGTAGCGCAGCAGGCGCCCGCCAACCTCGGCCTTCTGCGGCGCCGGGCCGCTGGCGGCGGCATCGTCGCTGTCGGGCGTGAAGCCTGCGAGAAACTGCGCCACCACGGCGTCTATCTCTTCCTCGCTGGCCTCGCCGTCGACCACGATGCCGAGCAACGCGCCCACCGGCAGGGTTTCGTCTTGGTTCGCCACCTGCCGGCGCAGCACGCCGGAAAACGGCGCCTCGACGCTGCTGGAAATCTTGTCGGTTTCCACATCGAGCAGGTCATCGCCCTTGGCGATGGTGGCGCCGGCCTCCTTGAGCCAGGTGTCGACCCGGCCCTCTTTCATCGACAGGCCCCATTTGGGCATGGTCAGGGTATGGATTTGGCTCATGCAGCCTTCCTCTTCTCGGTGATTTTCCGCACCGCCGCCTCGATCTTGGCCGCCGAGGGGATGTACAGGTCTTCCAGGGCATCGGAGAACGGCACCGGGGTGTGCGGCGCGGTGACCATCTCGATCGGCGCCTTGAGCGCGTCGAAGGCTTTTTGCGCCACCAGCGCGCTGATGTCGGTGGCCATCGAGCAACGTGGGTTGGCTTCGTCGATCACCACCAGGCGGCCGGTTTTTTCCACGCTCTCGAGGATGCTGTCTTCATCCAGCGGGCTGGTGGTGCGCAGGTCGATCACCTCGCAGCTGATGCCTTGCTTGGCCAGGCTGGCGGCGGCGTCCATGGCCAGGTGGACCATGCGGCCGTAGGTCACCAGGGTCACGTCGTCGCCGTCACGCAGGAAGTTCGCTTCGCCGAAGGGGATGGTGTAGCTCTCTTCTGGCACCTCGCCCTGCATGCTGTAGAGCAGTTTGTGCTCGCAGAAGATCACCGGGTCGTCGTCGCGGATGGCCTGGATCAACAGCCCCTTGGCCTCGTACGGCGAGGACGGGCAGACCACCTTCAGGCCGGGGATGTGCGTCCACAGCGCGGTGAGCATCTGCGAGTGCTGCGCCGCGGCGCGCAGGCCGGCGCCGACCATGGTGCGCATCACCAGCGGGGTGCGCGCCTTGCCGCCGAACATGTAGCGGAATTTCGCCGCCTGGTTGAGGATCTGGTCCAGGCAGCAGCCGGCGAAATCGACGAACATCAGTTCGCACACTGGGCGCATGCCCTGGGTCGCGGCGCCTACCGCCGCGCCGACGTAGCCGATTTCCGACAGCGGGGCGTCGAGCACGCGCCCAGGGAATTGCGGGTAGAGGCCTTTGGTCACCCCGAGTACGCCGCCCCAGGCGTCTTGCTCGCCCGGCGCGCCGGCGCCGCCGGCAACGTCTTCGCCGATGATGAACACGCTTTCGTCACGGCGCATTTCCTGCGCCAAGGCTTCATTGATGGCTTGCTGGTAGCTGATTTTACGGGCCATGGTGGTTCTCCCTTTATTGTACTTGGGCCTTAGGCGGCGTATTCGACGTAAACGTCGGTGAGCAGGTCGGCGGCGGTCGGCTTGGGGTCGGCCTTGGCGCGGCGCACGGCGTCTTCGATGGTCTTGTCGACCTGCTGGTCGATTTCATCGAGCTGCGCGGTGGTGAGTTGGCCGGCGCGGGTGGTGCGCTCGCGGAACTGCATCAGGCAATCGCGGGTTTCGCGGATGTTCTTCACTTCGTCCGGGGCCCGGTAGGTTTGCGCATCACCCTCGAAGTGGCCGTAGTAGCGGCTGAGCTTCACTTCGATCAGCGTTGGGCCTTCACCGGCGCGGGCGCGCTTGACCGCCTCGCCGGCGGCTTCGTGCACGGCGAAGAAATCAAAGCCGTCCACCGTCACCCCGGGCATGCCGAAGCCCACTGCGCGGTCGGCGATGTGGTCGCAGGCCACGGACCATTTCGACGCCGTGGCTTCGGCGTAGCCGTTGTTCTCGGCAATGAACAGGCACGGCAGGTTCATGATCGAGGCCAGGTTCATCGCCTCGAACACCGCGCCCTCGTTCGAGCCACCGTCGCCGAAGAACACCACCGCGACCCGGCCGTTGCCCTTGAGCTTGGCCGCCAGCGCGGCGCCGGCGGCCAGCGGCGCGCCAGCACCGACGATACCGTTGGCGCCGAGCATGCCCTTGTCGAGGTCGGCGATGTGCATCGAGCCGCCCTTGCCGCCGCATACGCCGGTTTTCTTGCCGTAGATTTCGGCCATCATGCCGTACACGTCTACGCCCTTGGCGATGCAGTGGCCGTGGCCGCGGTGGGTGGAGGCGATGCAGTCGAGGTCGTCGAGGTGGGCCATCACCCCGGCGGCGGAGGCCTCTTCGCCAGCATACAGGTGCACGAAGCCGGGGATTTCGCCGGTGGCGAACTCGGTGTGCAGGCGCTCTTCGAAGGCGCGGATGGTGCGCATCACCTTGTAGGCGTGCAGCAGTTGGTCACGGGTCAGTTCAGTGGACATCTTGTTGTTCTCCTGGTGTGTCTCAACGGGTAAAGGTGAGCGGCATGGCCAGCAGGCGTTCGCGCGCGGCATAGGCCAGGGCGGCCTCCACGTCGATGCTCAGCGGGCCGTGCCGGTCGAGGGTGACCTGCGGGTGGTCGTGGTCGGAAAACTCGATCTCGCGCTCGCCGTCCAGGGCGAGGGTGCCGCGTGGTAGTACCAACGGCTGGGGCTGGCCGGGTGGTAACGGGCCCCAGGCGCGAATGCCACAGGCCTGGATCACCCCGGGCGCGAGGGGCGCGTGCAAGGTGTGTGCGCTACCCTCGCCCAGTTGCAGCCAGGCGCCGTGTTCGGCCTGGCGCGATACCGGGCACCAGAGCCCGGCGAGGGCGCTCAGGCCGATCGCGTGGGGCTCGCCGAAGGTCACGAACACCTGGGCGAGGTCTTCGCTGCGCGACAGCGCGCGGGCACCGATGAAGGTGCGCGGTGACACCGCGACGTCGACCAGCGCGCATTCGCAGAGGTCTTGCTCAGGCACCGTGACCAGCAGCCGCTTGTTCTGCCGCAGGCCGACGCTGGGCGGAATGCGGCCGCTGGCGCAGAGGCCGCCGGCCAGGCCGGCGGTGGTGGTTTCACGCAGTTCGGGGAAGGCATTGTTGGTGCCGGTCGACAGCGCCAGCAGTGGCACCTGGCCGGCCTCGGCGGCGACCGCCTTGTGGGTGCCGTCGCCGCCGAGCACGGCGATCAGGTTCACCCCGCGGGCGACCATCAGCCGCGCCGCTTGGCGGGTGTCGGCCACCGTCTGGCTAAGGGGGAAGTCAAGAAACTCCAGCTGCGGCCAGCGCGCCGCGCGGGCTTGGGCGCCGCTGCTGGCCTTGAGCACGGCGGCGGCGATGCCGGTCATGTCGGTGGGCAGCAGCACCCGCTCTACCCCGGTCACGGCAAAGGCGCCGAGCAGGCGCTGGATGGCGTTGGCCTTGTCGGTGCTCGAATGCAGCCCGGCCTGGGCAGTGAGCCGGCGCAGGTCGCGGCCGGACGCCGGGTTGGCGATGATGCCTACGGTCACGGTCATGGCGTGCCTCGCGTTATTGTTCTGGGCAATGCCTGAGCAATGGCGATGCCAAGCCGGCGCGAAATCGCCGCGGGGGCCGCTGTAGAGGGTTGGCGGGTTTCAGCCGCGAGGCGCGCCGGGCGCTGCGCTGAGACGCGCAGTCCCGCCCTGGCGCCGCGGCGGGCGAGACCCTGAGACGCGACGTCTCAGCGCGACCGCCGGGCTGGCGTGGGTTGTGGTGGCTGGCATTGGGGGCTATATCAAAGGCACAACAATAAAATGCCGGAGACGGAGGCCACCATGCTTGCCGCGAACTCTAAGGCCCACGTGGACGTAGTCAGCCGGGTGCTGCGTAACGCCGGCCGGCAGCCCACCGTGCCCGTGCCCCATCTGATTCTCGATTCCTGGCGCCGCTCGATGGAGCAGCACCATCTGGACCCTGCCTCGCTACAAGGCCCGCGCATCCTCTCTCAGGTGATGCTCGACGAGTGCCGTGAACGTTCTGAATTGTTTCTGCGTATTGCCCGTGACGAAGTCGCCCGCCTGCACGGCCAGGTGCGCGGCGCCGATTACTGCGTGATGCTCACCGACGCCCAGGGGTGCACCATCGACTATGAGGTGGAGCCGGCCATCCGCGGCGACTGCCGGCGTGCTGGCCTGTACCTGGGCACCTGCTGGGATGAAGGCGAGGAGGGCACCTGCGGGGTGGCCGCGGTGCTCACCCACCGCACGGCGGCCACGGTGCACAAGCGCGACCACTACCGCGCTGCCTTTATTGGCCTGACCTGCTCAGCGGCACCGGTGTTCGACCCCCAGGGCGAGTTGCTGGGGGTGCTGGATGTGTCTGCGTTGCAGTCCCCCGATGACCGCCGCAGCCAGTCGTTGATCCGCCACATGGTCGCGCAGAGCGCGCGGCAGATCGAAAACGCCTTTTTCATGCACAGCGCCCAGGGCCATTGGGTGCTGCGCGCCCACCGCGCGCCGGGCTATGTCGACAGCCAACCCGACCTGTTGCTGGCCTGGGACGGCGACGGCCGCCTGTTGGCGCTGAACAGCGGTGCGCGCCAGGCGTTGGTGCGCCAGCTTGGGCACTTGCCTGAGCACGTGGGGGAGGTGTTCAGCATGGAGCACTTGGCCGCGCTGGCCGATGAATCCGCCCAGCCGTTGGCCTGGCCGGGCGACGGCGCGCTGCATGTGCGGGTCAGCTCGCCGCGGCGCAAGCGCCCGCCGGCGGCGCTGGCGCGGGATGCCGCCGCCCAGATAGACACGCGCATCACCGAGCAACTGCGCCTGGCGGTGCGGGTCAAGGACTGCCACCTGCCGGTGCTGGTACAGGGCGAAACCGGCGCCGGCAAAGAAGTGTTCGCCCGCCAACTGCATGCCCTCAGCGCGCGCCGGCACGGGCCGTTCGTGGCGCTGAACTGCGCGGCGATTCCGGAAACCCTGATCGAAAGCGAGCTGTTCGGCTACGCCCCGGGGGCCTTCACCGGCGCCCGCGGCAAGGGCATGCTCGGGCTGCTGCAGCAGGCAGACGGCGGCACGCTGTTCCTCGATGAAATCGGCGACATGCCGCTGGGGCTGCAAACCCGCCTGCTGCGGGTATTGGCCGACGGTGAAGTGGCGCCGCTGGGCGCGGCGCAGCGCCAGCGGGTGGATTTGCACGTGGTCTGCGCCACCCACCGCGACCTGCAACTGGCCGTGGCCGAAGGGCGTTTTCGCGAAGACCTGTACTTCCGCCTGGGCAACGCCCGCTTCGAACTGCCGCCGCTGCGCGAGCGCAGCGACCGGCTGGCGCTGATCAACCAGGTGCTGGCTGAAGAAGCCAAGGCTTGTGGGGTGATCGGCCAGCTCAGTGGGCCGGCGCTGGAATGCCTGCTGGGCTACCCCTGGCCGGGCAACTTGCGCCAGCTGCGCATGGCCCTGCGCTACGCCTGCGCGGTCAGTGGTGGCTCCACCGTGCAGTGGCAAGACCTGCCCGCCGACGTGCGCGGCCAAGCCCCGGCGCCCGGCGCGGCGCAAGCGGTGAACCCGGAACGCCAACTGCTGCTCGATGCGCTGGTGCGCCACCGCTGGAAGCCCGTGGCTGCGGCGCAGGCGCTGGGGATCTCCCGGGCCACGCTGTACCGGCGGGTGAATGAGCATGGGATTGAGATGCCGGGGCGGAGGAAGGGGTAGGGGGTTCCAGGGCCTCTCGCCAGTTTTGTGTAAGCCATTGATTTTGGAAGCAACACAGACCCCGTGGGAGGCCGGCTATGCCGGGCGAAGGGCCCTCGGCATGGGCACATAAAAAAGCCCCGGGCCGCTTGAGCGGGCCGGGGCTTTCAACATCCTGCCTCGAATCAGCTGTTGGCTTTCATGTCAGCCAGCAGGTGCTCCAGGTAATGGATGTTCACACCACCCTTGCAGAAGCCTGGGTCGCGGGTGAGGTCGCGGTGCAGCGGGATATTGGTTTTGATCCCGTCGACAACGATTTCATCCAGCGCATTGCGCATGCGCGCCATGGCTTCTTCACGGCTGTTGCCGTAGGTGATCAGCTTGCCGATCAGCGAGTCGTAGTTCGGTGGAACCGCGTAGCCGCTGTACAGGTGCGAGTCGACGCGCACGCCATTGCCGCCCGGTGCGTGGAAGTGTTTCACGGTACCGGGGCTAGGAATGAAGGTGCGTGGGTCTTCGGCGTTGATCCGGCATTCCAGGGCGTGGCCGCGGAACTGGACTTCGTCCTGGGTGAACGACAGCTTGTTGCCGGCGGCAATGCTGAGCATTTCCTTGACGATGTCGATGCCCGTGATCATCTCCGACACCGGATGCTCCACCTGCACGCGGGTGTTCATCTCGATGAAGTAGAAGCGGCCGTTCTCGTACAGGAACTCGAAGGTGCCGGCACCGCGGTAGCCGATTTCGATGCACGCGCGCACGCAGCGGGCGAACACTTCCTGGCGGGCGGTTTCGTCGATGCCTGGGGCCGGTGCTTCCTCGAGTACCTTCTGGTGGCGGCGCTGCAGCGAGCAGTCGCGGTCACCCAGGTGCACGGCGTTACCCTGGCCATCGGAAAGCACCTGCACTTCCACGTGGCGTGGGTTGGTCAGGAACTTCTCGAGGTACACCATCGGGTTGCCGAAGGCAGCGCCAGCTTCGGTGCGGGTGAGCTTGGCCGAGGCGATGAGGTCCTCTTCCTTGTGCACCACGCGCATACCACGGCCACCACCGCCGCCAGCGGCCTTGATGATCACCGGGTAGCCCACTTCGCGGGCGATCCGCAGGGCTTCGGCTTCGTCTTCGGGCAGTGGGCCGTCGGAACCGGGCACGGTCGGTACGCCAGCGGCTTTCATGGCGTCCTTGGCCGATACCTTGTCGCCCATCAGGCGAATGGTGTCAGCTTTTGGGCCAATGAAGGCGAAGCCGGATTTTTCGACCTGTTCGGCGAAATCGGCGTTCTCGGCGAGGAAGCCGTAGCCCGGGTGAATGGCGGTGGCGCCAGTCACTTCAGCGGCTGCGATGATCGCCGGGATGTGCAGGTACGATTTCGGGGAGGGCGCCGGGCCGATGCAGACCGACTCGTCGGCCAGGCCCAGGTGCATCAGCTCGCGGTCGGCCGTGGAGTGCACGGCAACGGTCTTGATGCCCAGTTCTTTACAGGCACGCAGGATCCGCAGGGCGATCTCACCGCGGTTGGCGATAAGTACTTTTTCCAACATCGTAGGCTCTCCGCGGATCAAACGATGGTGAACAGCGGCTGGTCGAACTCAACCGGCTGGCCGTCTTCAACCAGGATGGACTCGATGGTGCCACTGGTTTCGGCTTCGATGTGGTTCATCATCTTCATGGCTTCGACGATGCACAGGGTGTCGCCCTTCTTCACCACCTGGCCCACTTCAGCGAAGTTCGGCGAGGTTGGCGATGGCTTGCGGTAGAAGGTACCGACCATCGGCGAGCGTGCCACGGTGCCGTTGAGCTTGGCTTCGGCAGGCGCGGCCGGGGCGGCAGCGGCAGGCGCGGCAGCCGGAGCAGGGGCGGCGGCCGGTGCGGCGTAAGGCGCGGGGGCGGCGTAGTACTGCTGTGCGGGGGCCTTGCTGTGGCGGCTGATCCGTACGGATTCCTCGCCTTCCTTGATCTCCAGTTCGTCGATGCCGGACTCTTCCAGCAGCTCGATCAGTTTTTTGACTTTACGAATATCCATTAATCATCAACTCCCAAGGATGTTCAGGGGTTTCAAGGCATAGGTTGCAAGCATTGCGCGCGGCCCGCCGTAGGTCAGGGCCGCAAGCCAGCACGGGGCCCGAAGGGCTTGGCCAAGCTGGCGCGAATAAGTCCGTGATCGCACGCGAATGAAGCGGTGGAAACGCGCGCATCGAACAGTGGGATGCTCACGGGCGGCAATGCGTCACGTAGGTGAGCGGGCCGGTGGGCAAAAACCGACGCCCAGGTAGGGCAAGGGCCGATTTAGGCAACATGGCGTTCCTTTGGCGTTGGTTGTTGTTCGACGCTGGGCGACTATGCCGGAAAACGCTAGGTAATGTCCAGTTTGCCGAAGTAGCCTGCATGTTTACCGAAACTTCACTGTATCGCGATTTTCTCGGCTCAACGCTGCACAGGCGCTGATTGCGGGATGATCGCGGCAAATTGCGCCGCGGTCGTTTCACCCACCACCCGCGCGTGTTTCTGCTCGCGGCCCTGGGCGTCGAAGAACAGGATCGCCGGCGGGCCGAACAGCGTGTAGCGGTCGAGCAAGCGGCGTTGGTCGTCGTTGCTGGCGGTCATGTCGAAGCGGATGCGGCTGAAGCCCGCCAGCTTGCCAGTGACGGTAGCATCGGGCAGCACCTCGTGCTCGATCACCTTGCAACTGATGCACCAGTCGGCGTACCAGTCGAGCACCACGGGCTGGCCGGCTTGCGTGGCGGCGGCGAGGGCGGCGCTCAGCTCGGCGCTGCTGCTCACGGTTTGCCAGGCCTGCCCGGCGCTGGCCGGCGCCGCGCCGTTGCCCGGGCTGGCCGCCAGCGGTTGCAACGGGTTGCCGTTGCCCTGCAGGGCACCGACCCAACTGGCCAAGCCGTAGCACAGCAGCAACAGGCCGAGCAGCTGCGCCAGGCGTTGGCGCGGCGCCTTGGGCTGTAGCTCCAGCGCGCCGAGAAACAGCCCCGTGCCCACCGCCAGGCAGCCGGCCAGCAGCAACGTGGCCGGCCCTGGGAGCACCCGCGCCAACAGCGCGATCGCTACCGCCAGCAGCAACACGCCGATGCCATGCTTGACGGTGTTCATCCAGGCGCCGCTTTTCGGCAGCAGCGCCGCGCCGCCGGTGCCCACCACCAGCAGCGGCGTGCCCATGCCCAGGCCCAGTGCCAATAGCTTGAGGCCACCGCCCAGCGCGTCGCCGCTGGCGCTGATGTACAACAAGGCGCCCGCCAGCGGCGCTGAAACGCAGGGCGATACCAGCAGGCTGGACAGCACCCCGAGCACCGCCGCGCCCAGTAGCGAGCCGCCCTCGGTGCGGTTGGCCAGGGCGTCGAGGCGGTCGTTGAGCGCCCGCGGCAGGCGCAGCTCGAACAGGCCGAACATCGCCAGGGCGAAGGCCACGAAGAACAGCGAAAACGGCACCAGCACCCACGGCGATTGCAACCGCGCCTGCAGGTTCATGCCGGCGCCGAACACGCCCATCAGCGCCCCCAGCACGGCGAAGCACAGCGCCATCGGCAACACGTAGGCAAGCGACAGGGAAAACCCGCGCCAGCCGCCAACCTTGCCGCGCAGCACCACCCCCGAGAGGATCGGCAGCATCGGCAGCACGCAGGGGGTGAAGGTCAGGCCCAGGCCGGCGAGGAAAAACAGCGCGAGGTCTTGCCAGCGCCAGGCCGCCGGGGCCGGGGTTGCCGCGGCTGTGGCGGGCGCTGCGGGTGCGGCGGCGCTGGGCGTGCTGTCGGTGGCGGCGGGAATGCTCAGCCGCACCGTTTGTGGCGGGTAGCACAGGCCTTTGTCGGCGCAGCCCTGATAGCCCACCACCAGGGTGAAGGCGCCCTGGGCCGCGGCCGGGCGTGGCAGGGTGACGTCAACGATGTTGTGGTACACCTCGACATCACCGAAGTATTCGTCGTGCTTGCGCTCGCCAGCAGGCAGTTGCGCCGTGCCGAGGGCCACGTCCGCGGGCTCGGTGTGGAACTGAAAGCGGTGCCGGTACAAGTAGTAGCCGTCGGCGGCAACGAAGCGCAGGGTGATGTCGCCGTTGGCGTTGTCGGCCTGGCTGAGCTCGAAGGCGCGCTCGACCGGCAGGAACTGGCTGCTGTTGTCTAGCGGTGCGCCCAGGCCGATGGCCGGGCGGCTACCGAGCAGGTCGGCGCTGGCGGGCAGGGCGAGGCACAACAGTACAACGAACAGGAAAAAACGGCGCATGGGGCTCTCTTACGGCAGCGAGGAAACCGCCGCATGATAACGGCGGCTTCTATAAGTGCCGATTAAGAGATCTTCCGGTGGCCAGCGTCAACCCGCCGCGACCACCTGGTTGCGCCCTTGGGCCTTGGCCCGGTACAGGGCTTCGTCGGCCAGCGCCGCCAGCAGCAGGCTGTCGGTGGCCTCGCTCATCTGCACCACCCCGGCGCTGAAGGTGCAGCGCAGCTCCTGGGGCGCGGCCGGGTAGAGGATGCCGGCGAAGCGCTGGCGGATGTCGTCCAGCACCTGGCAGGCGGCTTCGAGCTCGGTGGCGGGCATCACGATGGCGAATTCCTCGCCACCGTAGCGGCCGATGAAGTCGGTGCGGCGCAGGCGCTGGCCAAGGAACAACGCCAGGCTTTTGATCACCCGGTCGCCCATGGGGTGGCCGTGGGTGTCGTTAACCTTCTTGAAGTGGTCGATGTCGAGCATCGCGAAGCACAGCGGCTGGCCGTGGGCACGGGCGCGGGCGATGCAGTCTTCGAGTTGCTGGAGGATGTACGTGTGGTTGAACAGCCCGGTCAGGCTGTCACGGACCATCCGCGCGCCGAGCTGGCGAGCGCGTTCGGCGCGGTTGCGCACGGTGGTGATCAACTGCCGCGAACGCACCGGCTTGACCAGGAAGTCGTCGCCGCCCTCGGTGAGCGCGTCGAGCTGTTTGTCGAGGTCTTGCTCGGCCGACAGGTAGATGATCGGCAGGCCCATGTAGCGTTCGTTCTGGCGGATCACCCGGGCCAGCTCGGGGCCGCTGCACTGGGGCATGTAGAGGTCGAGCACAAGCAGGTCGGGTTGGAACTCGGCGAGCATCGCCAGGGCCTGCATCGGGTCGCTCAGGGCGCGGGCGTCGATGCCGGCGTTGGCCAGCATGCGTTCGGTGTGCATGGCCTGGGCGATGGAATCGTCGATCACCAGCACCCGGTAGGGGCTGTGCCGGGCCACGTGGGTCAGGCTTTCGAGGGTTTCGAGCAGGCGCGGGGCTTCCAGCGCCGCGCTGAGGAACGCCTTGCCGCCCTGGCGCACCGCGGCCAGGCGGATCGCGGTATCGGCCTCTTCGAACCGATAGAACAGCACCGGCGTGCCCGCTGGCAGGCGCGGCATCAGTGCGCCGGCCAAGGCCAGCCCCTGCAGCGGCCCCTCGAAGTCGACGTCGATCAGCAGCGCGCTAGGCGGCTGGCTGGACAGCGCCGCTTCGGCGCTGGCGAGGTTGGCCAGGGCCATGGCGGCCACGCCGAAGGTTTCCAACTGGTCCGCCAGGCGCTCGGCCTGGCGCGGGCTTTTCAGTAGCAGGTACAGCGGGTGCGGGCTTGGCGGCAGTGGCGTGTGGGCGAGCACGTCGTCGTGGCGCAGCGCGCTGCGCGACAGCTTGTGCATCAGGCCGTCGAGTTCGGCGAGGGTTTCGGCTTCCGGGGCCAGCGCCTGGCGCGCGCGCTGCAGGGTTTGCAGCAGGGCCATGGCCAGCAACAGGTACTCCACTTGCTCCAGCCGCTCGGCGCTGCGCGCCAGCCGCTGGGTGGCGGCTTCCAGCGCGGTCAGCGGCGTGCCGCTGCCCGGTTGCGCTGCCCGTATCTGCTGCCACAAGGCCAGAACCTCACGGACCTGATTAGCCAGCCGTTGGGCAAAGTGCCGTTGCAGGCGGGCCTGGGTGCTGTCGGGGAAAACGGCCATGAGAACCGATCGCGGGATAGAGTAATGGCTCTATGCTATCAGTTGCGAACGGTCGTTTTAGTGTCATACGTCATGTTTCTGAAAAGTAAGAGACCAGCGGCGTGGGCGCCGTGCGCGAATGTGCGAGAAGTCGTTTCCGGTTCGGCGCCTGGGGAAACGATGCTTTATAGTGCCGTGCGATGCTTGCCGGGCGCACCTTAGTGCGGTGCCGCGGTCGAAGCGTGTTGAATGCCAATGCACAAGGACCCCGCCATGCTGGACTGGAAAAAACGCACAGGCAAAGCCCAGGCCGCCCCGGCCGCCGAGCCCGCTGCCGCCAAGGCCCCCCGCGGCTACTGGAAAACCCTGTTGCTCAGCCGCGCGGTGATCGGCGTGGTGGTGGTGTACCTGGTGGTGGCAGCGGTGCTGGGCATGTACTGGAGCCGCGAGCCGTCGCTGTTCCAGGTGCAGCAAAACGCCCAGCTCGATGCCCAGCGCGACGGCCGCCAGATGGTCGCCGGCTACACCACGGTCGAAACCCTCAAAACTGTCGCCAGCACCCTGCTGACCAAGCCCGGTGGCTACATCGCCAACGACCGTTTCCCGCCAGGGCTGTGGCTCGACAACATGCCCAACTGGGAATTCGGCGTGCTGGTGCAGGTGCGTGACATGAGCCGCGCGCTGCGCAAAGACTTCGCCCGCTCGCAGTCGCAGTCCGCCGAAGACGGCGACCTGGCCCAGGCCGAGCCGCGCTTCAATTTCGATAACCGCAGCTGGATGTTTCCCTCCAGCGAGTCGGAGTTCCAGCGCGGCATCGACCTGCTCGACAACTACGAAAAACGCCTGAGCTCGCCTGACCAGAAGAGCGCCTTCTTCTATGCGCGCGCCGACAACCTCAACAACTGGCTCGGTGATGTGTCCACCCGCCTGGGTTCGTTGTCGCAGCGGCTGTCGGCCAGCGTCGGGCGGGTCAAGCTCAACGCCACCTCGAAGACTGACACCGTGGTCGAAGGCCAGCCGGCGCAGCTCGACGAAGAGTACGAAGAAACCCCCTGGCTGAAGATCGACGACGTGTTCTACGAAGCCCGCGGCCAAGCCTGGGCGCTGTCGCTGCTGCTGCGCGCGGTGGAGGTCGACTTCGCCGACGTGCTGGCCAAGAAGAACGCCGCGGTCAGCGTGCGGCAGATCATCCGCGAGCTTGAAACCGCCCAAGAGCCGCTGTGGAGCCCGGTGGTGCTGAACGGCAGCGGCTATGGCATCTTCGCCAACCATTCGCTGGTGATGGCCAACTACCTGTCGCGCGCCAACGCCGCGGTGCTCGACCTTCGCCAACTGCTGTCGCAGGGGTGAGGCCGGTGTACTCCGAACGCGAAGCGGCGCACCGCGCCGCCTCCGACGCCGAGGCGGTGGCCTGGGTCGATGAACACGACACCCTGCTCGGCGCGGTGCCCCGCGCCGAGATGCGCGCCCGCGGGCTGATCGGCCGTGGCACCTTCATCCTGCTGTTCGACAGCCTCGGGCGCCTGTGCGTGCACAAGCGCACCCTGAGCAAGGCGGTGTACCCCGGCTACTGGGACGCCGCCGCCGGTGGCATGGTCGGGGCCGATGAGGGCTATGCCGAATCCGCCGCGCGCGAGCTGCAAGAAGAGCTGGGCGTGAGCGGCGTGGCGCTCAACGAGCACGGCACCTTCCTCTTCGACGAACGCGGCAACCGCTTGTGGTGCGCAGTGTTCTCGGCGGTGTGGGACGGCCCCCTGGTGCTGCAGCCCGAGGAAATCAGCGAAGCGAGCTTCCTGCCGCCCGAACAGGTGTTGGCGCGGGCCGCCGGGGGCGAGCCCTGGTGCCCCGACTCGCTGCGGGCGCTAGAGCGCTATCTGTCGCATAACACCGGCAAAATGCCGCGTTTGTGTACTTAGCACTGCAACGGTTTGCCGTTACACTGCGCCACCTTCACTGTCCTGATACCAGAGGGTGCCCGTGGCTAAGAAAGCCTCCTCCTTCGCCGCCCTCGGTGGCCTTGTGTACTCCACCGACGCCGGCCGGCACTGCCCCGATTGCGGCAAGCCGCTGGCCGAGTGCGTGTGCGGCCAGGCCAGCGTGCCGCAAGGTGACGGCATTTGCCGCGTGCGCCGTGAAACCAAGGGCCGTGGCGGTAAAACCGTGACCACCGTCAGCGGTGTGCCGCTGCCGCCCGACCAGCTCAAAGAGCTGGCCACCGTGCTCAAGCGCCGTTGCGGCACCGGCGGTGCCCTCAAGGACGGCGTGATCGAAATTCAGGGCGACCACGTCGAGCTGCTGCTCGGCGAACTGCTCAAGCAGGGCCTGAAGGCCAAGAAGGCCGGCGGGTAAGCCCGACCAAACCTGGCGCGCGCGGTGGCGTCTACACTGCACGCGCCCATTCGCAGACTTTCCCATGATGTAGCCGTGGCGCGGGCCGCGGCATGCCTTTGGACCTCACCACAGGGGGCTTTGATGTCCGTACGACGCACACGCAAAGACGATGGCAGCCAATGGACCGTGGCCGACAGCCGCGGGGTGTACGGCATTCGCCACTGGGGCGCCGGCTATTTCGCGATCAACGACGCCGGCCGCGTTGAGGTACGCCCCAACGGCCCGGACAGCGCGCCGATCGACCTCTACGAGCAAGTCGAAGAACTGCGTAAAAGCGGCCTGTCGCTGCCGTTGTTGGTGCGCTTCCCCGACATCCTCCAGCACCGTGTGCGCGCCCTCACCGGCGCCTTCGACGAAAACATCGCGCGCCTGGAATACCAGAGCCAGTACACCGCGCTGTACCCGATCAAGGTGAACCAGCAGGAGGCGGTGGTCGAGAACATCATCGCCACCCAGAACGTCTCCATTGGCCTGGAAGCCGGCTCCAAGCCCGAGCTGCTGGCCGTGCTGGCGCTGGCGCCGAAGGGCGGCACCATTGTCTGCAACGGTTACAAGGACCGCGAGTTCATTCGCCTGGCGCTGATTGGCCAGAAGCTCGGCCACAATGTGTTCATCGTCATCGAGAAAGAGTCTGAAGTCGGCCTGGTGATCGAAGAAGCCGAAGAGCTGAAAGTCAAGCCGCAGGTGGGCCTACGGGTGCGGCTGTCGTCGCTGGCCTCGAGCAAGTGGGCCGACACTGGCGGTGAAAAATCCAAGTTCGGCCTCTCCGCCGCGCAATTGTTGTCGGTGGTAGAGCGCTTCCGTGGCGCCGGGCTGGACCAAGGCATCCGCCTGCTGCACTTCCACATGGGCTCGCAGATCGCCAACCTGGCGGATTACCAGCAGGGCTTCAAAGAGGCCATCCGCTATTACGGCGAACTGCGCGCCCTCGGCCTGCCGGTCGACCACATCGACGTGGGCGGCGGCCTGGGCGTGGACTACGACGGTACCCACTCGCGCAACGCCAGCTCGATCAACTACGACATGGACGATTACGCCGGCGTAGTGGTGGGCATGCTCAAGGAGTTCTGCGACGCCCAGGGCATTCCGCACCCGCACATCTTCTCCGAAAGCGGCCGGGCCTTGACTGCGCACCACGCCATGCTGGTGATGCAGGTCACCGATGTGGAGCGCCACAACGATGAGGTGCCGGAATTCGAAGAAGGCCAGGAGCTGCCGCTGACGCTGAAGTGGCTGGTCGACCTGCTGGGCCCCACGGACCCGGAAATGGTCACCGAAACCTACTGGCGCGCCACCCATTACATCGGCGACATCGCCGCCCAGTACGCCGACGGCAAGGTCACCCTGGCGCAAAAGGCCCAGGCCGAGCAGTGCTACTTCGCGGTGTGCCGCAAGCTGCACAACATGCTCAAGGCCCGCCAGCGCTCGCACCGGGTGATCCTCGACGAGCTTAACGACAAGCTGTCAGACAAATACATCTGCAACTTCTCGGTGTTCCAGAGCCTGCCCGACACCTGGGCGATTGACCAGGTGCTGCCGATCCTGCCGCTGCACCGCCTCGACGAAGAGCCCGTGCGCCGCGCCGTGCTGCAAGACCTCACCTGCGACTCCGACGGCAAGATCAAGCAGTACGTGGATGAGCAAAGCATCGAAACCAGCATGCCGGTGCACCCAGTACGCGAAGGCGAGGATTACCTGCTAGGGGTATTCCTGGTGGGCGCCTACCAGGAAATCCTCGGCGACATGCACAACCTGTTCGGTGACACCGACTCGGTGAACATCTACCAGACCCCAAGCGGCAGCGTGTACCACGCCGGCATCGAAACCCACGACACCATCGAAGACATGCTGCGCTATGTGCACCTGTCGCCCGAAGAGCTGATGACCCACTACCGCGACAAGGTCGCCAGTGCGCGCATCAGCCCGCGGGAGCGTACCCAGTACCTCGATGCCCTGCGTTTGGGGCTGACGCGGTCTTCCTACCTGTCGTCCTGAGCGGCAGGCCCTTCGCCCGGCAACCCCGGGCGAAGGGCCCTCTATCCGTGCCGCACCTCTACCACCACCCGCTGTTTACTCAGGGCATCCAGCCAACCATCGATACACTGGCGGTGTGCTGCGTCCAAGTTGGCATCCCATTCATCGAGCAGCACCACTCTGGGGATGTGCGGGGCGTTGACCACCTCGCTCAGCATGGCCAATGCCTGTTGCCCGGTTGACCCTGGCGTACTGGCGCTCGCCCAGCTCAGCACGTGTAACTGGGCTGGGACCAGCCAGGCTTCGTCGCGCCAGTGGTCTTTGAGTGCCAGTAGCAACGTGGATTTTCCCGCCCCATTGGGGCCGCGAAGGGTAAAACGCCCACGCTCCGAGGCGTTGATCCGCTCAAGGATGGCACAGGCCCCTGAGGGAGGTTCGCCATTGACGCTTAGGGCGCCTGACAATGGCCGGTTGAGTGATTCTGCACCTAGGTCTTTGGTTTGTACGTCTAGAAACCGCAGCCTGGCCCGCGCCGCCTGCCACGCCAGCAACTGATACACCACCGTGCTCAGCGCCCCGAGAATATGGAAAATCCGGGTCAGGTTAACCACCACGGCTGCTGCTAATGCCGCATCCAGCCCGGGCCCAGCCAACAGGTGATACACCAGATAAGCCGTAGGCAACAACGCGATCAACGCTATACCGGTGTTCGCGCCTTGTTGAATTGCCGCCAGGCGAACGTTGGCCTGGTAGTAAGCCGTTCCTGCTTGCTGGCGCTGGCGTTGCCAATGGCCCATGTTGTAGCGATTGTTCAGCGTCACGTTGCCCCAAGCCGAGCCAAGCTGGTGCCCGTAGCGGGCGAATTGCCTCTCGGTCTCTAGGCTCATGTGGCGTATTCTCGGAGCAATGGCCAGGATCACGCCCACGCTCGCCAGCAAACTTATGGCATACCCTGCGGCCAACTCGATGGGTAGCAACACTCCCAGTACGATCGCACTGAGCAGGCTGTTGAGGGCCAGTGCTGCGAAGTCGTGACTCAACCCAAGGTACTGCGCGACCGCATGAAAAGCATTTCGCGACAGCGCCGAGTCGAAAGCGGCTTTCGCTTCGCTATTGCTGAACTGGCCGGCCCTGCCCTTTACGGCGTCTACCATGGCGTCGGTGATTTGCAGGTGTGTACGGTTTATCCAGTGTTGCAGTGTGACGAACGAGAGGCAGCCAGGCAGGTAGGGGATAATCATTGCCAGCAAGTAAAAGCCTAGGGGCGCCAAGAATGGCTCCCCTGCCTGCACTTGGGCAATGGTGCGGGTCAGGCACCAGGCCGCGGCTGCAATGCAGGCCTGCTGGCAGGCGACCAGGGCGAAGGTGGCCAGGCTTGCTGCATTCAGAAAAATGGCCTTCGGGCTTAGCGCCTGGTCCAGAGAGTTGTTCATGGGGTGAGGCCGCGAGTAGGTTGAGCGCTGCAGTACGCTGAATGCCAATTTGAAGGCATTAATTAGCGGATGTCTTGTAGGGCAGTTCGACGAGTGCTGTAGGAAAAGTTACCGAGATAGGGCGTTCAGATGCCCTGTATATCGAAATCAGGGGATCAATCTGTTGAGCTCTGCGGATTCCGTGCATGAGCTTCAGGGCCCTTCGCCCGGCACAGCCGGCCTCCCACCAGATTTGTGTAACCCATTGATTTCAGGAGCAACACAGAACCCGTGGGAGGCCGGCTGTGCCGGGCGAAGGGCCCTGAAGCTCATGCACGGAATCAGCAGAGCTCACAGACTGGTCCACCCATGAAGCCGTGAAATTGCTTAAGTGAACTTGAACAGCATTACGGCCCAGCCAGCCTCCCGCCTACGCCAAACGAAGCACCCGCCAGCCCTGCACTACCCGCGGATCCACCGCCCCTGCCGCTGCAGCCGCCAGCCCAGCCACCCCAGGGTCAGCGCCCGCAATGCCATGAACCCCAGAAAGCTCAGCCACAACCCATGGTTGCCCCAGCCGTGGGCCCACCAGGCGATGGGCGCGGCCAGCAGCGCGGTGGCGACCATGGCGTTGCGCATTTCGCGGGCGCGGGTGGCGCCGATGAACAGCCCGTCGAGCAGGTAGCTCCAAACCGCCACCAACGGCAGCAGGGCCAGGTACGGCAGGTATTGGCGGGCCACCGCGAGCACTGCGGGGATGTTGGTTTGCAGGGTGATGAAGCGCTCGCCGAACAGCGCGAAGCCCAGCGCGAAGGCCAGGCTGGCGAGCAGTGCCCAGCCGCCGCTGACCACCAGCGCGCGGCGCAGCCCGTCCCGGTCGCGGCGGCCGATGGCGTGGCCGCACAGGGCTTCTACCGCGTGGGCCAGGCCGTCGAGGGCTTGCGAGATCAACGTCAGGCCGTTGAGCAGCAGGGCGTTGGCCGCCACCGTGGCATCGCCGAGCCGGGCGCCCTGCACCGTGATGAAAAACAGCACCCCTTGCAGCACCAGGGTGCGCACGAAGATGTCGCGGTTGACCGCGATCAACGGCCGCCAGGCGTGCCAGCGGCGCAGCACCGGCCAATCGATGCGCCCCGGGAAGGCCCGCAGCGCCGGCCGGGCCAGCAGCAGGCCGAGCACCAGCGCGGCCCATTCGGCGATCACCGAGGCCATGGCCGAGCCGACCACGCCGAGGTTCAGGCCCAGCACGAACCACAGGTTGAGCACGATGTTCAGCGCGTTGGTGGTGAGCATCACCCGCAGCGGCGCGCGGGCGTTCTGGGTGCCGAGAAACCAGCCCACCAGGGCGTAGTTACCGAGGGTGGCCGGCAGCGCCAGCAGCCGGGTGTGGAAGAACGCCAGGGTGTTGGCATTGAGCTCTGCCGAAGGGTTCATCCACTGCAGTGCCAGGTGGCCCAGCGGCACCGCCAGCACCCCGAGCAGGCTGGCCAGCAGCGCCGCCAGCAACAGCCCCTGGGCCAGCACCTGGCGCAACGCGGCGCCGTCGCCACGGCCCGCGGCCTGGGCGGCAAAGCCGGTCGAGCCCATGCGCAAAAAGCCCATCACCCAGGCGACGATACTGAACAAACTGCTGCCCACCGCCACCGCGCCCAACTGGTGGGCGTGGGGCAGGTGGCCGATCACCGCGCTGTCGACCAGCGCCACCAGCGGGATGGAAATGTTCGAGAGGATCATCGGCCCAGCCAGGGCCCAGACGCGGTAATGGGTGGTGCGGTGTTTCCAGTCGGCGAGCATGCGCGGTAACTACGTAAAGGGCACGGGGTTGATGGCACCGGCCTATTGTAAGTGCCAGCACATAAAAAATACTTCGGGTGAGATATATTTGCGCCCGAAACGCGAACTGCCATCGAGGGATTCATGTTCAACAAGGGACTGTTGTTGGCCTGCGCGCTGGCGCTGGTGGCCGGCTGTGATGCTTCTTCCACCGGCACGCCCGCAGCCAAGGCGCCGCCCGCCGTGGCCGCCAGCGCCCCAGCCAGCGCGCCACCGCCAGACACCGCGGCGCTGGCCCAGCGCTACCAAGGCCGCGAGCTGGCCGTGGCGGATGTTTCCGAGGTACAGCTCGACGGCGCCAGCGCCCTCTCGGTGACCTTCAGCGTGCCGCTGGACCCTACCGTGGACTACGCCAGCAAGCTGCACCTGGTCGATGCCAGCAGCGGTAAGGTCGATGGCGCCTGGGAGCTCTCGAGCAACCTGCTTGAAGCCCACCTGCGCCACCTCGAGCCCAAGCGCAAGCTGGTGTTCACCGCCGATGCCGGCCTGCGCGCGGTCAATGGCGCGCAGTTGCCCAGCGAATACAGCGCCCGCCTCGAAACCCGCGACCTGCAAGCCACCGTCGGTTTTGCCAGCCGCGGCTCGCTGTTGCCCACACGGTTGGCCGATGGCTTGCCGGTGATCGCCCTGAACGTTGGCCGGGTGGATGTCGACTTCTTCCGCGTGCGCCCCGAGCAGTTGCCGCAGTTCCTCGCCCGCTGGGGCCGCGGGGTCAGCCTTGAGTACTACGAGTCCAAAGAGCTGCTGGCGATGGCCGAGCTGGCCTACACCGGCCGCTTCGACCTCAACCCTGCCGCCAACACCCGGGAAAACCTCGTGCTGCCGCTGGCCGGGATCAAACCCCTGCAGGCGCCCGGGCTGTACCTGGCGGTGATGCACGCCGCCGGCAGTTACAACTATTCGCAGCCGGCCACCTTGTTCAGCCTGAGCAATATCGGCCTCTCGGCGCACCGCTATGCCAAGCGCCTGGCGGTGTTCACCCAGGCACTGGAAGGCGGCCAGGCCCAGGCCGGGGTGGCCTTGCAGCTGCTCGACGGCCAGGGCCGGGTGCTCGCCGACGGGCAAACCGACAACGCCGGCCACGCCGAGCTGGCCCTGGCGCCCAAGGCTGAAGTGCTGCTGGCGCGCCAGGGCAACGAGGTCAGCCTGCTGCGCCTGAACAGCGCCGCGCTCGACCTCACCGAGTTCAACATCGCCGGCCCCGACGCCCACCCGTTGCAGTTCTTTGTGTTCGGCCCGCGGGACCTTTACCGCCCTGGCGAAACCGTGTTGGTCAACGGCCTGCTGCGCGACGCCGACGGCAAGCCGGTGGCGCCGCAGCCGGTCAAGGTGCAAGTGCGCAAGCCGGACGAACAAGCCAGCCGCAGTTTCGTTTGGCAGCCCGGCGCCAATGGCCTGTACCAGTACGCGCTGCCGCTGGCCGCCGAGGGGCCGACTGGGCGTTGGCAATTGCAGTTCGACCTGGGCGATGGCAAGCCCCAGGCGTATAGCTTTCAGGTCGAGGACTTCCTCCCCGAGCGCATGGCGCTGGAGCTCAAAGGCAGCGATGAGCCGCTGGCCATGGACGCCCCGCTGAGCATTGCCGTGAGCGGCCGCTACCTCTATGGCGCGCCGGCCGCCGGCAACCGCCTCACCGGCCAAGTGTACGTGCGGCCACTGCGCGAGGCGGTGGCGAGCCTGCCGGGTTACCAGTTCGGCTCGGCCAGCGAAGAGCAACTGAGCCAAGACCTCGAGCTGGACGACAGCGAGCTCGACGCCCAGGGGCAACTGCAATTGAGCCTCGACAGCCAGTGGCAGCAGGCCCGCTCGCCGCTGGAGGTGATCGTGCAGGCCAGCCTGCAGGAAGCCGGCGGCCGCCCGGTGACTCGCACCCTGCGCCAACCGGTATGGCCAGCCGAGCGGCTGGTAGGCATTCGCCCGCTGTTTGGCCAAAGCGAAGACGACAACGGCCAGGCCATCGCCCACGTCGATGGCGACGGCCCGGCGGAATTCGAGCTGCTGCTGGCGGATGCCAACGGGCACAAGCTCGGCGCCGAAGGCCTTAAGGTACGCCTGGTGCGCGAGCGTCGCGATTACTACTGGAACTACTCCGACAGCGACGGCTGGAGCTACAACTACAACGCGCGGTTTCTCAACCTCAGCGAAGACACCTACCGCATTGCCGAAAACGGCACGCTGAAGGTGAGCGTGCCGGTGGAGTGGGGGCCGTACCGCCTCGAAGCCGAAGACCCGCAAACCGGCCTGACCAGCAGCGTGCGCTTTTGGGCGGGCTACGCCTGGCAGGACAACACCGACGGCGGCGCGGTGCGCCCCGATCAGGTCAAGTTGGCGCTGGACAAACCCGCCTATGCCGGCGGCGATGAGGCGCGGGTGACCGTTACCCCGCCCGCCGCAGGCAAGGGCTATTTGATGGTCGAAAGCGGCGACGGCCCGCTGTGGTGGCAAGAAATCGACGTGCCGGCCGAAGGCAAGGCGTACGCCGTGAAGCTCGACCCAAAGTGGGCCCGCCATGACCTCTACCTCAGCGCGCTGGTGGTGCGCCCCGGCGAGCGCAAGGCCAACGTCACGCCCAAGCGCGCGGTCGGCTTGCTGCACCTGCCGCTGGACCGCGCCGAGCGCAAGCTGGCGCTGCAGCTGCAGGCGCCGGATAAAATCCGCCCTAACCGTGCCTTGGCCGTGCGCGTGCAGGCGCGCAACGCCGATGGCAGCCCGGCGCGGCAGGCCAACGTGCTGGTGTCGGCGGTAGACGCCGGGGTGCTGAACATCACCGACTTCGCCACGCCCGACCCCTTCACCGGGCTGTATGGGCGCAAGGCCTATGGCGCCGACCAGCTCGACGTGTACGGCCAGTTGATCGAAGCCGGCGGGCGCCTGGCCAGCCTGGCCTTTGGCGGTGACGCGGGCCTGGCCAAGGGCGGCAAGCGCCCAGACACCCAGGTGACCATCGTCGCCCAGCAAGCCACGCCGCTGGCGCTGAACGAGCAAGGCGAGGGCGAGGTCAGCCTGGCCATCCCGGACTTCAACGGCGAACTGCGCCTGATGGCCCAGGCCTGGAGCGCCGAGCGGGTGGGGATGGCCGAGGCCAAGGTGGTGGTAGCCGCGCCGTTGATCGCCGAACTGGCGGCGCCGCGGTTTCTCGCGGGCGGCGACCGTGCCGAACTGGCACTGGATGTGAGCAACCTCTCTGGCCAGGCGCAGGAGGTCACCGTCGCGCTGAGCGCCGAGGGCTTGCTGGCGCTGCCCGAGGCCGCGCCGCGGCGCCTGAGCCTGGCCGCCGGGCAACGCACCACGCTGCGCTTTCCGGTGCTGGCCGCCGCCGGCTTCGGCCAGGGCACGCTGCAGGTCAGGGTCGACGGCCTGGTGCTGCCCGATGAACAGGCCGAGCCGCTGCAACGCCAATGGACGATCGGCGTGCGCCCGGCCTACCCGGCGCAGCAGCGCCACTACCGCGCGGTGCTTGAGCGCGGCCAGTGGCAACTGCCCGACGGCGAGTTGCAAGCCTTCGAACCGGCCGGGCTGGAAGCCTGGCTGAGCCTCTCAAGCCGGCCGCCGCTGAACCTCGCCGAGCAGATTCAGGCATTGAAGGCTTACCCCTACGGTTGCCTGGAGCAAACCGCCAGCGGCCTGTACCCCTCGCTCTACGCCGATGCGGAGACCCTCACGCGCCTGGGCCTGGAGGGCGAGCCGCAGGCCGACCGCGAGCGCAAGGTGGCACTGGGCATCGAGCGCCTGCTCGGGATGCAGCGCGACAACGGCGGTTTTGGCCTCTGGAGCGCCGACAGCCCCGAGGAGTACTGGCTTACCGCGTATGTCGGCGACTTCCTTCTGCGCGCCCGCGAGCAGGGCTACGCGGTGCCGGCCGAGCCGATGAAAAAAACCGCCGAGCGCCTGCTGCGCTACCTGCAAGAGCCCAACCTGATCGAGGTGGACGACAGCGACGATGCCGCCGCCAGCCGTTTTGCCGTGCAGGCCTACGCCGGCTTTGTGCTGGCGCGCAGCCAACAGGCGCCGCTGGGCGCGTTGCGCGCCGTGTTCGAACGCCGTAGCGAGGCCCGCTCCGGGCTGGCCCTGGTGCAGTTGGCCATCGCCTTGGGCAAGATGGGCGACGCCCCGCGCGCCGAGCAGGCCCTGCAGGCCGGCCTGGCCGTGACCCGTGCCCGCGACAGCTGGCTGCACGACTACGGCACGCCGCTGCGCGACCAGGCGATGATCCTCGCGCGGCTGGAGGAAAACCACCTCGGCGCGGGCGTGGTCGAGCAACGCCTGTTCGCCCTGGCGGACCAAGTGGCGGCCAACCGCTGGCTGTCGACCCAGGAACGCAACGCGCTGTTCCTCGCCGGCCGCGGCGTGCTCGGCAACCCGGAAAAGCCCTGGGCGGCCGAGGTGCAGGCGGGCGGCAGCCAGTTGGCGATGGCCTCCGGCCAGGAGGGCTTGCACTTGCAAGGCGCAACCCTGGCCGCGCCGCTAAGCGTGAGCAACCGCGGTGAGCAACCGCTCTATCAGCAGCTGACGCTCTCAGGCTACCCGGCCCAGGCGCCCGCGCCCATCGCCAACCCGTTGGCGATCCGCCGTGATTACCTCACCCCGGCGGGCAAGCCGCTGAACCTCGATACCCTGAAAAGCGGCGACCTGGTGCTGGTGCACCTGGCTGTCAGCGCCAAGCAGCGGGTGCCGGATGCGCTGGTGGTCGACCTGCTGCCGGCGGGCCTGGAAATCGAAAACCAGAACCTCGGGCAAAGCGCCGCCAGCCTTGAAAACGCCAGCAGCCAGGTGCGGGACTGGGTGAATGCGTTGCAGGCGGCGGACATCCGCCATCAGGAGGCCCGTGATGACCGTTACGTGGCGGCGCTGAACCTCGACGGCTACGGCACTACCCACTTGTTGTACCTGGCGCGGGCGGTCACCCCGGGCAGCTACCGGGTGCCGCCGCCGCAAGTTGAGGCGATGTATCGGCCGGGCCTGCAGGGCTTGGGCGAGGCACCGGCACGGTTGACGGTCAATGCCCGCTGAGGGCGGGGCTGGGGCTCAGTGGATGATCCAGCTGAGCAACCACAAGCCGAGGATCGCCCAGATGATCCCGGCGATGATCGAGGCGCGCATGAACGCCCGCACCGCGGCATACAGCAGGCACAGGCCGACGATCAGCGCGATGATGCTGATCAGCGAGGTGTCCATGCCCAGGGTGCGGGCCAGGCCTTCGACGAAGTTGCCGCCGGCGTGGGCCAGCGTGCTGAAAATCCAGGTCAGGGCATCGACGATCACCCGGATGATCGAGCCCAGGGCCTGGCCGAGCCATTCGAAAAAGCCTTCTACATGCATGTTGCCTTCCTGATCAGCGAATCGGCGTTGCCGCGAGTGCACATTGGGCCACTGCGCGTGGTGGCGAGTTCCCTGTGGGGCGTTAAACGATGGCGCGCCTGACATGGCCGCGCCGTGTGCTGCTGGTGCTGGCCTCGCTGCTGGCGGTGGTGTGGTTGGCCGACTACCTATTCCCCCTGCCGCTACCAGAGGACGACGCCGCCCGCGTGGTGCTGGCCGAAGACGGCACGCCGCTGTGGCGCTTCGCCGACGCCGACGGGGTGTGGCGTTACCCGGTCAGCCCGGAACAGGTGTCGCCGCTGTACCTGCAGGCGCTGCTGACCTACGAAGACCGCTGGTTCTACCGCCACCCGGGGGTGAACCCGCTGGCGTTGGGCCGGGCCGCCTGGCAGAACCTCAGCGGCGGGCAGATCGTCTCCGGCGGTAGCACCTTGTCGATGCAGGTGGCGCGCCTGCTCGACCCCCACGGCCGCACCTTCGCCGGCAAGCTCAAGCAACTGTGGCGCACCGCGCAGTTGGAGTGGCACTTGTCGAAGGCGCAAATCCTCACCCTGTACCTGAACCGCGCGCCGTTCGGCGGCACCTTGCAGGGCGTGGCGGCGGCCAGTTGGGCGTACCTGGGCAAGCCGCCGAGCGCGCTCACCCGCGCCGAGGCGGCGTTGCTCGCGGTGTTGCCGCAGGCGCCCAGCCACCTGCGCCCGGACCGCCACCCGGAACGGGCCCAGGCGGCCCGCGACAAGGTGCTGCGGCGCCTGGGTGAGTACGGCGTTTGGCCCGCGGCACAGGTGGCCGAAACCCTGCAGGAACCGGTATGGCTGGCGCCGCGCCAAGAGCCCGCGCTGGCGCCCCTGCTGGCGCGGCGGTTGAACCGCCCGGGTAGCCCGGCGGTGATCCACACCCTGGTCGACGCCGCGCTGCAGCGGCGCCTCGAAGCCCTGGCGCTGGGCTGGCGGGCGCGCCTGCCGCCGCGCACCTCGGCGGCCATCCTGGTCGTCGACGCGCGCAGCATGGCAGTGCGCGGCTATGTGGGCTCGGTCGACCTGGCCGATGACCAGCGCTTTGGCCACGTCGACATGGTGCACGCGCTGCGCTCGCCCGGCTCGACCCTCAAGCCGTTCCTGTACGGCATGGCGATGGATGCTGGGCTGATCCACTCGCAATCGTTGTTGCAAGACGTGCCGCGCCGCTATGGCGACTACCGCCCGGGTAACTTCGACGCCGGCTTCAGTGGCCCGGTGGCGGCCGGCACGGCGTTGGCGCAGTCGTTGAACCTGCCGGCGGTGCAGTTGCTCGAGGCGCTGGGGCCCAAACGTTTCGATGGCCAGTTGCGCGGTGCCGGGCTCAACCTCGAACTGCCCAGCGCCACGCCGCCTAACCTGGCGTTGATTCTCGGCGGCGCCGGCAGCCGCCTCGATGACCTGGTGGCGGCCTACAGTGCCTTCGCCCGCGGTGGGCGCAGCGCCGCCTTGCGCTTCGAGCCGCAAGATGGCCTGCGCGAGCGGCCGATGATGAGCGCCGGCGCGGCGTGGGTCGTGCGCCGGGTGCTCAGTGGCCAGGCGCGGCCCGACCAGGCCGCCGAACTGGCGCCGCGCCCGGGGCTGATGTTCAAGACCGGCACCAGCTACGGTTTTCGCGATGCCTGGGCGATCGGCGTGGGCCCGCGCTACCTGGTCGGGGTGTGGGTGGGCCGCCCCGACGGTACGCCGGTGCCCGGGCAGTTCGGCCTGGCCACCGCGGCGCCGTTGTTGTTCCAGGTGCACGACCTGCTGATGCAGCGCGACGGCCCGCGCACCGGGCTGCCGCCGATCGAGCCGATGCCACCGGGGGTGGGGGTGGCGGCGATCTGCTGGCCGTTGGGCCAACCGCTGCCAGCGGGCGACCCTAACTGCCGGCGCTTGCGCTGGGCCTGGACCCTGCAGGGCACCACGCCGCCGACCCTGCTGGCGGCCGACCAACCCGCGGGCGTGGGCTTGCTGGAGCCGGTGTGGGTGAATGAACAAGGCCTGCGGGTGGCGCCGGGTTGCCCAGGTGGGCAACTGCGCCAGGTGGCGTTGTGGCCAGCGGCGTTGGAACCGTGGCTGCGGCCCAGCGAGCGCCGCGCCGCGCGCCTGGGCCCGGTAGACCCCACCTGCCCGCCGGCCCAAGCCGAGCGGGGCGGGCTGGCGATCGTCGGGGTGCGCGACGGCGACCACTTGCGCCGCCCGGCAGCCAGCCAAACGCCACTGCATCTGGAACTGACGGCACTGGGCGCCAGTGGCCCGGTGTGGTGGTTTCTCGACGGCGCGCCCTTGGCCAGTGGCGACGGCAGCCGGCCGGTCGCGCTGAACCTGAGCCAGGCGGGCCGCTATCAGGTCAGTGCGCTGGACGCCGCCGGGCAAACCGCGCGGGCTGAATTCGACGTGCTCGAGCCCTAGCCGCCAAGCTCAGTGCACCCACATCAGCGCGCACAAAAAACCGGCCAGCAAGAACGGCCCCAGCGGTGGCGCGATGCCGTGGCTGGACGCCAGCGCCGCCAGGCGTAGCTTCAGCTTGCGGTTCAGGCGCGCCCACACCCGGTCACCCATCATCAGCCAGGCCAGCACCAGCAGCAGCGCGCCACACACGGTGGCCAGCAGGTGCATGCGGTCGGTGGCCAGGGCCAGGGTGCCGAGTAGCTTCACGTCGGCGGCCGCCAGCCGCCCGGCCAGGTGCATCGGCAGGGTGAGCAGCATGCTCAGGGCCAGCGCCCAGGCGCCTTCGTCGGGCGCGGCGCCCAGCCAGGTATGGCCAGTGGTGAACAGGTAGAGCAAGGCGCACAGGCCGCCGCCGAGGGTGAGGCTGTCGGCAACATAGCGCAGGCGCATGTCTTGCTCGGCGCAGAGGGTGAACCAGATCAACAGTACGAGACTTTGCATCGGGAGGAACCGTCCTTTCCAAACCCCAACATCCCCCGGCGAACCGGGTATTCCTGGCAGAGGTTCTGCCTGAAAAGCTCAGTACGGTTTTGCCCGGGCGTCAAGGGCGGACGTGTTCGTGTGTTGCAGGGGAGGGCCCTTCGCCCGGCTGTGCTGTCATGCTGTTCACTTAAGCAATCAGAGCGCCAAATCTTAGGTACAAAGCCCCGATCTCTCCCTGGGGTTTTACCGAGCGCATGATCTGACTGGCCTATCGCCCGGCACAGCCGGCCTCCCACCAAATTTGTGTAAGCCATTGATTTTGGAAGCAACACAGACCCGTGGGAGGCCGTGGTCCGGCACTCCGGCTATGCCGGGCGATAGGCCCGGCAGCTTATGCGCAGGGCCAGCAGGCCTTACCTCGGCGGATAATTGGCCAGAATGCGCGCCACACCCTTCTGGATCACTTGGGTGCGTTGCGCCGGGGTGGGGTTGTCGGCCACCACCTGTTCGGTGCTGCCGCGCCACACCAGCTTGCCGTCGCGGCTGTCGAGCAGGTCGAGTTGCAGGGTGGCGACCTGGTAGTTGAGGGTGCGGGTTTCACCCCAGCCAGCGCCGCCCATCGGGCCGCCCCAGTAGCCCCACGGGCCCCATGGGTTGCCATAGTTGGTGGTCACTTGCTGCTGGCGGTTGTCGACGATCAGGTACGCCTGCACTTTCAGGTCGCCATTGGCCCCCGGCGCGGCGGCGCGCAGGCCGCGTTGGTCGAGCTGCTCGGCCACCGCCTGGCGGATGCGCTGTTCGGTCAGGTCGCTTTTGATCCGTGGGTCATCGGGGCGGTATTGCAGGGCCGGGGTTTGCCAGCTCCAGCTGCGGTAACCGGCAAAGTCGCGGCTGGCGTCGTAGTCCTGGGTGGCGCTGGGGCTTTGGCAGCCGGCCAGCAGGGCGGCTAGGCAAAGGGCAGTGATCAGGCGGCGCATGGTGGTTCTCCAGATACGCTCAACTCGGTGGGTAGGTGCTCAGGGCTTTATCGACGGCGGCGCGCAGGGCATCGACGCGCTGGCTTTCGCTGCCTTGGTTGGCAGTCTCGGCGCGGGTATTCCAGATTTCCTGGCCGGTGGCACCGTCGAACAGGTGCAGGGTGACCACCACCACTTGGATTTCATAGGTGCGCACCGGCGGCGGGCTGTTGTAGTAACCGCGGTAGGGGCCGCCGTAGTAAGGGTCCCCATAGTACGGGTCTTGCACCTGTTGCAGGCGGCGCTCCACGCGCAAGTCGGTGGCCACGCGCAGGTCTGCCTGGGTGCCGGCCCGCGCTGGGCGCAGGCCGCGTTGGTCGAGCCCGTTGCTGACCACTTCGGCGATTTGTGCGGCATCCGCCAGCGGGCCGCCAGCGGGCAGGCGGTCGTTCAGCCAGGCCCAGTTACGGTAACGGCCGTAGTCTCGCGGCGCGGCGGGGTAGGCGCTGGTATCTACCGCCAGCGCGGCCTGGGCCGGTGCCGGAGGGATGGGCAGGGAGCTGGCCGTGTACGGGTTGGGGCTCTGGCAAGCCGCCAGGCCCAGGCACAACAGGCAAAGGGCAATACGGCGCATGGGCTTACTCCTGGCCGGCCTGGGTGGGCCGGCAGATCCAGTGCAGGTAGCGCCCCAGCCCGCTGAAGGCGGGGTGGCGGCGGTGGGCCAGTTCCATTTCGAGCAGCGCCTCGAGGGGCGCCTTGGCCTGGAATTCGCTGGGCATGTAATCGTGGAACACCCGCACCCCGCTACGCTGTTCGACCACCCAGGCCGGGGCAAGTTGCGCCTCCAGCGCGCGCGGGCACACCGGCTGCTGCGGGGTGAGGCTTTGTTTTTCGCCGGCCAGGGTGTTGCGCCGCAACTTGCGAAAGTGCCCCTTGAGCAGGTTGCGGTACACCAGCGCGTCGCGGTTGTAGAAGGCCAGCGACAGCCAGCCCTCGGCCGCGCAGAGGCGGTGCAGCAACGGCAGGATGGCGAACGGCTCGGCGAGCCACTCGAGCACGGCGTGGCACAGCACCAGGTCATAGGCGCCGGCCTGGAGCGCGGCCAGCCCTTGCCAGGGCGCCTGGATGAACGTGGCCGGCTGGCCGGCCTCGGCAAAGCGTTGGCGGGCGCCCTCGAGCATCGGCGCGGCCGGCTCGGCGAGGGTCACCTGGTGGCCCTGGCTGGCCAGCCACAACGCCATATGGCCGAGGCCGGCGCCCACATCCAGCACCTTCAGCGGCCGGGCCGGCAGGGCTTCGCTGAGGTCTTGCTGCAACACGGCGAGGCGAATGGCGCCCTTGGCGCCGCCGTAGATTTTTTCGGCGAAGCGCACCGCCAGTTCATCGAAGTGCCGGTCGCTCATTGGGCGAAGCGCCCTTCGCTGTGGGCCAGCTTGGCTTGCACCACCTCGTTCATGTCGAGCCCCAGTTCGCTGCACAGCAGCAGCAAGTACAGCACCACGTCGCCGATTTCCTGGCCTGCGTGGGCCAGTTGCTCAGGGGGCAGGGCGCGCGACTGATCCTCGCTGAGCCACTGGAAGATCTCGACCAGCTCGGCCATTTCGACACTGGCGGCCATGGCGAGGTTTTTCGGGCTGTGAAAGCGTTGCCAGTGGTTGTTGTCACGGATGCGGTGCAGCCGCGCGGTGAGGGCTTGGAGGTTCATTTGAAGGCCGGCAGAGAAGGATACCGGCATAGCTTCGGCGCCCGGCGCGGTTGAATCAAGTGCGCAGTACCGCGGCCCAGGATGAAATAAGTAACAGAATCGCCAGTAGCTGGTTCATCCGCTGCACCGCCCGCGCTGAACCCAGCCAGCGCGCCGAGCCGGCCCCCAGCGCCGCCCAGCAGCCCAGGCACGGCAGCGACACCACGAAGAACACCAGCGCCAACTGCGCCACCCGCAGCGCCGGCGATGGGTGGTGGGCGGCGAACACGCTGACGGTGGCCAGGGCCATCATCCAGGTTTTCGGGTTGACCACCTGCAGCGCCAGCGCGCCCCAAAAGCCCAGGCGCGCGGTGGCTTCAGCGTTGAGCGCCTGTGGTGGGGCGCTGAACAGCTTCCACGCCAGCCAAGTGAGCCAGCCCAGGCCCAGCGCGGCCATGGCGTTTTGCAGCAGGGGCAGGCCGAGCAGGGTTTGCCCAAGGCCGGTGCCGGTGGCCAGCACGATACCGGCGGCGCCCAGGCAACCGCCGAGGATGATCGGCAGCGCCGCGCGCCAGCCGTGGCGGGCGCTGTGGCTCAGCACCAGCAGGTTAGTGGGGCCGGGGGTGATCGACGCCACCGTGGCAAACAGAATGAACGACAGCATGGCAGGCCTCGCAAGGTAATGACCTCGCTAGCCTGCGCGGTTGCCTTTGCCGAGGCTTGAAGGTTTGTGCAGCTGGCGCTGGTACTGCCCGGGGCTGAGCCCATAGGCGCGGGCGAACCAGCGGCCGAGGTGGCTTTGGTCGGCAAAGCCCAGGGCCATGGCCACTTGCGCGGCCGGCGCGCCCTGGCCCAGCAGGCGCCGCGCGCGGGCCAGGCGCAGTTGCACCAGGTAGGCGTGGGGCGGCAGGCCGAAGCTGGCCTTGAAGGCGCGGGTCAGGCGGTAGCGGTCGACCCCGCAGGCGCGGGCCAGGTCATCCAGGCCGATGTCTTGCTCAGCGTGGGCGTGGATGAACTCCCGCGCGCGCAGGGCGGCCTGGGGCAGGCGTGGGTCCTGCTCGGTGCGCTGGCGCCAGTGCAAGTGGCGGGTCAGGCCGTCGAGCAGGCCGTCGAGGGCCATCTGCCGGACGATCCGCAGCTCACGCTTATGCAGCGCCGAAAACGCAAAGGCGATGGCCCGGGCCAGGGCTGGGTCTGCCTGCTGGGTGTGGGCGAAGCTCGGCAGGCAGCCGGCCGGGGCCTGCTCGAACAGCCCGGCCAGCCCTTGCTGCAGCCAGGCCGGCTCCAGGTAGAGGGTTTGGTAGGTAAAGCCATCGGCGTGAGGGGCATCGCCGTCGTGGATCTCGCCCGGTTCGAGCAGGAAGATTTGCCCCGGGGTGCTGTCGTAGCGGGTGCGGCGGCAGTTGAAGCGCTGCACGCCTTGCTCGGTGATGCCTACCAGAAAGGCATCGTGCCAGTGTGGGTCGTAGGCGTGGCCCTTGAAGTGGGCGCGCAAAGTCTCGACGCCGCTGTCGGCGTCGCGGGCCAGGTCGATCCAGTTGGCTGTGCTCATGCTGGCAGTAAGCCAAGGGCCGCGGCGGGCTGTCTAGAAGATTCGTGCGCCGCTCATCCGAGCGGCGCCCACTCGCCGGCCAAGTGCAGCGAGGCGTCGCGCCCGGTCAACGAAAAATGCCCCCGCTCGGCTGGCACGCTGGCGTTGAGCACCACCTCGCTGGGCAATTGCACCGGCTTGAGAAACTGCGCGCGCAGCTGTACCCCGGCGCTGGGCAGATGCCCGCGCAACGCCGCCAAGCTGCGCGCCAGGCTCCACATGCCGGGGGCGATGGCCTGGCTGAAGCCGAACAGCCGCGCGCTGGGCAGGCTCAAGTGGATGGGGTTGTAGTCGCCGGCCACCTTGGCGTATTGGCGGCCGACGTCTTTATCGGCCAGCCAGTGGGTCACTTCGTCGGCGGGCAACTCGGTGGTGGCCGGCGGCGGCGCCCATTGGCCGTCTACGTGGGCCTTGCGGCAGAGCAGGTCGGCTTCTGCTTCCCACAGTGGGCCGAGGGCGTCGTCCAGCCGGGTGACCAGGGTAAACACCGCGCCATCGGCATGCGGGTGCAGGTTTTGCACATGCACACTGGCGCTCACCCGGTCGACGCCGCCCAACGGGCGCAGCAGGCGAATGCGCTCGGCCAACTGCACCAGCCCGAGCAATGGGAAGGGGAAGTGCGGGTCTGTTAACAGCGCCAGTTGCAGGCCGAAGGCAAGCACGTGGGGGTAAGTGGGCGGCAGTAGGCCGTCGTTGTCGTAGCCGCACACTTTACGGAAGGCGCCCAAGCGCAGCGGGTCGATGGCCAGCACGCAGCGCAGGCCGGTGGCGGGCAGTTCCTGCGGCTGTGGGCCCACCCGCGTGCGCAAGGCCGCGCGGGCGTACAGGCCGGCCATCGCCGGCGGTGCGTTCAGCGTTTGCCATTGGGTCATGTTCAGGCCCCCAGGTAACTTTGCCCGCACACCCGCAGCACCTGGCCGCTGAGTGCGCCCCCGGCTGGCTGCGCCAGCCATGCCACGGCTTCGGCCACATCCTGCGGCAGGCCGCCTTGGCCGAGCACGTTCATGCGCCGGCCGGCTTCGCGCAAGGCGAAGGGCATCAGTTCGGTCATTTTCGTTTCGATAAAGCCCGGTGCCACCGCCGCAATGCCGATGCCGCGCTCGACCAGTACCGGCGCCAACGCCTGGGCCAGGCCCAGCAGCCCGGCCTTGCTGGCAGCATAGTTGGCCTGGCCGCGGTTGCCGCCGATTGCGCTGACCGAACCCAGCAGCACCACGCGGGCGTCTTCCCGCAGGGTGCCGGCGGCGAACAGCGCTTCGGTCAGCAACCGTGGGGCGTCGAGGTTGACCGCGATGACTGGGTCCCACAGCTCGGGGGCCATGTTGGCGACGGTTTTGTCGCGGGTGATGCCGGCGTTGTGCACGAGGATGTCCAACCCTTGCGGGAAGGCGTCGATCAACCGTTGCGGGGCGTCGGCGGCGGTGATGTCGAGCGCCAGGGCGGCGCCGCCGAGGCGCTGCGCCAAGCCGTGCATCTCGGTGGCGGCCGCTGGAGTGTCGATGAGGGTCACGTGGGCGCCATCGCGGGCCAGGGTTTCGGCGATCGCCGCGCCAATCCCGCGGGCGGCGCCGGTGACCAGCGCGTGGCGCCCGGCCAATGGCCGCTGCCAGTCGGCCACGGGCTCACCGCTGCTGGCGTGGAGTGTGAGCACCTGGCCATTGATGTAGGCGCTTTTCGGCGACAGGAAAAACCGCAGCAGCGGCTCGAGCTGCGCTTCGGCTTCCTCCGGCACATAGAACAGCTGCGCAGTCGCGCCAGCGCGCAGTTCGCGGGCCAGGGAGCGGGTAAAGCCTTCCAATGCCCGTTGCGCCACCTGGGCTTCGATGCTCTCCAGGGTGTGCGGCGGCCTACCGAGGATTACCAGCCGAGCACAGGGCGCCAGCAGGCGCATCAACGGCTGGAAGCATTCATACAGTTGGCGCAGCTGCGTGGTCTGGCTGAGCGCCGAAGCGTCGAACACCACCGCCTTGGGCGCATCGCCCGCGCCGGGCTGCCAGGCAGCCGCCGCCAGCCCAGGGCCCTGCCAGGCATACACCTGGCTGGCCAGCCCGCTGGCAAAGCTGCCCACCCGGCCCGCCAATGGGCCGCCGCCGAGCAATAACGGGCCCTGCACGGCCACTGCCTGCCCAGGCTGCCAGCGCTCCAGCCGCGCCGGTTGCGGCAGGCCCACCGCGCGGGTGAGCTTTTGGCCCAGTTCGGAACTGACAAATTTCAGGTAGGGGTCGTTCATGGCACGCTCCGCCGCGTAAGGCATCCAGTGGTATGGACCGGTGCCCGCGGCGAAGCGTTCTATCGGCCTAGTGCGCCGGTACTGCCTGCTGGCTTTTGAAACGGTGCGAATAGCCTTCGGCCATCACCGAGCAGACGATCAACTGCAGCGGGTGGTAGATCATGATCGGCAGCAGGATCAGCCCCAGCGCCGGGTTGCCCTGGAAGATCAACGCCGCCATCGGCGCGCCGGCCGCCAGGGATTTTTTCGTCGCGCAGAACACCGCGGCGACGTGATCAGCATGGTTGAAGCCCAGCGCCCGGCCGGTGCGGGTGGTGAGGAACAGGATCACCGCCAACAGCAGCGCCACGCCGCCCACCGCGGTGAACAGCACGCTGTCACCCTGTTGCTGCCAAAGGCCCGAGACCATCGAATCGCAGAACGCGGCGTACACCAGCATGAGGATCACCACCTTGTCGATGATGCTGGTGTAGCGCTTGTAGCGGGCGAACCATTTGCCCAGCAATGGCCGCAGCAACTGGCCGAGCACCAGCGGCAGCAGCAACATGCTGCACAGGTCGAGCAGGGTAGAGCCCAGGTCGATACCGCCCTGGCCGGAGCCAACCACCAGGCTGCACAGCCATGGGGTGATGAAAATCCCCAACACGCTAGACAAACTGGCATTGAGGATCGCCGCCGGTACGTTGCCAAAGGCGCTGCCGGTCAGCGCCACCGACGAGGAAATCGTCGACGGCAGGGCGCACAGGTAGAAAAAGCCGAGCATCAGGGCCGGCGAGATGAACTGCCCGAACAGCTTGTTGGCCACCAGCCAGATCAGCGGGAACACCACGAAGGTGAAGCCTTGCACCATGGCGTGCAGCTTCCAGTTCTTCATGCCGTGGCGGATCTGCTCGCTGGAGAGGTTGATGCCGTGCAGGAAGAACACCACGAACACACCGACGTTGACCACGGTCTCGGCGTGCATGGCGCCACCGTGGGCGCCGAAGTGCGGGAAGAAGTACGCCAGCACCGTGGCCAGCACCATGCCGCAGAGAAACCAGTCGGTGACCAGGCGCTTGAGTTGCTTAAGCAGTTGCATGAGGGACCCTGTACAATTCGTAACCAATCATGTGGGTTAACCATACCTTGGCTACCCGCAGCCGTCTCGCGATACAAGGCCAATCGATGCCGCTGAACGGACAAAACGGTCAACCGCGCGCCATTCCCGCGCTGGATCAGCTCCCCCGGCCGCTGTACGCGCGTGCCGAACAGCTGCGCGCCGGCTCGTGGACGCCCGCCCATCGCCATGGCTGGGTGCAGTTTTCCTACGCGATCAGTGGCGTACTCGGGGTGCATACCGAGCAAGGCAGTTATTTCGCGCCGCCGCAGTGGGGGGTGTGGATACCGGCGGGCCTGGACCACACCGTGACCACCTCGATGCAGGCCGAGATGCGCAGCCTGTACGTGGCCGACGCCGCGGCACCGTGGGCGCTGGCGCGCTGCCGGGTGCTGGAGGTGACGCCGCTGGCGCGCGAGCTGATCAAGCAGTTTTGCACCTTCCCCGCGGCCTACCCGGAGGGCGACAGCGCCGAGGCGCGCTTGGTGAATGTGTTACTGGATCAACTGGCGGCACTGCCCGAGGTAGCGTTTTCCCTGCCAATGCCGCAACATCCGCGGGTTCTGGCGATGTGTGAAGCGCTGATCGAACAACCGGCGGCGCAGGCCTCGCTGAGCGAGTGGGCCGCGCGCCTGGGGCGCTCGGAAAAAACCCTGATGCGCCAGTTCCAGCGGGAAACCGGCCTGGGCTTTCGCAGTTGGCGCCAGCGCATGCGCTTGTTGTCGTCGCTCGGTGCGCTGGAGCGCGGCGCCAGCGTGACCGAAGCCGCGCTGGAGTGTGGCTATGAATCCACGTCGGCCTACATCGCTGCCTTCAAGGGGCTGTTCGGGCACACCCCGGGCGAGCTGTTCCAGGCGCCCGCGGCGCAAGCCGTTCATGCCTTCGCGGCGGTGCCATAACGGCCAACCTCGCGGTGGCCAGCTATGCTGCCGGTGACATTGGCGGAAGCTTTGCATCATTCATCCAGCAGCCAAGCGTGCTGTTGTACGTGTATTCGCCCAATCCGGTGACCCAAGGATCGAAGAAAACCAGCGATGAAAACGCCAAAACGCATAGAGCCGTTGATCGAGGACGGCCTGGTCGATGAAGTGCTTCGGCCTTTGATGAGTGGCAAGGAAGCCGCGGTGTATGTGGTGCGCTGTGGCGGCCAACTGCGCTGCGCCAAGGTGTACAAGGAAGCCAACAAGCGCAGCTTTCGCCAGGCCAGCGAGTACCAGGAAGGCCGTAAAACCCGCAACAGCCGCCAGGCCCGGGCCATGGCCAAGGGCAGCAAGTACGGCCGCCGCGAGGCCGAGGATGCCTGGCAGAGCGCGGAGGTCGCGGCCTTGTTCCGCCTGGCCGATGCCGGCGTGCGGGTGCCCAAACCCTATGACTTCGAAGCCGGCGTGCTGCTGATGGAAATGATCGCCGACGCCGATGGCGACGCCGCGCCACGGCTCAATGACGTAAACCTCGAACCGGAGCAGGCACGGGAATACCACGCCTTCCTGATTGCGCAGATCGTGCGCATGCTGTGCGCCGGGCTGGTGCACGGTGACCTCTCGGAGTTCAACGTGCTGCTGGGCCCCGACGGCCCGGTGATCATTGACCTGCCCCAGGCGGTAGACGCTGCGGCGAACAACCATGCCTTCTCGATGCTCGAGCGCGACGTGGCGAACATGGCCAGTTACTTCGGCCAGTTCGCCCCAGAGCTGCTGAAAACCCGTTACGCGCCAGAAATGTGGGCGCTGTACAAGGCCGGCACGCTGACCCCGGAAAGCGTGCTCAGCGGTGAATTCGCCGAAGATGAGCACAGCGCGGACATCGGCGCGGTGATGCGCGAGATCGAGGCCGCCAAGCGCGAGGAAGCCCGCCGCCAGGCGCTGCTCAACGCTGACGACGAGCCCAAGGGTGAGCCGATCCCGCCGTGGATGCAGCAGTAGGGCCGTTTAACCACTCAAGAGGCGCAGCACCCTGCCTGCAACTGGTCGAGTATCGGGCAATCCGGCCGCTGGTCGCCCTGGCAATGGTCAGCCAGGTCCTGCAGGGTGTCGCGCAGGCTCGCCAGTTCGGCGATGCGCGCGTTGAGCGCGTCGATGTGTTGATGGGCGAGCGCCTTGACGTCCGCGCTGGCGCGGCCGCGGTCACGCCATAGCGCCAACAGGCGGGCGATTTCTTCGAGTGAAAACCCCAGGTCGCGGGCGCGCTTGATAAAGCCCAAGGTGTGCAGGTCATCGTTGCCGTACACCCGGTAGCCACTGCCGGTGCGCTTGGCCGGGGCCAGCAGGCCGGTGCTCTCGTAGTGGCGGATCATCTTCGCGCTGAGCCCACTGTGGCGGGCGGCCTGGCCGATATTCATGGGGTGGGTCCTTGTACGCTGGGCTGCCAGCGCCCAAGCCAGAGTGCATTGCCGACCACGCTCAGGCTCGACAGCGCCATCGCCGCGCCGGCAAACACCGGGTCAAGCCAGCCGAGGGCGGCCAGCGGAATGCCCAGCACATTGTAGATGAACGCCCAGAACAGGTTTTGCCGCACTTTGCCGTAGGTGCGCTGGCACAACTCCAGCGCCTGGGCGACTGCGCGTGGGTCATTGCGCAGCAGGGTAATGGCCGCTGCTTGCAGGGCCACGTCGGTGCCGCTGCCCATGGCGATGCCGATGTCTGCCGCGGCCAGTGCCGGGGCGTCGTTGATGCCGTCGCCGACCATCGCCACCCGGCCGTGGGCGCGCAGCCCGGCCACCACCTCGGCCTTGCCGGCCGGCTGCACCTGGGCATGCACCCGCGCGATGCCCACGGCCTGGGCCAGCGCGTTGGCGGCGCCGTGGTTGTCTCCGCTGAGCAAATGGCAACGGATGCCGCGCTGCTGCAGTGCCGCCACCGCCGCCTGGGCGCCGGGGCGCGGTTCATCGCCGAAGGCCATCAGCGCCAGCACCCGGGGCCGCGAGCCGGCCGCGAGCAACCACGACACACTCCGGCCTTCGGCCTCCCAGGCGCTGGCCTCGGCCTGCCAGGGTGGGTTGTCGAGCTGATGGCGGGCGAGCAGGGCGCGGTTGCCCAACTCGAACGGCTCGCCAGCCAGTTGGCCGTACACCCCTTCGCCAGGTACGGCGCGGATCGCGCTGGCGGGCAACGGCGTGATGCCCTGGGCCTCGGCCGCCGCCAGCACCGCCTTGGCCAGAGGGTGCTCGCTGCCTTGCTGCAACCCTGCGGCGAGCGCAAGCGCGTGGCCCGGCTGCTGCGCTTGCAGGCCCACCAGGCGTGGCATGCCCAGGGTGAGCGTGCCGGTTTTATCGAACACCACATCGGTAATGCGCGCGCCGCGCTCCAGCACTTCGGCGCCGCGCACCAGTATGCCCTGGCGCGCCGCTGCGCCGGTGCCGGCGATGATCGCCGCCGGCGTCGCCAGGCCCAGCGCGCAGGGGCAGGCGATCACCAGCACGCTGACCGCGTGCACCCAGGCCGCCGCCCCGGCGCCGGCCCACCACCAGCCCAGGCCGGTGAGCAGCGCCACGGCAACGATCACCGGCACGAACACCTGGCTGATCTGGTCCACGCGTTTTTCGATCGGGGCCTTGCCGGCCTGGGCCTGCTCGACCAACTCGATGATGCGCTCGAGCAAGCTCTGCGCGCCCAGCGCGGTGACTTTCACCTGCAAGCGCCCAGTGCCGTTGATCGAGCCGGCTTTTACCTGCCCACCCTCGGCCTTGGCCACCGGCAGGCTTTCGCCGGTGATCAGGGCTTCGTCGACCTCGCTGCGGCCCTCGATCACCTCGCCGTCGGCGGCCACTCGCTCGCCGGGGCGCACCACGATCACATCGCCCGGCGCCAGGGCCGCCAGGGGTACCCATTGCTCCTCCGTGCCCTGCCGGCGCAACGCGTGCTCCGGGCGCAGCGCCCGCAGTGCCTGGATGGCCCCGGCGGTTTGCCGTTTGGCGCGGCCTTCGAGGTATTTACCCAGCAGCACCAAGGCAATCACCGCGGCGCTGGCTTCAAAATACAGGTGCGGCGGTTGCTCGGCCGCGTGGGCCAGCCACAGGTACAGGCTCAGGCCGAAGCCGGCGCTGGTGCCCAGCGCCACCAGCACATCCATGTTGCCGCTGCCGGCGCGCAACGCGGCCCAGGCGCCGCGGTAAAAGCGCGCGCCGAGTACGAACTGCACCGGTGTGGCCAGCAGCAGTTGCAGCCAGGCGGGGAGCATCAGCGCGAAGCCCAGGGCCTGGGCCAGCATCGGCAGCACCAGCGGCGCCGCCAAGGCCAGCGCCAGGGCCGCGGCCAGGCCTTCGCGGTGCTGCTGGCGGCGGGCCTGGGCCTGCTCGGCTTTAACGTCGCGCGGCACGTGGGCGCCGTAGCCGGCGCGGCTGATCAAGGCGATCAGCTCGGCCACGGGCAACGGCCGGGCCAGTTCGATACGGGCGCGCTCGTTGGCGTAGTTCACCCGCACATCGCGCACGCCGTCGGCCTTGCGCAGGGCACGTTCGATGCGCCCGGCGCAATTGGCGCAGGTCATGCCTTCGATGGCGAGGTCGAGGTGTTGGGTGTTGGCCATGGGGGCCTCCTTGCAGGGCAGGCCCTTAGCTTCAACCTTCCCCCATGGGTAAGGTCAAGCCCCCCGACGCCTCACGGCTCAGTCGGGGTAGTTCAGCTCGGCTGGCTTGAGGAACAGGCCATTGAGCCCATTGGCGATCCGGTACTTCTGGATTTGCCCAGGGCGCAGGGTGATGTTGGTCGGGTTCGGCGCGCCCATGCCCTGCTGGCAACCCGGCGCGGCGCCGGGCAGCGTGCGCAGGCGGATGGACACCGGCCCTGGCGGCAGGTTGAACGACATCGACTGTTCCTGGAACAGCCGGCCCACGAGTTGGTCTTGCATGTACAGGCCGATCTCGCAGGGGGTGCCTACCTCCAGGCGTTCGCGGGAGATGATCAACACGGTATAGTCCGACGGGCCCTCGGCCATGGCCGACGGCGCCCAGGGCATCAGGCCCAGCAGGAAAAACAACGATGACCAGCGCATGGCGGTACTCCTTGAGCGTAAAGCAAAGCCGTGACGGGGCTATCGGCCAACGAATGAGAATCTTGACCTTGCCCCGGTGGCAAGGTCGAGACTGTGCTCCTTTTCCAAAGGTGGAGGCAACCCATGCAGCATTTTGACGTGAAGGGCATGACCTGCGGCCATTGTGCCCGCGCGGTCACCGAAGCGATCCAGGCCCACGACGCCCAGGCCCAGGTAACGGTAGACGTGCCACAAGGCAAAGTCAGCGTTGCCAGCAGCCTTGATACCACGACGTTGCTGGCGCTGATCCAGCAGGAAGGCTTCTCGGCCAGCGAGGTTTTCTGAGCGGCGCGGTATAACGGCGCACCACAAGCAATCACCTGGCCGGGCAGGTAAACTGCTCGGCTTTATCGCTTGTGGACGCACCATGAACCTGACCTCGTTGCTGATTCTTGGCGCGCTCAGCGCGTTTGGCCCGTTGGCCATTGACTTCTACCTGCCCGGCTTCCCCTCCATGGCGCAGGCCTTCGGCACCGACGAAGCCCATGTGCAAACCACCTTGTCGGCGTACTTCCTGGGGTTGTCGCTCGGCCAGTTGATCTACGGCCCAGTGGCCGACCGCTTCGGCCGGCGCGTCCCGTTGCTGGTGGGCATCGTGTTGTTCACCTTGGCGTCACTGGCCTGCGGCCTGGCGCCCAGCCTGCCCTGGTTGATTGGCGCGCGTTTCGTGCAGGCGCTGGGCGGTTGTGCCGGGATGGTGCTGGCGCGGGCGATCGTCACCGACAAGTGCGACACGGTTGGCGCGGCCAAAGCCTTCTCGCAATTGATGCTGGTGATGGGGCTGGCGCCGATCCTGGCGCCGATTCTGGGCGGCTTTCTGGTCAACACCACCGGCTGGCGCTGGATTTTCTTCTGCCTCACGCTGTTCAGTGGGCTGTGCCTGCTGGCGGTGGCGCTGTGGTTGCCTGAAAGCATGCCCGCCAGCCGGCCGCGGCAGCCGCTGTCGGGGGCATTGCGGCGCTACCTGTCGCTGGCCAGTGATGGCCAGTTCGTCGGCAACGCGATGACCGCCGGCGTGGCCATGGCCGGGATGTTCGCTTATATCGCCGGCTCTGCCTTCGTGATCATTACCTTGTACGGCGTGCCGCCGGAGCACTTTGGCTGGGTGTTCGGCACCAACGCGGCGGGGTTCGTGCTGGTCGCGCAGGTCAATGCACGGCTGCTGCCGCGCTTCGGCCCGGCGCGGATTCTGTCCCGGGCGATCCTGGTGCATGGCGTGGCGGGGTTGCTGCTGCTGTTGGTCACCCTGTTGCACCCGGCGCCGCTGTGGCCGCTGTTGCTGCCGCTGTTCGTGTACATCGCCAGCCTCGGCTGCATCATCCCCAACGCCTCGGCCTGTGCGATGAACGGCCAGGGCCACCGCGCGGGCAGCGCGTCGGCCCTGCTCGGTTGCCTGCAGTTCAGCATTGCGTCGTTTACGTCTTGGCTGGTGGGGGCATTGGCCAATGGCACTGCGGTGCCGATGGGGGTGGTGATTGCCGTGTGCGCGGCAGGGGCGGGTGGGGTATGCCTGTTCACCCAGGCCCGGGCCAAGCGCCTCGCCCAGGCGTAGGAAGGGGGTACTGCGAGCGCCAGCCTAGCTGGCCAGGCGCTCAACCGGGGGCCACTCATGTGGCGCGCGCAGGCGTTTCTGCAGGGTGAGCACAAAGCCCTTGGCTTCTTGCTCGCTGCGGAAGGTTACAGCATGTTGCCCGAGGCGTACCTGCCAGCGCTGGCCCTGTGTTTCAACGATCTGTATGTTCATCGTTCGTTCTCCTCTGGCGGTCACCGCGACTGAGTCTAGAAGCTCCTTCACGTGTGTGTCATTAAATGTGCAAATGCCTGATCAGCGGTCAGGGGCATCATGGCGCGCCATCCCTTAGGAAATTTCCCCGCGTGGGCAGGGATAAATCGACACGCGCTGTAGGCCATTGCCTTATGGAACCGTTTTGCACCCTTGTTTACGGTGCCAGGGCTAAAAAGCACGCTGGGGCCTTAGCCGAAAACCCCTCCCGGTGGGAGGCGCAGCGTTTCCCTAGAGGGTTTTGCCGGGCCCGTGGCTGCTTATAATTCGGCCGTTGCAACCGGGCCGTCCGGTACCTGCCGCCAGTGCCACACAGGGAATGAACATGGAATACGCCGCCGCCATCAGCCACGTCGCTGCACTGATCGCCGACCCCAAGCGCAGCGCCCTGTTGTGGGCGCTTATCGACGGTGCCAGCCGCGGTGCCGATGAACTGGCCAGCCTGGCCGGGGTGTCGGCCACCTCGGCCGGCGCGCACCTGGCGCGGCTGAGCGCCGCCGGGCTGCTCACGCGCGAAGCGCGGGGGCGCAAGCGGTTCTTTCGCCTTGCCGCCCCGGAAGTGGGCGTCGCGGTCGAAGCCCTGGCCAGTGCCAGTGCGCTCAGCGGCCCACGGGCTGAGCGCGGCACCCGGCCCGAGGCCCCCGGCACCGCCGCGATGCGCCAGGCACGGCGGTGTGGCGACCACCTGGGGGGCGTGGTCGCAGCGCAGTTGTATCGGCAATTGCTGGCCGCCGGTTGGGTGCAGGGCGACGGCAACGCGGCCCTGCTCACCCCGGCGGGGGTCGCCGGCCTGGAGCGCTTGGGCATTTACGTTCAGGCCTTGGCCCAGCGCAGCCGCTTGCAGGTCACGCCGTGCTGCGACTGGTGCGAAAGCGGCCCGCACATTGGCGGTGCGCTCGGCACCGGGCTGTTGCGCCTGGCCCTGCAACGCCAGTGGCTGCAGCCGCTGGCTGGGTCCCGCGCCCTGCGCGTTACCGCCCAGGGCGCGCAGGCCCTGGCCGCGCTGGGCGGCCCGCCGGTTACTTGACCAGCCGCGCGTCGAGGCTGTTTTGCGCCAGGCGTTGCGCCTGGGCCTCGGTCATGCCCAGGTGGGTATGCAGGGCGTGGAAGTTTTCCGTCACGTAGCCGCCAAAGTAGGCGGGGTCGTCGGAGTTGACCGTCACCTTCACCCCACGCTCGAGCATCTCAAGGATGTTGTGCCCGCTCATGTGGTCGAACACGCACAGCTTGATGTTCGACAGTGGGCACACCGTGAGCGGGATCTGCTCATCGATGATGCGCTGCATCAGCCGTTCGTCTTCGATGGCGCGCACACCGTGGTCGATCCGCTCGATCTTCAGCAGGTCGAGGGCTTCCCAGATGTACTCGGGCGGGCCTTCTTCGCCGGCATGGGCCACGGTCAGGAAGCCTTCGGCGCGGGCGCGGTCGAACACCCGGCGGAACTTGCTCGGCGGATGGCCCTTTTCCGAGCTGTCCAGCCCAACCGCCACAAAGGCATCCCGCCAGGGCAGGGCCTGGTCGAGGGTTTTCTCGGCGGCTTCTTCACTGAGGTGGCGCAGGAAACTCAGGATCAGCCCGCTGCTCACCCCCAGTTGGGCCTTGCCGTCCTTGAGGGCCTGGCCGATGCCGGCGATCACCACCTCGAAGGGGATGCCGCGGTCGGTGTGGGTTTGCGGGTCGAAGAACGGCTCGGTATGGACCACGTTCTGCGCCTTGCAACGTTGCAGGTAGGCCCAGGTCAGGTCGTAGAAGTCCTGCTCGGTGCGCAGCACATCGGCGCCCTGGTAGTACAGGTCGAGAAATTCCTGCAGGTTGTTGAAGGCATAGGCGCCGCGCAGGGTTTCGACATCGGCCCAAGGCAGGGCGATGCGGTTGCGTTCGGCGAGGCTGAACAGCAACTCGGGCTCCAGCGAGCCTTCCAGGTGCATGTGCAACTCGGCTTTGGGCAGGGCGTTGAGCCATTCGTACATGGGGTATCTCTCATCAGGGCATACAAACACGCTGTGTATTGTAAGGCGGTGCAGAGGAACCATCACGGTGTTGCGATAATCTTTAGCAACAATTCAGCGCCTCCCCTCGTAAGGAAACCCATGTTCAGGTTCGTTCTCCAGGAAAAACTCATGCTGGTCGCGGTGCTCGCCGCCGTGCTGGCCTACCCGCTGGAGCACGCCATGCTCAGCCATGGCCAGGGCCCGGCGCTGGTGGCGGCCGGCCTGCTGATCGCGGCGATCGTGTGTGCGTCGCTGCGGGTGGCGCACCATGCCGAGGTGCTGGCAGAAAAAGTCGGCGACCCGTACGGCACGATGATCCTCACCCTCGCCGCGGTGCTGGTGGAAGTGGTGATCCTGGCGATCATGATGAGCAACGAGCCATCACCCACCCTGGTGCGCGACACCATCTACTCAGCGGTGATGCTAGACATCAACGGCATTCTTGGGTTGGCGGCGCTGATGGGCGGGCTCAAGCATGGCGAGCAACCCTACAACGATGATTCCGCACGCACTTACAGCGTGATGATCCTCACCGCCATGGGGGTTTCGATGGTGGTGCCGGAGTTCATTCCCGAGGGCAACTGGAAGCTCTACTCAGGCTTTACCATCGGTGCGATGCTGGTGCTGTACAGCGTGTTCCTGCGCATGCAGGCCGGGCCCCACAGTTACTTCTTCAGCTACAGCTACCCGGAAAAAAAACGCCATGGCCAGGGCACTGAAAGCCACGAGCCGGCGGCCAGCCTGGGGTTGGCAGTGGGCGTGCTGGTGTTTGGCGTGGTGGTGATCGGCGCCCTGGCCGAGGTGATGGCCAAGGCCATGGACCTGGGCCTTGAAGGCAGCGGCGCGCCGCCGGTGCTGGCGGCGATCCTGGTGGCGGGTATCTCGGCGGCGCCGGAGATTCTCACCGCCTTGCGCGCGGCTTTGGCCAACCGCATGCAGTCGGTGGTCAATATCGCCCTGGGCGCGTCGCTGTCTACGGTGATCCTCACCGTGCCGGTGATGGAGGCCATGGCGCTGTTCACCGGCCAGCCGTTCCAGATGGCCATGACCCCGGTGCAAACGGTGATGACCTTCATCACCCTGCTGGTGTGCGCGATCAACCTCAACGATGGCGAAACCAATGCGATCGAAGGCATGACTCACTTCGTGCTGTTTGCCACGTTCATCATGTTGTCGCTGCTCGGGCTTTAACCCGCCCGCATCAGCGCGCTGGCCGCCTGGCGGTGGTCGGCGATCAGGCCGGCGAGGTCCAGCCCGGGAATCTCGCCGTCGACCAGCCGCCATTGGCCGCCAACCATCACCCGGTCGGCGCGATCGGCGCCACACAACAGCAGCGCGCCGATTGGGTCGTGGCTGCCGGAGTAGCGCAGGTCGTCGAGCTTGAACAGCGCCAGGTCTGCTTGCAGCCCGGGGGCGAGCTGGCCGATGTCATCGCGCCCCAGCAAGCGCGCCGAGCCACGGGTGGCCCAGCCCAGCGCGCGTTCCGGGGTGATCGCCGCCGCGCCATAGCGCAGGCGTTGCAGGTACAGGGCTTGGCGGGTTTCGAGGATCAGGTTCGACGCATCGTTGGAGGCCGAGCCATCGACGCCTAGCCCCACCGGGGCGCCGGCAGCCTCAAGGTCTTGAGTGGGGCAGATGCCCGAGGCCAGGCGCATGTTCGAGCTGGGGCAATGGCAAATGCCGGTGCCCGCAGCGCCGAGGCGGGCAATTTCATCAGGGTTGAAGTGGATACCATGGGCCAGCCAGGTGCGCGGGCCCAGCCAGCCCACGCTGGCGAGGTAATCCACGGTGCGCAGGCCAAAGCGCTGCAGGCAAAAGGCTTCTTCATCGAGGGTTTCCGCCAGGTGGGTGTGCAGACGCAGGTCAAGGCGCTCGGCCATCTCGGCGCTGGCCTGCATGATCTCGCGAGTGACCGAAAACGGCGAACACGGCGCCAGGGCGATTTGTACCTGGGCGCCGGCGCCGCGCTCGTGGTAACGCCCCACCAGCCGTTCGCTGTCGCGCAGGATGGCTTCGGCGCTTTGCACGGTGTGTTGCGGCGGCAGCCCGCCGTCGGCCTCGCCCAAGCTCATGCTGCCGCGGCTGAGCATGGCGCGCAGGCCCAGGCCGCGCACGGCGTCGACCTGCACGTCGATGGCCTCTTCCAGCCCGGTGGGAAACAGGTAGTGGTGGTCTGCCGCGGTGGTGCAGCCTGAACGCAGCAACTCGGCCAAGGCCACTTGGCAGGCCAGGTGCAATTGCTGGGGTGTGAGCCGTGCCCACACCGGGTAAAGCTGTTGCAACCAAGGGAACAACGGCTGGTTGATCACCGGCGCCCAGGCGCGGGTGAGGGTTTGGTAGAAGTGGTGGTGGGTGTTGATCAGCCCGGGTAGCAACACATGCTCGCGGGCATCGAACACCTGGTCGCACGGCTGGGCTGGGCGTTGCCCAGGGGCGAGGAGTTCTTCGATGCGGTTGCCGTGGATCACCAGGCCGCCTCGGGCGTCGAGGGCGTTGGCGGTGAAGCAGGCGAGAGGGCGTTTCAGCCAGGTACGAATGGCAGGCATGGAGCCGGCTCCTTTCAAGGGTATTGAAGGTAAGCCAGCTCAGTGATTGCCCTGTCTGCTGATCCAGGGTGAAACGCCGCTAGCTTAGCGCTACCACGGCAGCACGTCACCCTTGTAGTTGATGAAGTGCAGGCCGCCCTTGCCGGCATAGGCCTGTAGCTGGCGGGCCAGCCCGGTGGTGCTGGTGAGTACGTCGATGTCGGCGCCGTCGCCGCCCATGGCTGTTTTCACCCAGCCCGGGTGCATCGCCAGCACCGTGGGGCGTGGTTCCGGCAGTTGGGTGGTGAAGGTGTTGACCATGGAGTTGAGCGCGGCCTTACTGGCTTTGTACAGGGCCATTTCCGCGGCGTCTGGCGCGAGGATGCTGCCCAGCCCCGAGCTCATGAACGCCAGCACCCCGGTGCCTGGGCGCAGGGTGGGGCAGAATGCCTGGGCGACGCGGATCGGCGCCAGGGTGTTGGTCAGGAACAGCGCGCCCAGTTGCTCGGCGCCGACGCCCGCGAGGCTTCCGGTGGGGCCCATGACCCCGGCATTGATAAAGACGACGTCGAACACCTGGCCGCGCAGGCGCTCGGCGAGTTGAGCCAGCTCGGCGGGGCGATCAATGTCGAGGGTTTCGACCTGTACCTGGGGCAAGGCCTGCAGCTCAGTGGCCTTGGCCACGTCACGCACCGTGGCGGTGACGGCCCAGCCCGCTTCGCTCAAACGCTCGGCCAAGCCAAGGCCGAGGCCGCGGGAGGCGCCGATGATCAATGCGGTGGTAGCAGCCATGTGGGTATCTCCTGGGCGGGGTAAAGCCCAAGAGTGTAGCGCCAGGCCCTTATGCGAGGGTTAAGAGTGTTTAAGCCTCGAAATAACAATGGCTTGGCGAAAAAATGAGCAACTGTTTGAAACCGTTGCACGGCGCGGGTTGTAGCGGGCTATGCAGGTGTTATCCACAGGGCGGTGCACGCCGATTGTGGGTAACGCCGCTACAGGGGAGTGAGCACAATGCGCCCCTTGCTCAGCCCGGCGAGGTGCTGCTGCACGGCACCGGCCTGCTCGCCTTCCAGTGCCACATGCAAGGCCACGCCGCCGGCGCCGAACGTTTCAGCTTCGACCAGCCCGCCGGCCTCCAGTACCCGCAGCCGCACCAGCGCCAGTTCGCTGAAGCTGCACTGCAAGGTAAAGGGCAGGCGCGCAACCAGCAGCCGCTTCTCGGCCTGTTGCAGGCATTTGTTGGCGCAGCCGCCATAGGCCCTGGCCAGCCCGCCGGTACCCAGTTGGATGCCACCGAACCAGCGGATCACCAACACCGCCACCTGGTCGCAGCCTTGTGCCTCGATCGCCGCCAGGATCGGCCGGCCGGCGGTGCCGCCGGGTTCGCCATCGTCGCTGCTGCGGTATTGGCTGCCCAGCTTCCAGGCCCAGCAGTTGTGCGAGGCGGCCAGGTCGCTGGCGCCGCTGATGAACGCCTGCGCCTGCTCAGGGCTGGTGATCGGCGCCGCCAGGGCGATGAAGCGGCTTTTGCGGATCTCTTCGCGGTATTCGTGGGGGGCGGTCAGGGTAGAAGGCATGGCGCTGGGCGGTCAGGGCTGGGCCTGCTTGATACCACAGCCTTTGAGCAGGATGTTGATCAGGTTGTCTGCCGCGGCGTCGAAGTCAGGCTTGGTCAGCCGGGTTTTACCGGTCACCCGGCAAATTTGCGTGGCGAAGTCAGCATAGTGCTGGGTGCTGCTCCACAGTAGGAATATCAGGTGCACGGGGTCGATCGGGTCCATCTTGCCGGTGGCGATCCAGGCTTCGAACACCGCGGCGCGGCCTTGGAACCAGGTGCGGTAGTCTTGGCTGAAATACTCGTTCAGGCACTGCCCGCCGCTGATGATTTCCATCGCGAAGATCCGCGAGGCTTGTGGCTGGCGGCGGGAGAATTCCATCTTCGCGCGGATGTAGCGGGCCATGGCCTCGGCAGGGTCGTCATCGACCGTGAGGTTGTTGAAGGTGCTGTCCCACAGCTCGATGATGTTGCTCAGCACTGCCACGTACAGCCCCAGTTTATTGGTGAAGTAGTAGTGCAGGTTCGCCTTGGGCAGCCCGGCATTGAGCGCGATGGTGTTCATGCTGGTGCCCTTGAAGCCGTGCTTGGCGAACTCGTCTTCGGCCGCGCGCAGAATGGCTTCTTCGTTCTTCTGCCGAATACGGCTGGCGGGTTTGCCGTTCTGCAGGCTGTGGGCGGGCACTACGAGGGTCATGGCGGCTTCCGGGTAGTCATTTGGGTGCGTTGATAACGCACCCACGGGCAACACACAAGAGGCGCGAGCAATAAACCTCAATGCTCGGCGGGCTCTGCCTGCAGGGCCTGTTCGGCGCTGGCCGATTGCGGCAGCAACAGGCACATCAGCAAGGCCGTTATGCCGCCGCTGGTGATCGCCGAATCGAACAGGTTCTGTACCAGTTTGGGCAGCAAGTGCAGTAACTCCGGCTGCGCCGCCACGCCCAAGCCCACGCCAAAACTGGTGGCGATGATCAACATGCCGCGCCGGTCCAGCGCGGTTTGCGCGAGGATGCGTACCCCGGCCGCGGCGACGCTGCCGAACATCACTAGGGTCGCGCCGCCCAGTACCGGCTTGGGAACCTGCTGCAAAACCGCGCCAATGGCGGGCACCAGCCCGAGCACGAACAACATGGCGCCGATGTACAACCCCACATGGCGGCTGGCCACGCCGGTGAGCTGGATCACCCCGTTGTTCTGCGCGAAGGTGGTGTTGGGAAAGGCATTGAAAGTGGCGGCCAGCAGGCAGCTCACGCCATCACCCAGCACGCCGCCCTTGAGCCGGCCCACATACGCCGGGCCGTTGATCGGCTGGCGCGACAGCATGCAGTTGGCGGTGAGGTCGCCGACGGTTTCGATCGCGCTGATCAGGTAGATCAACGCCACCGGGATGAACGCCGCCCAATCGAAGGCAAAGCCGAATTTGAAGGGCACTGGCACGCTGATCAACGGCAGCGCGGGCAGCGCCTGGGGCACCAGCTTGCCGCTGTACCAAGCGGCCAGGCTGCCCACGCCGAGGCCGATGATGATCGCCGACAGCCTCACCCAAGGGGTGTTGCAACGGTTGAGCAGGATGATCACCAACAGCACCAGGCCACCCAGGGCGAGGTTGCCGGGGGCGCCGAAATCCGGGGCGTTGAAGCCGCCACCCAGGTCGGTGATGCCCACCTTGATCAGGCTGATGCCGATCAGGGTGATCACGATGCCGGTGACCAATGGAGTGATGACCCGGCGCAGTTGGCCAATGAACCGGCTGAGTATCACCTGCACGATGGCGCCGAAAAAACACACGCCGAAGATCATCGCGAGTACGTCTTCCGGGCCGCCGCCGCGCTGCTTGACCATAAAGCCCGCCGAGAGGATCGCGCCGAGGAAGGCGAAGCTGGTGCCTTGCAGGCAGATCATCCCGGCGCCGATGCCGAACGGGCGGCGTGCCTGGATGAAGGTGCCCACGCCTGACACCATCAGCGCCATGCTGATCAGGTACGGCAAATGATCGCCCAGCCCAAGCACCGAGCCGATGATCAAGGGCGGCGTGATGATGCCGACAAAACTTGCCAGCACATGTTGCAACGCCGCCAGCAGCGACGGCAGCAGGGCCGGGCGGTCTTCCAGGCCGTAGATCAGATCGTGTGACGCGTGGGGTGGCGATGGCATGACGCTATTCTCGCAAGGCGTGATCGGTATGGATCACCGCGTTGCAAAAACCTGTCCAACTAATCAGTTTTGCGTACGGGGGCGTGGGCTTTTGTATACATTCCGCGGCTTGCACGGGGTGCGCGCTTTTGCTCAGCGGGTGTGGCTGAGGCTTTGGATGAAGCTTTCGAGCACCATGTTGGGGCGCCGCCCCCGGCGCGTGACCCAAGACAGGCTCAGGTCGTAGTAGCGCGACTGCGGTTTGAGTGCCCGCAAACGGCCTTGCTGGACCCAGAATTGCGCGTAGTGGTCGGGCAGGTAGCCGATGAAGCGCCCGGTCAGGATCAGAAAGGCCATGCCCTCGCGGTCCGAGGCGCTGGCGGTGCAGTTGAGCGCCTGGTAGTGGGCCTGGATCTCCACCGGCAGGCGGAAGGTCGGGGCGATGGCGTCTTGCGCATCCAGCCGGGCCTGGTCGAGGGTGTTGTCATCGGCATAGAACAGCGGGTGGCCGACCGCGCAGTACAACAGCGAGCGCTCGCTGTACAACGGTTGGTATTCAAGGCCCGACAGTGGGCTGGCCTGGGGCACCACGCCGATGTTCAGGCTGCCGTCGAGCACCCCTTGTTCCACTTGGCTGGGGGCGATCATGCGGATCTGGATGCGTACGCCGGGGCCTTTTTCCTTCAGCTCCGCCAATGCATGGGTAATGCGCATGTGCGGCAGGGTGACCAGGTTGTCGGTCAGGCCGATATTCAGCTCACCCCTCAAGTGCTGGTGCAGGCCGTTCACTTCGGTGCGGAAGTTCTCCAGCGCACCGAGCAACTGCAGGGAGGAGTGGTAAACCTCGCGGCCTTCCTCGGTCAGCGAAAACCCCGCCCGGCCGCGCTGGCACAGGCGCAGGCCAAGGCGCTGCTCAAGGTCGCTCATTTGCTGGCTGATGGCCGAGCGGCCAATGCCCAATACGTTTTCGGCGGCGGAGAAGCCGCCGCTCTCGACCACACTGCGGAAAACCCGCAACAAGCGGATGTCGAAGTCACTGACCTGGGCAAGGCGGTTCATAGTTTAGTGCGCCGATAACTTTGGTTAGGTAGATCTGGCTTTTATGGACTTTATACCCGTGCCAACGTAGGCAGCAACCACAACACTGCCGCCGTCCCAGGCGAGGGGTAAACGATGAACATGCCGGAAAACGCACCGCAAGGCGTGGCTAGCCAGCTCAAGCTGGATGCCCACTGGATGCCCTACACCGCCAACCGTAACTTCCAGCGCGACCCGCGGTTCATCGTCGCCGCCGAAGGGCGCCACCTGATCGACGACAAGGGCCGTAAAATCTACGACAGCCTTTCGGGCTTGTGGACCTGCGGCGCGGGCCATACCCGCAAGGAAATCCAGGAAGCCGTGGCCAAGCAGCTGGGCACGCTGGACTACTCCCCAGCGTTCCAGTTCGGCCACCCGCTGTCGTTCCAACTGGCGGAGCAGATCACCGAGCTGACCCCAGGCAACCTCAACCACGTCTTTTATACCAACTCGGGTTCCGAGTGCGCCGACACCGCGCTGAAGATGGTCAAGGCCTACTGGCGCCTGAAGGGCCAGGCCAGCAAGACCAAGATCCTCGGCCGCGCCCGTGGTTACCACGGCGTGAACATCGCTGGTACCAGCCTGGGTGGGGTGAACGGCAACCGCAAGATGTTCGGCCAACTGCTCGATGTCGACCACATCCCGCACACCCTGCTGCCGGAAAACGTGTACGCCAAGGGCATGCCCGAGCACGGCGGCGTCGCGCTGGCCAATGAGCTGCTGAAGCTGATCGAGCTGCACGACGCATCGAACATCGCCGCGTTGATCGTCGAACCCATGGCTGGCTCGGCCGGCGTGCTGCCGCCGCCCAAGGGTTACCTGCCGCGCCTGCGCGAAATCTGCGACCAACACAACATCCTACTGATCTTCGACGAAGTGATCACCGGCTTTGGCCGCACCGGCAGCATGTTCGGTGCCGAGACCTTTGGCGTGACCCCAGACCTGATGTGCATCGCCAAGCAGGTCACCAATGGCGCCATCCCCATGGGCGCGGTGATCGCCAGCAGCGAGATCTACCAGGCATTCATGAACCAGCCTACCCCGGAGTATGCGGTGGAGTTCCCCCACGGCTATACCTATTCGGCGCACCCGGTGGCCTGTGCCGCGGGGCTGGCGGCATTGGACATCCTCAAGCGGGAGAACCTGGTGCAAGCCGCCGCGGAGCTCGCGCCGTCGTTCGAGCGCGCGTTGCACGGCATCAAAGGCACTGGCCACGTGGTCGACATCCGCAACTTTGGCCTGGCCGGTGCTATTCAACTGGCGCCCCGTGACGGTGACGCCATCGTGCGCCCATACGAAGCAGCGATGAAGCTGTGGCAGAAAGGCTTCTATGTACGCTACGGCGGCGACACGCTGCAGTTTGGCCCGTCGTTCAATGCCACAGCCGCGGAGATGGACACGCTGTTCAGTGCGGTGGGCGAAGCGCTGGGCCAAGTGAGCTGAGGCGCTGCTTATATATAGGGCGCCGGACTAGGCGCCTTATTACAGTTTTTTGAAATTAACGGTTGACGCCCCGTTTTATCCCCCTATAATGCGCACCACTTCCAGCGACAACGGAACGCGAAAATCCTTGGTAAACAAGGAGTTAGCGAAACGAGGTGGTAGGAAGTGGCTTCAATCCCGATACGTCGGACCGCCGGATTGAAACGGTGAAAAAGGTGGTTGACAGCAGGTTGTAACGCTGTAGAATTCGCCTCCCGCTTCAAGAGGTTCTGAGGCGAGTCAAGTGTTTGAAGTTAAAC
>NZ_JBIBKC010000004.1:0-112914 GCF_042958985.1 Pseudomonas sp. NPDC007930
ATGCACAAAATCAGCAGAGCTCACAGATTGATCTCTTCCGTAAAGCCGTGAAATGGCTTAAGTGAACAACATTACAGCACAGCCGGCCTCCCACGAGCTCTGTGTTGCCTTGTAAATCAAGCACTAACACAAATCTGGTGGGAGGCCGGCTGTGCCGGGCGAAGGGCCCTGAAGCTCATGCACAAAATCAGCAGAGCTCACAGATTGATCTCTTCCGTAAAGCCGTGAAATGGCTTAAGTGAACAACATTACAGCACAGCCGGCCTCCCACGGGTTCTGTGTTGCTCGGTAAATCAAGTAGTTACAAAAATCCGGTGGGAGGCCGTGGTTCGGCACTCCGGCTGTGCCGGGCGAGGGGCCGGTGGCCTTGTCAGCCCTTCTTGCGCGCCTTTTTCATCGCCTTCACCCGCTGCTGCGCGGCTTCGGCCACCTGTTTCTTCTCGGCCTTCTTCATGCCCTTCCAGCCCTTGATCTGCTCACGCAACCGCCCGCAGCCCAGGCACACGCCGTCGCGGACCTTGCACTCGGAAATACAGGGGTTCTTCACCTCTTTGCTCACGGGGGCACCTCGTTGGCCGTTTGCATCTGGACTCGGCGGCGGGCGAGGTGGTTCGGCTCAAGGTAGCGGGCGGGCCTTCCAGGAGGTCAGAGGGGCGCAAGCCGTAGCGGGCCAGCACGCCCTCATGCAGGCGGCGCAGTTCCTCGATGATCAGCGCCTGCACACTGTCGCGGGCCTCAGCGGGCACGGCCTCGCCCACATGGCGAGCAATCAACCCGACCGGGTCGGAAGGCCGCTGCAGCACCACATCCTTGATCGTGCGCTTGATCAAGGCCCGTCAGGCCAGGCGCAATGGGTCTGGCTCGGCGAGCGCCTGGCGGATCGTCAGGTATTCCTGGGCCGAGCGCTCGTAGGCCCACACGGCTTGGCGCGATTCGGCTAATCGCGCCACGCTGCCTCGAATCGCGCCAACCTCACCCCGCCCCGCGTCTGCTTTCCCACGCCTGCATGAACGTACGCCCGGCCACACTCGAAAACACCCACTCACGGCCTTGCTGGCGTTTTTCGAACAGGCCGAGCTCCACCAGCCCGTTCAACGCCGTGGCCGCCGTGTTGTAGGCACAGCCCAGTTGCTGCTGGGCCTGGTTGGCAGTGAACCAGCGGGTTTGCCCCGAGCGCGCGGCCTGCAACAGCACTTGCTGCTTGTCACTGAGTTGCCGGTACAGGCCTGTGTCATAGAGGTAATGGTTGAAAGCGGTGATCTGCCGCAGGCTGTTTTCATGGCAGTCGATAAAACCGCGCACCGCGCGCAGGATCATCGCCGCCTGGAAGTCGACGAAATAGGTCAGGTCCATGCCGTCGGTTTCGCTGTACAGATAGCTGCGCCCGTACTGCACGTTGGCCTCCTTGAGCAGGGTGCTCAGGGCGATGTAGCGAAACGCGCCGTAGCCATGCTTGAACAGATACCAGTAGAACAGCGACCGCGCCACCCGCCCGTTACCATCGCGAAACGGGTGCTCGTAGCCAATGAAAAAATGCACCACGATCGCCTTGATCAGCGGGTGCCGGGCCAAGGCTTCACGGTGGGGGCCGTGTTCGTCGTTCAGCCAGCGCGCAAAGCGCTCGATGCGCGCCTCCAGGCCCTGAACCGGCGGCGGTTGGTGCACCACGTTGCCCTCGCCGTCTTCGACCACGACGTCGTCGCCCTGGCGAAACGCACCCGGTTGGTAGGCGTCGTCGTCCAGGCCCTCTACCCCTTCACTGTGCAGTTGCTGGATCAACTCCACGCTCAGCGGCTGGTCACGCAGGCGCCAGGCGCATTGCATCAGGCGGAAATTGCCAAGGATCATGCGCTCATCAGGCGTTCTCGGCTTGCGCCCTGCGCGCAGCATGTCTTTGGCCACGGCGGTGGTGGTCGCCGCCCCCTCCAACTGGCTACTGCTGATGGCTTCGTCCTGAATCAGATCGTTGAGCAGATAGCCCAACCGTTGCTCCTCGCCCAGTTGCCGCCCGAGCAGCTCCAGCCGCGCGGTGGTGGCGTGGCGGTCAACCGCCGACACCGCCTCCTGAATGGCGGGGGTGAGAAACACCGTACAGGTACGTGCCGGCGCGCCCATCTCGGCGAGTACCTGCGCCTGGCCCTGGCGGCCGAACTTGACCACGCTCCAGACCAGCCGGTGGTCCAAGCCCTGGGGGATGCGAAAACGCAGCTTGTCGTAGGGTAGGTAGCGGCCTTTGCTGTCTAGCGGCGAAACAAACGCCATGTACCGCGGCAGGTCGAGTGGCGCATGGCCAACGATGTCGCCGAACGGCTCGAGCGAATGCTCCGGAGGCGGCTTGATCGTTTTCATCTCAAAACCTCTCGAAATTGAGACAAGCCTACGCTCACATTGGCCGCTTCACCAAGCCCTGAATGCAAAAAAGCCCCTCACCAGGAGGGGCTTTTCAGTGCTTGCCGGCTAACCCTTAGCGGGTTTCCGCCACGCCCAGGTCGTCCTGGGGGGTGGTCAGTTCCAGCGGCGCGCCGCCAGAAGCCAGTTCGCTTTGCAGTTTGGCTTCGTCCAGCTCGCCAACCCACTTGGCAACCACCAGGGTGGCCACGGCGTTGCCGACCAGGTTGGTCAGCGCGCGGGCTTCGGACATGAAACGGTCGATGCCGAGGATCAGCGCCAGGCCCGCCACCGGCAGGTGGCCCACCGCCGAGAGGGTGGCCGCCAGCACGATGAAGCCGCTACCGGTCACGCCGGCCGCGCCCTTGGACGACAGCAGCAGCACCGCCAGCAGGGTGATCTGGTGGGTGATGTCCATGTGGGTGTTGGTCGCCTGGGCGATGAATACCGCGGCCATGGTCAGGTAGATCGAGGTGCCGTCGAGGTTGAACGAGTAACCGGTCGGGATCACCAGGCCCACCACCGACTTGGCGGCGCCGGCGCGTTCCATCTTGGCCAGCAGGCGCGGCAGGGCCGATTCACTCGACGAGGTACCCAGCACGATCAGCAGTTCTTCACGGATGTAACGCACCACGCGCAGCACGCTGAAGCCGTGGAAGCGGCAGATCGCGCCCAGCACCAGCAGCACGAAGAGCACGCAGGTGATGTAGAAGCAGATCATCAGCTGGCCCAGTTGCACCAGCGAGCTCACGCCGTAGGCACCGATGGTGAAGGCCATGGCGCCCAGCGCGCCGAGCGGGGCGAGCTTCATGATCATGTTGATCACGTTGAACATGCCGTGGGCGAAGCGATCGATCAGGTCGAGCAGCGGCTTGCCGTAGGCGCCCAGGCGGTGCAGGGCGAAGCCGAACAGTACCGAGAACATCAGCACCTGCAGCACGTCGCCCTTGGCGAAGGCGCTGTAGATGGTGTCGGGGATGATGCCGAGGATGAAGCCGATCACGCTCTGGTCAGCGCCCTGGCTCACGTAGCTGGCAATCTTCGAGGCGTCGAGGGTGGCCGGGTCGACGTTCATGCCAGCGCCAGGCTGGACAACGTTGACCACCACCAGGCCGATGATCAGCGAGATGGTCGAAACGATTTCGAAGTACAGCAGGGCGTAGCCGCCGGTCTTGCCGACCGACTTCATGCTTTGCATGCCGGCGATGCCGCTGACCACGGTGCAGAAGATGATGGGCGCGATGACCATCTTGATCAGTTTGATGAAGCCGTCGCCCAGCGGCTTGAGGGCCTTGCCGGTGTCCGGGTAGAAGTGGCCGATCAGGACACCGATGATGATCGCGACGATCACCTGGAAGTACAGCGATTTGTAGAGCGGCTGGCGCGCAGTCGAAGCAGTCATAGCAATTTCCTCAAGCGTATCGTCTGGCTATCCCTGGCCAAACGCTCACGACACCTTGTGTGCGAACCCTCCTGTCTGGAGGGATTTGTTGTTGGCATGGCCCCACCGGTAGCGGTGGCCTGCGTTCCCTATCGCAAGGCGCGTGCCAGCCTGCCGGGATAAGGCGTTTCGCTAGCATTGACGGGGGTTGCAGTGAGTATAGAAGCGTATAGGGCCGCGGCAAGGCTGGCGGGTTTCCGCCAATCGCCACCTACCGCCCCGCGCCGTTGGCGGAAAACCGCCACGCTACTGCGGGCGAAAGCGGATGCGGAATGCCGCGCCGCCGAGGGCGGATTCGTCCAGGGTGAGCTGGGCGTCGTAGCTGTCGATGATGTCCTTGACCACCGCCAGGCCAATGCCCTGGCCGGGGTGTTGGGTGTCGAGGCGTTCGCCCCGTTGCAGGATGCGCTGGCGCTGGCCGGCCGGCACGCCGGGGCCGTCGTCCTCGATGAACAGCGCCAGGCCCTGGCCGTCGTCCTTGAGGATGATCGCCACCTGTTCCAGGCACAGCCGGTAGGCGTTTTCCAGCAGGTTGCCGAGCAGTTCGAGCAAGGCGCCCTCCTCCATCGGCACCAGGCCCGGCTCGGCGAGCTCATAGCGCACCCGCACGGGCTTGTCGCGGTACACCTTGCTGAGGGTGGCGCACACGCTTTCGGCCAGCGGGCGCAGGGCGGCATGGTGGCGCACCAGGCCGCTTTTGCGCAGGCTGGCGCGCTGCAGCTGGTAGCCGATCTGCTGGCTCATGCGTTCTATCTGTTGCTGCAGGATGTACGCCTGGTCCAGGCTCTGGCCACGCTGGGCGATGTTCTCGCTCACCCCTTGCAGCACCGCCAGCGGGGTTTTCAGGCTGTGCGCCAGGTCGCCCAGCGAGTCACGGTAGCGCCCCCGCTGCTCGCGCTCGCTGCGCAGCAGGCGGTTGAGCGAGCGGGTCAGGCGCAGCAGCTCACGCGGGTGGTCGTCGGAAAGGTCTTCACGGTGGCCGGCTTCCACCTCATCGAGCTCGGTGCTCATTCGCCGCAACGAGCGCAGCGCCCAGGTCAGCCCGCCCCAAAGCAGTAACAGCAGCACCAGCAAGGCGGCGCCAAAGCCCAGGTAGAAGTGCTCACGCAGGTTGCGCAGGGTGTTCTGGTAGTCGTCGACCGACTGCAAGGCCAAAAAGCTGTAGGCCGCGCTCTGGCCGCCGAGCAGCTTCACTTCGACGTCGTACACCCAGTACTGGCGGCCGTCGTCGCTTTGCGCGCGGGAGAACTCATTGCCGGCGCCGTCGTAGCGCGGGGTGTAGGCCACGTTCTCCTCGGCGGCGGCGCGCGAGCGCCACACCAGCTTGCCGCGGCGGTCGTACACGTAGCCGAGCAGGCGGCCGTCAGGCAGGTTGAAGCGCTCGTCGGGCAGCAGGTCAGGCATGCGCAACTGGCCGCCTTCTACCCGCGCCGCGGAAATCAGCGTGGTCACGTCCGAGGCCAGGCGTTGCTCGATGGCCTCCTTGAGCGCCAGGCTCACCGCGCTTTGCAGCGCCGGCAGCAACCCGGCCATGAACAGCACCGAGAGGATTGCCGCCCCCAGCATCAAGCGCAGGCGCAGCGAACGGGTCATCGGCAACGCTCGGTGAACAGGTAGCCCAGCCCGCGCACGGTTTCGATCGGCTTGAAGCCGTCGGGGAAGCCGTCGAAGCGCCCCGGCGCGCCTTCGAGCTTGCGGCGGATGCGCCCTACCAGCACTTCGATCACGTTCGGGTCGCGCTCGTCGTCATCGGGGTACAACTGCTCCATGAGGCGGTCTTTGGCCACCACCTGCTGGTGATGGCGCATCAGGTACTCGAGGATGCGGTATTCGAACGCGGTGAGGTTCAGCGCCTCGCCATCAAGGCTGCCCTGCTTGCGGTTCAGGTCCAGAGCCAGCGGGCCGGCGACGATGCTGGCCTGGGTAAAGCCGCTGGAGCGGCGCAGCAGCGCATGCAAGCGCGCTTCGAGCTCTTCGAACTGGAACGGCTTGACCACGTAGTCGTCGGCGCCGGCGGCCAGGCCTTCGACTTTGTCTTGCCAGTTGCCGCGGGCGGTGAGGATCAGGATCGGAAAGGTTTTACCGGCGCTGCGCAGTTGGCGGATCAAATCCAGCCCGCCCATGCCCGGCAGGCCGAGGTCGATCACCGCCAGGTCATGGTGGAACTGCTCGGCCTGGTACAACGCCTCTTCGGCGTTGGCCACCGCGCTGATCACGTGGCCGCTTTCACCCAGCCGGGTTTTCAGGTGATGGCGCAACAGCGCTTCGTCTTCGACCACCAGTAGTTTCATTGAGGCTCCGGTTTCTGTGGGGGCCCTTCGCCCGGCACAGCCGGCCTCCCACGGGTTCTGTGTTGCCCAGTAAATCAAGTACTTACACAAATCTGGTGGGAGGCCGGCTGTGCCGGGCGATGGGCCAGTCAGGTCATGCGCTCGGTAAAATTGCTTAAGTGAACAGCATCACGGCACAGCCGCGCGAAGGGCCCTCAACGCCATCAGAAGTGATAGTTCGCCGCCAGGTACGTTTGCGCCGAGCTGTTCATCTGCAACGAGCCCTGCTTCTCGCCCGCCTGGTCGAAGTCGACCTTGGCGTTGCTCAGCAGGTAACGGTAACCCAGTTCCACCGACACGTTCTGCGACAGTTGCTGGAGGATACCGGCTTGCGCGCCGATCACATAGCCGGTGCCGCTGTCGTGGCCATAGCCGGCGCTCTTTTGCGTGAGCTCGGTCAGGCCCAGGGTGCCGCCGCCGAACAGCTTGGTGTTGCTGGCCACCGGGTAGAACAGGTCATAACTGCCGAGCAGGTTCTGCTGGCGCAGCTTCAGCCCTTGGTGGCTGCCGGCGTTGTACTCGTAGGTGGCGTAGTAACGGCCCTGGTCGTTCTGCTGGCCCACGCGGATGCCGCCAGTGTTTTCATGCTTGATGATGCCGTCGGTACCCGGGTTGCCCAGGTTGGCGTTGAGCGGGTTGGACTTGTCGAACTGGTCGCTGGTCTGGCCGTAGGTGATGCCGGCGAAGGTCGAATCTGCGGCCTGGGCCAGTTGGGTCGCGCCAAAGAAGGCGGTGGCGAGCAGCAGGCTTTGCAGGGTTTTCATCTAGCGCTCCTTATCGGGCGGATGCCCGTGGTTTGGATGCGCTCAGGTTATGAGGGCCGCCCTGAACGGCCCCTGAACCCTCCCTGAACCTGCGCTGAACCGCTCAGGCAAAAGCCGCGCGCAAGCGTTCCAGGCCCTGGTCGATGGCCTCGAGCCCCGGCGCGGCGAACGACAAGCGCAGGCTGCTGGGGTCGGGCTGGTCGCCAAAAAACGCCGCCCCCGGCACGAACAACACGTTGTGCTCAACCGCCCGCTCGAACACCTCGCGGGCCTGCACGCCATGGCGGCAGCGCCCCCACACGAACATCCCGCCCTCCGGCGGCGCCACCTCCAGGTGCTCGGCAAGCCCGGCCAGGCCGGCGAGCATGCGCTCGGCCTTGGCCCGGTAGCCGGCCACCAGGGCCGGCAGGTGCTGCTCCAGGGCGCCGGCGGCCAGGTACTCGGCGGCGATGCGCTGGGCCCATGGCGAGGTGCACAGGTCGACCGTTTGCTTGGCGATGGTGCAGCGCTGGCGCACCGGCAGCGGCGCGACCATCCAGCCTACCCGCAGGCCCGGCGCGACCACCTTCGACAGGCTCGACAGGTGCACCACCCGCCCTTGCGCGCCGGGCACCTGGTTTTGCAGGGCAAACAACGACGGCAGTGCCTCGCCACGGAAGCGCAGGGCGCCGTACGGGTCGTCCTCGACGATCAGAAAATCGTGCTCGGCCGCCAGCGCCAGCAACGCCAAGCGGCGCGCCAGCGGCAGGCAGGCACCGGTGGGGTTGGCGAAACTCGGCACGCAGTACAGCAGGCGGAAGTGCCCGCGCGGCTGCCCGGCCAGTTGTTCGGCCAAGGCCTCGGTGCTCAGGCCCTGGGCATCGGTGGCCACCCCGGCCAGCGCGCAACCGGCCAGGCGCAGCGCCTGCAAGGTGGCCGGGTAAGTGGGGCGCTCGACCAGCACGCGGTCCCCCGGGCTGAGCAGTACCTTGATCAGTAAATCCAGGCCCTGCTGCGAGCCGGTGGTGACCATCAGTTCATCCAGCGCCACGGGGCAGCCGCGCCGCGCCATCAGCGCCTGCAACTGCTCGCGCAGCATCGGCAGGCCCTCAGTGGCGGCGTATTGCAGGCAGTCGATCGGTGCCTCGCGCAAGGCACGCTCGGCCGCCGCCGCCAGGCCGGCCTGGTCGAACAGCGCCGGGGGCGGGTAGCCGCCGGCAAAGGAGATCATCCCCGGTTGCGAGAGGTACTTGAACAGCTCGCGGATCGCGGAACCGCTGGGAGCCTCGAAGGCGGGGGCGAAGCGGTAGGAAGGCTGTTCGGTCATGGTAGGGCTCGGGGCTGGGGCTGGGGCTGGGGCTGGGGCTTAGGGCAGCGTTATCTCGAAGTATCAAAGCCCAACCCCCACCCCACAAGCGACGATAATTCCCGACATCATGCCATCGCGGCATGGCTGACCCGTTCCAGCCAGCCCTGCAACTCGGCCACCGCCCGCGGCCGGGTGGAATGTTCGTTGATCGCCAGGTAATAGCCGCGGCGGGTGTTCAGCCGCTGCGGCAACACTTCCACCAGCCGCCCGCTGGCCAATAGGTCGGCGAGCATGCGCGGGCTGCCCAGGGCGATGCCGCGGCCGTCGAGGGTGGCCTGGATCTGCTGGGCATGGTTGTTGAACGCCAACCGCGCCGCCGGCAGCGTGCCGCGCACCTGCATGTGGTCGAACCACGCCGCCCAGTCGACCACCGCCCAGTTGAAGCCACGCCAGTGCTCGCGGTCGAGGTTGAGCAGGCGTTCGCCGAGCAGTTCGCCGGGCTCGCGCAGCACCCTCCCCGCCAGGTACGCCGGGCTGCACAACGGCACCAGTTCTTCGTCCATCAGGTGCGCCATGCGCACGCCGTGGCGCTGGCCTTCGCTGCCGCAGGTGATTGCCATGTCGACGTTCTCGGCGCGCAAATCCACCTCGCGGTCCAGCGCGAACAGGCGCAGCGCCACATTCGGGTGCTCTTGCTGGAAGGCGTCCAGGCGTGGCATCAGCCAGTAGGTCGACATGCAGATGGTCGCGGCGATGGTCACCGCATCACTGGCGTCGCCGCGGATTTCCGTGCTGGCCTGGGCGATGCGTTCGAGGCTTTCGTCGACCGCGCCGAACAGCCGCTGGCCGGCGGTGGTCAGCGCCACGCTGCGGTGGTTGCGAATGAACAGCGGGTTGCCCAGGTGCTCCTCAAGCTGGCGGATCTGCCGGCTGACCGCGGCCTGGGTGATGCACATCTCTTGCGCGGCGAGGGTGAAGCTTTGCAGCCGCGCGGCGGCTTCGAACACCACCAGGGCGGTGAGCGGCGGCAAACGCCGGCGTAGCCTTTCCATAATTTTTCCTCATGGCAACCGGCAGTATTAATCGGTTGTGCCCTGGGCCCGGCTTTGGTGTTATCAAAGAAAAACAGCCCGCGTTTTCTTCTACTGCCAAGCAAAAACAATACCTAACGGTAAGGAGAAGCCCATGCACGCCCTCTCGTTGTATAGCCCAAAAGCTTATGGCTGGCTCGCCGGCCTGGCGCTCGCCAGCTGTGCCGCCCTCGCCCAAGCGGCCGACCCCGCCCCGGTGCGCATCGGCTGGGTGAACTGGTCGGACACCGAAATCACCGCCAAGCTCGCCGAAACCGCGCTCAAGGACCACCTCAAGCAACCGGTGACGATGGTCCAGGCCGACATCGGCATTCAGTTCCAGGCCCTGGCCAACGGCAGCATCGACCTGATCCCGATGGTCTGGCTGCCCAACACCCACAAGGGCTACTACGACAAGTACAAAGACAAGCTCGAAGACCTCGGTGTGCTCTATGAGGGCCGCATCGGCTGGGCGGTGCCCGACATCGTGCCGGAAAGCGAAGTGGCGACCGTCGAAGACCTCAACAAGCCCGAGGTCAAGGCCAAGCTCAACAGCCAGATCCTCACCTCCGAGGCCGGCAACGGCCAGTACAAGCTCTCGCTCAAGGCCATCGACGAGTACCAGCTCAAGGGCTACAAGCTGGTGGCCAGCTCCGAAACCGGCATGCTCACCGAGATGGACCGCAACCTCAAACGCGGCCAGTGGTCGGTGATCAACGCCTGGAACCCGCACTGGATGTTCTCCAAATGGAAGCTGCGCTACCTCAAGGAGCCGAAAGGCCTGTTCGGCGGCGCTGAGCAGATCCACGCCGTGGCGCGCAAGGGCTTCAGCGCGCAGTACCCGCAGGTGGCGTACTTCTTCGCCCACTACAGCATGCCGCTGGCAGACCTCGAAAAACTGATGATGGACGCCAAGGGCAGCTCGACCGACAAAGTCGTGGCCGATTACTACGCCGCCAACCAGGCGCGCTTTGCCGCGATGTTCGCCCCAGCGGCGCAGACCGCCAGCACCGCCCAGCCCTGATTTCGCCGCCATCGATGAGGATGCACCATGGCCAGCGCCAATGATCCGCTGTTGCAACCCTTTACCCTGAAAAACCTGCACCTGCGCAACCGGGTGGTGAGCACCTCCCACGAGCCGGCCTACTCCGAGGGCGGCATGCCGCGGGCGCGCTACCGGCTGTACCACGAAGAAAAAGCCAAGGGCGGGGTGGCGCTGAGCATGATCGGCGGCTCGGCGATCGTCGCCGCCGACAGCCCACCGGCGTTCGGCAACCTGCACCTGTACAAGGACGAAGTGGTGCCATGGCTGGCAGAGCTGGCCGACGCCGTGCACCAGCACGGCAGCGCGGTGATGTGCCAACTGTCGCACCTGGGCTGGCGCGCGAGCAACTTCACCGATGACTGGCTGCCGCTGATGTGGCCCACGCGGGGCCGCGAACACAGCCACCGCAGCTTCACCAAGCAGATGGAAGACTTCGACATCCAGCGCATCGTACGCCAGTACGCCGAAGCCGCCGAACGCTGCAAGGCCGGTGGCCTGGATGGGGTGGAGATCGAAGCTTACGGGCACTTGTTCGACGCGTTCTGGAGCCCCGGCAACGGCCGTGAAGACGGCTACGGCGGCGGCCTCGAGGGGCGCCTGCGGTTCCCCCTGGAGGTGCTCGCGGCGATGCGCAAGGCGGTGGGGCCGCAGTTCATCATCGGCGTGCGCATGGCGGTGGATGAAGACATGCCCGGTGGCCTGGGCCAGGAAGAAGGCCTGGCCATCGCCCGCGCCCTGGCCGACCACGGCATGGATTTCATCAGCGTGACCAAGGGCCGCATCGACAGCGGCGAGGCGCTGGCGCGGGTGATCCCTGGCATGGGCACCCCCGCTGGGCCGCACCTGGAGCTGGCCGGGGCAGTGCGCCGCGCGGTGCCGGTGCCGGTGATGCACGCCGCGCGCATCAGTGACGTGGCCACCGCCCGCCACGCCCTGCGCGAAGGGCTGGTCGACCTGGTCGGGCTGACCCGCCCGCAGATGGCCGACCCGTACCTGCTGGCCAAGGTCATCGCTGGCGAAGAAGAACGCATTCGCCCCTGTGTGGGCGCCAGTTATTGCATCGACCGCATTTATATTTCCGGCGAGGCGCACTGCATTCACAACCCGGCCACCGGCCGCGAGGCGCGCATTCCCCAGCTCACCCCGCCAAGCAGCAACCCGGGCAAGCATGTCGTGGTGATCGGCGCCGGCCCCGGCGGGCTGGAGGCGGCGCGGGTGTGCGCCGAGCGCGGGCACCGGGTGAGCGTGCTGGAGGCGGCCGACAAAGCCGGCGGCCAGGTGCGCGTGGCGGCCACGCCGTTTCGCCGCCGCGAGTTGATCGGCGTGGTCGATTGGCGCCTGAGCGAGTGCGAGCGGCTGGGGGTGAGCATTCGCTACAACTGCTATGCCGAGGCCGACGACGTGCTCGCCCTGGCGCCCGACGTGGTGATCGTCGCCACCGGCGGCATCCCTGACTGCGACTTCCTCGAGGCGGGCAACGAGCTGGTGCACAGCAGTTGGGACGTGCTCACCGGTGACTTCAAACCCCAGGGCCGGGTGCTGGTGTTCGACGGCCACGGCGGCCACCAGGCCATGAGCTGCACCGAGGTGCTGGCGCAAAGCCCAGAGGTCACGGTGGAGTTGGTGACCGGCGAGGCGATGCTCGGCCCGGACGTAGGCGGGCTGAACATGCCGGCTTACCTCAAGGCGTTCGTCGAGCATGGCGTACAGCAAACCTTTTCCCAGCGCCTGGTGGCGGTGCGCCGCGACGGCGGCCACCTGGTCGCCACGCTGTGGAGCGAGGCCACCCGCGCCCACTATGAGCGCACGGTGGACCACGTGGTCGTCGAGCACGGCACGCTGCCGATGGATGAGCTGTACTTCGCCCTCAAGGAAGGCTCGCGCAACCGAGGCGAGCTGGACCACGAGGCGTTCACCGAGGTGCGCCCGCAAACCCTAGCGCCCAACCCGCAGGGCAAGTTCAGCCTGTTCCGGATTGGCGACGCGGTGGCCAGCCGCGACATCCACGCGGCCATCTATGACGGCCTGCGCTTGTCGCTGGCGCTCTGAAGCCTGGCGGGGGCTGTGCTACCCTAGCGGCCCCCGCCCGCTTCCTTTTACCTGCCACCGGGCGGCAACACAGGGCCCCCGCACCGCCGATGAGCAGCATTCGCGAACGCAACCGGGCGTTGATCCTGCGCGCTGCCAGTGAAGAATTCGCAGCCAAGGGCTTCGCCGCCGCCAAAACCCAGACCATCGCCGAGCACGCCGGGCTGCCCAAGCCCAACGTGTACTACTACTTCAAGAGCAAGGAAAACCTCTACCGCGAGGTGCTGGCGAGCATCATCGAACCGATCCTGGCCGCCTCGGCACCGTTCGACCCGCAAGGCGAACCGCGCGAGGTGTTGAGCCAGTACGTGCGCGCCAAGGTGCGCATCTCCCGTGAGCTGCCCCATGCCTCGAAGGTGTTCGCCAGCGAAATCATGCACGGCGCGCCGCACCTGGCGGCGGACCTGGTAGAGCGGCTGGACCGCCAGGCGCGGCATAACATCGCCTGCCTGCAAGGCTGGATCGACCAGGGCAAGATGGCCCCGATCGACCCGCAGCACTTGATGTTCACCCTGTGGGCGTCGACCCAGACCTACGCCGACTTCGACTGGCAGATCAGCACCGTGACCGGCAAACCGAAGCTCGACGAGGCGGATTACGAGGTGGCGGTGAAGACGATCCTCACCTTGGTGTTGGCGGGGTGTGGGTTGCCGGCTTGAGGGCCCTTCGTGAGGGTGAAAAGCCCCGACTTCTCTCGATGGTTTTACCGAGCGCATGACCTGGCTGGCCTATCGCCCGGCACAGCCGGCCTCCCACGGGTTCTGTGTTTCCCATTAAATCAAGTACTTACACAACCTTGTGGGAGGCCGTGGTCCGGCACTCCGGCTGTGCCGGGCGAGGGGCCAACCGATCAGGATTGCTGCATCCGCAACCCCGCGGCCCGCAGCCCTTCAATCTCAGGCTTGGCCACCGCCGGCGCGGTTTCGCGCATGCGCAGCGCGCACAGCGTACTGACCACGCCCAGGCAACTGAACAGCACCGCCGGGCCCACCCAACCGACCATACCGTACAAGCCGGTGGCCACGAACGGCAGCAGGCCTGCCACCAGCGAGGCGCCGTTGTAGCCCAGGGAGATCCCCGAAGAGCGCACGTTGGCCGGGAACTGCTCGGTGAACCAACTGGCCTCGACCGCGAAGATCGGGTCGTGGCTGAGCAACAGCGCCAGCGCCACCGCTGCGGCAATCAATACCACCGAGCCGCTGTTGACCATCATGAACATCGGGATGCCAAAGGCGATGGTGAACAACGAGCCGATCAGGAACACCGGCTTGCGCCCGATGCGGTCGCTCAGCGCGCCGTACAACAGGTGGCTGCCCAGGCCCAGCGCCGAGCCGATCATCGTGCCCCAGAGCACGTTCTGCTTGGTCGCCACACCGGCAAGCAACACGTAACTCAGCATAAAGCTGGTGGCGATGTAGTAACCGCCGGTTTCGGCCAAGCGCAGGCCCATGATCTGCAGGATCTTGCGCCAGTCGCTGCGGATCACTTCCAGCGCCGGTTGCTTGACCAATTTGTTCTCTGCCTTCATTTTTTCGAACTCAGGCGATTCGCTCACGCCCAGGCGGATCCACAGGCCCACGCCGACCATCAGCACCGACGCCAGGAACGGCGCGCGCCAGACCCAATCACCCTCGAACAACGCCGCCGACGCAAGAAACGCACCGTTGGCCATCAGCAGGCCCGCCGGAATGCCGATCTGCGGCACCGCGCCAAAGAAGCCGCGGCGCTTGGGTGGCGCGTGCTCACAGGCCATCAGCACCGCCCCGCCCCACTCCGCGCCAAAGCCGATGCCCTGCAGCATACGCAGCAAAATCAACAGCAACGGTGCCCACACGCCGGCTTGGGAGTAGGTCGGCAAGGCGCCGATCAGCACAGTGGCGCCGCCCATCAGCAGCAGCGACCACAGCAACACCGCCTTGCGGCCGATGCGGTCACCGTAGTGCCCGGCCAGGTAGCCGCCCAGCGGGCGCATGAAAAACCCCACGGCCATGGTGGCGAAGGCCGCCAGGATGCCGACGATCGGCTCGGTGGTGTGGAAGAACACACTGCCGAACCAGCCCGCCGCCGCGGTGCCGTAGATAAAGAAGTCATAACTTTCGACCGCCGAACCGACCATCGAGGCGAACGAGGTTTTCGCCGCGCGATCATGGGGTTGGGCGGGGGCCGCTGGTGAGTGGCTCATGGGGTAACTCCGAGGCTTATTGTTGTTGTGTCGGGGGCGCGAGGGCCCCCTTTTTCGGCACTGCGATATTAATACGCTACTACGACCAGGTTTCGATCACCCGGCTGTCGTCGCGCTTGCCCAGGCCCGCGTCCGCGGCCTGGCAAAAACGCGCGTGGGCGGTGGCCAGCAGCGGCACCTGGGCGTTGCAACCGCGGGCGGCTTCGGCCACCAGGCTGCTGTCCTTGACGAAGATGTCGACCATGCTGGTGACCTGCGTGTCGGTGCCCTCGAGCATCCGCGGGCCGCGGTCAGAGAGCATCCACGAGCCCCCGGCGCCGCGTTCGACCAGCGCCAGCACCTTGGCCGGGTCCATCCCCAAGGCCTTGGCCAGGCTCAGCGCTTCGGCGGCGGCGACCATGTTCACCGCACACAGGTGCTGGTTGACCACCTTGATCGCCTGGCCGTCGCCGACCTGTTCGCCGGCATCCTTCACCTCGCCCATGGCTTGCAGCACCGGGCGCACCGTGGCCACCGCGTCGGCATGGCCGGAGGCGAAGATCAACAGGCTGCCGGTCAGCGCGCGGGCCACGCCGCCGGTCACCGGGGCGTCGACCACGTTGGCTCCCAGGGCCTGCAGGCGCAGCGCTTGTTCGCGCACCGAATCCGGGCCCACGGTGCTCATGATCACCCAGTGCTGGCCGGCGCGCAGTTCACTGAACTGGCCGACCAACGCGGCCAACTGGGCCGGGGTGGCGACCATCACCACCACCACCTCGGCGGCGCTCGCGGTGTTCCAGTGGGCACTGGCTTCCACGCCCTGGGCCAGGGCGGTGGCGCGGTTCTGTTCACTCAACTCAACGCCGACCAGCGCGTGGCCGGCTTGCTGGATTCGCTTGGCCATGGGCAGGCCGATGGCGCCCAGGCCGATAAAGGCAACGTTCATGGCAGCACCCCTCAGGCCAGCCAGCGGCGAATGCTCGCCACCATGGTTTCAGTGGAAATCCCGTAGCGGTCGTGCAGCGTCGGCAAGGCGCCGGCGTCGAGGAACGCATCGGGCAGGGCGATCTGCTCGAACGCCGGGTGCACCCGCGCCTTGAGCAGCGCCAGGGCGATGGCTTCGCCGAGGCCGCCGATGGTGCTGTGGTTTTCCGCCACCACCACCAGCCGGCCGCTGCGCCGGCATTGCTCGATGATGGTCGCTTCGTCCAGCGGCTTGATGGTCGGCACGTGCAACACGGCCACCTCGGCGCTGCCGTCGCTCATGGCCTCGGCCACTTCCAGGGCGCGCATGGTCATGATCCCACTGGAGATGATCAGCACGTCCTTACCGTCGCGCAGCAGCTTGGCCTTGCCCAGCTCGAACTGGTAGTCGTACTGGTCGAGCAGCATCGGCACCTTGCCGCGCAGCAGGCGCATGTACACCGGGCCCTGGTGGGCGGCCATGGCGGCCACGGCCTGGGCGGTGTCCAGCGCGTCGCACGGGTCGATCACGGTCAGCCCGGGGATCGCCCGCATCAGCGCCAGGTCGTCGGTGGCCTGGTGGCTGGGGCCGTAACCGGTGGTCAGGCCGGGCAACGCCGCGCAGATCTTCACGTTGAGGTTTTCTTCGGCGATCACCTGGTGGATGAAGTCATAGGCCCGGCGGGTGGCGAACACCGCGTAGGTGGTGGCGAAGGGGATCAAGCCCTCCTTGGCCATGCCGCCGGCGGCGGCCATCAGCAGTTGCTCGGCCATGCCCATCTGCCGGTAGCGCTCAGGGAAGGCCTTGGCGAAGATGTGCAGGTCGGTGTACTTGGACAAGTCAGCGGTCATGCCGACGATCCGCGCATCGCGCTCGGCGGCCGCCACCAGGGCGTGGCCGAACGGCGCGGCTTCGGTGCGTTGGCCTTCGCTGGCGATCGAAGCGATCATCGCCGAGGTGGTCAGGCGCGGTTTTGCTACGGTTTGGCTGCCCATCTCAGTGCGCCCCTTGGTCGTAGTTGGCATCCAGTACGGCAATCGCGGCTTGCCACTCGTCGGGCTCGACCCGGATAAAATGGTTCTTCTCGCGGCTTTCGAGAAAGTCCACGCCCTTGCCCATCAAGGTGTCGAACAGGATCACCCGAGGCTTGGCCTCGGCCAGCGCCATGGCGGCGTCGAACGCGGCCAGTACCGCCGGCAGGTCATTGCCGTCGACCCGCTGCACGTGCCAGCCAAAGGCTTGCCACTTGTCTACCAGCGGCTCGAATTCGAGGATTTCGTGGGAGTTGCCATCGGCCTGCTGGCGGTTCAGGTCCACCAGCGCGACCAGGTTGCTCAGCTTGTGGTGCGCGGCGCTCAGCGCCGCTTCCCAGGTCGAGCCTTCGTCGAGCTCGCCGTCAGACATCGAGTTGAACACCCAGCGTGGGCTTCCCTTCATCTGCAGCGCCATGGCCATGCCGACACCGATCGCCAGGCCTTGGCCGAGCGAGCCGCCGGAGATTTCCATGCCGGGGGTGTAGGTGGCCATGCCCGACATCGGCAGGCGGCTGTCGTCGGAGCCGTAGGTGTCCAGCTCGCTTTCGGGGATCACCCCGGCTTCGATCAGCGCCGCGTAGAGGGCAATGGCGTAGTGCCCGTGGGACAGCAAGAAGCGGTCACGGTCTTCGGCTTCGGGGTTGTCGGGGGTCACGTTCATGGCGTGGCAGTAGGCCACGGCGAGCACATCGGCCCAGCCCAGGGCCTGGCCCACGTAGCCTTGGCCTTGTACTTCGCCCATGCGCAGGGCAAAGCGGCGGATCCGCCAGGCGTGGTAGGCGAGCCGGGCGAGCGTGTCCGCCGCCGGGTCGGCGCTTCGAGGAATTGTTGTCATTATGGTTTCCTGCTGTTGCTGTGTAGGTCCCGCGCCGCGACAGGTGTTCAGGATTCACCAAAGCCGGCAGCTTCGAGGTGGAATCACGCTATCATCGGGCCACACACCCTTACAAAAGGCATTTTTGCAGCAATGAGTGAACTCAATTCACGAATCGCCCTGCTACGCCGGGTGCCGCTTTCATCCTTGCGGGTGTTCGAGGCGGCCGGGCGCAGCGGCTCGTTCATCCAGGCCGCGCAGGAGCTGGGCCTGTCGCCCAGCGCCGTCAGCCATTCGATCCGCAAGCTTGAGGGCACGATCGACCTGGCGCTGTTCGAGCGCACCACCCGCGAAGTGCAGCTCACCGCCAAGGGCCAACTGCTGCTGGAGCACGTGCAGCGCGGGCTGGACGAAATGCACCGGGGCTTTGCCCTGGCCCACAGCAACGAACCACCGCCGCTGCGCCTGCACACCGCGCCGAGCTTCGCCACCCAGTGGCTGATGCCACGGCTGGGGCGCTTCGTGCAGGCCTACCCGCACATCGACCTGCGTTTTTCCGCCAGCACCGATTACGCCAAGTTCGACAACGACGACTTCGACCTCGACATCGTTTACGGCGAACCCCGGCAAACCCTGCACGAAAAAGTGCCGCTGGCGGTGGAGCACCTTACCCCGCTGTGCAGCCCGGAGGTGGCCGAGCGCATCCACAGCCCGCAAGACCTGCACGGCCACACGCTGATCCAGTGCGAGGTGCAGATGCTGCAATGGAAGGGCTGGTTCGAAGCCAACCACCTGCTGCCGCCGCACCACTACGCCCTGCGCTTCGACCGCAGCGCCATGGCCATCGCCGCGGCGGTGAACGGCATGGGCGTGGTGCTCGAATCCACCCTGCTGGCCGCCGGCGAACTGGAAAAAGGCACGCTGGTGGCCCCGCTGCGGGCGCTCACCCACGACATCCAGTACATCGGCCACTACCTGGTGTACCCGCGCCGGCGCACCCGCCATGAAGCCTTCGAGGTGTTCAAGAAATGGTTGCTGGATGAGTTGGGGGTGAGGTAAAGCCGCAACCGCCAGGCAGCCGGCAAACCCATTCCTGAAATCTATCAAACCATTCCCTTTAGCAAATAGACCGAATAGGTCCAGCGGCGGATAATTCGCACAAGCTTGGCCCCTTGCCCAGGCCCGGAGAACGCCACTTTGCCCCCCACCACCGCTACCCTGTCGCTCACCGCGCTGCCCGTTCGCCTGCAATGGCTGGCGCTGATCCTCCTGGCTGGCGGCGCCGGCCAGTTGCTCAAACACTTCAACCTGCCCGCCGGGCAATTCGTCGGCCCGATGCTGGTCGGCATCGCCTTTGGCGTCAGCGGCGCCACGCTGCGCATCCACCGCCAAGCGTTTCGCCTGAGCCAGGGCTGCGTAGGCCTGCTGGTGGCGCACTCGATCACCTGGGCGGTGCTCTCGGCGGTGGCGCAGTCCTGGCCAGAGATGCTCGGCGCCACGGTGCTGACGGTACTGCTCAGCGCCGTGGTGGCGCTGGCGCTGGTGCGCTACGGCGGCATCAACGGCAATACCGCGGCCTGGGGCACCTCACCGGGGGCGGCCTCGGCGATGGTGGCGATGGCCGAAGACCACGGCGCCGACCCACGGGTGGTGGCGACCATGCAATACGTGCGGGTGGTGTGCGTGGTGGTGGTCGGCGCGTTGGTCAGCCGCCTGTTGGGGGTCGAAGGCGGCGGCAGCGACAGCCACAGCACGGCCATGCTGCTGAGCACCCCGCACCTGGCCACCCTCGGCCTGAACCTGCTGGTGCTGGTGCTGGGCGTAAGCCTCGGCACTTGGGTGCCGGCCGGCGCGCTGCTGGTGCCGATCATGCTCGGCGGCGCCCTGCAACTGGCTGGCCTGTTGCCGATCAACCTGCCGGGCTGGCTGCTGGCGGTGGCCTACGGCACCATCGGCTGCTACATCGGCCTGCGCTTTGACCGCGCCACCATGGCCTACGTGTGGCGGCGGCTGCCGGCGATGGTCGCCGGCTCGTTGCTGCTGATCGTGTTGTGCGCGCTGTCGGCGTGGGTGCTGGCGCACCTGATGAACAAAGACTTCCTCTCGGTGTACCTGGCCACCAGCCCCGGCGGCCTGGATTCGATGGCGATCATCGCGGTCGACACCCACTCCGACATCGGCCTGGTGCTGGCCATGCAGACCATCCGCCTGTTCGGGGTGATCCTCACCGGCGCGTTCATTGCCCGGCAGATCATTCGCTTCACGGCGCGCCGCGCCTGACCGGTCGCTTTCCGGCGGGGCGTGCGGCCCCTTTCGCCACCCCGTGCTGCGCCATCGCCGACGCAGCCCTGGGTTTCATCGGTTTTCCCCGAGGGTTGCGCACAGGGGCGGTGAATGTGTGAAAATGCGCGCCGTTTCAATGCTTTGGAGATTTCAGGCTTGGTTATTCACTATTCCACCAATGGCCAGGACAGCGCCTGCGGGCGCAGCAGCGCCACCTTGAACAGCAGCGCCAGCGCCGAACAGGTGTCTTGCAAAACCTGCCAGCGTTCGCTGGGCAAGCAGGAACAACCCGCCGTGGCGGTGAAAAAGGCCACCCCGTCGCTGGCCGACCTGCGCAAGCCCAAGCCGGCCCCGGCCCCGGCCAGACCGGCGGCTACCGGTTTCAGCGTGGCCGCGGCATGGCAGCAGCGCCTGAGCGAACTGGGCGGTGGCTCGCGCCTGCCCCGCGGCAAGGCGCGCCAGCGGTTCGTCTAGTGCCTGGCTGAAGGGCCCCTCGCCCGGCACAGCCGGCCTCCCACGGGATCTGTGTTTCCTAGTAAGTCAAGTACTTACACAAATCTGGTGGGAGGCCGGCTGTGCCGGGCGAGGGGCCCTTCAACCCACCGCGGCCAGCAGGGCTTCGGCGGGCTTGCCGCGGCCGGCGCAATCTTTTACATTCGCTGCCACACCTCAGCCGAGTTTCTCTTCATGTTCGGGCACACCTCCAACGCCGTTGTTGCAGCCGCCGCCGTCCAGGCGCGCGGCCCGGGCGTGCCCGCTTGCGTGGTCGTTGCCACTGCGCCGCCGCCTCCTGGCCGCTGACCCTTATCGCCCTTCGCCCGTAGCCCGCCGCGCCTGTAAAGGCCGCCGGCGCGCGCTCGGGTGCCGTTCGACGATTCGACGCAGGTACACCATGAATACGCTGAAACACGCCTGGGCCGCGTATGGCCCGACCACTCTGTTCGTGCTGCTCTGGGGCAGCGCGGCGATCTTCTCGCGCTGGGGCCTGGACCACAGCTCGGCGTTCGCCATCCTCACCTTCCGCTTCACCGCCGCGCTGCTCGGCCTGAGCGTGCTCGCGCTGTTCCACCGCCACTGGCTGCCCGCCCGCGGCCAGCGCCTGGCCACCGCCGGCACCGGCGCGCTGCTGATCGGCGGCTACTCACTGTGCTACTTCCTGGCCCTGGAGCATGGCGTAACCCCCGGTGTGCTGGCGACGGTGCTGGGGGTGCAGCCCATCCTCACGCTGTTGCTGGTCGAGCGGCGCGCCTCACCGCTGCGCCTGGCCGGGCTGCTGTTGGCGCTGGCCGGCCTCACTCTGGTGGTGTTGCAAGGCTTGCGCGGCGCCCACCTGGGGCTGGCCGGGATTGGCTTCGCGCTGGCGGCGCTGGCCTGCATGACCGCCGGCGCGATCCTGCAAAAGCGCCTGCAACAGCCGCCCCGGCAGGCGCTGCCGCTGCAGTACGCGGTCAGCCTGCTGATGTGCCTGGCGTGCGTGCCGTTCAAGCCGTTCCACGTGGAGTGGGTGGCGGGGTTCATCATCCCCATGCTGTGGCTGGGCCTGGCGATCTCGGTGGGCGCGCAGTTGCTGCTGTACCGGATGATCGGCAGCGGCAACCTGGTCAACGTGACCAGCCTGTTCTACCTGGTGCCGGTGGTCACCGCGCTGCTCGACTACCTGATCCTCGGCAATGCCTTGAGTGGCTGGGCGATGCTGGGGATGCTGGCGATCCTCGCGGGGTTGAAGCTGGTGTTCCGCCGCGCCTAGGCCCCTCGCGCACGCTGAAGCACCCCGGGGCACCGGGATGTTTCTTTTTTTGAATCAATGAGTCTCGTTTTTGCTGGATTGTCTCACCTTCCGTGCAGCCCTAGAGTATCACCCATGCCACCGCGAACACGCCGGGCGCCAGTGATAATCCATTGATCTCAGAAGGAAATGACCATGTCCAAGCGCGAACTGCTGAACCCCTCCAACGCTGCCCTGATCCTCATCGACCACCAGCCACAAATGGCCTTCGGCGTGCAGTCGCTCGACCGCCAGACGCTGAAGAACAACACCGTGGGCCTGGCCAAGGCGGCCAAGGTGTTCAACGTGCCGACGATCTACACCTCGGTGGAAACCGAGAGCTTCAGTGGTTACATCTGGCCCGAACTGCTGGCGGTCAACCCCGGCAGCCAACCGATCGAGCGCACTTCGATGAACAGCTGGGAAGACGCCAAGCTGGTGGCGGCGGTCAAGGCCACCGGGCGCAAAAAGCTGATCATCGCCGCGCTGTGGACCGAGGTGTGCCTGACCTTCCCGGCGCTGGAAGCGATGGACGAAGGCTTCGAGGTGTACGTGGTCACCGACGCCTCCGGGGGCACCACCCAGGAAGCCCATGACATGGCCATCCAGCGCATGGTGCAGGCCGGCGCGGTGCCGGTGACCTGGCAGCAAGTGTTGCTGGAATTCCAGCGCGACTGGGCCCACAAGGGCACCTACAACGCCGTGATGGACCTGGTGCGCGAGCACAGCGGCGCCTACGGCATGGGCGTGGACTACGCCTACACCATGGTGCACAAGGCGCCGCAACGCACCCTGGGCTGAGCCACCCGAGCCCTTCGCCCGGCGCATGCCCATAAAAAAACCAGGCCACCGAAGTGGCCTGGTTTTCAGGGGTTACCCAGCAAACGCTTGGCTTACAGCGCCATGTCCTGCGAAGCCTTGGCGGGCTGCGCGGTACCGGCTGGGCCAACCGCGGCGGCCTGGTCGATCACCGGCGGCTTGGTCAGTTGCAGCACTTCGGCGGTGTAGTCCCATTCCTGCTGTACGCGGGCGGGGCTGTCGTTCAGCGCGGTGCCGTAGCTCGGCACGATCTGGTGCAGCTTCTCTTGCCAGGCCGGGGTGGCGACCTTGTCCTTGAACACCTTCTGCAACACGCTCAGCATGATCGGCGCAGCGGTCGAAGCACCCGGCGAAGCACCCAGCAGGCCGGCGATGCTGCCGTCCTGGGAGGCCACGATCTCGGTGCCCAGCTTCAGCACGCCGCCGTGCTCGGCATCACGCTTGATGATCTGCACGCGCTGGCCGGCTTGCCACAGGCGCCAGTCTTCAGCCTTGGCGTTCGGGAAGTATTCACGCAGCGCCGCCAGGCGGTCAGCGTCAGACAGCATCAGTTGGCCCGCGAGGTACTCGACCAGCGGGTACTCGTCGATGCCCACGCTCATCAGCGGCCAGGCGTTGTGCGTGGTGGTGGTGCTGAGCAGGTCGAGGTACGAGCCTTCTTTCAGGAACTTGGTCGAGAAGGTCGCGAACGGGCCAAACAGGATCACCCGCTTGCCGTCGAGCACACGGGTGTCCAGGTGCGGCACCGACATCGGCGGCGCGCCCACCGAGGCTTTACCGTAGGCCTTGGCCAGGTGCTGCTCGGCGACCGCCGGGTTATCGGTCACCAGGAACGAACCACCGACCGGGAAGCCGGCGTATTCCTTGGCTTCCGGGATGCCGGATTTCTGCAGCAGCTTCAGCGCGCCGCCGCCCGCGCCGATGAACACGAACTTGGCGTCGGTCTGGGTGACGCTGCCGTCCTTGAGGTTCTTGTATTCCACGTGCCAGCTGCCGTCGGCGTTGCGCTCGATGCTCTCGACTTCGCTCGACAGGTTCAGCTTGAAGTTCGGCTGGGCTTGCAGGTGGCTGGCGAACTGGCGGGTGATCTCGCCGAAGTTCACGTCGGTGCCGATCGGCGTCCAGGTGGCGGCGATCTTCTGGTTCGGGTCGCGGCCTTCCATCATCAGCGGCACCCATTGCTTGATCTGCGCTGGGTCTTCGGAGAACTGCATACCGGCGAACAGCGGGCTGGCCTTCAGCGCTTCATAGCGTTTTTTCAGGAACGCGCGGTTCTCGTCACCCCAGACGAAGCTCATGTGCGGGGTGGAGTTGATGAACGAGTGCGGGTTCTTCAGCACGCCGTTGCGCACTTGCCAGGCCCAGAACTGGCGGGAGATCTGGAACGACTCGTTGATCTCGATCGCCTTGGCGATGGTCACCTTGCCGTCTTTGCCTTCGGGGGTGTAGTTCAGCTCCGCCAGGGCGGAGTGGCCGGTGCCGGCGTTGTTCCAGCCGTTGGAGCTTTCCTGGGCCACGCCATCGAGGCGCTCGACCATTTCCATCGACCAGCTCGGCTCCAGCTCGTTGAGCCAGATCCCCAGGGTGGTGCTCATGATGCCGCCGCCTACCAGCAGCACGTCGACTTTCTTGGCGTCGGCGGCGTGCGCCGAGCCCATGGAAACTGCCACCGCAAGGCCGAGCAGCGCTCCATTGATTTTTTTCAGCATGTTTGTGTCCCATCGCTAAGAGCAAAATCTGCCCCCTTCTTCACCCCATGCCGGCGCATCGACACGCGCACGGCAACGGCGGCGCACCGGAAAACGGGCGCCCGCAGATGATCGGGGGCAGGCGTATACCTGTCCTCGCCACTGGTTTTTAGAAGTCGTTGGAATCAGAGGCTGGTGTGGCTTTTTTTGGCCACGCGATGCGGCGCGGGCTCTGGCCTGGCATCACGGTGCCAGGGCTCTGGCCACAGGGTTCGGCCGCATCGGGGCGGCATTGTAGCGCAGTGCTAGTACATTACCAATCCTTCAGATACTGACCGCCGCGGCCTGCCGGCGGGCCTGGCAAATGGCCCCGTGGTGGGTGTCTGCCCAGCGGATCAACTCGCGCAGCGGCACCAGGAACGAGCGGCCGAGGTCGGTCAGTTGGTACTCGGTGCGCGGCGGTACTTCGGCGTAGACCGTACGCAGGATGAACCCATCCTGCTCCAGGCGCTTGAGGGTGCGCGAGAGCATCTGCTTGGAGATGTCGCCGATCTCCCGGCCCAGTTCGTTGAAGCGCACCACCCGGCCGTCGAGGGCCCCGAGCAGCAGCAGGCTCCACTGGTCACCGATGCGGTCGAGCACGTCGCGGATCGGGCAGGGCTGGTCGAATTCCAGGGCTTCGGCGTTCGGTTGCATGGTAGGGCTCCAGGTGGGGGTGGTCAGCGCCGGGTGACCATGTCTCGTGGCGCTGACTTCTTGTGCGCGGCTGCGGCGCACCGTACCGTATTGCAGGTCTACTTTCCAGACCACTCTATCAGGAGCACTCCCCCCATGGCACACGTAGCATTGATCGGCGCCTCCGGCCAGGCCGGCTCGCGCATCCTCAAGGAACTCGCCGAGCGCGGCCACCGCGTGACCGCGCTGGCACGCCACCCGGAGCATATCGCCCAACTACCCGGGGTCACCGCCGCCGCGGTCGACATCCACGACCAGGCCGCGCTCAGCGCGGCGCTCAAGGGCCATGAGGTGGTGATCAGCTCGGTGCACTTCACCGCCAGCAACCCTGAGGTATTGCTTGCCGCGGTGCGCGCCAGTGGCGCGGCGCGCTACCTGGTGGTCGGCGGCGCCGGCAGCCTGCTGGCCGGCGGCAAGCGCCTGATCGACTCGCCGGACTTCCCAGCCCTGTACCTCGCCGAGGCCACCGCCGGCACCGCCTACCTGGAACGGCTGCGCAGCCAGCAGGGCCTGGACTGGACCTTCCTGTCGCCGTCGGCGATGTTCGTGCCAGGCGCGCGCACCGGGCAGTTCCGCCTCGGCGGCGATGACCTGCTGGTGGGGCCGGAGGGTAGCCAGATTTCCTTTGAAGACTACGCGGTGGCGTTGGTGGATGAGATCGAGCAGCCCAAGCACCGTGGGCAGCGCTTTACCGTGGGGTATTGAGGTTGCAGGGCGTTTCGCACGGCACAGCCGTAATGCTGTTCATTTAAGCCATTTCACGGCTTCATGGAGAGGGTCAATCTGTGAGCTCTGCTAATTCCGTGCATGAGCTCCAGGGCCTATCGCCCGGCACAGCCGGAGTGCCGGACCACGGCCTCCCACGGGTTCTGTGTTGCCCCATAAATCAAGTACTTACACAAATCTGGTGGGAGGCCGTGGTCCGGCACTCCGGCTGTGCCGGGCGAGGGGCCTGTCAGGTACTCGCCTCAAGCATCTGCTGCACCCGCTCGACCAGCGTCTCGAGGTTGAACGGCTTGGTCAGCACGCGCATCCCCGGGGCCAGGTGGCCGTTGCCGATCACCGAGTTTTCGGCATAGCCGGTGATGAACAGCACCGGCAGCGCCGGGCGCAAGGCGCGGGCGGCGTCGGCCAGTTGGCGGCCATTGAGGCCGCCGGGCAGGCCGACGTCGCTGACCAGCAGGTCGATGTTCAGCGGCCCCTGCAACAGCGCCAGGCCGGTGGCGCCGTCGGCGGCTTCCAGGGTGTGGTAGCCGAGGTCTTCAAGCACCTCGACCACCAGCATGCGCACCGCCGGTTCATCGTCGACCACCAGGATCGAACGGCTGCCGTCAGCCCGCGCCGGGGTGCTGGTGGGTGCGCTGTCGGCCTCGTGCGCGGCCTCGCCGTAATAACGCGGCAGGTAGATGCACAGCGTGCTGCCATGGCCCACTTCGGAATAAATCCGCACCTGCCCACCCGACTGGCGCACAAACCCGTAGACCATCGACAGCCCGAGCCCGGTGCCCTCCCCCAGCGGCTTGGTGGTGAAGAACGGCTCGAAGGCGCGGGCGATCACGTCTTCGCTCATGCCGCAGCCGGTGTCGGTCACGCACAGCGAGATGTACTGCCCAGGGGGCATGTCGCGCTCGCGGGCCAGGCGCTCGTCGATCCAGCGGTTGGCGGTTTCAAGGGTGATGCGGCCGCCGCCAGGCATCGCGTCGCGGGCGTTCAGGCACAGGTTGAGCAGGGCGTTTTCCAACTGCGGCGGGTCGATCAGGGTGGGCCACAGCCCAGCGGCAGTGACCACTTCGAGCAGCATCTGCGGGCCTATGCTGCGCCGCACCAGGTCTTCCATGTGCTTGACCAGGCGGTTCACATCGGTGGGCTTTGGGTCCAGCGTTTGCCGGCGGGAGAACGCCAGCAGCCGGTGGGTCAGCGCGGCAGCGCGGCGCGAGGCGCTTTGCGCGGCACTGACGTAGCGGTCCAGCTCATTCACCCGGCCCTGGGCCAGGCGGGTTTGCAGCAGTTCGAGCGAACCGGCGATGCCGGTCAGCAGGTTGTTGAAGTCATGGGCGATGCCACCGGTCAGTTGGCCCACCGCTTCCATCCGCTGCGATTGGCGCAGGGCGTCTTCGGCCAGGCGCAGGCGGGCTTGCTCGCGCACCCGGTCGCTGACGTCATAAACAAACTGATAGGCGCCGATCAACGCCCCGTCGGGGGCGCGCAACGGGGTGAACTGCATGTCGAAATGCCGCGGCAGTTGGGCCGTGCCCAGCGCCACCACTTCGCTGAATTCCTCGCCGGCGAAGGCCCGCGCCCACAACTCGCGCACCCGCGCCTGGCGCTCGGGCTCGGCGTCCATCGCCTGCAGCAGGTTGTCGCCCACCCGTGGGCGCACCCCATAGAACTGCTCGAAGCTGCGCACCGCCGAGCCGTTGATCGCCAGCCAGCGGTAATCCGGGGCCAGCACGTGGATCATCGCCCGCGAACCGTCGACCACTTCGGCCAGCACCCGGCGCGCTTCGAGGGCATCGCGCACGCGGGTTTCGAGGTGTTCGTTGAGCTCGCGCAGGGCTTTTTCCGCGGCCTTGCGCGGGGTCACGTCCTGGAACAGCACCGCCACCTGGTTGCGCGCCGCCGGCTCCATGCGGAACGCGGTCACGTCCAGGTAGCGGCCGGTGGCGATCAGCTCTTGCTCGAAGCGCACCGGCTCGCCGCTGTGCAGCACGTGGCCGTAGCGGGCGACCCACTGGTCGGCCTCGGCCGGGACCATCTCGCGCAATTTTTGCCCAACCACGTTTTCGATGCCGGCGTGCTTGGCGTAGGCCGGGTTGGCCTGCACGTGCACGTAGTCACTGAGCGGCCCGTGGGGGCCGTCGAAAAATTCGATGATGCAGAAGCCTTCGTCCATGGTGTCGAACAAAAACTGGTAGCGCTGCTGCGCCAACGCCAGCGCGGCGTCGGCGACCGGCTGGCGCGCGCGCAGTGCGCTCAGTTCGGCTTCCAGCGCCTGCACACGGGCGTGCAGCGCTTGTACGGTGGGTTCGCTCACGCCGTGGCTTCGGCCGCGGGTGCCTTGAGCCACAGCACCAGCTCGGTACCCTGCCCCGGTGCACTGCTGACCCGCGCGGTGCCGCCGGTTTTGCTGGCGAAGGCGTACACCTGGGCCAGGCCCAGGCCGGTGCCGTCGCCACCGGCCTTGGTGGTGAAAAACGGCTCGAAGGCACGCTCGGCCACCTCCGCCGGCATGCCCGGGCCGTTGTCACGCACGCTCAGGCGGATGTACTCGCCGTCGTCCAGCTCGGCATCGCCGCTTACCTGTTGTTCGCTGACCCCGATAACGATCTCGCCGGGGCCGGCGAGGGCGTCGCGGGCGTTGACCAACAGGTTGAGCAGGGCCGCTTCCAACTGGGTGGCGTCGGCCTCCAGCGCCAGTGGCGCGGCGCACAGGTCGAGGCCCAGGTCGATCTGCGGGCCGATCAGCCGGCCATACAGGTCGCAGCCCGAGGCCACCCGCTCGACCACGCAAAAGCGCTGGGGCTGGCGGTTGTCGACACGGGCGAAGGACTGCAAACGTGCCACCAACTCGGCGGCATGGGTGACCGCGCGCTGGCCCAGGCCGACCAGGTGCTTGATGTCGGCCGGGCGCTCGGCGCGGCGGTCGATCAGTTGCAGGGTGGAGTTGATCGCCTGCAGGGTGTTGTTGAAGTCGTGGGCAATGCCACTGGCCAACTGGCCGACGGTGGCGATGCGCTGGCCGTGGCGCAGCGGCGCGTGCACGGCGAGGTCATCGGCCAGCGCTTCGATCACCTGGCGGCTGAGCAGGAGGTTTTCTTTTTCACGCTGCAGTTGCGCTTCGCGCAGGCCCAGCAATACCCCCACTTGGCGCGCCAGCGCCTGCAAGGCCGAGTACTGTTCGGCGCTCAAGTCACGCGGGGTCTGGTCGATTACACACAGGGTGCCTAACGGGTGGCCGCTGGGGCTGATGATCGGCGCGCCGGCATAAAAGCGGATGTAGGGGGCATGCAGCACCAGTGGGTTGGTGGCAAAGCGCGGGTCGAGCTCGGCGTTGGGCACCACCATCAACTCATCCGGCGTGAGGATGGCGTGGGCGCAAAAGGCTTCGTCACGCGGCGTTTGCGAGGCGTCCAGGCCCACGCAGGCCTTGAACCACTGGCGGTCGACGTCGATCAACGAGACCAGCGCGATCGGCACTTGGCAGATGGCCTTGGCCAGCTCCGCAAGGTCGTCGAAGGCTTGCTCCGGCAGGCTGTCGAGCAGCTCGAGATCTTGCAGGGCCTGCAGGCGGCGGGCTTCGTCGAGTGGCAGTGCAGCGGGAATACTGGGCATAAGGCTGGGCTCAGGTGGGCCGGGCGGTGCCCGGCGCAGGGCAATGAGATGATTCTATGCTGAGTGTCAGGGTGTTTCCAATCTCAGGCCATCGGCGCCGCGCTCAACCGGCCTGGGCGATCAGGCTGTGCACGCGGCGCGCCAGGGCGTCGATCTCGAAGGGTTTGGTCAGCAGGGCCATGCCCGGTTCCAGGCGGCCTTCGCCGACCACCGCGGCCTCGGCATAGCCAGTGATGAACAACACCTTCAGGCCCGGGCGCAGCACCCGGCCGGCGTCGGCCAACTGGCGGCCGTTCATACCGCCGGGCAGGCCGACGTCGGTCAGCAGCAGGTCGATGTGCAAGCCCGACTGCAACACCGCCAGGCCCTCGGGGCCGTCGCTGGCTTCGATCACGCTGTAGCCGGCATCACTGAGCACTGCGCCGGTGAGCAGGCGCACCGTGGGTTCGTCGTCCACCAGCAGCACCGTGCGTGCCTGCCCGGCGCCACTGGCCGGGGCCTGCCCAGGTGAAGCCTCGGGCGCGCTGGCCGGGCCGTAGTAGCGCGGCAGGTAGAGGGTGAGGGTGGTGCCGCTGCCCACTTGCGAGCGGATCCGCACCTGGCCACCGGACTGGCGCACAAAGCCATAGACCATCGACAGGCCCAGGCCGGTGCCCTGGCCGATCGGCTTGGTGGTGTAGAACGGGTCGAAGGCCCGCGCCACCACCTCCGGCGCCATCCCGGCGCCACTGTCGGCCACGCTCACGGCCAGGTACTGCCCCGCCGCCAGGCCGCGTTCCAGCGCGGCGCCGGCATCGAACGAGCGGTTTTCGGTGGCCACCCGAATACGCCCGCCGCCGGGCATCGCGTCACGGGCGTTGATGCACAGGTTGAGCAGCGCGGTTTCCAGTTGGTTGGGGTCGATCAGCGCCGGCCAGAGGTCTTCGGCGCAGGCCAGTTGCACATCGATTTGCGGGCCCACGCTGCGCCCGATCAATTCTTCGAGGCCCAGCGCCAACTGGTTTACGTCGGTGGGCTTTGGGTCGAGGGTTTGCCGGCGGGAAAACGCCAGCAGGCGGTGGGTCAGTGCCGCCGCGCGCTTGGCCGCGCCCTGGGCGGCGTCGATGTAGCGCTCCATCTCGCCATGGCGGCCTTGGCGCAGGCGCAGGTGCAGCAGTTCGAGCGAACCGGTGATGCCGGCCAGCAGGTTGTTGAAGTCATGGGCCAGGCCGCCGGTCAGTTGGCCGACGGCTTCCATCTTCTGCGCTTGGCGCAGGTCTTCCTCGACCTTCTCTCGCTCGGCGATGGCATCGGCCACGCGCTGCTCCAGGCTTTCGGTGAGCGCCCGCAGCATACCGGTGGCGCGGTCACGCTCGGCCTCGATGGTGCGGCGGTGCTCGATGTCCAGCAACACCCCGGGGAAGCGCAGCGGCGTGCCGTCTTCGCTCATCTCAACCCGGCCGTTGGCCTCGATCCAGTGATACTGGCCGTCGGCGCGGCGCACGCGGTACTGGTAGGCATAGGCGCCGCCCCGGGCAATCGCTTCGTCGATGGCGGCGATCAGCCCTGGGCGGTCGTCGGGGTGCACGGTGTCGATGATCCGCGCCAGCGGCAGGCCCATGCGCGGGCCGGCGGGGTCCATGCCGAAGGCGGTGGCGAACTGCTCGTCGATGGTGAAGCGGTCAGTGGGCAGGTGCCAGAACCAGGTGCCGATGATGGCGCCGGCGGCCAACGCCAATTGCACGCGCTCGGCATCGCTGTAGCTGTCCGGGCCGGGGTCGGCCAGGCCGGTGGCGGGCTGCTGAAGGGTCATAGGGTGATTATCCGCCCGCGCCAGCGGGGTGTGGCTACAGAAGAGCGATGGCTAATTCTATACCGATACTGGCCCTTTGATGCGAGTGCTGCGACAAAGTGCCATGGCGCCGCCACTGGCCGGTAGCGGCGCCGGGCGGCCGTCAGAACGGCATCTTGAAACCAGGCGGCAGTTGCATGCCGGCGGTCATGCCACTCATCTTGTCCTGGCTGTTCTGCTCGATCTTACGCACGGCGGCATTGACCGCGGCGGCGATGAGGTCTTCGAGCACGTCTTTGTCTTCCTGCATCAGGCTGGCGTCGAGGTTGACGCGCTTGATTTCATGGCGGCCGGTCATGACCACGCTGACCAGGCCCGCGCCCGCCTCGCCGGTCACTTCGGCGTTGGCCAGTTCTTCCTGCATCTTGGCCATTTTTTCCTGCATTTGCTGGGCCTGCTTCATCAGGCCGGCCATGCCACCTTTCATCATGGGGATCACCTTAAGTGTGCGTGGTGTGGGTCGATCACTGGCTTTGGCTAGGCGTAGCGTCGACAGGTTCAATGGTATCAGCGCGAACGCTGGCACCGAATGTTTCGATTAATTGCAAGATCAGCGGGTCGCTCTGGATGGCCCGCTCGGCATCGCGCTGGCGCTCGTGGCGCTGGCGGGCGGCGGCGCGGGCGGGGGTTTCCTGCTCGGGGCGCAGCAACTCGATGGTGAGGGTGAGCGGGCGGCCCAGGTGCTGGCTGAGCGCTTCGGTCAGCCGGCGCTGCTGGGTGGCGTTGAACAGCGCGCCCTGGGCGGGGTCGAGGTGCAGGTGCCAGTGGTCGCCCTCGGCGCTGACCAGCGTGCAGTTGGCGGCGATGCTGCCGGTCAGGCCCGACACGTTGAGCTGGGGGAACAGCTCGAGCCACTGCAGGCCCAGGCCAGTGGCCGGCAGTGCCGGCGGCAGGTCGGCCTCGACCGGGGCCGCGGCGGGCTGCTCGGCGGCGTGGCTGGCCAGTTCCTCGAGGTAGCCGTACTGGGAGGCGTCGGGCTCGGGGCTGTAGCCGGTCTCGAAATAGTCGTCGTCCAGCGGCGGGGCGTCGTCGCGCAACATGCCGGCGGGGCGGTACTCGATGTCTTCGTCACTGCCCTCTTCCACTTCCGGCTCGGCTTCCGGCTCGCCGGCCGGCAGCGGCTCGGGCTCATCCTGGGGCGCCGGCGGCACGGCGCTGGCCGGCACCGGGGTGGGCATGGGCGGCAGCTCAGGGGCTTCGGCCTGGGTGTCGAGCAGCGGCACGTTCACCGGGGCCGGGGCCGCTGCGTCGTTCCAGGGCAGTTCATGCTCGGGCACCGCGGGTTCGGCGGCCGCCTGCGGCGCTGGCGCTGGCGCGGGGGTTGGGGCTGGCAGCGGCGCGGGCACGGCCGCCACCGGCTTGGCCACCGGTGCTTGGGGGCTAGCCGTGGCCGGGCTGGCCCCCAACGGCTTTAATTCGCGGGGGGGCGCCTCGCTGTCGGCGGCCGGGCGGAACGCCAGCATGCGCAGCAGGGCCATCTCGAAACCGCCACGCGGCTCCGGGGCCAAGGGCAGGTCGCGGCGCCCGTGCAGGCCCATCTGGTAATAAAACTGTACGTCTTCGGCCGGCAGCGCCTGGGCCAGGGCGAGCACCCGGTCGCGGTCGCCGTGGCCGTTGTCGACCGCCTCGGGCAGCGCCTGGGCAATGGCCACCCGGTGCAGCACGTTGAGCATTTCGGCCAGTACCCCGGCCCAGTCCGGGCCCTGCTCGGCCAGCTCGGCCACCGCCTGCAACAGCGCACGGGCGTCGCCCTCGAGCAGCGCGTTCATCACCCCGAACACCTGGCCGTGGTCGAGCGTGCCGAGCATGGCGCGCACATCGGCGGCGAGCACCTTGCCCTCACCGAAGGCGATGGCCTGGTCGGTCAGGCTCATCGCGTCGCGCATCGAGCCGTCGGCGGCGCGGCCCAGCAGCCACAGGGCGTCGGGCTCGAACGGCACGCTCTCGGCGGTGAGCACGTGCTGCAGGTGTTCGACCACCCGCTCCGGGCTCATGTTCTTCAATGAGAACTGCAGGCAGCGCGACAGCACCGTGGCCGGCAGCTTTTGCGGGTCGGTGGTGGCGAGGATGAACTTGACGTAGGGCGGGGGTTCTTCCAACGTTTTCAACAAAGCGTTGAAGGAACTGGTCGAAAGCATGTGCACTTCGTCGATCAGGTACACCTTGAAGCGCCCGCGGGTGGGCGCGTACTGCACGTTGTCGAGCAGTTCGCGGGTGTCTTCGACCTTGGTGCGGCTGGCGGCGTCGATTTCGATCAAGTCGACGAAGCGGCCTTCGTTGATTTCCTGGCAGGCCGAGCACACCCCGCACGGCTCGGAGGTGATGCCGGTTTCGCAGTTCAGGCACTTGGCGATGATCCGCGCGATGGTGGTTTTACCCACCCCGCGGGTGCCGGTAAACAGGTACGCATGGTGCAGGCGCTGGTTGTCCAGAGCGTTGATCAGCGCCTTGAGCACGTGCGCCTGCCCGACCATTTCACGGAAGGACCGAGGGCGCCATTTACGTGCAAGTACCTGATAACTCATTGAACCGATCACACCCTTCACAAAGACGGCACATGCTATCGCAGCGAGGGTTCAAAAGCACTCGCCATTGGTTATGATCAGGCCTGGGTGGCGTATCGCCATGGTTGGAGGTCGATGCATGCGGGTACTCTTCGGCACGCTGGCCCTGTTGGCCGGCCAGGCATTGGCCGAGCAAGCGCCGCTGCGTTTTGCCGTGGCCGAAAGCTGGAGCATGCCGCTGGTGCGCATCGAGCAGGGCGTGCCCACCGAGGGCATCCTTTACGACATCATGAAAAGCGCCGCCGAGCAGGCCGGCAGCCGCGCCGAGTTCCGGGTGATGGCGCGCCTGCGCACCCAGGCGGCGATGGACCAGGGCGAGGTCGACGTGCGCTGCTACACCGGCCAGTCGTTCAGCCCGAACCTGTCGGGGGACTTCATCTGGAGCCTGCCGCTGGTGCGCCAGCGGGATTTTCTCGTGGGCCTGCCGGGTAACCCCAGCGAACCGCCCAGCGGGCAGGCCCCGGCCGCACACGTCGGCACCGTGCTGGGCTACCAGTACCCGGCGCTGCAGGGCGCCTTCGACACCCAGGCGCTGGTGCGCGACGATGCCCGCAACCAGGACCAGGTGCTGCTCAAACTGCTGGTAGGCCGCTACCGCTACGCGGTCAGCAACGAGCTGACCCTCGACTGGTTCAACAGCCTGCAGCCGCCCGAACAGCGGCTGAGCAAACTGCGTTTGCTCGACGACCAGGTGCTGGGCTGCTATGTACGTAACGACCCGCGCCTGCCGGTGCAGAGTTTGCTGCGGGCGTTCGTGCGCATGCGCCAGTCGGGGGAGCTGGAGCGAATTTTCCAGCGCTACCAGCCGGGGCCTTGAGCGCCCCGGGAGCAGGCTTCCAACTGCCCACACCCACCCTGCGCAGCTCAGATGGGCGGCCATCCCTTGCCCAGGAGGCAACCCCCATGGCCCCATCCCCACTCATCCCGCGCCGGCGCACCACGCTACTGGTAGTACACTGCTCGGCCACCGGCCCCGACTCCGACATCGGCTGCCAGGACATCACCGCCTGGCACCTCAAGCGTGGCTGGGCCGCGGTTGGCTACCACTATGTGATCCGCCGCGACGGCACCCTTGAGGCCGGCCGCCCGGAGGGCAGCATCGGCGCCCATGTGGCCGGGCACAACGCCACCTCGATCGGCGTGTGCCTGGTCGGCGGGCTGGACGCTGCCGGGCAACCGGCCTGCAACTACACCGAAGCGCAAATGGCCAGCCTGCGGCGGGTGCTCGGCGAGTTGCACGGCCGCTACCCGGCCGCGCGCATCGTTGGCCACCGCGACCTGTCACCGGACGGCAACGGCGATGGGGTGATCAGCCCAAACGAATACCTCAAGGCCTGCCCGTGCTTCGACGTCGGCGAATGGCTGGCGGCCAACCCGCTGGGGTGATCAGCCGGCCTTGCGCAGGCGCACCGTGTAGTGCGCCTGCACGCCACTCATCTGCGGCTGAAAGTGGGTATTGGTGATCGCGTACAGGTCCACCACCCCAGCGCCCTTGTGGTGTTCAAGGGTGTCGCCGGCACCGGCATTGAGGGTCACTTCCCAGATCAGCGCCTTGTTTGGCTCCAGCTGTGTTTCAAAAGGGCCGAAGCGGGTGCCATCGATACGCACGATATAGACCGTATCCAAAGGCTGGCTGAGCGACTGTTCCACGTGCGGGTACTCCGTAACAAATTCATACTTCATCAAACCGTGAAATATGAAGCAGCCGCCGAAGCTTGTAAATGTGCAGCGTTATTTGGCCAGGTAATACTGGTGGCAGTCGTTGAGGTACTGCTCCTTCACGCTGCTTACGCTGGTGGTCGCGCTGCTCCGGTACACGCTGTCGGCAATCGCCTGGCTCATGCGTGGCTGCCAGCCGCGGGAATAATGAAGCTGGTCGAGCGAGACCATGAAGTCTTTACGGCTAACCCCCTTCAGGAGTTTCTCCTGGGCCAGCCCGGCGATGCTTTTGCCCCACAGGCAGCGGGCAGCGATGCCTTCGTCGAGATCACCCGCTTCCGGCAGGGCCCCTGCCTGGGCGCTTGCGCACACACCTACCAGGGCCAAGGCCCCAGCCCATTGCCAAACACACTGAAAAACCATGACCGAACGTCCTTAATTGAGCCAGAAGCAGTGACCCAACCTGCGCGCAAAAGTGCGGAATTTATTTAGCCATCTTTTTACTAAAGGGCCGCCTGAGGGCACCAGCCGTGGCGTCAGCCGAGTGTAGGCTTTCGGCCAGCTACTGCCGCGGTCGAAGCTCACCCAGGCTTGGATGTCGGCCTGTACATTCGGCTTGAAGCCCGACAGCGAGGTCACTGGCAGCAGCACGGTCAGGGTTTGCCCCACCTCACTGGCAATTACCGCCCGCGCCACTACCTCAACTTCACGGCTTTTCCCACTGCTGGCATCGAGCCCGGTCACCGACACACGGATGAACTGCCCCACGTGCATCATCGCCCACTGGTGTAAATAGAGGGTGGCGCCCTGGCTGGGCAACTCACTGAGCACCAACGCGTCCCTGCCGCGCAGCTCCAGGCAGTCCAGCGCGGCCAGGGTAAAGTCAGCCTGCACCGCCAGCACCAAGGCATCGGAGCCATGCACCACGCCCTTGGCGTCGGTCACTTCATAGCGCACCTGCAGTTGGCCCTCCAGGTACGCCGCCGCAGCCTCGGCGGGCAGCTCATTGGTGCCCGGGGCAACCGCCGGGTCGATGCGCCGGTAGCCAGCCTCGCCCGCTTGCCCCCAATGCAAGACCACCCGCTCACCCGGGTTGATCACCGCCGCCGCCGGCACCTGCACGCTCACCCCGCGCACGCCCTGGGTGGCCTTGAGGGTTTGCGCCGCGCCCGTACCACTGGCTTGCTCAACCTGCGCCGGCGGCAACACCCGCGGGATGGGCCGGGTGTCGAACGCCACGCTGGCCGCCCAACTCACATTCGAGGTGTTACCGGCGCGGTCGGCCAGTTGGTAAAAAGCACTGAAGTGGCCTTGGCCACGCTCGCGCAGCGGCGCGCCTGGGAAGCTGAGCGTGCGTTCAGGTTGCAGCTCGCCCAGTGTGGCGCGCCCCGCCTGCTGCTCCGCTTCGCCGTCGAACTGCCAATACCAGGTGATCACATCGGTGGCCAGCGCCCCGCTGTAGGCCGGGAAGCTGGCGTTCAGGGTTTCGCCGTGGTCCTGCAGCCACTGGTCGGTTACCCCACCGCTGACCACCTCGGGCGGGAACTGCAACTGGCCAGCGGAGCCTGAGACGGGCTGGGGTGCCTGGGTGTCGACCGTGATCACCAGGGAGTCGCTGCGGTCGGTCATGCCGGTAAGTTCGATAAATATCTCGTAATGCAGCGTATGCGGGCCGTCGGGCAGGTCGTACGGCATCAGATAGAACCGTACCGCCTGGGCATCGCCTTCTTCGATGTCACTGAAGTAAAGCTCTTGGCCGTTGACGAACAGGCCCACGCGCTGCTTGCCCTCCCCCGGCTTGGGCATGTTCGCCCACGGCGGCACGACCACCTCCACCCCGGCGATCACCAGCGCCATGGGCAGCAGGTTAAGCTTGCCGTCGCCGGCGTCGGGCAGAATGCCCTCCACCTGTGGGTGGACCAGCTCACGGGGGGTTGGGCGTGCCATGGTGATGCTCCTTGATCAGCGGTTTTACCAGAGGTATCGCACCCCGGCATTGACGCCCCAGGGCTGCTCGATGCGCTCGCCCTTGGCGTAATCGAAATCAGCATGCAGTTGCAGGCGCTCGGCCAGGTTCACCGCAACGCCGGCACCCAGCTCGCCACGCGAGCCAGCCAAATCATTGTTGAAACGGTTGCCGTTGACCGCCACCTCGTTGCGCTTGGCGAACTCGTGGGCCAGCGCGGCGCGCACATAGGGTTGCACGCTGCGGCCTTCGCCCAGCTCGATGCGCCGGCCAAGCGTGGCGCCAGCCTTGCCCAGCAGCGAGCGGGCGCTGTCGCCGCTGGCCTGCAGGCCATTGTCGAGGTTGAACTGGCGGCCCTGCACCACCAGGCTGGAGGCCTGGGCATAGGGTTCGACGAACCAGCCCTCGGCCAGGGCAATGTGCCGGCCCACTTCCAGCGAGGCGCCCACGCCGTAATTGTCGTAGTCGCCCTGGGTGCGGCTGCCGTCGCTCAAGGCCACCTTGGCCTCATTGCGGAACTGGTTCACCTTGGCCACGGCGTCGATGTAGTACCCGCTGGGGGCGTCGAGCCAGGTGGCATAAGCGCCGGCGTAGAGGCTTTTCACCTCGCCAGTGGTACCGCGCTGCAGGTCGAGGGCCGACTGGCTGTAGCCGCCCATCAGGCCGAGGCGCCATTGGCCGTCGCCCAGCGCCACCGGGGTGTCGGCGCCAAACGAGAGGCCCTGCTGCTGCTGGCGGTAGCCGATGCCTTCGGCGGTCGCCACGTTCATTTTGTTGCCGTAGGCGCGCAGCCAACCACCGGCCTGGCTGGCATCACGGCGGATCTCGCCCATGCGGCTGCGCAAGGTGGTCATCTCGCCGTACCACACGCTGGGCGCGGTATTGAACAGCGCCAACGCGGAGGCGGCACCCGGGCTGATGATCTTTTGCGTGCCATCAAGGTACCAGTCGCTGTTACCGTTCTCGCCCACCAGTTGGTAAGACCACGCGCCGAGGTCGACCAGGCCGTTCTTCAGCGAGAAGCTGGCGTTGCCGTCGGCGGTGTGAACCACTTGGATCCGCGCCTGGGCGGCGTCCTGGCCGCTGCTGGCAACGTTGAGCACATGGCTGCCGGCGGAGCTGCCGGTGACGTCGATAAAGTCGGTCTGGCCGGTGGCGAAGTTGGTGCGCAGGTCGAACTCACCGTTGCCGGAGAGGTTGCCCACGGTCAGGCTGCGAAAGGCGTTGTCGTCGCCCAGGCGCACCACACCACCGCTCAGGGCGAGGTTTTCCTGGGTGGTGTTCTCCACCAGTTGCCAGGCGGCGCCATTGGCCAGGCTGACGTTGGCGACGTTTTCCAGGCGGCCGGTGAACAGCGCGCCGTCGGTCATGCTCAACGCGGCGGTGCCAGTGGCCTGGCCGAGGATGTTCCCGGTGAGGCTGGCGCCCTGGCCGAGTGTGAGGTTCAAGGTGGCGTTGTCGCCGGCGAGCAGGCTGCCTTCCAGCGCCGAGCCGAGCACGGTCACGTCTGCCTGGCTGTCTTGGGCGACGTCGATCAGGCGCCCGCCTTCGCCCTGCAGGGTGCTGCCGTTGCTGATCAGAATCTGCGCCGTGCCCTTGCGCGCGGCAGTGCCGACGGCGATCGCCGCACCGCCGAGGCCGGTCACGTCGGTGTCGCTCAGGCTCAAGATGCTCAGCTCGGTACCGACAAAGCCATCGTTGACGCGGATCCCGTACAATGCGCCAGTAATCGCCGAGCCGCGCGCGTCGAGCGTGGCGTTGTAGCTTTCTAGCCCGCTCACGCTGTTACCGGTGACCGTGCTGTCGATCAGCGTCAGCGTTGAACCCACGCCCAGATACACGCCCACGGTACCCTCCACGGTGCTACCGCCTCTGACGGTGGCCGTGGCCATCGTGCCGGTGGAGGGGTCTTCCAGCATCGCCAACCCCCGGCCGCCGCTGGAGCTCACATGAACCCCGTCGAGGTCCGCGCTGGCGCCCCTCAAGTCGATGGCATGGCTGCTGTTGGTCACCGTGCCCCCTTGCAGGACCAGGGCGCCGCCCCCCCTCGCCTGTACCGAATTCAGCCGGGCGCCGTTACCGGTCAAGGTCGCCCCGGAAAAAATCACGTAATCATCAGGCGCGGTATTGCTATTGATGGTCAGGTCACTGGTGACATCGCGTGCCAGCACACTATCGCTTAACATCCATAATGAACCGAACAAAGCTAAGTGAACCGAGCGAGCCAGCAATGACGCAGTGCGAGTTGTCATGATGTTTCCCTTTGGAAATGATGTGATACGGAATGCCCTGCAAAGTACCCATCGGCTCACATCAAGTAACTCAGACAACTCCTAAACTGACCGAAAGCCACGCTTAACCCTCCCGTTAACGCAACGTACAACTGTCTTGCCCCCAGCAATCGCCATCGGCCCTGAGCAAGGTCAACTGCACATTGCTCGCTACCGGGCCCTGGACCACCTTGCCGTCGGCGCGGGTGACGCTGAACCCCACCTCAAGCCGCGCGGTCGGCGGCGAAGCGCAGCTGCCGTCCCAGTGGTAAGTGACCTTGCCGTGCGGTACGTAGGGGACTAGCACGTCAAAGCCCTGGACTTCAGCCGCGGTGAGGGGGTGGTCAACCAGCTCGAACCTGCCGCCTTGGTTTTCGGGGATCGGGTCTGAGCTGGTGGGCCCTTTGTAGCTTTGCCACGTCAGGCTCAGGGTGTCGCCCGCCTTGATGCTCAGCGGTGGTTGCGACAGGTCGGGGATGCGCACCACCATCACCGCGTCGTTTTCATCCGCCGGTATGCTCGGCGTGCCCAGCGCGTTGCGATCCTGCAGGGCGCCACAATGCACACGGGTGGTGCCGTTGCCGGGGTCGTAGGCGTTGGGGAAACTCACCGGCTCGGCCAGCAGCGGCAACTGTGAAGTGTCCACCGGGGTATCGGCTGACTGTTGGAAGTTGCCCACAGGGTACTCAGGCTTATACAAGCGGTAATAAGCGATGGCCTGTTGCTGGCCGAGGATGCTTTCCAGGTCTGCCCAGGCGAGGTCGACTGCACGTTCATCCTGAGGTTTATCGGCGGCCAGTACTGTGTAAGTGGCGATCTTCTGGTCTTGCCAGTAGAAGTCGATCACATCGTCCGCCTCGGCGCCTTCGAACACCTCGAAGCTGAATTTACCGTCCTTGCCATAGTCGGCTTCGGGGATTTCATCGGTGGCGCCGCTGGCGCTTTCAAACGCCAGCCGCGCCAGGTTGGGGTTGACCGGGTCGGGGAAGTTCGGGTTGGTCGGCCCGGTGCTGCGCAGGTCGACCGTCACCGTCAGCCCCGCCGACTCGCTCGAGCGCCAGCCCAGGCGGGTGACTCTGTAGCTGACCGGCACATCGACCGGCGCGGTGGCGGCGCCGAACGAGGCGATCACGGTGGCGCTGGCCACCGAAACCAACGAATCGGCACCCGCCGGGTTGGCCAGGAAACCGCCGACCGGCTGCTGCCCCCACTGCACCGGCAAACCATCATCGCGTTGCTGGTTGGCATAGGCCTTGACCCGCAGGTCTACGCCGTTGCGTACGTCTTCAAGGTCGATATAGGCGCGCCCACTGACCAGCTCGGGCGCCGGCAAGCTGGCCGGGGGCAACGCGCTGAGCACCAGTGAAACCCGGGCCGGCAGGGCCAGCGCCGAGAGGTTGCCAGACACATCGCGCAGGGCGTAGGTCAGGTAGTACTCGCCCTCGCCTTTGGCTTCCAGCGCGGCACGGGAGATGGCCACTTCCGTATCCCCCGCGACAGTGGCGGCCTGGTGCAGCGGCACCGTACCCGGCTGCTCGGGCATTTCGCTTTCCAGGAACAGGTATACCTGGTCCTTGCTGGCCCAATCGGCATAGCTCGGCACGGCCACCTTCAGTTCATCGTTGTTCGCGCCAAGGTATTCCAGGGTGACTACGGCTTCGGCTGGCAGCGGTGGCAGCGGGTTCTTGTCGTTGTTGCCGGCGTAGGGCGCCAGCTTGTCGGCGACGACCGTGAGCGCTTTGCCTGTGACCGGCGTTCCCCAGGTGTCAACCACCGCCTGGAATCGATAGCTGCCATCAGGCACCAATTCGCTGGCGGGTACGGTCCATTCATACGGCAGGGCGGGGTCACCCAGGCCGTAGTTCTTATCCTCGTGAACAGTCTCCCAATCACCGCCCTCCCGCGAGCGCTGGATCACCAGAGTGCCTCCGTCATCCCAATTGACCGGTGGCTGCACCTGGATTGGCAGGCCATTGACCCAAGCACTGCGCTTGAGGCGGTAGTCGCCGGGGTCGCTGGTATCGGCATAGGCCTGCGGGTCTACGGTGGTTTCAGAGGGTTCGGCCATTACCACGCTTAGGCGCAGGTGAGCGTTGAGTTGGGTGGCGTGGGCGGATAGCCGTGGGGCGGTGTTGTGGGTCATGGGCAGTCCTCGGGGCAGGGTGGCGGTCAGGTCAGGCCAGTGCCAGGAGGGTCACGGGCAGGGGGATCAGGGCGTAGCCATAGAGCGTGGTGCCCAATGCCTGGGCAGAAACCTCAACCAGCGCGAAAGGTTTTTGCGGGGTACCGGAAGGCGCTTGATAAGTGGCGCTGGACTCAGTAAATGCGCTGATCGTGCCTTCACCGGCAACCACTGACCACGAAGTGCTTTTAAGCCCCGCGGCCAGTGTGCCCGGTACCTTGAGGCTCACCTGGCCATTGGAAAAGTCGCTCTTCTCATGGTCGATTTGCAGCCCGACACTGCTGAGCTTTACGCTGATCTGGTAAGCGGTTGCGCTGGCCCCACCCGCAGTGGCGGTGACTTCATCCACCATCACGTTACCGTCGTAGGCCGCCGGCGCGGTGTAGTCGGCTTTGCCGCCCGTGCCGGCGCTCACCGTGCCCGACTTGGCGTGCCATTGCAGGTCACCTCCGGCCAGGGCCGCACCGCTCAAGTTCGCTGTGGTGCCCCCCGGGGGCAGAAGCCGCACCACCGGGTTGACCGAAACACCGTCGAGGCCGATGGTCACCAGGGCATAGCTGGTGGCATTACCGAGCTTGGCCACCACCCGCACCCGCGCGAAACGCCGCCCGCCTTCCAGCGAGCTGGGCGCGGTGTATTTGCCGGCGGTGGTGATGCTGCCTGTGTTGCTGCCCGCGCCATCGGCCCATTCCAGGCTGAAGGTGGGGGCGGTGCCACCGCCCCAGGTGAAGGTTTGCGAGGCGCCGGCGCTCAACACCGGCTCGAGTGGGCTCAGCGCCAGGGTAGTCAACGCGGGGGCCACGTCGCCCCACAGGAGCATGTCGCCAGGGACGCTCGCGCCCTTAAGGGCCAATGGGTTTTGGCTGCGGAACAGCAGGTTGCCGAGGTGGGCGGTATTGAAGTTTTTGAAGGCGCCTAAAAAAGCTTGTGTGACGAGCGGCAGGAGCACATTTTTAACACGATGCTCTAACGCGCCCATGAAGGCTTGCGTGCGCTCATTGTCGAGTGGTTTCTCAAAGGTGATGTTTTGGTCAGTCGAAAAAGGGGTGGCGAACTCCAGCTTTCCGCCCTGCAAAGACATATTGAACGGCGTTGAATAACTGAACGAACCTGTGCCCCTGGCAAATTCCAGGCTGTTGTCCTTGCGAATGTTCGTATCAAAGCGGAAGTGCTGACCTTGCCAACTAAGCTCCAGATGCTTGTCGATAACTTTGACGGTCAACTCCCCAAGCAGCCAGCGACCCTCGTCAAGTTCTTTGACATTGAAAGGAAACGCCAATATGTTCCAGCTCACCGTATAACCGTCGGACTCGTCTTGCTCGTTGCCGCTCTGCCACCAGGCCTCATCATTCAACTCCAACTGTTTGAAAGCGCCGTTGGCTGTCAATACCGGCGAGAAGGCGGCTTGCCCCCCCTCCGCCCCCCTTATGTTCCCCATCGCCTGCGCGCCCGCCCCGGCAATGCTGCGCATGATGAACTCATGCCCCAGCACCAACATCGCATCGTGCGACCCCGGCTGAAGCAGGTACTTCCAGTCTCCCCCCTCCACCGGCAAACTGCCCGCGGGGTTACCCTTCATCGCCACGAACATCAGGATGGCACCGTCGCCAGCGTTGCTGGCGTTGGCCAGCTTGGCCCCCGGCGCGGCCTGGCTACGGATGCGCAGCGTCTCCGGCTGAATCAGGTCCGAAGCGCCGTAGCTGGCGTATCCCAAGGGAAAGCGGGTCTGGGCATCCGCCATGGCCTTGAACTTCAGCAAGATCGCATTGCCATCCAGGCTTTGCTCCACCGGGCTCGCAGTGGCGTCCAGGGTGGGCCGCTGGCCGTCCTTGAGGTCCAGTACCACTTCATGGCGGCTCTGGGTGAGTGTGTTGTCTTTCAGTTCTATCGTGGCGGTATAGGTATGCCCGGTCAGCGGGTTGATCTGGTAGATCGTACTCAAGCTCCCCAGCGCAACCGACTCGCCCTTCCACTCCAGGTAAGTTCCGCCCACGGCGCGCAGGGTCATCGTGACTTGGCCGTTTTCGAGGCTGGCGTTTTCGAACGACACCCGTGGGTGGTCGAAGCGGTAATCGAGAAATTGCTGGACCGCGCCGGTCAGTTTGGTCTCTTCGGTGATCGCCGGCAGGTAACTGCTGCTGTTGAAACGTTCGATATATTCCTGAAGCAACAGCTGGTTGGCCTTGGCCTGGTCCACTGCCATGATGGCGTCCCAGCCCAAAGTGCGCGGTTTCTCGCCGAACCAGGTCTCTAGGTTTGCAATGCTTTCGTAGAGTTCACTCATGATGGCTGCCCTCCTCGGGCTGGCGTGCGTCATTGCCGGCTTCGGCGATCAGGTGCTCACCGGCGCGGACGATGGTGGTGGCTTGGCCGGCGTCGAGCAGGGTGTGCAGTTGGCCGTCGCGGTAGAAGCGGCCTTCCCGCGGCGTGGTATTGGCGGCTTCGGCGCGGGCGCTGATCACGTCGAGTGGGTCGTAGTGGTAGTAGCTGGGGGTTTCGCCAGGCAAGGCACTGACTGCCACCAGCCGGCCGAGTGCGTCGTAGTTAAAAGCACGGCCTGATTCGTCGTTGAGCAGGTTGCCGTCGTCGTCGTAATTCAGCTCCACCTGGGCGGGGTAGCCATCGCCGCTGTTGCTGTTGGTGATCTTCACCAGTTGCGCGGGGTCCTGCTCGCTGTAGGCGTACTGCGCGATGTTCTGCCCGCCGTTCCAGGAGGTGACCACCCGGGTGTGGTTATCCAACCCGTCGACGATGAAGTTCTGCCCGGTCATCTGATGCCCGTAAGGGTCCAGCGGGCATTCATCGCCCTGGCAGGTGTAGGCCTGCAGGTGCCCGCGGCGGTCATAGGCGAAGGTTTCTTCGCGCAGCAGCGGCGCCTGCTCGCCCTCGCCAGCGCGCAGGGTTTTGCGCACGATGCGGTCCATCTCGTCATAGGCCTGGGTGAGCTGGTCGGTACCACTGTCGTAGCGGAACACCCGCGAGATCTCGCGGCCATAGGCGTCGTAAGCGAGCTCGGTGGTGAGGTTGCTGCCTTCGGCGCGGTCATGGGTCGCCACGCTATGCACCCTGCCCAAAGCGTCGTAACTCAGGGTGCAGGCCAGCATACCCAGCGTTGTGCCGCCCAGGCGGCCAACGCTGTCATAGCGGTAGGTTTGCGCCTGGCCGACCACATCGGTGTAGCTGAGCAAGCGCTCGCCCACGCTGTAGGCGTAGCTCATGGCCTTTTGCTCAGTACCGTGCAGGCGGGTTTCGGTCTTGAGCCGGCCGTTGCTGTGGTAAGTACGCTGCAGCAGCGTTTGCTCGCCGCGCCGGCAGGCGATCAGGCGCGCGTCGAGCGGGTCGTAGTCGTACGCCTCGGTGAGGGTTTCGGCCTGTACCGCCTGGCCCAGGTCGACCACTCGGCGGATCGGCTGGTCGCCCAGGCGCGGCTGATATTCGTACTTCAGCTCCGCGCCGCGCGGGGTGGTTACGCTGTCGGGGCGGGTTTGCCCAGGAAGATAGGTGAACGTGCGCTTGCGCCCGCCGGTCACCGCCTCGGTCATCCGCCCCAGGCCGTCGAAGGCCTGGGTGCCGAGCAGGTTGACCTTGCTGCCGACCTTCACGCTGATCGAGGTCGGCCAGTCCTGGTCGCTGTGGGCGGCATACTCGCGGGTGACCACCGCGCCGTCCTGCAGGGTGGTGGTCAAGCTGCGGTCAAAACCGTCGTAGGTAAAGCGGGTGGTGTACTCGGTGGTGCCGGTTTTCTCCACCTCCAGCACCTTGCGGCCGAGGCCGTCGTAACCGTAACGGTGAATGCTGTAGGGCAAGCTTTGGGGGTTCTCATAGGCGGCCAGGCTCTCATAACGCGCCACCCGCAACGGGTTATCGAAGGCATCGAGCCAGGTCACCTGCACACCGCTGGCCAGTGCGCCACCGGTTTGCCGCTGCACCTGCACCTGGGTGACCTCCGGCTGGCCCTCGAGCGTGGCACGCACGGTGCTGTCGTGGTGGGTCACGCCGTCGGCGCTGACGGTCGTGGCGCGGTCGCCCCAGTCGTTGTAGGTGTAGGTTTCTTGCAGTTCAAGCATTTCGCCGTTTGCCAGGCAATCGTCGAACTCGCTGGCGCTCTGCAGTTGGCCAAGGCCATCGTAGCTGGCCTGGTACACGGTTTGCGGCACTTCACTGCCCGGCTCGTAGCGGTCTACCTGCAGCGGCTGGCCGAGGCCATCGACCCAGGTGACCTCGCGCACGCCTTTTACATCGGTAACCGTTTGGCTGGCGCGCTGGCCGGCGCTGGCGACCATGCCATAGGCATAGCGCTTGGTGGCTTCCTGGGGGGTGTCGGGGGCGATGGTTTCGCTGATCACCCGCTGCAAGCGGTCATAGGCACGGCGGATGTCGACGTCTTCTTCGCTCTGCTGATCACGCTCCAGCAGCATCAAGCCATTGAGGATCGACTGCTCGCTCAAGCGCACCTTTTCGGTACCGTCATGGCCCGTGGTGGTTTCGGTGGTTTTCAGCACGGTGCCGGTCCCCCAGCTGCCGTTGGTTTTCTCGTAAGTCAAACCCAGGGAGGTGGTGAGCTGGCCGTAGCTCACCTCGGTTTTTTGCAAGCGGCCAAGGGTCAGGGCGTTCCCCGTGTCGGCGTAGTAGCTGTAGGCAGTTTCACGCAGCGCCTCGGCTTGCCCCTGCTCGGCGAGGGTCTCGCTCGCCGGCAGCACTTCGCCCTTGCCCTCGCTGGCGGCCAGGGCGGGCTGCAAGCTGTAGGTGGTGGTGGTCACCCGCACCGGCGCGCCGGGTTCAGCCTGGCTGGCCGGGGCCACGCTGCGGGTGTGTTCGTAGCGGGTAAAGCCCCAAGGGTCTGCCGGGCATCCTGGGCTGGCCTGTTTGCCGGGGTAATAGGTGTAGGTGGTCACCACGCCAGTGGCAGCGGTTTCCTGGAGCAGGTTGCCTTCGCCGTCATAGGCGGTGGCGGTGGTCTCGCTGGCCTGCCGCTGGTTGCCGATCGCCCAGGTGGTGGTTTGGCTGGCGGGCAACTGGAATTGCGCGGGCAACTGGCTGATCGGCTTGCCAAACTCGCCGTGGTAGGTGGTGGTGGCCCGGCGCGCGTGCTCGTTCTGGGTGGTCAGCTCTTCGGTCAACAGGTGCAAGGCGTTGTAGGTGCGTTTGACCGTACGGGTCACGCCGCTGCCGGCATGGGTGGCGGTGCTGCTGTACTCATAGCTGCTTTGGGTGCGGTACAGTACATAGAGGTTGTCTTCGCTTTCGGTCCAGGCGGTCAGGCCGTTGTAGCCGAGGAAGTTGTTGTCGGACCAGGCATAGGTCACCTCGCGTGGCGTGGTGCCCGCCAGCGTGGGGTAAGTGATGTGCCGCTGCACCCTGGGCAGGCGCGGCTTGGCGTTGGCCGGCACGCCGTGACCGAGGCTGTGGTAGGTCACGGTTTCGCGGCCACCGGTGGGGGTGTCGAGTTGGCTCACGCACAGGTAGTCCCCCTCGTTGTACTGAATGCGCCAACTGGCGGCAGGCTCGGTGGGCAGCACCAGCTCAGTGAGCTTGCGTGCAAGAAAGTTGAACACGAAGCGCGCCGCCTCAGCCTCGCCGCTCACCTCCAGGCGCAGCACCGTTTGGCTGGTGCCGTGGTCGAGTTGCAACAGCACCCGGCCGCTGTCGTCCACGACTCGCTGCAGCCGGGGGTTGCCATTGAACGGAGCATAGGTCAAGTCGGCGCCATGCCCGCGGGGGGTTTCGATACGCCGTGGCACGGCCAGGCTACCGAAGCCGGGGTTGCCGAGGTATTCCACCTGGCCGTCGCGGTGTACCAGCCGGTACTGGCCGGTGCCCAGGCGAAACAAGCGGAAGCTCGGCAGCTTTTGTTCGGCCATCACCAGCTCATCGCTGCCGCTGACCGTGCCGGTGATGCGGTAGCTTTCGCCATTGTTCACGCGCACGGTGCCCAGGCCGCCGCTGGCGCTGTCGACATGGCTGAGGTTCAGCGACCAGCCGATGCCGAAGCCAGTGTCCAGTGGCGCCAGCGGGCTGAAGCTCAAGCTCAGTGGCAACAGCGGCCCGGCCAGGTCGTTGGCGGCCACACCGGGCAACTCCAGCGCCAGGGTGTACTGGCCGGTGCGCGGGTCAACGCCGCCCTGCACGTAGCTCAGGAAGTTGAACGCATTGGAGTGCAGCGCTGCGGCGGGTGCCGCCTGCGCGGTGGCGCTGGCCTTTTTTTGCCATATCAGAGAGTCGCGGTTGGCAGTGCTACCGCCGCTGTCGCCGGGCAGGCCCACGCTGCCGTGATACAGCGTGCCGTACTCATCGCGCACGCTGAACACTGGGCCCTCCAGCGAAAGCTTTTCCCTGAGGGCCTTGAGCTTCTCAACGAGATCGGCATCGGTATCGCCCGGCCATTGCCAAGGCATGTCGCGCATTTGCTCAAGGGTAAACAACACTTTGCCGGCGCTGGGCGTGACGCTTGGCGGCAGCGCGGACCATAGCGGCACCGGCCCCTGCAGCGGCCCGCGGGCCGGCGCCGGTTGTGGTTCAACGTGATCCGGGCGCAGCAGGGCATTGAGCTCGAGCAGTGGTTCGCCCAGTGCCAAGGCATAGCCGCCTTCGCCGTTGGGCTCGGCGAAACTGGTGTAGCTGAAACCGCCCTCGCCGAGGTAGTCACTTTCCCACCGGGCCATGTTCAGGCTGCCAGTGGCCTTGACAAAACGCAGGTTCAATGGGGTTTGGCTACCGGTGTAAGCCTCCAGTTCATAGTACGTGCTACTGGCATCGGACATGCCATAGTCCAGTTGCAGGCTACCGCTGGAGGTGTCCTTCACCACCTGGCCCTTCCAGTCGACGACGGGGAGGGACGTTTTATAGCCGAGGTAGAAGTTCGGCTCGGGCTGCCACTGCGCGGTGACGGTGACGATCCCTTTAGCGGCCGTAATGACCCGTGACTCGAAGGATTGGCTGTTACTAGAGGTGAAGCGCGCAAACAAATCCCATTTTTTATTGCCCACCACATTCACGTACAGCGTCACCCTACGGGTGCTTTGCTCGTTACCATCATCATCGGCCAATGGACGGCCACTCTCCTGGGTAGCGGTACCAGCCAATACATAGGAATTGCGATCCGGCGTGTAGGCCAGCGAAACACCGGGAACCTCGATGCCCTCGGCCCCCGGGGCGAGTTTCAAAATCGCCTGATTATTCGATTGGTCAACCAGCTCGAGGGTGTCGAGTTCCTCTTGGCTGATGGGGTTGTAATAGCTGATGCCCCCCTCAATGACGGCAGAGGTCACGATCTCGACCTGTACCTGGATCTGCTGGTAGCCATTGCCATACGCCGCGCCCTGGCTCGGGATAGCCGCCCCCACGGCGATGACTGTGAACTGGGAGAGCGTTTCCCAATGAGTGGGGATGGTCTTGGCCGCCGGGCGAGTGTGCACCACGATATGGCCGTTCAGTAAGGTGCCGAATACTTTCACCCCCAGATGGATCACATCGGCGCTGTGCTTGACCGTGGCCGGCGGGGTGTAAACGATGGCATCGCCCTCGACCACGACACTGCCGCCCTCCGGGTTGACCACCCGCGCCGTGAGGTCATCTTCGTGCAGCTGCGCCATTACCATCGGCTGGCCGTCGCTGCGCCGCGCGCCGTTCAAGCCGAAGCGTATCGGCGGCCCGCCGGCGGCGACGTTCAGGGCGTAGTTCCGCGGCAGGGTAAAACCCGGCGGCGCCCCCAGCAGGATGATCGCCGCCTCACTGGCGCTGCCCGGGGCGCCGGCGATGTTGGCGCTGACGTAATCGACCGCCACGTAGTCATTCAGGCTGGCCGGTGGCTGGTAGCGCGCGGTGCCGGCGCTGCTCTGCTCACTCAAGCGCCCCAGTGCTGGCGTTTGCCATTGCACGCTCTGCCCAGGGGCGACCGCGCGCAGGCTCAGCCCGGCTGCTTGCCCCCCCAGGTGCTGCACAAATACCCGGCCAGGCTGCAGGATAGGGCTGGCTTGGGTGTACACCCAGGCCAGGGCGGTCTGTTCACGCGTGCCCTGGCTCTGGTTGACCCGTACCGAGCTCACGCCGGTTTCTGCGGCCAACGCCGAGGTATTGGCGGCGGTATAGAAGCCCGCCTGGTTCACAGTGCCCGCGGCGCTGCCGAACACCTGGGCGCCGGCTTGCCAGCGCGCGGTGGCGTTGGCCAAACCGGCACGCGCAGCAAAGTCACGCGTGCCACCAGCGACCAAGGTGCTTTGCGCCGGCTCCAGGCGCAGGCTTCCATCGGGCTGCAGGCTACCGGCGAACAACAGGTCGAACGGCGTACGCTGTTGCCCAGCCTGGTAGGCCAAGCTGCCGGCGCGCAGGCCCGTGAGCACGCCGGGCAGGCGCCCGCCGTAGAGCCAACGCCCCAGCCCCTGGCGCAGCAGCAGCGTGGCGTGGTAGCTGTCCTGGCCATCGGGGATCAGGTAGGGCAGGCCGCTGGCCGGGTCCGGCAGGCCGCCGCTGCCCTGGTCACTGAAGGCCAACATCACCAGGGCCGCGCCGCCATCGCCCTGCTCGCCAGTGTTCTGGTAAGTCAACACCTGCGCGCTGTGCACATCCCATTGCTCAGTGGTGCCGTGCGCTAGGGTGAGCAGCGGGAACACCGTGGTCGGCAGCGCCGGTACCGCGGCCGTGCCGGCTTCATCACGCAGGTAAGCCAACAGCTGTTCGCCCAGGTGGATCTGCTCCAAATCGATGGCCGAGAGGTTGCACAGCGGGTCACGGGCGTCGCTGCCCAAATCCAGTACCAACTGCCAGCCGAATGGCTGCTGCAGCAGGCGCAAGTCGGTGGTCCATTGCACCCAAAGGCCTTGCGCCGGCGATACCGCGTCGATCGACAACAGGCCAGCCTGGCTGCCGCCTACCAACACGCTGACCAGGTTGCCCGCCACCAGCGGGATGCGCACCCTGACCGCGGCGCGGCCCAAGTGGCTGCCGGCGAACGACAACTCCGGCAGGCCAAAACACAGGCCGCTGGCGTGGATCTTCGCCGCGCCTGTGCGGTTGATTTCCAGCTCGCCGTTGAACGGCCGGGCGAAGCCGTCGAGGCGTTGGGTCACTGCATGGACCAACGCATCCTGCAACTGCGCCTGGCTGACCGCCAGCAGCGCGTCCCAGCCGAAGGTCCAGGTTTTCCCCGCAAGTGCTTTTTCCAGGGCATCCAGGTTCATAGCAGGCTCCTGTGGCAGTTCATCCACCAGTTGAAATGAGGTTCTTTGGGTCAGCGCCGGGGCATCGCCGCCCAGTTGCACGATCACGTTCACGTCCAGTTGTTGCGGGCGCTTCAAGGTCTCGAGAAAGCTCACCGGCAGCTCCCCGGTGACCGCCGAGGGGTTGCTCGGCGCGGCAGCGTCGAAGATCGTGTGGGCCAACGGGCTCGTGCCGCTGGCCGGGAGGCCGCTGGCGACGATGCTGACCGGCTGCCCAGCGAAGTAGAACGGCCACGGCGGTTGCTGAAAGGTCGCCTTGCCGTTGTGCTGGCTGCGCAGGGCACTGATGGACATGGCAGAGCCGCCAGGTACTTCATTGCAACGGATCGCCTGCAGGCTGCCGAGCGGCAATGGCAAGACCTTGAAGTGGTAGGCCGGCGAGGTCCGCGCCTGGCCATCGAGAACAACGCTGTAGTGCACCGGGTACAGGCCGCCTATACCCGGGACCAGGTATTGCGCGGGTATAGTGAAAACACCCTCGCTGGCCGGAACATCGGTGCTGTACTCGCCGCCCTCGGGGTGCCCCTGGTAATGCACCGTCAATTTCGAGGGCACCCCCGGCAGCGCGGGGATCAACACGCTCACCCCTCTGATCGCGCTGGCCGCGGGTACCTCGGCGCTGTCGCTGGCTTCCTTGACCGACGGCGCCTGCAGCGGGGCGGCGTTGCGCAGGTGCAGTACCTTAGCCTGGCTGTGAGCGGCCGCGCCGGGGCGGGCCCATTGCCAGGCCAGCGAGGCATCGCCGCCCAAACCAGCACTGAGCACTGCCGTTTCGATGCGCACCCACACCTCGCCGGTATGCAATACGCTGGCATCCACGCGGCCGTGCAGGGTGCGCGAAGCGGCCTGGTCCTTGCCACGCCAGTGCAGCAGCCAAGTGTCACCGTCCTCCAGCCCGGCAGGCAGGGGCAGGCGCACGCGCAACCCGTTCGGGTAGTCGCCAGGGTCCAGGGTATCGCCGGGTACGTCGGGCAACTCGGCATCGGCCAGCCAGCCGGCTTGGCTGGGCTGCTCGGCAATCACCTGATAGTGCTGCGCCGCCAGCTTGGTTTTTGTATCCGGCAGGCCGCTCGCATGGGTGATGGTGGCATAGGCCGCCAGGGTACTAATCCCGGTCAGCACACTGGTATCGGTCTCCCACTGCACGGCCTGGCCCAGGTTGGCCGCGGTCACCTGGTAGGGCTCCTCCGGCAACGCGTACTCTGAGCTGGTACCCGGGCCCAGCACCACCTGCAAGGCCACCGTATCCCCCGGTTGCATGGCCGCGTAGGCGGCCATGGCCCAGCGCAGGGTGGGCCCGGTGATCAAGTCGAGGTCAAGAGTCAGGCCATTTGCCTGGCTCGGCATCACCACCGGCGGCGGGCAACCCAAGCGAAACCGCCGGCGCAGGCTGGGCTCACCATCGGCCTCGTAGTGCAACCAGATCCAACGATCCAGCGCGGCCAGCGCCGTCTCTGCGGGTACGGGGATCAGCAGCCCCTTCTTGTCGATGATTTCCTCCGGGTCGACCGGAAGAGCGCGGATGTAATCCCCGGAACTGGGATCATCCTGGCCCACCCGCCAGATCAAGGTAACGACTTTGGTATTGGCCAAACCAGCGAAGTTGACCCAGACCTTGATCACCCCGCTGTCAGGTTTGTCCGGATCCCGACTATAGCGATCGTAATCCAGCGCCATCACGGTGAGATCCAACCCTTCGATCGTGGGATAATCCAGTGCCATCGCCGGCGCTCCTTGTGGTCGGGCAATGGGGCCACTGTGCAAGAGCCCAGCGCGGCAGGTAACTAGTAGATTTACTAGGTCAACGCGGGAGGAACGGTTATTTTCAGCGCGAACTCATCGGTAACTGCTCGCCCTGGCAAAGTTGCTAGGTTTACAGCCCGTTCGCACTTTGTTTGAGTGAAAGCCTCTTGGCGGCCGGGTAACTCGTGCCCGGGCGTTTACGCTCTTCATTCTTTGATCCCGGTGATGCCATGGCTGAAAACCTGTCTTCCGCGACCCAGAACTTCGCCAGTGCCGCCAGTGGCGGCGTTGATCCGCGCACGGGCCTTTATCACTTCAACGTGACGGTGCCGATGGCGCCGGCCAATGACCTGGCCGGGCCGGACTTCAGCCTGGTGCTCAGCTTCAGCCCGCTGGGTAACGACGATTGGGGCTACGGCCAGGGCTGGGCACCCAACCTCAGCCGGCTGCACACCACGGCGCCGCGCACCCTGGCCTTGAGCACTGGCGAGCGTTTTGCCATTGGCGCGCAAACAGGCGGCGAGCCTCAGGTGTTTCAATCCCACTTGAAGTCGTTCAGGTTGTTTCGCGACGACAGCCAGCACGCGCGGGTGGTGCACCGTGACGGGCGGGTCGAGCATTTGAGCAGCCCAGGCTTTGGCGAGTACCTGGTGCCGACCGTGATCGAGGGCCCGAACGGCCGCTGGATTGCCCTGGAATACACCCCGGACAACGGCCGCGCTCGGCTGGTGCGCATCGTCGATGAATACGCCACGGAGCTGCTGCGCCTCGCCAAGGCCGGCAGCGACCTGCTGCTGCACGTACCTAGCGAAACCGAGGATTTTTATTACCGGATGGCCTTCCAGGGTGGCCGCCTGCACACCCTCACCCTGCCACCGAGCATCGGTGGCCAGTGGGCCTTCAGCTACTACGACAACGCCAACTACCCGACCATCAGCCAAGTGCAGCAACCGCTGGGCGCGATCGAGCAAATGCTGTACCACGGCGTGCACAAAGTACCCGGCGGGCGCCCCGACCTGCCGCGGGTGACCCAGTACACCCTGCTCCCCACACCCGGCGCCGAGCCGGTGGTACAGGCCTTCAGCTACAGCGCCCAGGAAAAAAACTTCCTTGGCTACAACGAAATCACCAGTTGGCCAGCCGACGGCACCGAGCCGTTGTACAAGGTACGCAGCGACTACCAATACAGCACCACCATCCGCCAACAGCACGCTGGCAAAACCCGCACCGTGCAGCGTACCTACAACCGCTTCCACCTGCCGTTGAGCGAAGTCACCCAACAGGGCGACTGCACCTTCACCCGAACCACCGATTACGGCGACCTCACCGGGAAAAACTTCGATGAGTTGCCCGGGACCTTCCAACTGGCGAAAAAACTCACCTCTCGCTGGCACCAGCCGGCGACACCGGAGCGGCCCGAACAGGCCCGTGAGGAAACCACCCGCACCGAATACGATGAGCATGGCAACGTGACCTTGCAGGTCGAGCCCAGCGGCGTGCAGACCGCCTTCACCTACTATGCCGCCACCGGTGAGGACGGCTGCCCGGCAGACCCCTGGGGCTTTGTGCGGCACATCAAGGCCAGCACCCGCAGCCCTGCGCCCGCGGCGCCGGAACAGCACATCGACGGCGGCGGGGTGGTGGAGGTGACCGAATACCGCTACACCGCCTTGCCCCTGCCGGCCCTGGCGCAAAAACAACTGACCCGCCAGGTACCTGGTGCTCAGGCTACGAGCAACTACCTGCTGGTAGAGCAGGTCAACACACTGGTGCAAAGCGCCGATGGCACGCAACTGGCGAGCCAGGCGGTGGACTACACCTATCACGCCGATGCCACTGACCGCGTCAGCTTTGGCCGCCTGGACGCTCGCACCGCCCGCTATAACGGCCACAGCAGTACCCAAAGCAACCGCTATGAGCGGCTCGATGGGCGGCTGAAAACCACCGTCGAGCAAACCAACAGCGACGGCACCACCACCACCACGGTTGTGCAGCAGTGCCTGCTCACAGCCCGAACCCTGGCCGCCGAGGATGCCCTGGGGGTGGCCACGGCCTCCCGCTACGATGGCCTGGGCCGCCTGCTGGCGTTGACCATCGCCCCGGGTGACAAAGAGATCGAGGCCACACGCCGGTTCAGCTACAGCCTCTACACCCCGCCCGCCGGCACGGTGCCCTATGTGTTGGCCGAACACACCGAAACCAGCGCCGCGGGCGTGTGCCGGCGGGTCAAGGTCGATGGCCTTGGCCGCCCGCTGGAGCGCCACCTCGATGAAGGCTGGGGCGAGGCGGCCAGCAGCACCTGTGAGTGGGAGGGCCGCTACAACGCGCTGGGCCAGCTCGAAGAGGAAACCGAATACGACAACGTCGACAGCAGCGGCCCGGCGCGCGCGCTGACCACGACCCATGAGTACGATGACTGGGGCCAGCGCTGCGCCAGCACCGGCCCCGATGGGGTACGCCGGGTCAGCGCTACCAGCCCCTTCGGCGCCGCCGGCCCGGTGGTGCGCAGCTGGCGGCAGGCCGCGGGCGGTGACGAAAGCGCCACTGACGGCGTGACCGAAACCGAGTACAACGCTTTCGGCAAGGCGGCAGTGACCTCCACCTATGACGCCAGCGGTACCCTGGCCGAGAAGCGCACCTACCATTACGACGGCCTCGGGCAACTGCTGCGGGAGGTACAGTGGTATAGCGTGTGGCTGGACGACGGCAGCGACTACGGCGAACGCACCACCGCCTACAGCTACGATGCCTGGGGCCGCACCCAACTGATCACCCTGGCCAATGGTGACCTGGTGGGCCAGGGCTACCCGGAGCACACCCCGCAGGCGATGCTCGCCACACTCAGCCATGGGCGCAATGCCAACGCCCTCACCGAGCTGGCCAGCCGAGGGTTCGACCAACTGGGCCGGGTGACGCAAACCACCATCGGCAAGCGCACCGTGGCGTACCGCTACAGTGGCGCCCACCCAGCGCCCGAAGAGATCACGCTCGCCGATGGCAGCCTGTTGGGCTACACCTACCGCCCGGCCTTGAGCCAAGGCCCGCAAACCCTCAGTGCCAATAACCAGCATTACAGCTTTGGCTATGACTCAGTCACCGGCCGGCTGCAGAGGGCTGGGCCGCAGGCCTCCCACCAGGGCCAGGCTGCGGCCATCGATTGCACCTACGGTTACAACCGGCTGGGCCAACTGATCGAAGAAACCCGTGAGGGCAGCACCTACACCAGTACCTACGGCCACAGCGTGCAAGGCCGCCGCCTATGGCGGGAAGACAGCGGTATGGGCCGTAGCCTGTGGGCCTACGATGGCGCCGGGCGGCTGGAGCGCCACAGCGCCAATGGCACCGTCGCCAGCCAAGGCTATGACCGCTTCGGCCGGGTGGCGGAGCAGCTCTGCGCCGGCGTGCAAGTGAAACTGACCTACGATGGGCTCGGCCGCGAAGCCGAGCGTGAGCACCTTGAAGCCGCCAGTGGCAACACGCTGCGCAAGCAGGTACTGCATTGGCATGGTGACGGCACCTTGGCCGGGCGCGATACGTATAGCGGCGCTAGCACGGCGCCAGCGCTCAGCGAACGCTTTAGCTACGACCGGCGCAACCGCCTGCAAGCCCATACGTGCAGTGGCGAGCCGGCCTGGCTGCCGCGGGACCGGTTTGGCGCGGCGTATACCTCGCAGGTGTTCATGCTCGATACCCTGGATAACGTCGTCCGCCTGGTGACCACCCTCGCCGAAGGAGGGGCCTCGGTCAGCGCCTTCAGCTACTCCGCCAGCGACCCCTGCCAACTGGCCAGTGCCACCCATACCCAACCCAACAAACCGACGCTGCAGGAAACCTTCAGCTACGATGCCAACGGCCAGATGACCGGCCGCACCCTGGACAACGCCACCACCACCCTGGAGTACGATAGCCTCGGCCGCCTCGCCGCCCTGACCGACGCCGCCGGGCGCAGCACCTACCATTACGACCCCCATGGCAGCCTGTGCGCGGTGGAGCATGGCGGGCAGCGCCAGGCGCGCTTCTACGAGGGCTACAGGTTGGACCACACCCGCGAAGGCAGCGGCCAGCAACGTTACCTGAGCACCGCCGGTACCCCGTTGGCACTGCTCGACGGCAGCGGCGAGGCCAGCGCGCTGCTCAGCGACAGCGCCGGTAGCGTGACCGGCCAATGGCAGGCCAACCGCCTCAGCCGCGCGGTGTACAGCGCTTACGGCAGCCATCACCAGGCCGAAGGCAGCGCCAGCCACGCGCTGGGGTTCAATGGCGAACCCCGTGACGCCGCCCGCGACGCCTACCTGCTCGGGCGCGGCTACCGGCTGTACCTGCCGGGGTTGATGAGCTTCAACCGCCCCGACAGCGAAAGCCCGTTCGGCGCGGGCGGGCTGAACCCCTACCGCTACGCCCAAGGCAACCCGATCATGTTGCACGACCCCAGCGGCCACGCGCCGATGCCGATCTGGACCGCCGCCAACCTGCCCTATTACATTGCCCCGGAGAAGCCGGCCGAAGGCGGTGGCGGCTTGCTGGGCTCGTTGTTCAACATGCTCACCCTGGGTTTTATCGCCTGGGAGGCGGTGAGCGTGGTGCAGATGATCATCGGCGTGGTCACCGCCCCCTTGGGCGGCGCCGCGCTGGCCCTGGCCGGTTCCGCCGCGGTGGCGGCAGCCGCGCTGGGCACCGGCATCGCCTCATTGGTCGACCCAGACAACGATGCCCTGATGTGGGTTTCGATCGGCCTGGGGATTGGCTCGATGGCGGTGAGCAAGGGGGTCGAGAAAGCCATCGGGGGGGCGGGCAAGGCTGGGGCCAGGCGGGCGTCGAGTACGGCGGATGTGGGTTCCAGGCGCTCATCGGTCAGCGCTGTCGAATTGTCCGACGAAGTTGCGGCGAGCGTATCCTCACGATCAAGCGTGAGTGGGGCCAGCGTTTCACGCCGCGCATCGAATGCAAGCCAGGTAAGCCAAGGGCAAGCACTCGATTCAGCCGAAGATTTGCTAGAGGGTCACTTCAGGACCGTTAAGGTTGTAGTTGAACCACCACCACGTTCGCCGACCCCAAGCGTTGATTACTCCCGCAGCAGCATCAGCAGCAGTGGTTCAGGCACTAGCAACTACTCCACTGCGCCATTGCCGCCCCCAAGCCCCCCAAAACAGCCACTGGCAAACACTGGCCAGGCACGTAGCCCCTATATGGACGCCGCCGCGCGTGCTGTAAGGAATGAAAACGGCCCAAGCCCTATACACGTGGCGAGCGCAACGCTGGATCCCGCGGTAGTACGCGGCTAGCCCCCCAAACTCAGACCCGCGCCGATACCCACCCCTCGCCACACCCTCTACTCTCCCACCCCGCGGCACCGGCCCCCCCGGTGCCGCCGGGGGGCGGCTGTCGCCTCCTGTACCGTTTACAGGAGTTCTTCCCACATGAAACGCCTTATTCTGGGCCTGCCCTTGCTCGCCCTGGCCAGCGCCGCGCAGGCCAACACCGGCACCATCAACTTCACCGGCGAAATCCTCTCCGGGGGCACCTGCCCGATCGAAATCATTGCCCCCGGCGGCGGCAGCAACGGCACCGTGGAAATGGGCGAGGCCTATGCGTCGGACTTCCGCGGCGCCGGCACCGAGCACAACAACCGCACGTTCAACCTGCGCGTAACCGACCCGACCCAATGCACCGGCTGGGACCCTAGCAACCCTGACCAGAACGCCGCGGTGGTCAAGTTCGACGGCCGCCACGGCGGCGCCAGTGGCGACACGTTGTTTGCCTTGAACCCCGACAACAGCCCGGCCGGCGGCATCGCCTTGGGTATCCGCGATGCCAGCGGCAAGCTGGTCGGCCATGGCGCGCGGTCCGAGGAATACGCCCTCAACGCCAGCGGCAACACCGACCTGAACTTCACCGCCCACTACCGCTCGACCGCCGCCACGGTCACGCCGGGCCATGCCAACGCCGACGTCAGCCTTGAAGTGATCGTCAACTGACGCCTCACCGGGGCGGCCACGCTGCCCCTTCCGTTGCCGCGTAATTGCCGAGCCCTACCATGCCTAATTTTCGTTTGAGCGCAGCCATGCCGGCCTGCGCCGCGGCGTTGCTGGCGTTGCTGGCCACTTCCGCCCAGGCCGCGCTGAGCATCAGCGCCACCCGCGTGATCCTGGCGCAAGACAAACGCAGCGCCGCGCTGATCGTGCGCAACCCCAGCCGCGAAGCCTACGCCGCCCAGGTGTGGGTCAACACCGGCGCCGACGACACCCATACACCGGTGCCGCTGCTACCGGCGCCGGGGCTGTTCCGGCTAGAGCCGGGCCAGGAGCAGATGGTCACCCTCAACCGCCTGCCCCACGACCTGCCCACCGATCGGGAGAGCGTGTTCTGGTTCAACCTGCAGGAAATCCCCCAGGCAACCGCCGAGCCAGGCAACCGCCTGCGCCTGGCCCTGCGCACCCGCATCAAGGTGTTCCTGCGCCCCACCGCGCTGCGCAACCAAGACCCCACCGAGCAACTGCCGCAACTGCGCTGGCGGCGGGTACAGGAAGGCGGCCAAGCCTGGCTGCAGGTGGATAACCCCACGCCGTTCCATTACTCGTTTCGCCTGCTCAAGCTCAGTGGGCCGAACGGTGAGTACGCCCTGACCACCGCGCCGATGGCCGAGCCCTTCAGCCAGCGCCGCTACCCCCTGCCGCAAAACGTCGGCAGCCCGGCGCGGCTGGCGCTGTCGGTGATCAACGACTACGGCGGCGACACCCCCGCCGTGACCCTGCCGCTGCCCGAAGGGCCCTGAGCCCGCCACACCGGTTTGAAAGGACGCCCATGAACCTACCCCTCCCCCCTGGCCAGGCAGGCCGGGCCGCCGTGCGCGCGCGGCTGCCACTGGCCGGGCTGCTGCTCGGCCTGGCCGGCACGGCCCAGGCCAGCACTGGTGCAGGCTTTGACCCAGCGTTTTTGCGCGCCACCCCCGGCTACCCCGAGGGCACCGCCGCCACCAGCCTGGCCAGCCTCGCCGAGGGCGACAGCCTGCCCGAGGGCCGCTATCGCTTCAGCGTATACCTCAACGACGAACCTCTGGGCGCGCAGGAGCTGGCCCTGGAACGCGGCGCCGATGGCCGCCTGCTGCCCTGCCTGAGCCGCGCCTGGCTGGTCGAGGCCGGCGTGCAGCCACAGGCGCTGGACGCCTTGGCGCAGTGCACCGGGCTGATGCAGGCGATCGAAGGCAGCCGGGTCGCCCTCGACACCCAGCGTTTCACCCTCACCCTGCAGGTGCCTCAGGCCGCCATGCAGGTGCGCCGGTTGGGCGCCACCCAACCCCATGAATGGGACAGCGGGGTGAGCGCGGCCTTCGTCAACTACCAGGCCTCGCTCAGCCACGCGCGCAGCCGCTACGGCGGCAGCAGCCCGCAACATGCGCTGTACCTCAACGGCGGCGCCAACCTCGGGGACTGGCGCCTGCGCACCAGCCAGGCGCTGAGCGACAGTGGCCAGCGCTGGCAACGCCACACCACTTACGCCCAGCGCGACATCAGCCCGTGGCGCTCGACCCTGACCCTGGGCGAAACCTTCAGCGGCGGCGAGGTGTTTCGCAGCGTGCCGCTGCGCGGGGTACAACTGGCCACGGAAATGGACATGCTGCCCGACGTGCTGCAAGCCTATGCGCCGGTGATCCGCGGCATCGCCAAGGACCGCGCGCGGGTAGAGGTGCGGCAGAACGGCTACCTGCTCTACACCACCACGGTCAGCCCCGGGCCGTTCACCCTCGACGACCTCTCGGTGACCGGCAGCGGTGAGCTGGAGGTGCGGGTGATCGAAGAAGACGGCAGCGAGGCGAACTTCACCCAAGCCTACTCGACCCTCGGCAACCTGCTACGTGATGGCGTGTGGCGCTATTCCGCGGCGGTCGGGCAATACGTGCCGGCCGGGGCAGCCCTGAGCCGGCCCATGCTGGCCCAGGCGACCTTGGCCCGCGGCCTGCCGGAGCGCTGGACGCTCTACGGCGGTGGCCAGGCTGCCGGCTTCTACCATGCCGGCAGCCTCGGCCTGGCGCGCGACCTCGGCGCCTTCGGCGCGCTGGCAGGGGACCTGACCCACTCGCAAACCCCGGGCCTGCAGGGCATGAGCTACGCGCTGCGCTACGGCAAAGCCTTCGCCAGCCGCACCCAATTGCGCTTCGCCGGCTACCGCTACTCCACCGAAGGCTTTCGCGAATTCGACGAAGCGGTGCGCGACCGCCACGCCAGCACCGCCTTGGGCTCGCGCCGCAGCCGCCTGGAAGCGGCGCTGTACCAAGGGGTGGGCGAGCGCTCCAGCCTGAACCTGACCTACAGCCAGGAGCGCTACTGGGGTGCCGAGCGCCAGCGGCGGCAATTCCAGGGCTCGTTCAACACGCGCTGGCGCGAGCTGTCGATCAGCCTGTACGCGGCGCAAACCTTCGATGAGCGCCGGCGTGAGATCCACCACTGGGGCCTGGGCCTGACCCTGCCACTGGGCACGCCCCGCGCCAGCAGCCTCAGCTACGATGCCCAACACAGCGGTGAACGCCTGAGCCAACGCGCCTCACTCAACGGCCGCGCCCAAGGCCTGCCGCTGAGCTGGCGCGCCGCGGTGGCCCACAACGACAGCCAGGGCAGCCAGGGTTCGGCCTCGGCCAACTGGCAAAGCCAGGCCTTCAACCTGGGGCTGGGCGCCAGCGCCGGCGCCCGTTACCAAAGCGTGTCGCTCAATGCCAGCGGCGCCTGGGTGGCGCACGCCGGTACGCTGATCGCCGGCCCTTACCTGGGAGAAACCTTCGGCATCGTCGAGGTGCCGGGCATCGCCGGCGTGGGCGTGAGCAACAGCGCCAGTAAAACCAACGCCCAAGGCCTGGCCCTGGCGCCCTACCTGCGGCCTTACCGGCGCAACAGCGTGCGCCTCGACACCAGTGAGCTGGGCCCCGACGTTGAGATCGCCAACGGCCTGGCGCAACTGGTGCCGCGCCGCGGCGCGGTGACCAAGGTGCGCTTCGAGGGCCGCCAGGTGCGCCGGCTGTTGCTCACCGCCCACGCCGCCGATGGCCAGCCGTTACCGTTTGGCGCCGAACTGCTTGGCCGCGACGGCGGCACTCTGGGCATTCTCGGGCAAGCCGGCCAGGCGCTGCTCGAAAGCGATGGCCAGCCCTTGAGGTTGCTGGTGCGTTGGGGCGCCAGCGCCGGCGAGCGCTGCTGGCTCGCCCTCGACCCGGCCCAGGCCAAACACCACCAGGGCTTCGAAACCCACCACGCCACGTGCACCGACTAGCCCTTCAGGCAGGACCCACCCATGTTCAAACCCAGCCTCACTCTGCTGGCGGCGCTGGCCACCAGCACTCTGCCCCTGCCCACAGCGGCCAATGACTATCCCGTAGGCCCGGGTTGTTTCTGGCGCAACGACTCTGGCCCGACCGATCTGATCCTGCGGATCCCCGATACTCTGTACGTTGAAAGCACCCAGGCCGATGGCAGTTTGATTGGCGGCCAAAGCTACAACCTGCGTGCCACCGCCGCGTCGCCCAGCCACTGGAAGTGCTATAACCGTGACAGCGACACTCCTGTCATCAACACCCTGACCGTCGACGCGCTGCAACCGCCAGCGGTTCTCAACGCCACGGCCAGTGGCGGCGGCAACCGTACGCTGCCGCCAGCAGACAAAATCCGGCAAACCTCAGTGCCAGGCATCGGCGCCGCGATCGACTGGGGCAGCCGGTTCAGCGGCGGCAACGCTGACAGCTTCGACGCCAATGGCCCGGCCATGGCGCCCTTTGTGGCCCAGCAACGCCTGCGCAGAGCCCACGACATCGGCTTCATCCCCAACCAGTTCTGGGTGGTCCATCTGGTCAAGACCGGGCCGCTGGAGCCCGGGCGCTACCGTCTGGACCCGGGCCAGAAGCAGTTCAGCAGCCGCCTCAGCCCTTTTGCCGGGCAGATCAGCGACCTCTGGGAGATGGGCCTGAGCGCCGAGATCGTGGTGACCGGCTGCGGCACCGCGCCCACCCCGATCAGCCCCAACCCGGTCGACCTGGGCAGCCACGACCTGGCCAGCTTCGCCCAGGGTAGCTACACGCCGGCGGTGCCCTTCACGCTCAACCTCACCGGCTGCCTGAAGCCGCCGGCGGGCAGCGTACTGGGCATCTACGTGCAACTGGACCCCGCCGAAGGCTCGGCGCCGCTCGACCCGGACAGCGGCCTGTTCAGCCTGGGCCATGGCGCCACGGCGCAGAACGTCGGGGTGCAGATGCTGCGCGCCGATGCCCGCACGCCGATGCCATTGGCCCGCAAGGAGCGGATGAACACAGTGGCCGACGGCGACCTGGCGCTGGGCTTCAATGCGCGCCTGGCGAAACTCGCCGACCCAGTGAAGGCGGGCAAGGTGCAAGCTGCCTTGAAGTTTACCGTCACGTACGAGTGAGCGCCCTGGCGCCTTCGGGGGCCGGGCACAACAGCGGGGCAATAAGGGGGGGTAAACAGGAGGGTGGCGGCCCCACCAGCCACACCCCGGCACACGATGTTCCCGCTGTGGCTGCTCCCTTCCGGGCCTGACCAGGTTAACGGGTAATCATTGCGAGGGGACCGATGGGGCCACCATAACGCACGCTGCACCGGGTTGCCCGGCGAGCGGGGGCCATTGTACAGGCTTGGCGGCCGGTTACAACCGGCGCCCACAAAAAAAGCCAACCCGCTCAGCGCGTTAACGCGCCTTCGAGCGCCGCGTGGGCACTAGGCCTGATCCGCCTGGGCAACCGCTTCGGCTTCTTCAATGATCTCGTCGGCCCGGCCACCGGCCTGCTGAACCACCAAGTGAATAAAATGCAGCTTGGCCACCACCGCGGGCGGCAGCACGAACGGGTAGAAGTCTGGCTGGCCCATGGCCCGCGACAGCTCGTTGAGCATGCCGGCCAACTCGATCCACGCATTGATGAAGGTTAAAAACGCCGGGCCGGTTTCATGCTCAGGCGCATACAACGTACTGAGCGGGTAAGACACGTAATCCAAGCCCGTGTCGTGGCCACTCATCCCAAAACCCAACGCGGTGTCGACCGCGTCCATCATGTGCAGGTAATGCGCCCAGGTTTCCGCCCAGTCCTCCCACGGGTGCATGGTCGCGTAGGCACTCACGTAATGTTCGGCCCAATCAGCGGGCGCGCCGTGCTGGTAATGCTGCTCGAGCGCGTCGGCGTAGCTGGCCTGCTCATTGCCGAACAGCGCGCGGAAGGGTTCCAGCCAGGTGCTACCGGCGATCAGGCGGTCCCAATAATAGTGGCCGACCTCATGGCGAAAATGCCCAAGCAAGGTGCGGTAAGGTTCGCGCAGGTTCTTGCGCACCTGCTCACGGTGGGCGTCGTCGGCTTCCTTGATGTCGAGGGTGATCAAGCCATTGGCATGGCCGGTGGTGGGCGCATTGCCCGCCGTGTCGGTGCCGATGAAGTCAAACGACAGCCCGTTGGGTTCGTCTTCAGCCTTGGGGATCACTGCCAGGCCCAGCCCGACCAGTTGCGCCACCATCCGCCGCTTGGCGGTTTCAACCTTCAGCCAATAGCCGGAGTTCTCGGGCACCGAAAGGTCGGGGATCGTATGGTTCAACCGGCACGCCTGGCACAACGGGTTGGGGTCGCCGGCCGGGACCAGCCAATTGCAAGCGGCTGGCGTATCGAGATTGGCGCAACGCCGATAAAGCTTCGCGCCAGCCGAGGCATCCCCTTGCCAACAGTGGTTGGCATCAGGGCCGCTGAGGCTGCTGACAATGCCCTCCGAGGGGATGTAACCCAACGCTGCCTCGCAGGCCAGGCAACGGCTGTTGACGAAAAAAATCGCCTGCCCACAGCGGCAAGCCCAACGCCTGGAAGGCGCGGGCGCAGCCGCTGGCTCGCGAACAAGCCGAGACGATAACGATTTGAACGAACCTGGCATGACCCACACCTCCTTGGCTGATGGGCAATGGATACTTGCCGCGGCAAACAGTTCAGCGCTTTCGGCCAGCGGCGCGGCAGAGGTGTACAGGCACACACCCCTCAACCTTGCTAGGTTCCGGATGGCGCGTGATTGGTTAGTCTCGACCCCAACATACCCTCACGGCGGAGAAAGCATCGTGAACACTTTTTACTTCACCAAAGCCAAGGCGCTGATGTGCGTGGCGGCCTGCCTCGCGGGCCTCAACATGGCGCCTGCAATCAGTGCCACCACGGCGGGCGCCCAAGCCGCAGATTCTTCCGCCATCGTACACCTCTATAACGGTAGCAATCAGGATTGCCCGGTTATCGTCGACGGGGAGGGCCAGTCTGCTTACAACCGCTCCTGCGATTACAGCCCTGACACGGTGCTGGTTGAAAAAATGCCGTCTACCGCAACGCTGTTGATCAGCGATAGAGACTGCTCCGAGACGACCGGTGACGGCAAACAGCAATGGTGGGTCTAGCTGCAAGCGACGGCCCGTACCACCAGCACTGAAAAACTCTCCGTTCAAGCGATTCTCAGCAAGGCCAGTGCTTGGGTGGGGAACCCGTCTGAAGTGACCTACGTCGCGCCCCATTTGAAAATCGTTGGCGCGGGCCTGCGTTCTACCACCAGCGCCATGAACTGCGCCCTACTGCAAACGCCCTCAACGACCACGGCCGGGCTCAGAACGCTGCCGGGGAGCTTCACCGCGATGGACTCGGATCGGCCTGCATCCTGTAGCAATGGCGTACTACTGGGGCTGTATATGGAGGGCCCCACGCGCTTTTCCTATCAATGCGCTAGCCTTCGAGACATGAACGACCAACCGTTCAGAGCCTATGACATATCTAATGTCGCGGTAAACAAGGCAGACCCCGTACAGTCATGCCCGTCGGGCAAGGTCGTGACGGGCGTGGTTTTTTATAGGGATTTCGAGGCTTTCCATGCCGCCAGGCTTGAATGTGCACGCTTTCAAACCACTAACGGACAAGCACTGAACATCGGCACTCAGCAACAGCAGAACCGTTGGGTTGAGTATGATCACCATAACAGCATTTGCGAACGCCCCGCCAACCAAGGCCCCACCTACTTGTTGTCGTCTGCTAATCATTTCATGACAGGCCTTCAAATCGAAAGCTTCAAAACTCGATGGTCCTGTTCAGAGGCAAGCTTCACGCCCCACTAAAACCCTGCTAACGCCTCCAGCCACTGCTGCTCGTCCAGGGTACGCACCCCCAGCTGCTGCGCCTTGGCCAGCTTCGAGCCGGCCCCCGGGCCGGCCACCACGGTGTGGGTTTTCGCCGACACCGAGCCGGCCACCTTGGCGCCCAGGGCTTCGAGTTTGTCCTTGGCCTCGTCGCGGGTCATGCTCTCCAGGGTGCCGGTGAGCACCCAGGTTTGCCCGGCCAGCGGCAGGTGTTCGCCGCCGCCCTGGCGGGCGCTGGTCCAGTGCATGCCAAAGGCCTTGAGCTGGGCCTCGAGGGCCAGGGCTTCAGCGCGCCGTGATTGGTCCTCAAAGTACTCGCGCACGGCCTTGGCGCTGCGTTCGGTCACGGTTTGGCGCAGGTCGAGCCAGTCGGCCTCGGCAAGCTTCTCAAGCGAGCCGAACTTCTCCGCGAGCTTTTGCGCGGCACCTGGGCCTACGTAGGCGATGCCGAGTTTTTCCACCAGCGATTCGAACGTGGTGCCGGCGGCGAACTCCGCGTGCAGCTCGCCCTGCCCTTGCGGTTCGACGCCGCGGGCCAGCAGTTGCTCGATCACCGTGCGGTTGTGTTCTTCCTCGAAGAAGTGGGCGATCTCGTAAGCCACTTCGTGGCCGATGTCGGGCAGGTAGGTCAGCAGCAGCGGCTTGGCCGCCATGATCCGCTCCAGGTTGCCCAGCGAACGGGCCAGCACCTTGGCAGTTTCCTCACCCACTTCAGGGATGCCCAAGGCGAAGATAAAGCGCGCCAGGGCCGGCTGGCGGCTGGCGGCGATGGCGTTGACCAGGTTGCGGCTCGACACCTCGGCAAAGCCTTCCAGCGCCAACACCTGTGCCTCGGTGAGGGTGTAGAGGTCGGCCGGCGAGCGCGCCAGGCCGCTGTCGACCAGTTGCTCGACGATCTTGTCGCCCAGGCCGTCGACGTCCATCGCCCGCCGCGAAACGAAGTGGATGATCGCCTGCTTGAGCTGCGCGGCGCAGGCCAGGCGGCCAACGCAACGGTACACCGCGCCCTCGCTGACGGTTTGCTTGCCCTTGGCGCGCTTGACCAGTTGCGTGCGTTCAACCTCCGAGCCGCACACCGGGCAGTGGCTGGGCACCTCCACTGGGCGGGCGCTTTCGGGGCGGCGCTCGAGCACCACCTGCATCACTTGCGGGATCACGTCGCCGGCGCGGCGGATGATCACCGTGTCGCCGATCATCACCCCCAGCCGGGCCACTTCGTCCATGTTGTGCAGGGTGGCGTTGGCCACCGTCACGCCGGCCACCTTCACCGGCTTGAGCCGCGCCACCGGGGTGACCGCGCCGGTGCGGCCGACCTGGAAGTCCACCCCGAGCAGCTCGGTCAGTTCCTCGGATGCGGGGAATTTATGGGCGATCGCCCAGCGTGGCTCGCGGGCACGAAAGCCCAGCTCGCGCTGGGCGGCAATGGCGTTGACCTTGAACACCACGCCGTCGATTTCATAGGCCAGGGCCTGGCGCCGCGCGCCGATGTCGCGGTAGTACGCCAGGCATTCAGCCACGTTGGTAGCCACCTTCAGCTCGCGGCTGATCGGCAGGCCCCACTGCTGCAACTGTTTGAGGTTGCCGATGTGGCTGTCGGCGATGTCGTGGCTGACCTGGCCCACGCCATAGCAGCAGAACTCCAGCGGGCGGCTGGCGGTGATTTTCGAATCGAGCTGGCGCAGGCTGCCGGCCGCGGCGTTGCGCGGGTTGGCGAAGGTCTTGCCGCCGGCCTCGGCCTGCTGGGCATTGAGCCGCTCGAAGCCGGCCTTGCTCATGTACACCTCGCCGCGCACCTCGAGGGTGGCCGGCCAGCCGCTGCCTTGCAGTTTCAGCGGCACGTTGCGGATGGTGCGCACGTTCACGCTGATGTCTTCGCCGGTGCTGCCGTCGCCGCGGGTGGCGCCCCGCACCAGTTGGCCGTCCTGGTACAGCAGGCTCACCGCCAGGCCGTCGAGCTTGGGCTCGCAGCTGTACTGCACGGTGCCGGTGTCCAGCCCGTCGTGCACGCGGCGGTCGAAGTCGAGCAGGTCTTGCTCTTCGAAGGCGTTGCCCAGGCTGAGCATGGGGATTTCATGGCGCACCGTGGCAAACGCGCTGAGCGCCGCGCCGCCAACCCGCTGGGTGGGCGAGGCGGGCGTGATCAGCTGCGGGTTTTCACCTTCCAGGGCCTGCAGTTGGCGAAACAGGCGGTCGTATTCGGCATCGGGAATGCTGGGTTCGTCGAGCACGTAGTAGCGGTAGTTGTGCTCATCCAGTTGCTGGCGAAGTTCGAGGATGCGGGTTTCGGCGGTGTTCATGGGCTGGGATCTGCTGGGGTGAAAAACAATCGCCCGGCGAGGCCGGCCTCTCACAGATTAGCCTTCAATCCTGTGGGAGGCCGGCTGTGCCGGGCGATTTGAGTAACAGCGCTTAACGCTTTTGGGTCAACGCCCGGCGCTCGAACTCGACGATACGCTGGCGGTAGTGCTCGATGGTCTGGGCGGTGAGCACGCTGCGCTGGTCGTCTTTGAGCTCGCCATCGAGCTCGGCGGCCAGCTTGCGCGCGGCGGCGACCATCACGTCGAACGCCTGCTTGGGGTGGCGTGGGCCGGGCAGGCCGAGGAAGAAGCTCACCGCGCGGGTACTGAAGTGGTCGATGTCGTCGAGGTCGAACACCCCAGGGCGAATCGCGTTGGCCATGGAGAACAGTACCTCGCCGTTGCCGGCCATGCTCTCGTGGCGGTGGAAGATGTCCATTTCGCCGAAGCGCAGGCCGCTTTCGAGGATGTTCTGCAACAGCGCCGGGCCTTTGAAGCCGGTTTCGCTGCGCGACACCACGTTGATCACCAGCACTTCGTCGGGCTCGGCCAAAAAGCCTGCCTCGCCGCCGTGGCTGGCCGGGGCGTCTTCGTCGGGGAAGTCGTTGTGGCGCTCACGCTCGCGCAGCGGCTCGCGGGCCGAGAAGCGCGGCTCGTCGACGGCCAGGTCAAGGTCGCCCTGGCGCGGCGACGGGCCGCGCGGCGCTTCACGCTGAGCTTCGGCGGCGGCTGCCGCGGCGGCGGCCTTCTTGGCCTTGCGGCTTTCCTTGGGCTCGCGCACCGGCGCGCTCATCGACGGCAGGTCGTCTTCGTCGAGGTCCGGCTCCTGGGGGGTGTCGAGCACCCGTGGCGGGCCCAGCACCTCGGCGCTGCCTTCGTCGTCGGGCATGTTGGCGTAGTTACGGTCGAGGCGGAACCTCAACTTGCCCTTGCCGCCGCGCATGCGCCGCCAGCCATCGAACAAAATACCGGCGATCACGATGACGCCGATGACGATCAGCCACTCACGCAGACCGATTTCCATGTAAACCTGTGCCTCGATTGAAGATGTTGACGATGAACCAGGGTGTAAACCCCTTGAAATCGTGGCGCCAAGCCGCTGTTCTGGTTGGCGTTTTTACCCACGCATAGAAAAATTTGAACATTAAACTAACACGCCCTTGGGAAACTTTACACCGTCAGTCGCCTGCGGCTTGCATTTGGGCATGTTTCGCCCTCCCGCGGCTAACTTTCGACCATGGCCATGGCCTCTTCGACGTCCACCGCCACCAACCGCGAGCAGCCCGGTTCGTGCATGGTCACGCCCATCAACTGGTCGGCCATTTCCATGGCGATCTTGTTGTGGGTGATGTAGATGAACTGCACCGTTTGCGACATTTCCTTGACCAGCCGCGCGTAGCGGCCAACGTTGGCGTCGTCGAGCGGCGCGTCTACCTCATCGAGCATGCAGAACGGCGCGGGGTTGAGCTGGAAAATCGAAAACACCAGGGCCAGGGCGGTCAGGGCTTTTTCGCCACCGGACAACAAATGGATGGTGCTGTTCTTCTTGCCGGGCGGCCGGGCCATGATCGTTACCCCCGTATCGAGTAGATCTTCGCCCGTGAGTTCCAAATACGCGGAACCGCCACCAAAAACTTTTGGAAACAATGCCTGCAAACCGCCGTTCACCTGGTCGAAGGTGTCCTTGAAACGGTTGCGGGTTTCCTTGTCGATCTTGCGGATTACGTTTTCAAGTGTGTCCAGCGCTTCGACCAGGTCGGCGTTCTGCGCGTCGAGGTAGCGCTTGCGCTCGGACTGCTGCTGGTACTCCTCGATCGCCGCCAGGTTGATCGCCCCCAGGCGCTGGATGCGCGCGTCGATCAGCCCGAGGGTTTGCTCGGCGCCCTGCTCGGTGGCGCCGGCCTCGAGGGTGGCGAGCACCCCGTGCAGGTCGTAGCCGTCGGCGCGCAGTTGGTCGGCCAGGGCGGTGCGGCGCACGCTCAGCGCTTGCCATTCCATGCGGTGCTGCTCCAACTGGCCACGCAACAGTTGCGATTGCTGCTCGGCCTGGGTGCGGCGTTTTTCCGATTCACGCAGGGCACGGTCGGCGTCTTCCATTGCGGCGCGGGCGATGCGCATTTCGTCGTCCACGGCCATGCGCTGCTCGAGCAGCGCCTCAAGGCGCTCGCGCAGTTCCAGCAGCGGCGCGTCGCCTTCTTCGAGGTTCAGCGCCAGTTGCTCCTGCCGCTCGACCAGGCGCACCGATTGTTGCTCAAGGCGCTCCAGGGCCTGGGCGGTGGAGGCATGCTGGGCGCGCAGCGAGCCCAGGCGCAGGGCCAACTGGTGGGCTTTGTCCTGGTCCTGGCGGTTGGCCTGGCGCACCTGCTCGAGGCGCTCGCGCACCTGGTCGCGCTGGGCCATCAGCAACTCGCGTTGTTCGGTGTCGTCGGCCATGGCGTCTAGCGCGGCCTGCAGCAGCAGGCGGCTTTCGCCGATGGCTTCGGTTTCCAGCGCGCGCTGCTCGCTGGCCTCGGCCAACTCTTCGTCGAGGCGGCGGCGGCGCAGGGTAAGCTGCTCGGCGCGGGCCTGGCCGGCGCTCAGCCGGGCCTTCACCTCGCTGTGCTGGCGGGCTTCGTCCTGCAGGCGCCGGCGCAGTTGTTCGCGCTGCTGCTCCTGGTCGGCCTGGGCCTGGCGCAGGCTGGCAAGTTGCTCATCGAGGGCTTCCAGGGCCAGTTGCCCTTGCTCACCACGGGCACGCAGCGCATCGAGCTCCTGGGCGCGGGCGAGCACGCCGCCCTGGGCTTCGTTGCCACGGCTGACCCTTAAAAAGTGCCGGCCTACCCAGTAACCATCGCGGGTGGCAAAGCTGTGCCCATCGGCCAGGCCGGCGCGCCGGGCCAGGGCCTGTTCAAGGCTGCCTGCGGGCTGCACAGCGGCCAGCCACGGCGCCAGGTCAACGCTGGCCTGCACCTTGGCCAGCAGGCTGCCGGCCGGCGCGCTGCCGCCACGGCCGGCCTGGGCCAGGCGCAGTTCGCCCTGTTCGAAGCCGCTGTAGTCGGCGGCGTCGAGGTCTTCGACCAGCACCGCTTGCAGGTCAGCGCCGAGCACCGCCTCAACCGCCTGCTCCCAGCCGGCCTCGACCTTCAGCCCATCGGCCAGCCGCGGGCGCTGGGCCAGGCCTTGGCCGGCGAGCCATTCGGCGGTGCCGCTGCCCGGTTCGAGGGCGGCTTGTTGCAGGGCTTCGAGCGAGGCCAGGCGGCCTTCGAGGCGCTGCTGCTCGCCTTGCGCACGCTGTTGCTCGGCGTTCAGCGTTTGCAGTTGTTGGCGGGTGAGTTCCAGCGCCTCGGCCTGTTCCAGCTCCTCGGCGTGGAGGGTTTCCAGTTGCAGCTCGGCCTCGGCCTGTTGCTCGGCTAGCTCCAGCAACGCGGCGGCTTCTGGGTCGGCCGCCAGTTGCGTGCGTTCTTCGCCCAGGCGCCGCTGGCGCTCGGCCAGGCGCTCCATGGCCTGTTCCAACTGGGCGATGCGCGCCTGCTGCACCTCGGCCTGGCGGCGCGGCTCGGCGGAGCGGGTGTTGAAGGTGTCCCACTGTTCTTGCCAGTGCTGCTGGGCGGCCTCGGCTTCTTCCAGGCCAGCGGCGCCCTCCTCCGCCGCGGCCGCGGCCAGTTCGTGCTCGGGCTCGAGCATGGCCAGTTCCTCGCCGAGGGTGGCCAGCAGGGTTTGGTCGTGGCCCAGGTGCGATTCGGTTTCCTGGCGGGCGCGCTCGGCCTCTTGCAGGTCGTCCTGCAACTGGCGCAGGCGCTGCTGGCCATGCTGGATGCTCTGCTCGACGCGGGCGATGTCGCCGCCCACCGAATAGAAGCGCGCCTGCACCTGGTTGAAGCGCTCGGACAACTCATGGTGGCCGTCGCGGTAGCGCTCGATGCTGGCATCGGCGCTGCGCTGGTCGGCCACCAGCGCCTCGAAGCTGACCTCCTGGTCGCCGATCAGGCTTTCGCGCTGGGCTACTTGTTCGTTCAGCGCGCTCCAGCGCAGGGCCGACAGCTGCGCCTTGACCTGGCGCTCCTCGGCTTTGTATTCCTGGTACTTCTCGGCGGCCTGGGCCTGGCGGTGCAAGCGCTCGAGCTGGCGCTCGAGTTCTTCGCGCAGGTCGGTCAGGCGTTCGAGGTTTTCCTGGGTGCGGCGGATGCGCGTTTCGGTTTCGCGGCGGCGCTCCTTGTACTTGGAGATGCCCGCGGCTTCTTCGATGAAGTTGCGCAGTTCTTCGGGGCGGGCCTCGATCAGCTTGCTGATCATGCCCTGCTCGATGATCGAATAACTGCGCGCGCCCAGGCCGGTGCCGAGGAAGATGTCGGTGATGTCGCGGCGCCGGCACTTGGTGCCGTTGAGGTAATAGGTGTTCTGCGCGTCGCGGGTGACCTTGCGGCGGATGGAGATTTCCGCGTAGGCGGCGTATTCGCCCACCAGGGTGGTTTCGGCGTTGTCGAACACCAGTTCGATGCTCGCCTGGCTGACCGGCTTGCGGCTGGTCGAGCCGTTGAAGATGACGTCGGTCATCGACTCGCCGCGCAGGTTTTTCGCCGAGCTTTCGCCCATCACCCAGCGCACCGCGTCGATGATGTTCGACTTGCCGCAGCCATTGGGCCCGACCACCGCCGCCATGTTGCTGGGGAAGTTCACGGTGGTTGGGTCAACGAAGGATTTGAACCCCGCCAGGCGGATGCATTTAAGCCGCATCGGTCAGGCCTGTTCCAGGGCGGCGAGCACTTGCTCGCAACTGCGCTGGCCATAGGCGGTAAGCACCTCGCGGATGCCGCCGGGGTGGCGTTGGCGCACCGCCTCGAGCAGGCGCGCGAACAACTCGAGGTAATCGCTCATCGACGCCTTGCGCTGCTCCAGGGCCAGGTAATAGAAGCGGCTCATCGCCGGCTGCAGGTTTTCGACGGTTTCCTGCAGGTAGGGGTTGTCGGCGAACGGGTAGGCGGCGCGCATCACGTTGAAGCTGTCTTCGACGAAGGCGTCGATGTTCTGCGCCTGGCGGGCGGCTTCGAGGCGTTGCTGCAGGATCAGGAACGGCGCCAGTTCGTCGGCGGCCTGCCACCGCTCGGCCACGGCATGGCCAAGCAGGATGTACAGTTCACCCATCAGCGTGCACAAGCTGCGCACATGGTGGGCGGTGATGCGCGAAACCTGGGCACCACGGCGCGGCAGGATCACGATCAAATGGCGCCGCTCGAGGATCAGCAGCGCCTCGCGCACCGAGCCACGGCTGACGTCCAGCGCCTGCGTCACCTTTTGCTCCTGAATACGCTCGCCCGGGCGCAACTCGCCACGGATGATGCGCTCGGCCAGGTGCTGGGCAATTTGCTCGGCGAGGCTGTCAAGAGCCTTGAACGTCATGGTGTTCCTTCAAAAAGGCGCGTGGGCTGGCGTAAAGGCGCCGATTGTATCGCATCTGCTCGCAAAAACAGCAGGGGCGAACTGGCACGAATCGAGCACGCTGATGCTTCACGATCGGCCACGGGCGAACAAGCTGACTTCAAGGTCAGAAATAATTTGACCAGAAAGTCAGCTATTAATAGGATCAGCAGGGTTTCAGGGCCCTTCGCCCGGCACCGCCGGCCTGCCACGGCCACCTATGGCAGGCCCAGAAAGAACAGCCTTAGCGAGAGGCGCTTACCGTGATCCAGTTTTTACTCAACCAGCAGTTGATCAGCGAACACACGCTGGACCCTAACCTCACCGTGCTGGAGTACCTGCGCCGCCAGCGAGGCCGCACCGGCACCAAGGAAGGCTGCGCCAGCGGCGACTGCGGCGCCTGCACGGTGGTGGTCGGCGAGCTGCAGCCCGGCGCCGACGGCCAGCCGGCGCTGCGCTACCGCAGCCTGAATGCCTGCCTGACGTTCGTTGCCGCGTTGCACGGCAAGCAGTTGCTTAGCGTCGAAGACCTCAAGCACCAGGGCGAACTGCACAGCGTGCAGCGGGCGATGGCCGACTGCCATGGCTCGCAGTGCGGCTTTTGCACCCCCGGCTTTGTGATGTCGCTGTTCGCCCTGCAAAAAAACGCCCAGGGCGCCGACCGTAACGAGGCCGAACAGGCGCTGGCCGGTAACCTCTGCCGCTGCACCGGCTACCGGCCGATCCTCGCCGCCGCCGAGCAGGCCTGCGGCGCCCGGCTGCCAGACCAGTTCGATGCCGCCCAGGCCAGCACCGTGGCGCGCCTGCGCAGCATCAGCGCTGCGGGCACCCCAAGCCTGGATAACGGCCAGCGGCGCTGCCAGGTACCGGCCAGCGTGGCCGAACTGGCCACCCTCTACCTGGCCAACCCCGACGCGCGGCTGCTGGCCGGCGGCACCGACCTGGCGCTGGAAGTGACCCAGTTCCACCGCCCGCTGGCGCACCTGATCTACCTCGGCAACGTGCCCGAACTCAAGGGCGTGACGGTATTCGATGAGCACCTGGAAATCGGCGCCGCCACCCCGCTCACCGATTGCTACGCGGCGCTGGCCAGCGAGTACCCCGACTTCGGCCACCTGTTGCAGCGCTTCGCCTCGCTGCAGATCCGCAACCAGGGCACCCTGGGCGGTAACATCGGCAACGCCTCGCCGATCGGCGACAGCCCGCCGCTGCTGATCGCCCTGGGCGCCAGCGTGGTGCTGCGCCAAGGCGCGCGGCGGCGCACGGTGGCGCTGGAAGACTACTTCATCGACTACCGGGTGACCGTGCGCGAGCCGGGTGAATTCATCGAAACGGTGATCGTGCCGCGGGCCCGCGCGGGCCAGGCGTTTCGCGCCTACAAGCTGTCGAAGCGGCTCGACGACGACATCTCGGCGGTGTGCGCGGCGATCAACCTGCACCTCGAAGACGGCGTGATCCGCCAGGCGCGGCTGGCCTTTGGCGGCATGGCGGCGATCCCCAAACGGGCCGCCGCCTGTGAGGCGGCGCTGCTCGGCAAGGTGTTCAGCAGCGCGGCCCTGGAGGCGGCCTGCAGCGCCCTGGCTGGGGACTTCACCCCGCTCTCGGACTTCCGTGCCAGCCGCGAATACCGCCAGCTCGCCGCGCAAAACCTGCTGCGCCGCTGCCACCTGGAACTGACCCAACCCACTGTACCTACGCGGGTGACCGAGCATGGCTGAGCACGCTGAAACACTGAGCCCCGAACAACTCGCCGAACGCTTCCGCCAGGGTATTCACACCGGCGTGGGCAAGCCGATCAAGCACGAGAGCGCCGACAAGCACGTCACCGGCGAAGCACTGTACATCGACGACCGGCTGGAGTTTCCCAACCAGTTGCACCTGTACGCGCGCCAATCCGACCGTGCCCATGCGCGCATCCTGCGCATCGACACCACGCCCTGCTATGCCTTTGCCGGCGTGCGCATCGCCATCACCCACGCCGACATTCCCGGTTTGAAAGACATCGGCCCGCTGCTGCCGGGAGACCCGCTGCTGGCCATCGATACCGTGGAGTACGTTGGCCAGCCGGTGCTGGCGGTGGCCGCCACCGACCTGGCCACGGCCCGCGCCGCGGCGATGGCGGCGATCATCGAATACCAGGACCTGGAGCCGGTGCTCGACGTGGTCGAGGCCCTGCGCAAACGCCACTTCGTGCTCGCCAGCCACACCCACCAGCGCGGCGACTCCGCCACCGCGTTGGCCAGCGCGCCGCACCGGCTGCAGGGCACCCTGCACATCGGCGGGCAGGAGCATTTTTACCTCGAAACCCAGATCGCCTCGGTGATGCCCGGCGAAGACGGCGCCATGCTGGTGTACAGCTCGACGCAAAACCCCACCGAAGTGCAAAAGCTGGTGGCCGAAGTGCTGGCGGTGCCGATGCACAAGGTGGCGGTCGACATGCGCCGCATGGGCGGCGGCTTTGGCGGCAAGGAAACCCAGGCCGCCAGCCCCGCGTGCCTGTGCGCGGTGGTCGCCCGGCTCACCGGCCAGCCGGCCAAGATGCGCCTGCCGCGGGTCGAAGACATGCTCACCACCGGCAAGCGCCACCCGTTCTACCTCGAGTACGACGTCGGCTTCGACGACCGCGGCCGCCTGCACGGCATCGCCCTGGAGCTAGCCGGCAACTGCGGCTGCTCGCCCGACCTTTCCGCGTCGATCGTCGACCGCGCGATGTTCCATGCCGACAACGCCTATTACCTCGGCGACGCCACCATCAACGGCCACCGCTGCAAGACCCACACCGCCTCCAACACCGCCTACCGCGGCTTCGGCGGCCCACAAGGGATGGTCGCCATCGAAGAGGTGATGGACCGCATCGCCCGCCATCTGCAACTCGACCCCCTGGCGGTGCGCAAGGCCAACTACTACGGCAAAACCGAGCGCAACATCACCCACTATTACCAAACGGTGGAGCACAACCTGATCGAGGAGATGACTGCCGAGCTCGAAGCCAGCGCCCAGTACGCCGAACGCCGCGCGGCCATTACCGCGTACAACGCCAGCAGCCCGGTGTTGAAGAAGGGCCTGGCGCTGACCCCGGTGAAGTTCGGCATCTCGTTCACCGCGAGCTTCCTCAACCAGGCCGGGGCGCTGGTGCACGTGTACACCGACGGCAGTATCCACCTGAACCACGGCGGCACCGAGATGGGCCAGGGGCTGAACACCAAGGTCGCGCAGGTGGTCGCCGAGGTGTTCCAGGTGGAAATCGACCGCGTGCAGATCACCGCCACCCACACTGAGAAAGTCCCCAATACCTCGCCGACGGCGGCCTCCAGCGGCGCCGACCTGAACGGCAAGGCCGCGCAGAACGCCGCCGAAACCATCAAGCAGCGGCTGGTGGAATTCGCCGCGCGGCACTGGCAGGTCAGCGAGGAAGACGTCGAATTCCGCGGCGGCCAGGTGCGCGTGCGCGCGCACTACCTGAGCTTCGATGCGCTGGTGCAACTGGCGTATTTCAACCAGGTGTCGCTGTCGAGTACCGGCTTCTACAAAACCCCGAAAATCTTCTACGACCGCGCCGCCGCCCGCGGCCGGCCGTTCTACTACTTCGCCTTTGGCGCGGCCTGCAGCGAAGTGATCGTCGACACCCTCACCGGCGAGTACAAGCTGCTGCGCACCGACATTCTCCACGACGTGGGCGACTCGTTGAACCCGGCGATCGATATCGGCCAGGTCGAGGGCGGCTTCGTTCAGGGCATGGGCTGGCTGACCACCGAGGAGTTGGTGTGGAGCGCCAACGGCAAGCTGCTGACCAGCGGCCCGGCCAGCTACAAGATCCCGGCGGTGGCCGACATGCCGGTGGACTTCCGCGTGCGCCTGGTCGAAAACCGCAAAAACCCCGAGGCCACCGTGTTCCACTCCAAGGCCGTCGGCGAGCCGCCGTTCATGCTCGGCATCAGCGTGTGGTGCGCCTTGAAAGACGCCGTCGCCAGCCTCGCCGGCTACCGCGCGCAGCCCAACATTGCCGCCCCGGCCACCCCCGAGCGGGTGTTCTGGGGCTGCGAGCAGATGCGCGCCCTCGCCCGCCAAGCCGAACCCGCAACCGCCCCGCTGCCGGAGGTTTGAGCCATGCCCAACTGGATCGATGCCCTGGCCGGGCTGCAGGCCCGCGGTGAAGCCGGCGTGCTGGTGACCATCCTTGAAGAACGCGGCTCGACCCCGCGCAACGCCGGCTCGAAGATGGTCGTCACCGCCAGCGCGCTGTTCGACACCATCGGCGGCGGCCACCTGGAATTCAAAGCCCTGGAGATCGCCCGCCGGCTGCTCGCCGAGGGCACCCTGCAGCCGCACCTGGAGCGCTTCAGCCTGGGCGCGAGCCTCGGCCAGTGCTGCGGCGGCGCCACCGTGCTGTTGTTCGAGCCACTCGGCCAGGCGCAGGCGCAAATCACCGTGTTCGGCGCCGGCCATGTCGGCCGGGCGCTGGTGCCGTTGCTGGCGAGCCTGCCGTGCCAGGTGCGCTGGGTCGATGCCCGCGAGCAGGAGTTCCCAGCGCAACTGCCGGCCGGGGTCAGCCGGGTGCTGACCGACGACCCGCTCGAGGAGGTCGAACACTTGCCGGCGGGCAGTTACTGTATCGTCATGACCCACAACCACGCGCTCGACCTGGAACTGGCCGCGGCCATTCTCGCCCGTGGCGATTTTGCCTACTTCGGCCTGATCGGCTCGCAGACCAAACGCGCGCGCTTCGAGCACCGCTTGCGCGAGCGCGGGGTAGACGCCGCGCAGCTGCAACGCATGCGCTGCCCGATGGGCCTGCCCCAGGTCAAAGGCAAGCTGCCGGTGGAGATCGCCGTGTCGATCGCCGCTGAGGTGATCGCCACCTACAACGCCGACTTCGGCCAGCACAGCGCCCGCCACGAACCCATCGCCCGCCTGCTGCCGCGTTCGCGCCGCCAGCAGGCCCAGCAAGGATAACCCCATGCCTGCCCACGCTTACCGCAGCGCCCTGCTGCACAGCCTTGGCGACCCCGCCGAGGTCGGTACCGAGGCCTCTTACCAGTACATCGCCGACGGCCTGCTGGTGGTCGACAACGGCAAGATCATCGCCATGGGCGAGGCCGCCGACGAACTGCCGCGGCTGGCCGCCGGCACGCCGGTTGAACGGCTCGACAACGCGCTGATCACCCCGGGGTTTATCGACACCCACATCCACCTGCCGCAAACCGGCATGATCGGCGCCTTTGGCGAGCAACTGCTCGACTGGCTGAACACCTATACCTTCCCCTGCGAGCGGCAGTTCAAAGACTCCGCCCACGCCGAGAAAGTGGCGAAGATCTTCCTCGCCGAGCTGCTGCGTAACGGCACCACCACCGCGCTGGTGTTCGCCAGCGTGCACCCGGAGTCGGTCGAGGCGTTCTTCAGCGAGGCCCAGCGCCTCGACCTGCGGATGATCTGCGGCAAGGTGATGATGGACCGTAACGCCCCGGACTACCTCACCGACACCGCCCAGAGCAGCTATGCAGACAGCAAGGCACTGATCGAGCGCTGGCACGGCCGGGGCCGCCTGCACTACGCCGTGACCCCACGCTTCGCCCCCACCAGCACGCCGCAGCAACTGGCCCTGGCCGGGCAACTGCTGGGCGAGCACGAGGGGCTGTACCTGCACACGCACATCAGTGAAAACCCCAAGGAAGTGGAATGGGTCAAAGCGCTGTTCCCCGAGCGTAGCGGCTACCTGGATGTGTACGACCATTACCGCCTGCTCGGCCCGCGCTCGGTGTTCGCCCACGGCGTGCACCTGTGCGCCGCAGAATGCGCGCGGCTGGCGGAAACCGGCTCGGCGGTAGCGTTTTGCCCCACCTCCAACCTGTTCCTCGGCAGTGGCCTGTTCAACCTGCCAATGGCCGAGCGGCATAAGCTCAAGGTCGGCCTGGGCACCGACGTCGGCGCCGGCACCAGTTTTTCGATCCTGCAAACCCTCAACGAAGCCTACAAGGTGATGCAACTGCAGGGCGCCCGGCTGAGCCCGTTCAAGTCCCTCTACCTGGCCACCCTCGGCGGCGCCCGCGCGCTGGCACTGGACGGCCGCATCGGCAGCCTGAAGGTGGGCCACGAGGCTGACTTCGTGGTACTCGACCTCGCCGCCACGCCGCTGCTCGATTACCGCTTGCGGCAGTGCCAGAGCATCGATGAAACCCTGTTCGTGTTGATGACCCTGGGCGACGACCGGGTGATCGAACGCACCGTGGCCCATGGGCGGGTGGTGCACCGGCGTTGAGCTTCAGGGCCTATCGCCCGGCACAGCCGGCCTCCCACGGGGTCTGTGTTGCGCCTAAAATCAAGGGTTTACACAAATCTGGTGGGAGGCCGTGGTCCGGCACTCCGGCTGTGCCGGGCGAGGGGCCAGTCAGGTCATGCGCTCGGTAAACCACTTAGAAAAATCAGGGCGTTTTACCCTCGATTAGCGCTCTGATTGCTTAAGTGAACAGTATTACGGCTGTGCCGGGCGATAGGCCCTGAAGCTCACACCCTGAACTGCCCCAACAAGCCATTGAACTGCTCACTCAACCCACCCAACCGCGCGCTGGCGGCGTTGGACTGCTGCGCCGCCAATGCCGCCTGCTGGGCCAACCCGGCCGCTTCGCTGACGTTCTGGTTGATGCCCTCTACCACCTGCGACTGCTGCAGGCTGGCGCTGGCGATCGAACCGTTGAGGCCATTGAGCTTGCCCAGTGCCTGGCGGATCGACGCCAGGCTGGCGCTGGCGCGCTGGGCCTGTTCGATGGTCGACTGCGAGGCGCTGCTGCTGGCGCCGATCACCTTCACCGCGGCGTCCGAGTGGCTTTGCAGGCGTTCGATCATGGCGTGAATTTCCGCGGTGGATTTTTGCGTTCGCTGCGCCAGCAGGCGCACTTCATCAGCCACCACCGCAAAGCCGCGGCCCTGGTCACCGGCGCGGGCGGCTTCGATGGCAGCGTTGAGCGCCAACAGGTTGGTTTGCTCGGCAATCGCGCTGATCACCTCGAGCACGCTGCCAATTTGCGTGCTCTCACTGGCCAGGGTGCGGATCACCCCCACGGCCTGGTCGATGGTGCCCGACAGCGCGCTGATCTCCCGCAGGCTGCTGTCGATGCTGGCCTGGCCGTGCTCGGCCTGGGTTTGCGCGTTGTGCATTTCCTGGGCGGCGTGCTCGGCGTTACGCGCCACTTCCTGGGCGCCCTGGGTGACCTCGCTGACCGCCGCCGCCACCTGCTCCATACGCTGAGATTGCTGCTGGCTGCGCAATTGCGCCTGGTCGGCGCTGCTGCCCAGCTCGGTCGAGGCGCGGCCCAGGCCAGCGGCCGAGTGCTGCAGGTCGCTAACCACCCGTTGCAACTTGCTGCTGAAGCCGTTGAAGTGTTCGGCCAATTGCGCGACCTCATCCTGGCCGCCGCTTGCCAGGCGGCAGGTCAGGTCGCTCTCGCCGCTGGCGATGTTGGCCATCGCCTGCACGGTGGCGTCCAGCGGCTTGACGATGCTGCGGCCGATCGCCATCAGCAGCGCAGTCATCAGTACCACGATCACCAGGCCGATGCCGGCGACCTTCCACAATTGCTGCGCGAACTGGGCCTTGACGTCATCGACATACACCCCCGAGCCGATCACCCAGCCCCAGGGCGCGAACAGGCTCACGTAGGAGGTTTTCTCCACCGGCTCGGCCGAGCCGGGCTTGGGCCAGCGGTAGTCGATGGCCCCCGCACCCTTGGCCTTGGCCAGCGCGACCATCTGGTTGAACACCTCGAAGCCGTCTGGGTCTTTGATGCCGGAGAGGTCCTGGCCGATCAGCTTGGGGTTGGCGGGGTGCATGATCATCACCGGGCGCAGGTCGTTGATCCAGAAATAGTCGTTCTGGTTGTAGCGCAGCCCACGCACCGCCTCGATGGCCTGTTGCTGGGCCTGCTCGCGGGTCAGCGTGCCGGCCGCCTCCAGCTCTTGGTAATAGCCCAGCACGCCGCTGGCCGCCTGCACCAAGTGCATGGTTTTCTCGGCCTTGGCCGCGTACAGGTCAGTGTGAAGCTGCTTGAGCATCGCCCCGGCCATTGCCACCAGCATCAACACCGCCACCAGCAGTACCAACCACAGCCGCCGATTGATCGAAAGCCCTCGCATACCGAACCCCCACACGCATTATTGTTTTTGAATGGGCAAACGCCGCCCGCGCATCGAGGCGCTGGCTATAGGGGTATCGGCGTGGCGGGCTGAAACCTTAGGCTCAGGGCTTGCGGCTGCCGGCGTGCGGCTTGTTCTTGAGAATGTGCCCGAACACCGCGTGCAAATCATCCGAGGCACCGTCGTCATCGAAGTTGAGCTTGCCGTCGATGTGGTCCATGTGGTGCATCATCAGCTCCACGGCGCGGGCGGCGTCGCGGCTTTCGAGGGCGTCGATCAGTTGGCTGTGTTCATCGTAGGAGCAGTGCGTGCGGTTGCCGCTTTCGTACTGGGCGATGATCAGCGAGGTTTGCGACACCAGGCTGCGCTGGAAGCTGACCAGCGGCGCGTTGCCGGCGGCTTCGGCGAGCTTGAGGTGGAACTCACCGGACAAACGAATGCCCGCGCCACGGTCGCCGCGGGTGAAGCTGGCGCGTTCGTCGTCGACCATTTGCCGTAGCTCGGCCAGTTGCTCGGCGGTGGCGTGCTGGGCGGCCAGTTCGGTGATGGCTTTTTCAACCAGGCGGCGGGCGAAGAACACCTGGCGCGCTTCCGCCACGCTAGGGCTGGCCACCACCGCGCCACGGTTGGGCCGCAACAGCACCACGCCCTCGTGGGCCAGGCGTGACAGCGCACGGCGGATGATGGTACGGCTGACCCCGAAAATCTCCCCCAGGGCTTCTTCGCTGAGCTTGGTGCCCGGCGCCAGGCGCTGCTCCAGGATCGCTTCGAAGATGTGCGCGTAGACCATGTCGTCTTGCGTACCGCTGCGCCCGAGCTTGGCGGTACGGGCCTGTTTCTTCAGGGGTTGCAGCTGTTCGTTCATGGGCACTCGACGACGGGGGAGACCGGAGGATGGGGCATTGTACACAGCCCCGCGCGCCTGTGCCTACGCGGCTGGCCGGGCGCCGGGCGCTTGCGCTGGAAAAGCGTTGGCAGGGATTGTATACATCCTCATACTTGCCCCTCGCCCGCGGGCTTTTCTCACAGGTACTTAAGCATGGCCGTTGAAACCTGGTTGTTGTTCTGCGCCGCCGCGGTGGTGGTGATCCTCATCCCTGGGCCGCTGTCGTTGCTGATGATCGGCAACAGCCTGAACTACGGCGTGTTGCGCTCGTACCCGGCGTTTCTCGGCGGGGTGCTGGCCTCGAGCAGCCTGCTGTGCGCCTCGGCGCTGGGCCTGGGCGCGCTGCTGCTGGCCAGCGAGCGGCTGTTCGAGCTGCTGAAGGTCGCCGGCGGGCTGTACCTGTTCTACCTGGCTTGGCAAAGCTGGCAGGCCTCGCGCAGCGCCGGCCAGGCCGGGCAACAGCCCGGAGCGGTGAGCGCGCCGCGCTTCGGCGCGCTGTTTCGCCGGGCCTTTGTGCTCGGCGCCAGCAACCCGAAAGACATCCTCTTCTTTGCCGCCTTCCTGCCGCAGTTCATCGACCCCCAGCGCCCGCTGGCGATGCAACTGCTGGTGCTGCTGCTGAGCTGGGCCGGGCTCGACCTGCTGTGCAAGCTCGGCTACGGCCTGGGCGCCCATGGCGCCGCGCGTTACCTGCGCAGCGGGCGTGGCCAGGTGTGGTTCAACCGGGCCAGCGCGGGGTTGTTTGGCGGCGCGGGGGCGGCGGCGTTGCTGGCTCGCTGAGGCGAGGAGCGGTAAGCGTGACCCACTTGCCGCTTGCCGCTGGCCCCTTTCAACTCCCCCGATACGTCGAGTAGCTGTAAGGCGATAGCAACAGCGGCACGTGATAATGCCCCTGCGCCGCGTCCAGCCCGACCCGCAGCACCACCACGTCGAGAAACGCCGGCGCCGCCAGCGCGGTGCCGCGGGCGCGGTAGTAGGCGCCGGCATGGAAGTGCAACTGGTACACCCCGCTTACGAACGCCTCGCCCTCGAGCAACGGCGCGTCGCAGCGGCCATCGCTGTTGGTAGTCGCCTCGCCCAAGGCCTGCAAGCGTTCGCCTTCGACGCGATACAGTTCGATGCGAATGCCTTGGCCCGGGCAGCCATGGGCGGCGTCGAGCACGTGGGTGGTGAGTGTTGCCATGCTGGCCTCCTGGGGCTGAGCGCACCACTACGGTGCATGAATACTGGCGAGCGCAGGCTGATTAAGACAGTTTCCGGTAAAATTGTACACATTAATCAACGCTATCCATCCGGCGCCCGCGCCACAGCGTAATCTCTTAGGAAATCCGCCGCTTTGCCACGCAACCTGACCACCTAGGCAGGTTTTTTGCAAGGTAAATCGGCGCCCTTTTCAAGGGGCCGGCGGCAAAAAGCGCATTACAATTCGATTATAAAGTTGTATACAATTAGCCACTCCTACCTGCCTGCAAGGACATCACCGTGAGCGCAGACTACCCCCGCGACCTGATCGGCTACGGCAACCGCCCGCCCCACCCGCAATGGCCCGGCCAGGCGCGCATCGCGTTGTCGTTCGTGCTCAACTACGAAGAAGGCGGCGAGCGCAGCGTGCTGCACGGAGACAAAGAGTCCGAAGCGTTCCTCTCGGAAATGGTCGCCGCCCAACCCTTGCAGGGCGTGCGCAACATGAGCATGGAGTCGCTGTACGAATACGGTAGCCGCGCCGGAGTGTGGCGTATTCTCGAGTTGTTTCGCCAGCGGCAGGTCCCGCTGACCATCTTCGCCGTGGCCATGGCCGCCCAGCGCCACCCGGAGCTGATCCGCGCCATGGCCGCCGCCGGCCATGAAATCTGCAGCCACGGTTACCGCTGGGTCGACTACCAATACCTGAGCGAGGCCCAGGAGCGCGAGCACCTGCACAAGGCGCTGGCGATCCTCACCGAGATCACCGGCCAGCGCCCGCTGGGTTGGTACACCGGCCGCAACAGCCCGAACACCCGGCGCCTGGTGATGGAAGAAGGCGGCTTTCTGTACGACAGCGACAGCTACGACGACGACCTGCCCTACTGGGCGCCCAACAGCCCCACTGGCAAGCCGCACCTGGTGATCCCCTACACCCTCGACACCAACGACATGCGTTTCACCCAGGTGCAGGGCTTCAACACTGGCGAGCAGTTCTTCCAGTACCTCAAGGACGCCTTCGACGTGCTTTATGAAGAAGGCGCCAGCGCGCCGAAGATGCTCTCCATCGGCCTGCACTGCCGGTTGATCGGGCGCCCGGCGCGGCTGGCGGCGCTCAAGCGCTTCATTGAATACACCCAGGGCTTCGAGGGCGTGTGGTACGCCCGCCGGGTCGACATCGCCCGCCACTGGCACGCCACCCACCCGCACCCAGGGGCCGCGCAATGACCGCCTTTACTACCCTGACCCCGTCGCGGTTGGCGCGCCCGGCATTCATCGCCGCCTTCGGCGACATCTACGAGCACTCACCGTGGGTCGCCGAGGCCGCCTTCGCCAGCAGCCAAGGGCCCGAGCGTGATGATATCGAAAGCCTGCACCGGCACATGAGCCGCGCCCTGCAGAGCGCCAGCCGTGAACAGCAACTGGCGCTGATCAACGCCCACCCGGACCTCGCCGGCAAGGCCGCGATCGCCGGCGAGCTGACCGCCGCCAGCACCGCGGAGCAAGCCGGCGCCGGCATCCATGCCTGCAGCGCCGAGGAGTTCGCCCGCTTCACCACGCTCAACCAGGCCTACAAAGCCCGCTTTGGCTTCCCCTTCATCATGGCCGTCAAAGGCAGCAACCGGCAGCAGATCCTCGCCGCGTTCGAACAACGCATCGGCCACAGCCCGGAGCAGGAGTTTCACTGCGCCCTGGCCGAGATCGACAAGATCGCGCTGTTTCGCCTGCAGGCCCTTTAATTCACGCACATAAGGCACACCCCCATGAAAGCGTACGCCGCCCCCTTCGAGAAGTTCGTCAACCTCGCCGACGCCCGCCTCGGCACCCGTGCCGTGAGCGTGACCGACGATTGGTTCGCCGAGGTCAACCGGCTGTTCCAGCCCACCCCGGCGGTGTGGAAAGAAGGCGTGTTCGACGACAACGGCAAATGGATGGACGGCTGGGAGTCGCGCCGCAAGCGTTTCGAAGGCTTCGACCACGCGGTGATCCGCCTGGGCGTGCCCGGCACCCTCAAGGGCGTCGACATCGACACCTCGTTCTTCACCGGCAACTACCCGCCGTCGGCCTCGCTCGAAGCCTGCTTCGTCGCCGAGGGCGACCCGCTCGAGAGCACCGAGTGGACCGAGGTACTGCCCGCCGTTGACCTGCAAGGCAACAGCCACCACTACCATGAAATCCACAACACCCAAGCCTTCACCCACCTGCGCTTCAACATTTACCCCGACGGCGGCGTGGCGCGCCTGCGGGTGTACGGCATTCCGTTCCGTGACTGGGCGCAGGTACCGGCCAGCGAAACCCTCGACCTCGCCAGCGCCCTCAATGGTGGCCGCGCCCTGGCGTGCTCCGACGAGCACTACGGGCGCATGGGCAACCTGCTCAACCCCGGCCGCGGGGTGAACATGGGCGACGGCTGGGAAACCGCGCGCCGGCGCACCCCGGGCAACGACTGGGTGATCATCGCCCTGGGCCACCCCGGGGTGGTCGAGCAGGTGGTGGTCGACACCCTGCACTTCAAAGGCAACTACCCCGACAGCTGCTCGATCCAGGCGGCCTACGTGAAGGGCGGCACCGACAGCCAGATCGAAACCCAAAGCCTGTTCTGGCGCGAGCTGCTGCCCAGCCAGAAGCTCTCGATGCACCAGGAACACAGCTTCAGCGAACCGCTCAAGGCGCTCGGGCCGATCACCCACATCCGCCTGAACCTGTTCCCCGACGGCGGTGTGAGCCGCCTGCGGCTGTTCGGCAAGCTGGCCAAATAACCCTCTATAACCCTTAACCGCGGACCCCGAGCATGCGCACTCTCGCCATCGAGCCCTTGACCAAAGCGGCCTTCGCCCCCTTCGGCGACGTGATCGAAACCGACGGCAGCGATTTTTTCATGATCAACAACGGCTCGACGCAGCGCTTCCACCGCCTGGCCCAGGTGCAGACCGAAACGCCCGAAGACCAGGCGATCATCAGCATCTTCCGCGCCCAGGCGCTGGAGTACCCGCTGACCGTGCGCATGCTCGAGCGCCACCCGCGTGGCAGCCAGGCCTTCGTGCCGCTGCTGGGCAAGCCGTTTCTGATCGTGGTCGCGCCCGTTGGCGATCAACCGCAGGCAGGCCTGGCCCGCGCCTTCCTCAGCAATGGGCGGCAGGGCATCAATTACCATCGCGGCGTTTGGCACCACCCGGTGCTGGCGATCGAAAAGCGGGATGACTTCCTGGTGGTCGACCGCAGTGGCCCTGGCGCCAACTGCGACGAGTTCTTCTTCGGTGAGGACCAGTTGCTGCTCCTCGACTTCCACCCCTAAGAGAAGACCGGCCCCGCCCCTGGCGGGCGCTGGCGTGAGGCAACCACCGTGCAAGCACATCTGCTGGAATGGCTGAACCTGGGCGTGCGCTGGGTTCACATGATCGTCGGGATCGCCTGGATCGGCGCGTCCTTTTATTTCGTCTGGCTGGAAAACAACCTCGACCGGCGCAACCCCCGCGAGGGGCTATCGGGCGACTTGTGGGCCATCCATGGCGGCGGCATCTACCACCTGGAAAAATACAAACTGGCCCCCGCGCAGATGCCCGAGCACCTGCACTGGTTCAAATGGGAGGCCTACACCACCTGGCTCAGCGGCGTGGCGCTGCTGTGCGTGGTGTTCTACTTCAACCCCAGCCTGTACCTGCTGGCCCCCGGCAGCAGCCTAAGCGGGTTGGAGGGCGTGGGCCTGGCCCTGGGCGCGCTGGCGCTGGCCTGGTTCGTCTACGACATCCTCTGCGACTCCTACCTGGGCGAGCGCCCGGCGCTGCTGGGGCTGATCCTCTTCGTGCTGATCATCGGCGCCTGCTACGGCTTCAGCAAAGTGTTCAGCGGCCGCGCGGCGTACCTGCACACCGGGGCGATCATGGGCACGATCATGGTCGGCAACGTGTTCCGCATCATCATGCCAGCGCAGCGCGCGCTGGTGGCGGCGATCAAGGAGAACCGCACGCCAGACCCCAGCCTGCCGGCCAAGGGCCTGCTGCGCTCGCGGCACAACAATTACTTCACCCTGCCGGTGCTGTTCATCATGATCAGCAACCACTTCCCCAGCACCTACGGCAGCCCGTACAACTGGGCGATCCTGGCGGGCATCGCGATCGTGGCGATCCTGGTGCGGCATTACTTCAATACCCGCCACAACAGCCAGCGCTATGCCTGGGCCTTGCCAGTGGGGGCACTGGGCATGCTGTGCCTGGCCTACGTGACCGGCCCGGCACCGGTGGCGCGCCCGGCCAACACCCAGGTGGAGTTCCAGCCACTGCCGGAAACCGCCCTCGGCGGGCACCGCGCCGATGAGCCCAAGCCGGTGCCGGCGCCCACCCCTGCCGCGGCGCCAACCACCCCTGCCGCGCCCCCGGCGGCCGCCGCGCCGGCCGAGGCCAGCACCGGCGGTGGGGGCTTCGCGCAGGTGAATGGGGTGATCCAGGCGCGCTGCACGGTGTGCCATTCGGCCAACCCCACCAGCGCCCTGTTCAGCTCGGCGCCGGCCGGGGTGATGTTCGACACCCCCGAGCAGATCCGCCAGCAGGCGCCGCGCATCCAGGCGCAGGCGGTGAACAGCCAGATCATGCCGCTGGGCAACATCACCCAGATGACCCCCGAAGAACGCCAGTTGATCGGCGCCTGGATCGCCAGGGGCGCCCAGGCCAACTGACCTTGCCGGGCGGCCGCAATGGCCGCCCCTGCGCCAACACGACGCTTGTTCATCCGCCCTTGCCCCAGTATCGTGCGCGCCCCCTCGCGGCCGCGCTGGGCGCTACCCGGGCAAACGCCGATTTCTAACCGATCGGACAGTTTATGACCGGTTTTTTACCGAGTTGGCGCGGCCATTGCTAACAGCATCGGGCTGCCTAAAAACCTGACCAGATGAACAACAAACGAGCAAGGCGCCGCAGACGCGCCACTCGCCTATCACCTTTGGAGCACGCGCATGAAATCGATTCTTTGCGGCCTGGCGTTGGCCGGCGGCGTACTGGCCAGCGCACAGGCCTCGGCCGGCGAATGGCTGCAATGGCAAAGCAACAGCCTCACCTACCTGTGGGGCAAGGACTTCGCTGTAGACCCTGAAACCCAGCAGACCTTCACCTTCGAGCACGCCGACAGCTGGAAGTACGGCGACAACTTCCTGTTCGTTGACAGCATCCACTACCAGGGCAAGAAGAGCGCCAGCGCCGGCAACAGCACGTTGTACGGGGAGTTCAGCCCACGCCTGTCGGCCAGCAAAGTTTTCGGCCAGCCATTCGCCTATGGCCCGGTCAGCGACGTGCTGCTGGCCATGACCTACGAGTTCGGCGAGGGCGACGTGGAGAGCTACCTGATCGGCCCGGGCTTCGACCTCAAGGTGCCGGGCTTCGACTACTTCCAGCTGAACTTCTACAAGCGCTACACCGACGGCCCCCGCGCCGGCGATAACGTCTGGCAGATCACCCCGGTGTTCTCTTATACCGTTCCGATGGGCAAGTCCGATGTGCTGATCGACGGCTACATCGACTGGGTGATCGGCAACGACGCCAACGACCACGGCGACTACCACGCCAACCTGCACGTAAACCCGCAGATCAAGTACGACCTCGGCAAAGCCCTGAGCCTGGGCGAGAAGCAACTGTACGTGGGGATCGAGTACGACTACTGGAAAGACAAGTACGGCATCAAGGACACGCCGTATTTCGACACCAACCAGAACACCGCGAGTTTGTTGGTGAAGGTGTTTTTCTAAACGGCTTGACCGGCCCCTCGCCCGGCACAGCCGGAGTGCCGGACCACGGCCTCCCACCAGATTTGTGTAAGTACTTGATTTATTGGGCAGCACAGAACCCGTGGGAGATTCTATGGTTTTGAACAAGTGAGCTGATCCGTTTCCTGCGGCGACATCACTTCACCTTTCCGCCTTTACGGCGTCCTACTTTTCTTCCGGGAAAAGTAGGCAAAACCATTGCGCTCAATCGTCCGGCCCCGCCTACGGCGGGGGTTCCCTCGCTCCGGCGCCGCTCCAGGGGCCCGCGGCGAAGGGCCATCCCTGGCCAATCGCCGCACTCGGCGCATCCCTGCGCCTCGACCCCTTCCGCGACACCTCCACTCGGCCTCCCGAATCGCGCGTTCGGCGGCGCCTGGGCGATCGCGCACCAAAAGCAAGAGCAAGAGCAAGAGCAAGAGCAACCCTCAAGCCATTCCTATAACTCCAGTTCACCTCAACGGGTGGGAGGCCGGCTGTGCCGGGCGATGGGCCCTGAAGCTCATGCACAAAATCAGCAGCGCTCACAGATTGATCCCTTCCTTAAAGCCGTGAAATGGCTTAAGTGAACAGCATTACGGCACAGCCGGGCGAAACGCCAGCAGCCTATAAATACTCATTTCAAGCTTGCACCTCACGCCCTGAAGCTTGAAGCTTGAGGCTTTGAACTTCTTCCCTGAAGCCCATGCCCCAGCCCCTCCCCCCCTCCCTCACCCCGCCGCAGGCCCACTGGCCCCTGCCCTTGCCGCTGCCCGGCGTACGGCTGGTCAGTTGCGGCTTCAGCCCGGCAAGCTTGCAAGCCGGCGACTTCGCCCACTGCGCGATCACCCCGCCGCCGAGCATTGAACGCTCGGTGGCCAAGCGCCAGGCGGAATTTCTCGCCGGGCGGGTGTGTGCCCGCGCAGCGGTGCAGGCGGTGGCCGGGGTGAGCTGGGTGGCGCCGATCGGCGAGGACCGCGCGCCGGTGTGGCCCGAAGGGGTCACCGCCTCGATCACCCATGGCGGCGGCTGGGCCGCCTGCGTGGCCGCCCGCGCCGAGCACTGGCAGGGCCTCGGCCTCGACGTTGAAAACCTGCTGCCGGCCGAGCGCGCCCGGCGCCTGGCCGGGGAGATCCTCACCCCGGCCGAGCTGGCGCGGCTGCCCGCGGACGACGCCAGCGCCGCCCTGGCGATCACCCTCACCTTCTCGCTCAAGGAAAGCCTGTTCAAGGCGCTGTACCCGCTGGTGCGCCAGCGCTTTTACTTCGAACACGCCGAACTGCTGGGCTGGAGCGCCGATGGCCAGGCACAGCTGCGGCTGCTCACCGACCTCAGCGAAACCTGGCAAAACGGATCGCAACTGGCGGGGCAGTTCCAGCTCAGCGAGGGGCGCTTGCTGAGCCTGGTGGCGGTGGCGGCCGCGACATAAAAAACCTTCACATCGCTGCAGCCCAAGCCCCCTGCGGGCTGCCCGCCGATGGCCGCCAGCTCCCCACATTTTGCCCACACGTTATCCACAACCGGTGGTGTTGCCAATCGCTGCCGACCGCATTATCTTGTATCCCGAAATTACCGAACCACTACATATTGGGGTTACGGTGGAACCAGAACCACAACTCGTAGTCCTAGCGCAAGCATTGGCAATCCCAATTTTTGCCAAATACTTCGAGTTTTTGCCGAGTCGCGCAGCCGTCGCGCGCACCGGCCTGAAGCCTGCCCAACCAGGCCCAGCATTCAGCCAGGGATAGAGACATCGTGGAGACCCCCATGCACACCGAACCGACTCGCGAGAACCCAAAGGCCACCGCGCCCCAGGGCGCTGATCAGTCCCAGGACCTGACCGCCACCGCACCAGGCCAACTGCGCGTCATCAAGCGCAACGGCACCGTGGTCGCCTACAGCATCGACAAGATCAAGGTCGCCATCACCAAGGCGTTCCTCGCGGTCGAGGGCGGCACCGCCGCCGCCTCCTCGCGCATCCACGACACCGTCGCGCGCCTGACCGAACAGGTCAGCGCCACCTTCAAGCGGCGCATGCCCTCGGGCGGCACCATCCACATCGAAGAGATCCAGGACCAGGTCGAACTGGCGCTGATGCGCGCCGGCGAGCACAAGGTCGCCCGCGACTACGTGATCTACCGCGACCAGCGCGCCAAGGAGCGCGCCAGCCGCACCGTGGAAGGCGCCCCGGCCGAGCCGCACCCGAGCATCCGTATCAAGCGTGAAGACGGCAGCCTCGCGCCGCTCGACATGGGCCGCCTGAACACCATCATTTCCGAAGCCTGCGAAGGCCTGAAGGAAGTCGACGGTGGCCTGATCCAGCGCGAAACCCTGAAGAACCTCTACGACGGCGTGGCCGTCAAAGACGTCAACACCGCCCTGGTGATGACCGCCCGCACCCTGGTCGAGCGCGAGCCGAACTACTCGTTCGTCACCGCCCGCCTGCTGATGGACACCCTGCGCGCCGAAGGCCTGGGCTTCCTCGGCGTGGCCGAAAGCGCCACCCACCACGAAATGGCCGAGCTGTACGCCGCGGCCCTGCCGGCCTACGTCGCCAAGGGCGTGGAATACGAGCTGCTGAACCCGGAACTGGCCAACTTCGACCTGGCCAAGCTGGGCAAGGCGATCGATCACGAGCGTGACCAGCAGTTCACCTACCTGGGCCTGCAAACCCTGTACGACCGCTACTTCATCCACAAGGATGGCATCCGTTTCGAGCTGCCGCAGGTGTTCTTCATGCGCGTGGCCATGGGCCTGGCGATCGAAGAGAAAAACCGCGACGACCGCGCCATCGAGTTCTACCGCCTGCTGTCGTCGTTCGACTACATGGCCTCGACCCCGACCCTGTTCAACGCCGGCACCCTGCGCCCGCAGCTGAGCTCGTGCTACCTGACCACCGTGCCAGACGACCTCTCCGGCATCTACGGGGCTATCCACGACAACGCCATGCTGTCGAAATTCGCCGGCGGCCTGGGCAACGACTGGACCCCCGTGCGCGCCCTGGGCTCGTACATCAAGGGCACCAACGGCAAGTCGCAAGGCGTGGTGCCGTTCCTGAAAGTGGTCAACGACACCGCCGTGGCGGTGAACCAGGGTGGCAAGCGCAAGGGCGCGGTGTGCGCGTACCTCGAAACCTGGCACCTCGACATCGAGGAATTCCTCGAGCTGCGCAAGAACACCGGTGACGACCGCCGCCGCACCCACGACATGAACACCGCGAACTGGATCCCCGACCTGTTCATGAAGCGCGTGTTCGAAGGCGGCAAGTGGACCCTCTTCTCGCCATCGGAAGTGCCTGACCTGCACGACCTGACCGGCAAGGCCTTCGAAGAGCGCTACGAGTACTACGAAGCGCTGATCGAGTACGGCAAAATCAAGGTCTACAAGACCCTCGAAGCCAAAGACCTGTGGCGCAAGATGCTGTCGATGCTGTTCGAGACCGGCCACCCGTGGTTGACCTTCAAGGACCCGTGCAACCTGCGCAGCCCGCAGCAGCACGTGGGCGTGGTACACAGCTCGAACCTGTGCACCGAGATCACCCTGAACACCAACAAGGATGAGATCGCCGTCTGCAACCTGGGCTCGATCAACCTGCCGAACCACATCGTCGACGGCAAGCTCGATACCGCCAAGCTGCAACGCACCGTGAACACCGCCGTGCGCATGCTCGACAACGTGATCGACATCAACTACTACTCCGTGCCCCAGGCGCAGAACTCGAACTTCAAGCACCGCCCGGTCGGCCTGGGCATCATGGGCTTCCAGGACGCGCTGTACCTGCAGCACATCGCCTACGGCTCCGACGCCGCCGTGGCCTTCGCCGACCAGTCGATGGAAGCGGTGAGCTACTACGCGATCCAGGCCTCCTGCGACCTGGCCGACGAGCGCGGCGCCTACGAGACGTTCCAGGGCTCGCTGTGGTCCAAGGGCGTATTGCCGCTGGACTCGCTGGCCACCCTGATCGAACAGCGCGGCGCCAAGTACATCGAAGTCGACCGCAGCGAAACCCTCGACTGGGCACCGGTGCGCGAGCGTGTGCAAAAAGGCATCCGTAACTCGAACATCATGGCCATCGCGCCGACCGCGACCATCGCCAACATCACCGGCGTGTCGCAGTCGATCGAGCCGACCTACCAGAACCTGTACGTGAAGTCGAACCTCTCCGGCGAGTTCACCGTGATCAACCCCTACCTGGTGCGCGACCTCAAAGACCGCGGCCTGTGGGACTCGGTCATGATCAACGACCTGAAGTACTACGACGGTTCGGTGCAGCAGATCGAGCGCATCCCGCAGGAGCTCAAAGACCTCTACGCCACCGCGTTCGAAGTCGACACCCGCTGGATCGTCGAAGCCGCCAGCCGCCGCCAGAAGTGGATCGACCAGGCGCAATCGCTGAACCTGTACATCGCCGGCGCCTCGGGCAAGAAGCTCGACGTGACCTACCGCATGGCTTGGTTCCGTGGCCTGAAAACCACTTACTACCTCCGTGCCCTGGCCGCGACCAGCACCGAGAAGTCGACCATCAACACCGGCAAGCTCAACGCCGTGTCCAGCGGTGGCGACAGCGCCCCGGTCGAGGCCGCCGGCCCCGCCCCGGTGCCGAAAGCCTGCGCGATCGACGAGCCGGATTGCGAAGCCTGCCAATAGGGTTCATAAGTATTAAAGCGTATACTTAGTCAAACCCATGACCTTCCAACCCCAATAGATACAAGGGGTTGGAGGGTTTACTTCTCGTATACCCCTCCCTATACTCGCCGCCCTATCTAGCTCATAGGTCGGAACCGTATACATTGCCTAGTTACTCCATCAGATCCTTCACCGCATCAGACGACCTTCCGATGGCCGTGCTGGTCGATCAGGAAGGACGCCCGCTCTTCCTGCCCAATGTGTATGCCACTCTCCGATACAGGGACGTTGGCTTTGCCTTGACCACCATCGAAAAGGTTCTCCGCGCTGTAGGTATGGCCTACCTATGGGCGACAACCAGAAAGATTGATCTGGAGGTAGAGCTGCGCTCCGAGTCATTCCTGTCGATGGAGCAGTGCGAGGATTTGGCCTTCTTCCTTCGCCTTGATCGGGCGGCACAGGATCGGCTTGTCGAAGCCTCTCTGGAAGTAAGATCCAACAAGGTAGTGCGGCTTGAACAGGTGCGCAGCGGCGGTACACCGACCCCAGAGCGGACATTGATTTCCGCAGTCGAAGGTGGTTACCGGATCCGAACCGTGGCGAACTTTCTGCAGTTCAATCACGAACGCATTGCCCCTAAAGCCTCCCAGAAACCCCGCAAAGACCTCGCCAAGGCTCGTGAGAACGCGATTGCTGCCCTGCGAGCCCAAGAGCCTCGGGCCACCCCCTCTGATGAGGGAGATGCGCCAGAGGGGCTTTCTGAAGATCTCATGACAGCCATCGATGCGGCGTTTGAGCCAGGCTCAGTGACCAATCCATTTCAGTCTGATTTTCATCAGTACCGCAATCACCTGATGTACCGGATCTTCAACGAAACAGCGGTCAGACGCAGTGAGTTGCGATACATCAAGGTGGAGGACATTGATCATGCAGCCCGACGAGTGAAGGTACGTGTTTCGAAAACGATTGCCAGAACCTTGCCCATCTCCGAGCAAACCGCAGACGACTTCCATGAGTTCGTGATGAGGCACTGGGCCAAGATTCCCGTCAAATCCAGGAGGCACGGTTACCTTTTCACAACCGCTAAAGGCGACCACCTGTCCGTAGAGGCCATCAACCTCACGTTCCGGGAGCTGCGTCGAAAGAACGAGCTATCAGAGAGTATTGCGCCGCATGCACTGCGCAGGACGTGGAATGATCGTTTAAGCAGAAAGATCGATAGCCTCCCTCCAGAGAAACGGATGAGGCCCGAGGAGGAGAAGCGGGTGAGAACCCGCTTCAACGGTTGGTCGAAGGAATCCAAAATGGAAGAGCGCTACTCACGTCGGCATATTCGCGAAAAGGCTGACAGGATCGCAGAGGACTTGGCAAACGACTTGCGCACAAAGAAAGATGAAGTAGAGCAATGAACATTTCAAACAAAAGCTCCACAACTAGCAAACACCCCCCCATTACAAAAAAGGATCAGGTGATTCTACTGGACGGTAGGATAATTGAGATCGAAATGGGCAAAAAGGAGCGCATTGCAGATCGCGACGGCAATTCAAAACCAATGAGGCTCGATATACTTGAGCCGGGCAACCTGCTGCATGAAAGCATTTATGCTTCATACAAGAATTTGCTATCCACGCACAGCCTATCCTACAGCAATACTGTTATGTATGCCGTAGCCAACTGGTTTGCATTGCCTGAAATGAAAGGCAAGACTGAAATCGATATCCCTGAAATAAACTTGCTAAATAACACCCACCCGAGCTACAGAGCATTCGTTATCCCGCTGCTACGCCAGATTTCCGCACACGAAATGCGTGGACTTTCAGAGCAGGTCTGTGACTTCATCAAGCACCCAATAAAATGGGAGGAGCAAGGGGTTGGTGCATATTTCAATCTTGTAACCAACGACCCTGAAAGGGGGGCTTTCACCGAGCAAGAAATCCACAACATTCACCACCAACTCAATCGAGCATATTCAGACAGGACAATAAGTCAAGCTGACTTCACTATATGCTGGTTTTTTATCGGAACAGGGGTAAGGCCCGCCCAAGCCTTTCGAATGAAAAAGAGTGATGTAATCATCCACAGCAGGAACGGGATGGAAGTCACCTTAAAAGTTCCGCTCGCTAAAGGCGAGATGACATCCTCAAATGAATATTGGGCGCGCCGAGCCCCCACTGTGCTTGCTGAATGCCTCATAATGTATTTGGATCAAGACGCCAGAGGCATGAGCCAGGCTGAATGCAGATTATTTGATCAGCCCTCAGCCCAGGCACTAGGAAGCCGCGTTATATCTTGTTTGGAAAAGCTAGACACTTACTCCGAACGCCTCGGAACTAAAATTCCGATTAATCCCTATCGCTTCAGATACACACTGGCTACCCGAGCCCTAGCGCAAGGAGCATCTGACTACGAAGTGGCACGACTTCTCACACACCGCAGCACGTCCTGCATTCACTACTACAGAGCCTCCATGCCCGAACTGCAGAAACCCGTGCGTGATGCCTTGGGGAAAGAAATGGGGTACTTCGCGAGGGCGTTTCAAGGGAAGTCTATCTCTGGACTTGAGGAAGCAACCAGGGCGGGCGATCCCGACGCCGTGATAACGGACTTTCTCCGGCTGATGGGCAAGCCTGTAGGCGCTTGCGGGACACGCGCCGACTGCCACCAAAATGCCCCGGTAGCATGCTTAGCCGGCTGCGCGCATTTCGAGCCTCTCTTGAGCGCCCCCTGGGAGACATTGATGGTCTCATTGGTGGCCGACCAAGAAATGGAAACGGAACCCAGGATCCGTCAGATCAATCACAATGCCATGTCTGCGATCCAGCAAATCATTGCTCTCCGAGATGAATCGGCAGGTACTGAGTAATGGGAACAATTGTTCACTTCGTAGGCAAAGATGATTTAAGCGCTCAGGAAAACCTGAATCGCTATATAGAGCATGCTCGCAAAAATACACCATTCGCCAATGTTGAGTGGGAAGATAACATCTGGGACATCACAACTTTTGTCATCGGCAGAGCTCAGGGGAAAACTAAGAAGCTGGTGTACTTCAGATCTTTAAAAGACAAATCCGGCAATAAGCCCTTGGTTCAAATACCGCTCGACCCATGCTTCATGGATTTTGCAAAATCTGCGTTCAGCGAAACGATGCGACGCCTTCGCCTTGTTGAATACAATAGGCACTTAGGGGTTTTACGTGTAATCGAACAAGCTTTAATTGATTTTAAATTGAAGCCGTGCATTACCAAGCTCACGCCATTTGTGCTCGATAGGGCAGCTGAAATACTCAGAGAGAAGTTTCAGGATGCCTGGCCCATGGGTCGAGTTTTGGAGCGAGTGGTAACGGAAATCGTTAACCCGGCTCGTCTAACTCCAGTGATACTCGAATGGCGCAGCCCATTCGAGTACAAACAACCTGTGCGGAATGACAGGGTCTCTACCAAAGACGCCGAAAAATCCACATCAAGGCTTCCATCCCTTGAATCTATTCTCGCCTTGGCTGATATCCACCATAAAAGCAAAGCCATGCCTGACAGGGTAGCAACTGCTTTCGTCACATTGGCCATGTATGCACCAAGCCGCGCCAGTGAGATTCTCAGTTTGCCTGTCAACTGCATACGTCGCGCTGACACCAAAGATGGGCCCATAATGGGTATCGCATGGGCACCCGCCAAGGGGGCTATGCCAATGACAAAATTCGCCGCAAGCGATGAATTTGAAGCCATCATTGAATCTACAGTCAGATATCTAGCGGAGCTGGGTGCCCCCGCCCGAAAAGCCGCAGAGTGGTACCTTAACAATCCTAAAGACCTCTATCTTCCTCCCGGCACTGAGCATCTGCGCGGATCTCCGATAACGTTGAAAGAGGTGTCACAAATTCTGGGCAAGGAAACAGCAATTCAAACTTCGCACGCCAAGAGAGGCTACGGATTGGTAGCAACTGGCGAAGTTACAAATGACCGGAGTCGGATGCAAGACTCCAGAAAAACAGGGCTCGCCCCGCTATACGAATTTGATTCTCTGGAAAGATACGTACTGGGGAAATTGCCTGCTATTTTCCCGATCCTGGATGGGCATACCAAGATCAAATGGCACGAGGCCCTCTTTGTTCTCCCTACTAACGTTTTGCGGCCTGATGGGGAAACCCTGTTATACCTGCCATCTCCAATTTCTACGAACCAGATCAACCATCAGTTGGGTACCAATCCCAGCGGAGTCACGGTGTTCACACGGAATAGCAAAGCCAATCCGGATGGCAGCCCCATGGGCATCTCCACCCATGCTTTCCGTCACCTGCTGAACACCTTGGCTCAGAGCAAGCACCTGAGCGAGGCCCTGATTGCATTTTGGTCTGGGCGTAAGAACATCAGTCAGAACGAATGGTACGACCATCTTCCCCAAGAGGTCTTCATTGAGGCCTACCTCAAGCTCGGGGATGTAGGTAAACCACTGCAGGTAGCAGGTCAGCTCGAAGCGAAAGTGCGCTCTATTGAAGTCACCCATGGGCTTACCAGGGAAGAGGCGCTCAAGCTTGAGTTGGGAGCGACACACCGCACCCGCTACGGCATTTGCCGCCACGACCACGCTCTCACGCCTTGCCCCAAGGACAAGGATTGCGTGAGCTGTGGTGAGCACACATTCGTTAAGGGCGAACAACGCCACCTTGATGAAGCTGAGTTTCAATTCAAAATGCACGAGAAGGCCGTAGCAGATGCCCAAAAGGCTGTAGAGGAAGGCGAGCCGGGCGCAGCCCGCTGGTTGAAGTTGCATCTGCCCAAGCTTGAGCGCTGGAAACTGGTTCTTGAGATGCTGAACGATCCAAGCATTCCAGATGGCACCCTGCTGACTCTCCCACCTCCTGACCAACCTCAGTCAAAAGCCGGGCTAGCGCAGGCGGTAAGGATCATCAACCAGGCCGGCCCAAGCACCAACCTTGCCAAGCCTGAGACCGAAACTGATGCTGACGAAAAGCTGTTGCTTGATATGGGGTTCTTCTGAATGGGCGCGCCAAAACTAAACGATACGGGGATCGAAAAAGCCGTACGCCTGCTGGACGGCTGGACTGGGAAGCTCACTTGGGATCGATATCTGGCCATGCTTGAGGTAGATATCGGCCATAAGTACACCAAGGCAGCAATGCTCAGACATCCACGCATCAAGTCGGCCTGGGATCACGCCAAGGAGCAGGCTAAGGATGATGGCGGCGTGACTACCTCCCGCAGCGCCATAGAGACTGAGAAGGCTTTAGAACGTGTGAGGCTTCTTGAGGAAAGGGTCAAGCGCCTGACCCGTGAAAACCACGCCTTACTAGAACAGTTCCTGAGATGGAGCCACAACGTCATTCGTAGCGGCAAAATGACTCTCGATGAGCTTGAACGACCACTACCGTACGCGAAGCCCAAAGAGATTCGATAGGAAGTAGCGCTCACCTGCCTGGGAGCTTACCAAGCAGGTAGCAGTAAGCCAGAAAATCATCGTGTAAACCTCATCGACTTACAGTATGAAAAATAGGTTTACACTCTGGTGCTCCTGATTGGTATTGGAAGGATGAATGAATGCCTCAGATACCCTTCGGCGACACCCCTTCAACAATGCTACGACTCGCGAAGCACATGGTGGGCAAAGCCCGTCAAATCACTGATGCGACCACCCCCTGATCTATCCAAATGTATGCCGGTAATCCCCACTTCGCGCGGGCCATGGCAATCGCAGCGTAGGGAATCTCCTACCATAATTACTCTGTGCTCGCCAAACACGTTGTCGAGCTCAACGTCTATCATTTCGCAGGTTGCTCGGTACATCCATGGATTTGGTTTAGCCAAGCCAGTTTCGTAGCTAAAGCCGAACCCATCCATGGTCGGAAATAACCTTTTGACCGCACGACCGTATGGGTACGCCAGATTGCTGCAGACCGCCAGTAGAAGCTCATGCTGCTGCAACAGGGCGACTGCTTCCAAAGCATCGGGAAATGCGACTATCGAGTCGACTTCCTGCTCAAGCATTTCTTCGATTTCAGCCAACCGGAGAGGGTGAACGCTGATACCTAGGTACTCAGCTGCTTGGGGCAATCCTCCGTTAAATGTCATCAATTTTTTTGCATCATCAGGATTCGGACGGCGTCCGTTACGAAGCCCTTCCTTCAGAAGCTGTCGATATGGATGCTTGCCAGTCTTGATTCTCAAGATTGTGCCGAATGCATCTAGAAGCACGGCCCGGTATCTCATCATGCATCACCTGATTCGAGGGTGGATCTAGTCAAAATTTACAACCAGAGCTCATGAAAGTGTGCCTTGCACCACTTGGGCACAACTGTTCAGCCCTCGATATGCTGGCGCCAGCCCGCCTCGTGGAGCCCTGCCCCTCCACTCCATCGTCAACCCCCAGGCAGCGTCAGCATTTCGCAGCTGGGCGCTACCAGTACGTAGGTACTGCCAGTGAGTGTAACCGCCACGAGGTGGTCACCAATTTCGACAAACTCCAGAACATCGGACGTCCGAATCAGGCGACCATTTTGGAATCTGTCCTTGCGATCAAAATAGACTCGCCCTGTCAGCGAAAACCCGCAGACCTCAGGGTGGTGCAAATAGGCAGTGATACCGATGCCAAAATTTAGGCGGGCAGCATTAACCACATCATCGGGAGTTTTCGTTTCCACCGATTTCTTATTCCCTAACTGGCTCATGCCGGCTGACGATAACGTAGTGATCCTGGCCGCTCAGGCTTCGTACGAGCACAAACCCGCTCCTCTCGACCATCACCCCCACCACGGGGGTCAGTACCGTCATGCCGTCGTCAATCGCTCCAGAGCGATCTAGGAACGCACGGGCGGCATAGCAGCCCCCTACAAACGCTGCGCCAAAAAGATATGCATCAACCATCACCTCCCAATCGATAGCGCTCGCTTGCAAGACCTCATCCGGAATGCTGCTTGGCAGAACTTCGGCAGTAGTTCGTTTTATGGTGCGGCGCATCAGAATTCCACAATTTTGTATGGGTCGAACCCGGTAACTTCCGAGGGATACCCCCTCGGATTGGAAATCACCCGACACTGGCCAAAATGGACATCAATGGCGTGGTGGGTATGGCCAAAAATCCATCCGTCAGCTTGAGCAATAAAGTCGTACCACCGATTGAAATAAGCAGCACTGATGTGTCCTTCGTTCTCATCTCCAGCTGCCTCTGGTATCGGACAATGGTGATTCACGACCACGGTTTTTCCGGGAAAAGGGATCGCCAGCTCGCGCTTGAGAAACTCACGAGTCAATCGGTTCTTCTCAATGACATCGGCAGGGCGTAACCGCCTGTAGTTATCCCCTGCCCTGATTACGCGGAAGTCAGTCATCTCTCTAGCGCAGACAGAGGAAGCTGCCACAACATCACCAGTACCAGTGAAGTCAGTCCAAGCCGTACCAACCAAGAAACGCACATCACCTTGGATTAAGGTTTCGTTTTCCATGACACGAACGTGGCTGTGAGCTGCGGCTTTCATTTTCGCAAGCGTCCGATCGATGTGCCCTTGGTACAGCTCGTGGTTGCCGCAGCAGTAGATTACCGGGCAGTCAAAGGAGTCATTGGCCCATAGAACGCCCCGTGTTCGCAGATCAATATCCCCTGCAAGCACCACCAGATCGACCTCTGCTAGCGGCGGCTCAAAGCGATCAAACTCATTGTGCAGATCGGAATAAATCAAGATTTTCATAAGACCCGTTACGGTTCTGATATCGCAGTGAACCGGCCACGCTGGTTCGGTTTTAGCCTTAGTCCCGGCCTCATCGATCATGAGCTGAACGACGTTTTACCGGTATATTGAGGTTCAAACGAAGGCCTCGCAGGCTCCTGGATTGATCCCACCGACTCGCCCGCATAGCGGAAGCCCCCAGCACATACCCAGAGCCCTTTCATGAAAACAGGCGCTCACAGCAGTCCGGACTTGTTCACTATATACAGTAGAACCGGACTGGGCAACGTGGCTTTATCCTCATCTTTGAGGAATTTTCATGTCGCTTAAGCTTGCCTTGGCCGCCGTGCTTCGTACCTTGCGTCGCCAGGGCCGCCATAGCCAAGAGAGCCTAAATTATGGAAGCAGCCGTACCTACATGTTCCGCTTGGAGAAGGGAGCATCAACGGTCACGCTGGACAAGCTCGAATCGATCTGCGCAGGGCTAGGGATTAGCCCGCTCACATTCCTAGCACTGACTTTGTCAGCGAATAGCGGCCATTCCACCCAAATGCTTCTGCAGAAGGTACAGGCAGAACTAGACGATTTTGAGCATTCCGGTGGTGGCGAAGTCCTCAAAGCAGAGGTCGCTACGGGAGCGGTGGTTGAGCGCCGGCCAGGGAAGCCGGTCGATCCAGAAAAACTCCAGAAAGTCCTTAAGTGCAAGGCAGAAGGAATGAGTCAAAAGATGACGTCCGAGATGCTGGGGATACCCAAGCAGACAGTACACGACCTTTGGCGACGTGATGTTGAATAGGTAGGCTCCAGGCTAGATCTGCGGACTAATCTCATTGAACGGCACGGCTGGTTTCGGCGGACTCGCGACATCCAGCGCAATTCGCCAATACCCGACGTCATGCCAGACACCATGCTTGAATCCTACTTCTGGATACGTACCGATGTGAGCGAAGCCAAGCGCTTCGTGTAGCCCCACGCTGCCATCGTTGGGAAGCGCGATCCCGGCATAGGCTGCGTGAAAGCCTTGCCTCTTCAGTGTCGGCAGCAATACGTCATAGAGAGCCCGGCCAACGCCGCTACGGTGTGCGTTGGGCGCTATATAGACCGTGACGTCGACCGACCAGCGATAGGCCTCACGAGCACGATGCTGACTGGCGTATGCATAGCCGATCACCTGGCCGTCTCGCTCCGCTACGAGGTAGGGGTAAGTCGGCAAAGTCGATTTAATCCGCTTGGCCATCTCTTCGACTGAAGGGGACTCTAGCTCGAACGAAATCGCGGTACGCTCAACCATCGGTGCGTAGATTGCCTGGATATCTTGCGCGTCCGAAAGCTGCGCAATCCTGACTGTGCTGATGTTGCTCATCCTTAATCCCCTTGGTGGCTCAAATCGATCTTTGGTTGACCCGTTTCGAGAGTGCCTCAGCGCTTTCCTTACGCTCGGAGTAGCGGTCTACCAGATACGTTTCCCGGCCCCGAACCATCAACGTGAACTTCATCAGTTCTTCCATCACGTCCACCACACGGTCGTAGTAGGCAGATGGCTTCATACGCCCTGCATCGTCAAACTCCAGGAACGCCTTGGGTACGGACGATTGGTTTGGGATGGTGATCATTCGCATCCAGCGCCCGAGGATCCGCAGCTGGTTTACCGTGTTGAAGGACTGTGATCCACCGCAGACCTGCATTACGGCGAGCGTCTTGCCCTGGCTAGGCCGGACAGCGCCCATCGTGAGAGGAATCCAGTCGATCTGGGCTTTGAATACAGCAGACATTGCACCGTGACGCTCTGGCGAACACCACACCTGTCCCTCTGACCACAGAACCAGATCTCGCAACTCTTTAACCTTTGGATGGTCTTCCGGGGCGTCATCAGGGAGAGGCAGACCTGACGGGTCAAAGATCACGACCTCGGCCCCCATTAGAGTCAGGATGCGTGCCGCCTCCTGAGTCAGTAGCCTACTGAAAGAGCGCTCACGGGTTGAACCGTACAACAACAAAATGCGTGGCTTGTGAGTCGCTTGGTCGTTGTTTTGAAGACGATCCAGTGTTGGGACGTCGATCACTGATAAATCCAGATTTGGAATTTCCGGACTGCCCTCCGAGGAAAATTCGTCCATTACAGTTCACCTATCCGATCTAGCTCGCACTTCAGCTCCTGCGGTGTAAACGCCGAATGATCCAGGCTGAAGAACGCGTCGAAACGCTTTCTGATTTGGACGACGGTCGAGTCAAATGCAGCCTGTATGTCGCTGTCCGTTCCTTCAACATCGGAAGGGTCGGCAAGGCCCCAGTGGCTTTTGACAGCAGGCCCAAAATAGACCGGGCAGGGTTCGCCTCCGGCCTTGTCACAAACGGTGATAACCACATCGGGTGGTGAGTCCGAAAAGACCTCTGAACCTTTGCTGTAGAGATCTGTGGTGTCGATGCCCAGCGCTTGCAGCGTGCTCACAGCGCGGGGATTCAGTTGCCCACTGGGGAAGCTGCCTGAACTGACGGCAGTAAAACCGTCCGGGGCCGAGTGGTTGAACAGCCCCTCAGAGAGAACGCTCCGACAGCTGTTGGCCGTGCACATAAACAGTACTTTCATGGGTGTCTCCTAGACGGGAATGCTCAGCCGCAACGCCAGTGCCGCAAGCGTTACCAGCAAGATAGGGAGGGTGAGGATGCTGCCGACTTTGAAGTAGTAGCCCCAGGTGATACGGATATTTTTCTGCGCCAGGACATGGAGCCACAGCAGCGTGGCCAAGCTTCCGATTGGGGTAATCTTTGGGCCGAGATCGCAGCCGATGACGTTGGCGTAGATCATGGCTTCACGCACCAAGCCCGTAGCGTCGCTACCCTGAATGGATAGAGCGCCGATGAGCACACTCGGCATGTTGTTCATGATCGAGGACAACAGCGCAGCGGTGATGCCCGTGCCGAAGGTCGCGACCCACAGTCCATGTTCGGCGAACGTGTTAAGCAATCCCGAGAGGGAGTCAGTCAGACCGGCATTGCGCAGGCCATAGACCACCAGATACATGCCCAGCGAGAACACGACGATCTGCCAGGGTGCGTGCTTGATGACTTTCCTCGTCGAGATGATGTGGCCTTTCCCTGCGATGACCAGCAGGATCACCGCACACACAGCAGCGACGGCGCTGATAGGGATGCCTAACGGTTCCAGTGCGAACAGGCCAACCAGTAGTAGGCCAAGCACCCACCAGCCAGCAATGAAGGTCGCCCGGTCACGAATCACAGCCTCTGGTGCCTCAAGCTCATTCGCGTCGTACTGGGCGGGAATGTCCTTTCGATAAAACATCCAGAGCATGAACAGCGTCGCGGCCACTGCCACTAGGTTCACTGGCCACATGACTGAAGCGTACTCTCCGAAACCTACGCTGAAAAAGTCTGCCGAAACGATGTTGACCAGGTTCGACACCACCATGGGCAGACTGGCGGTATCGGCGATAAAGCCTGCGGCCATCACGAACGCCAAGGTCGATGCAGGGCTAAAGCGCAACGCCGTGAGCATCGCTATAACGATGGGAGTGAGGATCAGTGCTGCGCCGTCGTTGGCGAAAAGCGCCGAGACGGCTGCCCCGAGCAAGATCATCAAAGCAAACAGGCGCCCGCCTTTCCCACCGCCCCAGCGGGCGACATGAAGCGCTGCCCATTTGAATAAACCCGCTTCATCAAGCAGCAAACTGATGATGATTACGGCGATGAAAGTCGCGGTAGCGTTCCAGACGATGTGCCACACCACCGGCACATCCCCCAGGCTCACGACGCCAGCCAGTAGTGCCAAAACGGCACCCGCTGCCGCGCTCCAGCCGACACCTAACCCCTTGGGTTGCCAGATAACAAGGACGAGCGTAACTACGAAAATCGACGCAGCGATGAGCATGGGTATCTTCCAGATCAGGAGGTCAGCAGCAGGAGGCCTGGCGTACGGGCCGGTCTTCCATGGAAGCCAGCCTTCCTTGATGGTCGTTAACCCAAGACAGGTGGGCCTGCGTAGTGACGTTCAGAACATCCAGCGCCCACTGTTCAAGCTCGGGATGCAGCCGGTAGTAAACCCACTGACCCTGCCTGCGATCCGCGAGTAACCCGCAAGCACGCAACTGTGCAAGGTGTCTGGAAACCTTCGACTGGTTATCGTCCAGAGCCCAGATCAACTCGCAGACGCACAGCTCACCCTCAGCCGAAAGCATGAGCATAATCCGAGCGCGGGTTTCGTCCCCGAGGCATTTGAAGAAGGTGTGTGGTGGAAGGCTCACAAGCAATCAACCTCAATATGTGAATAACCGAATATACGCATATAAACATATCCAGCTCGCTTGTACAAATACCTAGTGACGGGACTCGATGATCCGGGCTTCAGTGATCGCCGATCACTTCAGCAGCGCGACGGAGATATCACTCGTCAGCCATCATATGCTCGGAGGTTTGGAGCTTGGCTGATCCCCCATGGACTCCCCATCTGACTCGGCTCCGGTGTAGGCGATCTGCCATACGTCGCTAAGTCCGCTTGCGATATGATGCCAAGCAGATATCAACACAGGCAGCTTGGGAACGGTTGAAGACCGAGGCTGTATGGCTTTCATTTCACAACACAGGATCGTGTTCTATGCCAGTCGACGCACCTCCATTTGTCCCTCCACCACGACTGCCTGTAATTCCTCTCCCACCTCCGTACCAAGGGCAGCAGGCATACCTTCCGCCAGGTGCGAGTGAGTGGATGCCGCTGACAGCTGAGGCTTATCAAGTCCTGAAAGGGGTCGAGCCTGATGATGAAAATATGATCAGCTCGAACAGGAATAGGCTTAGCGAGATGTTTTCGTCTGCTCTTCAGGTACCTAACCTAGGGTTTTTTGCTGGAAGCGGTACATCTCTAGGCAACCCAGGCGGGCCTAGCATGTGGAAGCTATGGCAAGACTCGATGTGCGACCCGCAGACCCATGCGCTGACAGCTGCCGGTCAGCAGGTTACTGAGCGTGTCCGTTACGCCGAGCGCCGAAATCCGAACATCGAGCATTTCTTATCACAGTGCGATGCCTACCTGGCGTTCAATGACGACCCAGTCGTTGATGAGTTTGTCGCACTCGTGAAGGAGCAAATCCTACACGCTTGCTCAACGTTCATTACCCTGCCCACTTCAGACATATCGGCATATCGTGAACTCCTCCAGAAGCTGGCTAGGAGAAGGGTTCGTGACCCGCGCCTGAAGGTGTTTACTACAAACTATGACATGTGTTTCGAAACGGCAGCGTCGGAACTGGGTATGGTCATTATTGACGGATTTTCCTACACCCGCAGACGCCGGTTTGACGGCAAACATTTCACGTACGACATCGTACGCCGGGAGGCAGACAGCCACGAGTTTGCCGAAGGCATTTTTCAACTGCTGAAGCTACACGGATCAGTCAGCTGGAGCCGAGATGGTCATGAAATCTACGAGGACAGCCGACCGACGCCGGAAAACGCGTGCCTAATATATCCCGCAAAAGGAAAATACCAGCAAGCGTTTCTTCAACCCCACTTGGAGCTGCTTTCAAGATTTCTGGAGTTTTTACGACAACCAAACAGCTGCCTGGTTGTGTCAGGATTCGGGTTTAACGATGACCACCTTTCCGAACCGATTTATTCGGCATTGCAATCCAACCCCAGCCTGAAGCTGATTCTCTGCGACTACAATGGCATCAGCCATGTCCACAACCGTGGGGACAATGGATCGAGCCCCTACTGGGGAAAATTCCGCGATCTCGCTGAACGCGGTTTCGACGTCCATTTCGTCAGCGGTTCATTTGGCGATTTGGCGGCTCACATCCCCCACCTGCGCACCGCTTCGCCAGCTGAACAGTTGGCGAATGCTGTTAAACGGATCGGTAGATAACCATGTCTCCAGAAGGGATACTTCTTAGCACACTGAAAATCGGAGTGGTCACCAGCGTTGCAGCGCAATTGATCAAAATCAACCTGGCACATGCTGGAGAAAACAGCGGTCGATATCTAGGTCAAAATCGCTATGGCAAAGGTGAGGTGGGGGAACTGGTACTGATCGAGGGTCAGCAAGCGGTGCTCCTAGGACGCATTACTGAAGTGAACCTTCCTGATCGTGAGCGTACCGAAATTTCCCAAGACTTCGCTGGCACGCAGGCTATTGACGCAATCGGCTTGATACGCCTGCTAGGGTCTGTTCACCCACACACCTTGAAGGTCACTGCAGGCGTCAGCTCCTACCCACGACTAGGAGACCGGGTCTACTCAGCACCCGGCTCGTTTATCTCCAAAATCCCGACACTGATTTCGAGCGGGATAAATGGGGAGCCCCCTCGCGTAGCGCTCAATCTCGGACATGTATCTGGGGATGGCGGTTTCGCGATTGCTGTAACGCCAGAAAAACTCTTTGGTCGACATTGCGCGATCTTGGGCTCAACTGGAGGTGGGAAAAGTTGGACGACTTCAAAGCTCATCGAGGAATGCCGTCGATACGCTTGCAAGATCGTGCTTGTGGACGCGACAGGGGAATACCGGTCACTCGAAGGGGAAGACACAACACATCACCATCTCGGAAACCCGCTGCATCGAACTCCAGGCTCTCTTGAGGTAGGTATTCCGCCCAGATGCTTCAATGAAACTGATTTCATCGCACTCTTCCAGCCGTCAGGTAAAACCCAAGGCCCCAAACTCAGAGAAGCCATAAGGAGCCTGAGGCTTGCCGCCTTAGCTCCAGATATCTTCACAGAAGGGTACGTCCCGAAGGTAGGTCAACTCAAAGCTGATTTTCGTCGAGCGATGAACAGGGATGACAACGCCAACCGGGTAGGCAATCCAAATCTTCCCTTCGATATGAGCATGTTGGTTCGGCAAATTGTCGAGGAATGCTGCATGCCGACGGGATACAACAACGACATGACCAGATGGGGCGCTGCAAGCACCGAGCTATCGTACTGCTCCTCTCTCATGACGCGAATCATGAGCGTAATGGACTCTCCGTCGTTGAGCTGTGTGTTTCGCCCGGCAGAAGGCCTTCCGAGCCTGGTTGAACATCTCGATGAATTTATCGCTGGAGAAAAGCGGCTGTTCAGAATATGCCTCAGCTCAGTCGGCTATGAATTCAACGCGAGAGAAGTCATCGCCAACGCCATCGGCAGACTGCTATTGCTGCGAGCCCGTCACGAGGCCTTTCGACAGCGACCGTTGATCGTCATTTTGGACGAGGCTCACAACTTCCTAGGGAAAACCCTAGGAGGTGAAGATGACGTTCAGAACCTGGATGCGTTCGAACTCATCGCGAAAGAGGGCCGAAAGTACGGACTCAACATTTGCCTGGTCACCCAGCGACCACGAGACATTACCGAAGGAGTGTTGAGTCAGATGGGCACGTTGCTGGTTCATAGACTGACCAATGACCGTGACCGAGAAGTGGTTGAACGTGCGTGTGGGGAGCTGGATCGTTCAGCCGCCGCTTTCTTGCCCAATCTGAAGCAAGGTGAGGTGGCTTTGGTAGGTGTAGATTTCCCAATTCCGGTGACTATTCAGATCGGGCGTCCCACCCAGCCTCCAAAATCGGATGGGCCAAGCTTTCAAGGGCTATGGTGAAATCGCAATCCTTGTCGATGGGCGCTAGCTTATCCGGGCGGACAATTTACCTGCAGCTTCGGGTTGGTCAGGGACGTCCACGTAAGAAAATTTTGGGTCGAAATTTGGCTGATAAGGCGTATACTTCGACCCTGAAAATGAAGCTGAAACGGTCAAAAGTATACGTTTTTACCCGAGCGTACCGGCTAAGACTTGATGAAAGCCCCGCCAGCGCTGAGCTTCGCGAATGTATACACAGACGGATATGAGTATTTTGCCAGTGAAATTCAGGTAGGCAAAAGCGTATACATTAATCTAAAAAACACTAAGAACCCCCTTGCTAATGAAGGGGGTTTTTTTATAGAAAAATCAACTGCCTATACGCCCCGTGTAGTGGTCAACTGATCCCGGACACTGAATTGAGTTTTTCCTCAGCGACCGCAGGCGTTTGCCCTTCGTTGAACTGATGCGGTCGCCGCCAGTTGTATCGCTCCATCAGGAACCGGCCAATATCCTGTTGCGCTAGCGAAGCGCTCATATAGCCCACCGTCGGTATCCATTCAGTTTTCAGGCTGCGAAATAGCCGCTCCATTGGCGCGTTGTCATGGCAGTTGCCGCGCCGACTCATGCTCTGTGTGAAGCGGTATCGCCATAGTCTCTGGCGGAAACTCCGGCTGCCGTATTGACTGCCTTGATCACTGTGAAACAGCACATTTTGAGGCCGACCACGCTGCTCATAGGCCATGTCCAGCGCTTTGATCACCAGGTCGGCGTCGGGCTTGGCCGAGAACGCCCAGCCCACAACCCGGCGCGCATAAAGATCGATTACCGCCGCTAGATAGTGCCACCGACCTTCGGCCCAAACGTACGTGATGTCACCGCACCAGACCTTGTCGGGGGACGCCACGCTGAACCCTCGATCAAGCACGTTCGGGATATCAGGTCGCTCCACGGTCGCCTTTTTGTAGGCATGTGAGCCCGGCTGTTTGCTGATCAAGTTCATCTCGCGCATCAACTTACGTACCTTGAATCGCCCGATCTGCATGCCGTCCTCTTTCATCATCAGCATGATGCTCCTGCTGCCCGCAGCGCTTCGGCTTTGCGTAAACAGCTTGTTCACGCGACTGCGCAAAACCACCCGTTCGGCATCTGGATACCGACGTTTCCGGCAGTACGCGTAGTAGCACGATCGGGTTACTTCAAATACCGAGCACAACAGATCAATCGGCTCTTGAGCCCGAAGTTGATCGATTAACGCGAACGCTCGTGTTCCTCGGCCATCAAGAGCGCGGTGGCCTTTTTTAAGATGGATTTTTCCCGTTCTAGCCGGTTGATACGGGCTTCGAGTTCCTGGATTTTTTGCTGCTCAGGCGTCAGGGCTTTGCTGGTCGGAGTAGTACCGCCACGTTCTTGCTGGAGCTGGTTCACCCAACGGCGCAAGGCCGACTCAACAAGCCCAAGCGAACGGGCTGCTTCGGTATGGCTGTAGCCTTGGTCGAGCACCAGGCACGCCGCCTCGCGCTTGAACTCAGGGGTAAAGGTACGACGTTGCTTGGTCATCAGACACCTCTCTGTGGCGAGCATTCTCGCCTAAATGGGTGTCCGGTTTCATTAGACCACTACACTGGATAACGCTATTCGCTGGAGCACAAGAACGCTGCCATGATCGAAGAAAACATCAGAGCCGAAGTTGTAAGGGGCGTGAAAGACGCATTCCCCGTGCTGTTCGCCGTCGCGCCCTATGCGATGGTGCTAGGAGCTCAAGCATCCCAAGTCAGACTCTCCGTTGGGGAAGTGACCACCATGACAGGGCTGAATTTCGCTGGGGGATCTGAGTTTGCGGCTATTCAGCTCTGGTCGGCCCCTATCCCGATTTAGACGATCATTCTGATCACCTTCCTGATCAACAGTCGCCATATCGTCATGGGCGCTGCTTTGGCCCCATACCTCCAGCACCTTCCAAAAAGGAAAATTGTTCCGGCCCTTTTCTTCATGGCTGACGGAGGCTGGGCAATAAGCTATGCCGATACGCTGCGACGTTCTCTCGCCGGTTATGAAACGGCTTTCTGTAGGCCGTACTACTGGGGAGCGTAATTCCCCTTTTATCCGGTATGGGGGGGTATGCTGTTCTCGGCGCTTTGATGGGGCCGGTGCTGGGAGATATAGACCGCTACGGGTTCGCCACGGCATTCCCAGGGGTCTTCATTGTCCTGCTCCGTGGCATGTGGAACGATTTGCCAAGCCGAGGCTGATTGGCTTGATAGTGGCAGCAGCTACCTTTCTCTTGGTTCCAGGCGCGTGGTTCGTATTAGCGGGCACCGTTGCAGGCATTGCTTGAGCATACCTAGAGGCTTCAGTCGAATGATCAGTTACGCCTCTCTCATGACGATAATAGGTATGGCTCTGGTGACTTACGCCACGCGAACCAATGGGTTTCTGCTGTTGCGAAACCGTAAGCTCAGTCCACGGGCACGGGCGGTACTAGACGTTGCGCCTGGTTGCGTTTTGATTGCGGCTATCGCACCGCACTTCGTCTCGCCACACCCTGAAAAACTTCTTGCATTGGCAATTACGATAGCGGCTGCCTGGAAAAGACCAATGTTGGTGATCGTGGCAGCTGGTGTTTCTTCGCTGGCACTTTTCAAATACCTGTTGAGCAGCTAGGGAAAACTACCGTCGAAATGGATCGATCTCTGATTCACTCGCGATGGGTGTAATTGCATTCACTTGACCACCCGTTTGCATTCGACTTGACCAGTCGTTTGCATCCGACTTGACCAGTGCACATGATGCGTACGTGAACCTTAGACAGGGTGCGTAGGTGTATCAGCTTCATGTCGCCAATCCAGGACAGGACTATGATTGGTTAACTACCTTTTTTACGTTTTCGGCAGAAACCGTTGTCCTAATCCAGAAAGGCAGGCTGTTCTGGGTGCTCGGCTCAGTTTCACTACACGTCCTGGGTTCGCTGGCAATGACGGCTGCCGGGCTTCTGTCCTATCAAATATTCGACACGCGCTGAGGAGATGAACATGAAAAGTTTCCTGGTGACTTTCTTTACCCAACAGAACCGTCGCTATCAGGGAAAGATGCTCGGCGAGGATATCTCGTGTTTTTCATAAAGACCCCAATTGAGATGGGCTTCGTCGGAAAAGATGCTACGTAGTCTAACGTGCTTTCATAAGCTGTGACTTGACGACGACTTTCCGTAACACGATTTTACATTTTGGACAGGACTAGCTAAGATCGGCGCATTGGAGATGGCATTCCTCCATTAACCAACCGCTGCGCCCGTAGCAGCTGATGATGCCTACAGAAACCTGATCAAACCAGGTCTGTAGGCGTTCGCGCTCAGAATCCCTTTTTGGTCAGGCCTACTTACTTTTTGTGGCTGGCCAAATGTCTAAATTTCGACGACCTGAACAACTCGACCTACTGCCCTATATTGCGAAATGGCTTGCGCTTGCTGGTCTTGTAGCTCTTTTGGCAGGCTCTGCCTCTGCGTTATTCCTCCTTTCTTTGGATCATGCCACCCAATGGCGAGAAGCCCATCCCTGGGTGCTCTGGCTCCTGCCAGTTGCTGGCTTCGCCGTCGGACTTGCGTATCACTTGATAGGCAAACCCGTTGATGCCGGAAACAACCTGATCATCGATGAGATCCATGATCCTAAGAAGATCGTGCCTTTGCGCATGGTGCCGATGGTGCTAATCGGAACCGTGGTTTCCCACCTCTTCGGTGCATCTGTGGGACGTGAGGGAACGGCGGTGCAGATGGGCGGCGCTCTTGCCGATCAACTGACGCATGTCTTTCGGCTACGCCGCGAAGATCGCCGGGTGATTCTCTTGGCCTGTGTCAGTGCTGG